>JAZKRX010000039.1:0-22378 GCA_036626375.1 Haloferacaceae archaeon
CGCGGACCGCTCGCGTCACTCACTCCGTTCGTTCGCTCGCGCCCCGCGCTCTCCCGACTGTCACGTCGAACGGCACGACCTCGACCCGCCGGTAGGTTCCCGCCCGCATCTCCTCGACCGTCTCCCGGCCCATCTCGCGCCACGCCGTCCGCAGGTCGTCGAACCCCTCGTCGCCGAGGCTCGCCCGGAGCGTGTCTCCCAGCTCGTCCAGCGCCGCGCCGCTGACCTTCCGGCGCGCCGCGCGGTACGCCCGCTCGTCGTACGGTGGTTCGACCCGCTTCTCGTGGTGGTGCCGGCGGGTCGCGACGACCGCCAGCCCCGCGCGTTCGAACAGCGCCGCGACCCGGGTCCCGGGCGCGAGGTCGGTCGCGACGCCGGCGCGGTAGGCCTCCCGCGCGCGTCGGTCGAGGGCCGCCTCGCCCTCGACGGTGGAGTCGACGCCGACGTTCGCGTTGTCGGGTTCGACGACGGCCACGAGGTCCGCCGAGACGCGTGCGAACTCCCGCACCGCCGCGGCGGGGTCGGGCAGGTTCACGAGGAGCGCCTGTGCGGTCACGAGGTCTGCGACGTCGTCACGGAGCGGGAGACGGGTCGCGTCGCCGGCGACGACGGGGTGGGGGCCGTCCGGGCCGTCGTCGCCCGCTCGCGCGTGCGCGAGAAGGTCGGTATCGGCGTCGACCGCGACCACCTCGGCGTCGGCGGGCGTCTCCGCGCGGAGGACGCGGGTGAACGCGCCGGTGCCCGCGCCGACGTCGACGACCCGCTCGCGGTCGGGGAGCGAGAGCGGGGCAAGCGCCGCCCGGTCGGCCCAGAGGCCGGCCCGGGTGGCGTCGAGGTAGTCGGCGGCGAAGCGGCGCAAGCGGCTTAGTTCGCGCTGATGACGTCGTCGATGCGGACGATCATCGTCGCTGCCTCGACGGCGGCCTGGACGGCGCCGTGCTTGACCGTCGCCGGGTCGAGGACGCCCGCGGGGACGGGGTCACCGACCCGCGCCTCGACGCCGACGCCGAGGACGCCCGCGCGCCCGCTCTCGTTGGCGGCCCGGAGGTCGACCAGCGCGTCGATCGGGTCCATACCGGCGTTCTGCGCGAGCGTCCGCGGAATCGTCTCGACGGCCTCCGCGAACGCCTCGACGGCGAGCTGCTGGCGCCCCTCGACGCTCGCGGCCTCGTCGCGGAGGGCGTTTGCGACCGCGACCTCGGTCGCGCCCGCACCGGGGACGACCCCCTCGCCGCTCATCGCCTCGACGACGGCGCCGACGCCGTCTTGGACCGCGCGCTCCAGCTCGTCGACGACGTAGCCCGTGCCCCCGCGGACGTACAGCGTCACGAGGCCCGCGTCCTCGTTCTCGAAGAAGGTCAGCTGCTCTTCGTCGTCGCCCTCGCCGTGGCGCTCGTGGCGCACGACGTCGGCGTGGCCGAACTCCTCGGGGTCGGCCTCCTCGAGGTTGGTGATCCGCCCCGCGTTGACCGCGCGGGCGAACGCCGGCATCTCCTTGTCGCGGACGTAGCTGACCGACATGATGTCGTGCTCGGCGAGCCGCGCGGCGACGTAGTCCTCGACCTCGTCGCTCGAGTAGACGATGTCGACGCCGTGGTCGACCAGGATATCGACGTAGCGGTCGAGCCGCGCCTGCTCGCCCGCCGTCGCGTCGTCGACCTGCCCGGTGTCGGTGATGTCGTACTCGAAGTCGACGTTCGCCTCGGGCTGTTCGAGCCCCACGTCGAGCACCGCGATCGTCGCGTCCTCGTAGCGCCGCGGGACGTCGTCGTGCTCTAGCTCGTCGTCGACGACGATCCCGCCGAACACCTCGGTCGCGGTGGAGGAGCGCCCGGCGCGCGCCGTGACCTGGACGTCGTCGCCGTTGCCGTCGACCCGGCGGACGGCCTCGACGACCGCCGCGGCGAGCTGGTCGGCGGCCGCGCCGCCGGTGCCCTTGCCGGTCATCGCGGACTCGGCGACCTGCCGGAGGATCTCGTCGTCGACCTCGCCCGCGAGCGTCTCCTCCTCGACCGTCTGGAGCGCGATGTCGCGGGCGCGGCCGTACCCCTCGACGATGGCGGTCGGGTGGATGTCGTTGTCCAGGAGGTCCTCGGCCTGCGTGAGGAGTTCGCCCGTCAGCACCGCCGCCGTCGTGGTGCCGTCGCCGACCTCCTCCTCTTGGGTGGTGGCGACATCGACGAGCATGTCCGCGGCGGGGTGTTCGATATCCATCTCCTCTAGGATCGTGGCGCCGTCGTTCGTGACGACCACGTCGCCGTCGGAGACGAGCATCTTGTCCATGCCGTTCGGGCCGAGCGTCGTGCGGACGGACTCGGCGATGGCCTTCCCCGCGGCGACGTTCGCCTGCTGGGCGTCTTTCCCCTGTGTCCGCTCTGCGTCGTCGCTCAGGACGAACACCGGCTGGCCGCCGGCGCGCATCCGCTGTCGGTCTCCGGACTGGGACATGTGGGTCGATCGGCTGTCACGGCTGAAAAAAGGTTCGTAATGAAGCTTGCGCCGGCGTCACACGCCGAGGTGGTCACTCGGGCGCCGCGGCGTTCGGGAGCGCTCCGACCGACCGTCCGTCGGGGCCGTCGACCGCCCCCGGGTGGATCAGCCCCGCGAGGAGTTCGAGGGTGTCGACGAGCCCCGGCCCCGGCCGGTTGACGTAGCGGTCGCCGTCGACCGCGTGCGCCCGCCCGGCCCGGACGGCGGCGAGGTCGGCGTACCCCGGGCGCCCGGTCAGCGCGGGCGCCTCGTCGAGCGCCCGGTCGAGGTCGAACCCACAGGGCGCCGCGACCAGCACCTCGGGGTCGTACGCGCGGATCTCGGCCCACTCGCGGGTCGTCGAGCGCTCGCCCGGCGCCGCGAGGCCGTGGCGCCCGCCCGCCCGCTCGACCAGGTCCGGCACCCAGTGGCCCGACATCATGAGCGGGTCGAGCCAGTCCAGCACGGCGACCCGGGGGCGCTCGCGCCCCGCGACCGCCGCCTCGACAGCGGTGACCCGGGCGCGCAGGGCGTCGAGCAGGTCGGCCGCCCGCTCCTCGCGGCCGAGCGCCCGTCCGATCCGTTCGACGTCGTCGAACACGTCGGTCAGCAGGTGCGGGTCGGTCGTCAGCACCTCGCAGTCGAGGCCGAGGTCCTCGACGGCCGTCTGGATCTCGACCGTATCGACCGCACAGACGTCACAGACGCCCTGTGCGACGACGAGGTCCGGGTCGGCCCGGCGGAGGGCCTCGCGGTCGATCTCGTAGACCCCGTCGCCGGCGGCGGCCTCGCCGACCTGCTCGTGGATGCTCGCGCTGTCGGCGCTCGGGTCGATCCGGGTCCGCTCGACGCTCGGCAGGTCGGCCGCGGCGGGCGGGCGGTCGCACTCGTGGGAGGTCGCGACCGGCTCGACGCCGAGGGCGTAGACGACCTCCGTCGCCGAGGGAAGGGTGGTGACGACGCGCACGCGGGCGATAGGCGCCGGAGAGATAAGGGTCCGGCGGCCGCGACTACGCCCGGAGCTCTCGTACGCGCTCGACGTTCCACGCGAAGCCGCGGCCGTCCTCTGTCGGCGTCTCTAGCACGAGCGGGGTCTCGCGCAGGTCCGGGTGGTTGATGACGCGGGCCATCCCGTCGACGCCGATCTCGCCCTCTCCGACGTGGGCGTGTTCGTCCTTGTTCGTCCCGAGGGCGTGTTTCGAGTCGTTGAGGTGGATACACGCGAGCGCGTCGAGGCCGACCGTCTCGTCGAAGGCGGCGACCGTCTCGTCGACCGCCCGCGGCGTCGAGAGGTCGTGGCCCGCCGCGAACAGGTGCGCGGTGTCGAGACAGACCCCGAGGTCGTGGCGGCTCTCCGCCAGCACCTGCCCGAGGTGCCAGAACTCGTCGCCGAGCTTCGTCCCCGAGCCCGCGTCGCTCTCGATCAGGATCGTCACGTCGTCGGGCACGTCCACGTCGTCGAGGGCGCTCACGGCGTTGTCGAGGCCGCTCTCGACGCCCGCGCCGGTGTGGGCGCCGAGGTGGACGTTGACGTACTCGATCCCGAGCCGCTCTGCGGCGTCGACCTCCGTCTGCATCGAGGCGACCGACTTCTCGCGCAGGTCGTCTTTCGGCGTACAGAGGTTGACGAGGTAGGAGGTGTGGATCACCCACGGACCGGCCAGCTCCGCCGCGGTTCCCTCGCGGAACGCCGTCGCCTCCGTCTCGTCTATCTCGGGGTCGCGCCAGACCTGCGGCGAGTGGGTGAAGATCTGCCCGCAGTTGCCCCCTACGTCGACCTGGTTCTCGACCGCGTTGTGGACGCCGCCCGCGACCGAGACGTGCGCCCCGACTCTCAGTGTCACGTCCGACGCGAGCGGGCCGACGGGCATATTCACTTCGGACTACCGCTCGCCGCAGCTTAACTCACGCCGCCCGAACCGGGGAGACGTGACCGCACGAGGACTGGCTGTCGGCGACGAGGCGCCCGGCTTCACACCGTGGATCTCTCGCCCATCGTCGAGGAGTGGTGTGCCTGCCGCGACTTCGACTGGTTCGACGCCGGCGCCGTCCAGGTGGTCGGTATCAGCCGGTCCGGCCCGTGGCTCCACCGGCGGTTCGTCGACCGCCTGGGGCTCGAGTTCCCGCTCTACTCCGACCCCGACCTCGACGTGCCGGAGGCGTACGACGTCGGCTCCCGCGCGTTCGGCGTCTCGCGGCGCGTGCGGCGCTCGTGTTTCCTCGTCGGGGCCGACGGCACGATCAAGTACCGCTGGCTCGGCGACCACTGGCTCGACCCGACGCTCGACACGCCGCCCGTCGGGGAGATATATAAGAAGATCAGCGGGATAGTCGACGTCGAGGAGCCGGAGACGTTCGGGCTCTGACGGCCGAACGCTCTTGTGTACTACCGATCGTAGTACTTCGCGTGAGCACCGACGACGAGACAGAGACGACGCGGGTCACCCGGAAGGGACAGACGACGATCCCGAAACGGCTCAGAGAGAAGTACGACATCGAGCCGGGCGACGAGGTCGTGTGGGTCGAGGACGAGGACGGCATCCGTCTCGTCCGTGCGGACCGTTCCGCGGGCCGCGGGATGCTCGCCGAGGGGATGGACCGCGAGGCGCGCGAGGAGGCCGCCGAGAAGTTCGTCGACGAGCTTCGGGAGGCGCGCGACACAGAGTGGGCTATCGACTGATGGAGACGTACACCGTCGACGCGAACGCGGTCCTCGTCTACCTCGTCGACGCGCTCCCGGCGGGGGCCGACCGGCTGTTCGGCCGTGCCGAGACCGGCGAGGTCCGCCTCGAACTCCCGACTATCGCCGCAATCGAGACGGTCTATCAGGCCCAGAAGGGCGTCACGGTCCGCGGGCAGCGCCTCGCGGCCGACGCCGTCGACATCGTCGACGCGCTCGACCGACAGCTTCCGCTCACGGTCGTCGCCGACGACGAGACACTCCTTCGGGAGGTCGTCTCTCTCCTCGACCCGTTCCCTCGTCAGATCCACGACGCGACGATAGTCGCGAGCCACCGCGCCCGCGACACCGACGCGATCGTCACCGCGGACGAGCGGATGGCGGACGTCGCGCGAACCGTCTGGGACTGACCGCCGCCAGCCTTACCCCCCTGCCCCGCGCGCCCGTCCCATGGACACCACGCGCCAGGCCGGAGTCGAGGGGCTCCTCCTCCGCGGGGGCACCAGCCGCGGGCTGTTCGTCCGCCGCGCGGCCCTGCCCGACCGCCCGCTCGACGACCTCGCTCTTTCCATCTTTGGCTCGCCCGACCCCATCCAGGTCGACGGAATCGGCGGGTCGCACTCGCACACGAGCAAGCTGATGATAGTCGAGCCGAGCGCCCGCGCGGGCGTCGACCTCGACTACACGTTCGGACAGGTCGGGGTGACCGAGCCGACGGTCGACTGGAGCGGGAACTGCGGCAACCTCACGAGCGCGGTCGGCGGATTCGGCCTGCTCTCCGGACTGCTCGACGCCCCCGCCGACGGCGACCGCTCCGTCACGCTCTACAACACGAACACGGACACGCGCGTCGAACAGCGGGTCCCGGTCCGCGACGGCGAACCCGCGGTCCGGGGCGAGTACGCGGTCGACGGGATCGCGGGGACGGGCGCGCGCGTCGACTCTACGTTCGTGGACCCCGCCGGCGGGGTGGCCGGCGCGCTGTTCCCGAGCGGCGAGGCGAGCGAGACGCTCGTCGTCGACGGCGAGACGTACGAGGTCTCGCTCGTCGACGTCGCGAACCCGAACGTCTTCGTGCGCGCGCGAGGCCTCGGCCTCGACGGGACGGAACTCCCCGACGAACTCCGCGCGGACGAGGCGCTCCTCGAGCGCGTCGAGCGGATCCGCGGCGCCGGCGCGGTCCGGATGGGGCTCGTCGACACGCCCGAGGCGGCCCGGACGGAGCGCCCCGGGGTTCCCCAGATCGCGCTGGTCTCCGAGCCGGGCTCGTACCAGACGACGACCGGCGGGGCCGTCGACGCGAGCGAGACGACGCTCACGAGTCGGATCTTCACCACGGGGACGCCCCACCACGCCTACGCGATGACGGGCGCGATGTGTGTCGCGGCCGCGGCCCGGCTCCCCGGAACGGTCCCGAACGCGGTCGCGCGGGCGGGCGACGGCCCGGTGACGGTCGGGCACCCGAAAGGGCAGATCACGGTGGACGTGACCCTCGGGCCGGACGGAGCCGCCGTCGAGAGCGTCGCCGTCGGGCGGACGATCCGCCCGATCATGGCCGGGCGCGTCTTCTACCGCGCGGACGCTTAGTCGCCAACTGCCGCCTCGACGGCCGCGCTCGGGCCGTGAGTCGTCTCGCGTCGGGGGCGTACAGGCTCGTTTCTGAGCAGCGCAGTATCGGAGCGCGCTGGAAAAGAAACTATTCCCCGAAGTAAGAACTATATCTTTTTACACCTCACGTCTCTCTGTGTCCGAGACAGGCCCCTCCGACGGGCCGCCCCCGTTCGAGGATGCGTTCGGCGGCGACGACGTCGAGCAGCGCATCTACGGGACGGTTCTCCAGGCCCGCGAGCCGACGACGGCGAGCGCGATCGCCGACGCCGCCGACTGTGACCCGAAGACTGCCCGGAAGTATCTGCGCTGGTTCGACGATCTGGGGATCGTCGTCCGGCACGACGGCCGTCCGGCCACCTACGAACGGAACGACGCGTACTTCGAGTGGCGACGGATCGACCAGCTCGCAGCCGACCGCTCCATCGAGGATCTACAGGACCGCGTTCGTGAGTTGACGACGCGCATCGCCGAGTACGAGGCGACGTACGACGCCGCGTCACCGGCCGCCGTCGACGCTGTCGCCGCCGCGGAGGCGGGCGACGAGCGGACCATCGACGACGTGTACAGCGACCTCGCCGACTGGGCGACCGCCCGTGAAGAGCGTGACCGCTACGAACGCGCCCGCCAGCAACGGGCGGGTGGCGAGCACGAGCGGGTCTCCGGGTAGCCCGCTCGATGGTGCCACCGACGGGCGACGGTGAGAGCCCGTCCCCCATCGATCGCCCGATCCTCGACTTTCTCCAGACACGGCTTCAGGCGACGAGACAAGTCTCCCGAGCGACCGTCACGGACGCGAGCGGCCATCTGGCGCTCCGGGTCGGATTTGCCCCGTCGTACTACCCGGCGACAGTCGAGGGGACACAGTTGACGGTCCGCTGGTACACGAACGACGACTTCACGATCCACTACCGGGAGGAGCACGCGGATCGAACCTGGGAGTGCCGGTGTGACCGGCACCCGAATCCGCACAACACACGGGACCACCTCCATCCGCCGCCGGCCGCCACGACGCCGGGCGACGACGCGTCGTGGCCGGCTGATCACCGCGATGTCGTCGCGCTCGTTCTCGACGAGGTCGAAGCCCGGGTCGCGGCCCTGTGGAGCGAGTAGCGCACCCGGTCCCTGGTGGTGGGTCTGGTCGGGTCCTCAGAACGCGTCGCGTTCGGGCGTGCGACCGCGCTCGCCCGCGCGGGCCGTACCGGGACGGCCTCGACGCGCTGGTCGCAGCGGTCGGCCGGGAACTGGACGCTCCGGTCGTCTCGGATGATGGCGACCTCACGCACGATGCGACGAAGACGGTGGTCGACGTCGAAGCGCACCGCGACTGACCTCGGGGTACCGTTGCGATGCGAGTGAGTGGACCGAGTACACCTCGAACGCCCCCCTTCAGTCCCGTCCAGCTGCGACCGGGTAGCCAGCCGATGCGGGCGGGACTGAAGAGGGCCGGCGTCTCGGCGTGCCCGGACGGCCACGAGAGCGGCGCTCTCGTGAGCCAACCAGAAGCCGCCGGCTTCTGGTGACGACGCAAGCACCGCAACGGAGGAGGAGTGCGGCGAGTCCCGGGTGCCGAGACGCCGGGAGCGTTCGAGGTGGTCTCAACTCCGCTCGCGTATCTCGACACTACCGACCGTCGGACAGGACTGCCCGTCCCGAACACGCATCCGCGCGCCGTGAGTGGGCGGACCATCTGGCAGGCCGCGTCTTCCCCGCGCGGACGCGCTAGTCGCCAGCCGCCGCCTCGACGACCGCGCTCCTCCGCCCGCCTCCGCGCTCCCGAGGCCGGCACCCTCGCTTCGCCTCCACGCCGCCGCGGCCGCGTCGTCGCAGTCCCACCCGTCGAGGTGTCCGGGAAGAACTCGGTGTTCCGGTACTGTCCCGCGTCCAGCCGTCGTCCGACTTGAGCGCCCCGTCTCGCGTGACCGAGGGGCCACTCTGGTGCCCGCCGCCCCCGTTTTCTATCGCGCTCACTCGTTTATGCCCGCGAACCGCGGGCGCTTTCCCCCTGCGGCGGCCACGACCAATATGGTGCGGAACGTCGCCGGCGTGGTGGCCGAACTCGACTCCGAGGACGTCCACCTGCTCTCCGGCGTCGAGCAGGGCATGCGCTTCTCGGAGTGGGTGAACCGGGAGAAGCTCCCCGACTTCGCGGACCTCTCGCCCGAGGAGGTCGACTACCGGCTGGACCGGTGCGAGCGCCGCGAACTCGTCGAGCGCCGGACGATCCAGTACGAGGGCTACACCCTCACGGACAAGGGGTACGACGTGCTCGTCTTGCACACGTTCGCAGAGCGCGACACCATCGACGGCGTGGGCGCCCCGCTCGGCGTCGGGAAGGAGTCGGACGTCCTCGAGGTCATGTCGTTCCGTCCGCTCGCGCTGAAGTTCCACCGCGAGGGCTACACCCAGTTTCGCGCGGTCGACAAGGAGCGCGACTACACGAGCGACCACAACCACGTCTCGTGGCTCTACACCGCCCGGAAGGCGGCCGAGCGGGAGTACGAGACCCTGACCGCGCTGTACCCGGACGTGTCGGTTCCACAGCCCGTCGACCAGAACCGCCACGCCCTGGTGATGGAGAAGCTCGCGGGCGTCGAGCTCTCGCGCTCGGAACTGGCGCCCGACCAGGCCGTCGGCGTGCTCGACCTGGTCCTCCGCGAGGCCGCCGCGGCGTACGAGGCCGGCTACGTCCACGCCGACCTGAGCGAGTACAACGTGTTCGTGAGCGAGGAGGGAGTCACCGTCTTCGACTGGCCACAGGCGGTCCCGACCGACCACGACAACGCCCGCGAACTCCTCGTCCGCGACGTCGAGAACGTCGTGCGCTACTTCCGCCGGAAGTACCCCGCCGAGACTCCCGAGGTCGACGCGGAACGAGCCGCCGACGCGGTGGCCGACGGGTCGTTCGCGTCGGTCCGCGAGTTCGAGGGCTGAGGCGGCGGTTTCGGCCGGTCCGGACCGTCGCCGCGTCCCGCGGCCGTTGTACCGATACACCACATGGCACGATACGAAACGCCCTCCGGCGGCTCGCCCGCGCTACCGGTAGCTCGCGAACTCCACTAAGTTCCCGTCCGGGTCTCGAACGTAGACCGAATCCATCGGGCCCCCCGCGCCGACCTTCTCGACCGGCCCCGCGACCAGTTCGACCCCCTCTGATTCGAGGTGGTCGGCGACCTCCTCGACAGCCGACTCGACTATCAGACAGAAGTCTGCGCTTCCGGGCTCGGGCGAGCGCGCGTGCGGGACGTACTCGTCGCCGGCCTGGTGGAGGTTGATCTTCGCCTCGCCGAACCGCACCGCGACGCGGCCGTCGTCGAACGTCTCTCGCTCCATCCCGCAGCGCTCGTAGAAGGCGGCGGTCGTGTCGACGTCCGTCGCGTACAGCACCACGTGGTCGATCCGTGTCGGCTCCATGGCCCGTGGACGCGGGTGGGTGACAAGGGCGTGTCGGCGCTAGACGGTTGTGGATCGTGGGCCAACTCCCACGGAAGCCCCCGGGCGCTCGACTCGCGTGTCTCGCTGCGCTCCTCGTCGCTTCGCTCCTGTGGTGCTTGCGTCGTCGTGCTTCGGTCGAGCGCCCGGCCCCTTCCGGAGTCCCACCCGACTGCGGCTGGTCAGCCGACGCGTCGCCCGCTCGCCATCCCTCGCACGCCGCTCGGGCCGTTCCGACGCGCTTTTAGCCCGGAGCGGCGGATCGAGAGGTAACTCGCTGGGGGCGGGCACCAGCGGGCACCCGTACACACGGGACGACATGTGGCTCGGGTGGTCCACCGGACCACCGCAACCGAGCGGCGGAGCCGCGAGGGGAGAGCTGAATCGCAAGCGCCCGCGGTACACCAATGGCACGAAGCTTCTACTCCCACATCAAGGAGGCGTGGCGGGACCCGGACGACGGGAAACTCGCCGAGTTGCAGTGGCGACGAAAGCAGGACTGGCGCAAGCAGGGCGCCATCGAGCGCATCGAGCGCCCCACCCGCCTGGACAAGGCCCGCGAACTGGGCTACAAGGCGAAACAGGGGATCGTCGTGGTCCGCGTCTCCGTCCGCAAGGGCGGAGCGCGCAAGCAGCGGTTCACGTCCGGGCGCCGGTCGAAGCGCCAGGGCGTCAACCGGCTCGGGCGCCGGAAGTCGATCCAGCGCATCGCGGAGGAGCGCGCGTCCCGCAAGCACCCGAACCTGCGGACGCTCGCCTCGTACTGGGTCGGCGAGGACGGCACCCAGAAGTGGCACGAGGTGATCCTCGTGGACCCCGAGCATCCGGCGATCCAGGCAGACGACGACCTCTCGTGGATCTGTGACGACACCCACCGCGGCCGGGCGTTCCGCGGGCTCACGAACGCCGGTCGCTCGAACCGCGGGCTCCAGAACCGCGGGAAAGGCACCGAACACGTCCGCCCGAGCACCACCGGCGGGACGCGCCGCGGGAAGTAACGAGCCGTTTCCGGCTTTTTATCCCACCCGCGGAGCGACGGCGCCGCCTCTCTCTTTCCGGTCCGCCCGGTTCGCTATCGCGACCCGCGGTGTACAGCGTCTGACGCACGAGACGACGGGAGTCGTCTCGGCCGACGCTCGGCGCGTTCGGACCCGACGCGCCAGATTCTCGGCGTTCGGTCGGGACGGCCCGTCGCCGCCGGTAAACTGCTCGCCGCGATACGAAATCCCCTCGTCTGGTAGCTGAGACCGGCCCTCTCAATGCATAGGCCGCAGGTACAGTTTGTTCACTGACAAAAGGTATTTTTCCAATACGCTCAGTCTACTCAATCACGAAGGGGAGTCCCTGTACCCCCGTCAGCGTCGGCTTCGTACCACGGTGACCGGAACATCGGTGCGCTCGGCGATTCGTTCGTAGGTCGACCCGAAGAACCGGTCCGACTCCGGTTGTTCCTCCGTCTCACCGATCACCACGACGTTGTGACTGGTTGCCTGCTCGACGATTGCTGTCTCCGGATCGGTTGCGACCTCTACAGTGATTTCGAGGTCAGTCCCGGTGAACCCACGCTTGAGGAGCGACTGTGCCACACCGCCGAGCATCTCCTGTGCGGCCTTGATGTCGCTCTCCTCGCTTGCGACGTGGAACAGCTCTAGAGCGAACATCCTCTCCTGATTGAACGCACCGAGGAACTCGACGATCCGGCCGACGTTGCGGTCGTCACGAAACGGGACAAGAACGTTGTTCCAGAGTGTGATCTGCTTTGGGACGACGACTGCGTCGGCGTTAGTTTCCTCGACGATCAGGCTCTGAAGGGCGGTCATTCGCTTGCCTGAGGGCCCAAAATGCAGCTGGATGTCCGTCGACGCGCCGGCTCGACTGAACCGGGCCGCCAACTCGTAGAGTTCGGCCTCAGCTTCGACGGCGTGGTCCCTGCAGACGACCGTTGGATCCACCCCGTCAGGTGTCGGCCAGTAGCCGAAGAGCACGATATCGAATCCGGTCAATGCTTGGATGTTCGGGTCTACCAAGGCGTCCTCGTGTGGGAAGATCACGGGGATGAGTAGGGACATCCGGTTTGGACTGTGCTCTCTGGCTGACACCCTAGACGGCCGAGAGCGACCGGACACACCGACGGAATATCTGTTACTTGTCATTAGTATGTACACTCAACTTCGGGTCGTCACACGACGGATCATCTCCCACGTTCGAACACCCTCATGGAGTCGTGTCTTCACTCCAGACGGTGAGTACCGCACTTTCCGCACTCGTTTCTACGTCGCTGGTGGTTGATCCAAAGATCGATCGACGGAGTCGACCGCTTCGGGGCCCACCCAGTGCGGTCACGTCATAATATGCGGACTGTTCGGCGATGGCATCCACGACATCGTCTGCCTCCAGAAGCCACGTATCGTGTCGGTCGAATCCCTGGAGACGTTGCTGGCTCTCTTCGAGGTACTGTCGTGCCTGCGCTTGCCGTTCGTCCGACGCGTCCGGCTTGACGATATGTAACAGATCGATCCAGGCATCGTGGTCGACGGCGAGTGCTCGCGCTGTTTCGACTGTGGCCCCGGAATGGGGTCCTCCTGCGACCGCAACCAAGATTGAGGAGACGTGATCGAGTTCGCCAGCACCGTGTGTGACGACGAGTCGAGACGACGTGTTGGCCTGTAACCACTCCGGCCAGGACCGACGGAGTGGCACCAGCGAGGGGCGAGTATCCGGAGAACGGGTGACGATGGTCGTCGCGTCGTGGTCAGCGGCGGTGTGTGCAACGATCCGTGGCGGTCGGTGCCCGACTCGAATGACTCTCTTGACCGACGTGTCGACGCCGCTGTCGCTCAGGGAATCGACCGACTCACAGAGAGCTTCGCGATGTGGGCGAAGCATACGGTCGGGGAGCTCAAGCGGTGTCTGTTCCGGAACAGCAACGACGCGTGTCAGGATGATATCTCCACCCTCATACCGAGCCAGCGCCTGAGCGACCGTCTCGGCGCCCTGAGACGACGACAGTTCGCCGACTGGAAGCAGCACGCGAGACGTCGGAGTTGACGGGCTACCACGTGCATAGCCGTTGTTTCGGGTCACGTTCGGTGCCTTGTCCACACAAGATATCCCTCTAAACAAATTTGAAACCATCGATACTGCATACTTCTCTATTATTTGGGCTCTTATTTTGGAATAGCCAAATAAAATAGGATAAATGACATAACGTTTAAGATTGCTGGCCAACCATTCAGCCTATGCACAACAACACGCCACGCTCCGTCAGAGGCTCTGAGCGAGCGTCCGATAGTACATCTGCTGACAGCCCTGTCGCATTCGGTGGGTTCGTATGAGTGAGCCCCTATTGGAACGGGTTCTCGTCCCGGTCGCGTCCGAAGAGGATGCACGAGCGACTGCTGCCGCGGTCGGACCCATGCTTGAAGCTTCGGGGGGAACCGGAATCTTCGTTTATGTCGTCGAGAAGGCCGGCGGCGCTCCTGACAAAGCATCAGTCGAACAGCGGGAGGCGTATGCCGAACGGATGTTCCACAGCGTCCGCTCCGCACTCGCAGGCTCAACTCTCCCGCTTGAGACTGACATCCGCTACGGGACCGATGTCGGAGAGACCATTATCGAGACGGCCCACGACCACCAAGCCAACGGCATCGCGTTCACTCCTCGTGGTGGGAGTCGATGGGTCAAACTCCTTACGGGGGATGTGACTGGAACACTCATCGCCACAAGTGACCTACCGGTCCTCGTCCTTCCCGAAGCGAATGGTGCTGCATGAGCTATGTCTGCGCGTGAGTACCGCCCGCATGAGTTTGCGCGCGATTTCGGTGCTCTCGAGGCGTAGCTACGCATGCGACCGAGGCCAGTTGGGATTCCGGTGGGAATAGCCAATTATTTTTGTGTTCTCCAATCACTGCCGATATGGTGTATGGACTCGACGATATCGATCGGTCGATCCTCTATCATCTCTCTCGGGATGCCCGACGTAACTCAGCCACGGATATCGCCGACCACGTCCGAGTATCCGCCCAGACGGTGCGCAATCGAATCAAACAACTCGAGGAGAGCGGTGTGATCAAGGGGTATCACCCACAGATCGATTACGAACGGGCCGACGGTCTGCTTACGAACTTGTTCATGTGTACCACGTCGGCGAGCGACCGCGAACGTTTGGCCCGGCAAGCACTCCAGATCCCCGGGGTGGTCAATATCCGCGAGATTATGACCGGACACACCGATCTGCGGATTACAGCTATCGGCCACGACACGGACGAGATTTCACAGATCGCCCGGGCGATCACTGATCTCGGTATCGACATCGAAGAAGAGGATCTGGTTCGACGTGAACACGTTAGCCCGTACCGGAAATTCGACTCAGATGGCGCACAACAGGGGCCAGCGATCACGGACTTTCTCAGTCTTGCCGGGGACGCGGAGCTGCTCGAAATCACCGTCGAGGAGGGAGCAGACATCGCAGGCAAGACGCTCGAAGAAGCAAACACCAACGAGCTCCTCGATGAGGACGTGCTAGTCATTACGATTGAACGAGACGACGTCATCGTCACCCCCAGTGGGAAGACGACAGTCAAGGCTGGGGACGCGGTCACACTACTGCTCCGAGGCGATGCCGATGCAGAGTTCGGAACCACGTTCGGCGCTGGCGCGGAGGGCTAATTTCGATGTATCTCGCCGTCGTGGGAGCGGGTGCTATCGGAACGCCCCTCATCGAGATCGCAACCCCGGGGCGGGAACGAAGTCGTCGTCATCGAGCGCGACGACGAGCGGGCGGAGCAGGCCGCGACGGACTACGACTGTCTCGTTATTAACGACGATGCCACGGCGAAAGACACGCTCGTCGACGCTGGGACCGGCCGCGCAGACGCCCTCATTTCGACGACCGACCAGGATGCGACCAACATCATGGTCTGTCTGCTGGCCAAAGAACTCGACGTCCCCGAGGTCGTCTCGGTCGTTCACAATCCCGACCACATGGGCATCTTCCAACAAATCGGGGTGAATACCATGGAAAATCCCCAGCGACTCATCGCCGAGTACCTCTATCGGGCGGTACAACGGCCGACAATCGTCGATTACAGTATTTCGAGGCGAAAACCCACCCGTTCACGGGTGGGATGAAGCCGACAGTCAGCGAAACGTTGACCATCGGTGCGTTCGTCGGTTGTGTTGCCGAGTCTCGGGTAAGGATATGCACGCCAGCGAGGCGGTACATGAAGCCCGCTATCCGAGCCGGGGGCCGTACTGGCACGGCCCACAACCCCACCGCGTACGAGTGGGGAACCTCTCCGTCGTGGGCACGGTCTGTGACCGTGGAACCCCACGACTTCAGTCGTGGGAGGATGTCAGATGCGCGTTGGCGAGCGGGCTGAAGTGTTCGAGATCGATATCGGTCCAGACGCACCGGTGGCGGGTCAAACGTTACAGGAGGCCGCCGAAGCTGGCCTCATCGGTGAGGACATCCTGCTCGTTGCGATCGAGCGAAACGGGGAGGCAGAGCCGATAACACCCCATGGCGGAACGACCCTTCACGCGGGCGATCGTGTGACTGTCTACTCGGCTATCGGAGCGACCCCCGACGTAACGGACGTGTTCGGGCACTACGAGAACCACAACGGGGCCGACTCGTAGTTACAGCGTTTCGAGGAGAAAGCCCACGAGTTCAGTCGTGGGATGAATCCGACAGAGGCCGAAACAACTACCACGGTTCGTGCCGTCAGTTGTGATGTCAAGTCCGAGGTAAGGATACGCACCCTTCGCGGGGGTAGATGAAGCCCGCTATCTCGGTCGGGGGCCGTACTGGCACTGCCCATAACCCCACCGTGCGGTGCGACGAGTGGGGAACCTCTCCGTCGTGGGCACGGTCTGTGACCGTGGAACACGACTTCAGTCGTGGGAGGATGTCAGTAACTGGTCAGTAAGATTCGGCACCCGATGGGGACGACCGACGAGATCATGGCGGCAACCGTGTGCGCGCTCTGTGCGCACGGCTACGCCGACCTGACAGTGCAGCGGATCGCCGACGAGGCGTCGATGACGACGGCGGCGATCCACTACCACTTCGACACGAAGGAGGGGCTGATGGAGGCGTTCCTCCGGGACGTGACCGAGCGGTTCGAGGCGCGGCTTGACTGCGACGCGCCGGACCCGCGCGAGCGGCTCGCGACCCTCCTCGACGCGGTGTTCGAGCCGCCGGAGCGGCACACCGACGGGCTGGCGGTCGCGCTGATGGAACTGAAGCTGCGAGCGGCCCACCGACCGGGCTACCGCGAGCGATTCCACGACCCCGACGCACAGATGCGCGCGGCGGTGCGCGCGCGCGTCGACGAGGGGCTGTTCCACGACGCCGACCCCGAGGCGGTCGCGCGCTCGGTCGCCACCGCCGTCGACGGCGCGCACGCCCGGCGGGTCGCCCTCGGCGAGGACCCCGGGGCGACGCGCGCGGCGGTCGAGCGCGACCTGGACCGCCGGCTCGGCTGGGCGCCGGGTGCCCCCGCGTGAGCCGCTTCGACCAGACGGACCTCGACCTCACCGAGGGCGGGATCGTCAGGCCGCTGGTCTACCTCTCCGCGCCGATAGTCGTCACGAACCTGCTCCAGACCGCGTACAACCTGGCCGACACGTTCTGGCTCGGGCGGTACTCGACCGAGGCGCTCGCGGCCATCTCCTTCGCGTTCCCGATGGTCTTTCTCCTCATCTCGCTGGGGATGGGGCTCTCCGTGGCGGGGAGCGTCCTCGTCGCCCAGCACACGGGTGCAGGCGAGACGGCGGCGGCCGAGTACGCCGCCTCGCAGACGGTGACGTTCGCCGTCCTCGGGTCGGCGCTCCTCGGCCTCGTCGGCTACCCGCTCGTCCGGCCCTTCCTCGCCGCTCTCGGCGCGTCGCCGGCGGTTCTGCCGGGCGCGACGGCGTACATGCAGGTGATCGCGCTCGGGCTCCCGTTCACCTTCGGCTTCTTCGTGTTCGTCTCGCTGATGCGCGGCGCGGGCGACACGGTGACGCCGATGCTCGTGATGCTCGGCACGGTGGCGCTGAACGTCGCTCTCGACCCCTTCCTGATCAACGGCTGGACGCTCATCGCGAACGCGCCGCTGGTGGGGACGATCTCCGTCCCCGAACTCGGCGTCGAGGGCGCGGCGGTCGCGACCGTCGTCTCCCGGAGCCTCGCGATGGTCGTCGGCGTCGGGATCCTGCTCTCGGGGAGCCGGGGGCTCCGGATCGACCCCCGCGACATGGCTCCCGACCTCGACTACCTCCGGACGATCCTCGAGATCGGGGTCCCGGCGAGCGTCGAGGGGACCGGCCGGGCGCTCTCGGTCAACGCACTGCTGGTCGTCGTCGGCCTGTTCTCGACGTCCGTGGTCGCCGCGTTCGGGATCGGGGCGCGGGTGTTTTCGGTGATCTTCCTGCCCGCGGTCGCGGTCGCACGCGGCGTCGAGACGATGACCGGCCAGAACGTCGGGGCCGGGAAGCCCGACCGCGCGGCGCGTGCGAACTACCTCGCCGCGCAGGGGCTGTTCGCGGTGCTCGGCCTCGCGGGCGTCGGCGTCTTTCTCGTCCCGGCGCCCATCGTCGCCGTCTTTACGGACGACCCCGCGGTCCTCCGCGAGGGGGCGACCTTTCTCCGGTTCGTCGCGCTCTCGTTCGGCTTCATCGGTATCGTGCGCGCGTTCACCGGCGGGTTCCGCGGCGCGGGGAAGACGCTCGTCGCCGCCGCAATCTCGCTCGCGACGCTCGCCGTCGTGCGCCTCCCGGTCGCGGTTGTCGCCTCGCAGGCGCTGCTCCCGACAGAGTGGTGGTTCCTCGGCGCGCCCGACCCGCGGGGGATCTGGGCCGCCTTCGCCGTCTCGAACGTCGTCGGCGCCGTCCTCGCCTTCCTCTGGTTCCGCCGCGGGACGTGGCGCGACGGCGACGTACGGGGAGCGAGCGACGCGGCGCCGGACACCGATCCGTCGACCGCGGGCGACTGACCGTCGCCCACACCCTTATTCTCGCGCGGACGCACGAGGCGGTGTGAGCCTCTCTCTCGACCCCACACAGCTCGACCGCTACTCCCGCCACGTCATCATGGACGAGGTGGGGCCGGAGGGACAGGCCGCGCTCCTCGACGCCTCCGTCCTGGTCGTCGGCTGTGGCGGCCTCGGCGCACCCGTGATCCAGTACCTCGCCGCCGCGGGCGTCGGCTCGCTCACCCTCGTCGACGACGACGCCGTGGAGCGCTCGAACCTCCAGCGACAGGTGATCCACGCCGACGCCGACGTGGGGGCGCCGAAGGTCGAGAGCGCCCGCGACTACGTCGAGCGGCTCAACCCCGACGTCTCCGTCGACGCCCGCGAGGTCCGCGTCGCGCGGCCGAACGCCGCGGACCTCGTCGCGGACCACGACCTCGTCGTCGACGGCTCCGACAACTTCCCGACGCGCTATCTCCTGAACGACGCCTGCCGTCTCGCCTCGCTCCCGCTCGTCCACGGCGCGGTCTACAAGTTCGAGGGGCAGGCGACGACGCTCGTCCCAGACGGGCCCTGCTATCGGTGCCTGTTTCCCGAGGCGCCCGAACCGGGGACGATTCCGGACTGCGCGACGACGGGCGTCCTCGGCGTTCTCCCGGGGGCCGTCGGCGCGATCCAGGCGACGGAGGCGGTCAAGCTCGTCGTCGGGTTCGGCGACCCGCTCGTCGGGCGCCTGCTCTTCTACGACGCTGCGGACACGACCTTCGAGACGGCGGAGTACCGCGCCCGGCCATCGTGTCCGGTCTGTGGCGACGACCCCATCGAGTCGCTCGACGAGGTGACCTACGCCGAGGGGTGTGCAGTCGAGGCGTGAGCGGGGCTACCGGAAGCTCAGCGCCCACCGCACCGCCTCGGTGGCGAGGAGCGCGACACCCTCGGGCCGGGTGAGTTCGTGGCCCGTTCGCAGGACGGCGACGACGAGAACGGTCAGGCCGGCGAGCCAGAGCGCCCCGCCGAACGCCGCCGGACCGGCGACGACGGGCCGGACGGTCGCCGCGAGTCCGAGGACGACGAGGACGTTGAGGACGTTCGAGCCGAGGACGTTCCCGAGCGTGACGCTCGCGCGCCCGCGCCGGAGGGCGACGAGCGACACCGCCGCCTCGGGGGTCGAGGTGCCCGCCGCCACCACCGTCGCGCCGATTGTCCACTCGCTCGCGCCGAGGGTCCGCGCGAGGGTCACCGCGCCGTCGACGAGCAGTTGCCCGCCGGCCAGCACCAGCGTCACCCCGACGAGGAGGAAGACGCCGTCGCGTGGGCGCGCCGGGCGCGTCTTTCGCTCCGTGACGAGGCGATCCGGCGAAACCCGCAGGAGGACGACGAGGTAGGCGACGAAGCCGACGAGGAGCACGACACCCTCGGGGCGGCTCACGGTCCCGTCGCGCACGACCACCACGAGCGCCGCGGTGGCCGCGAGGAGCGCGACCGCGTCCCGCCGGATCAACCCCCGCGTGACGGGGACGACCCGCACCGCGGCGACGAGGCCGAGGACGACGGCGATGTTGTACACGTTCGACCCGACGACCCCGCCGACCGCGACGCCGCCCCGCCCCGCGAGCGCGGCCTCGACGCCGACGGCGAGCTCCGGCAGGCTCGTCCCCACCGCGACGACGGTGAGGCCGACGACGAGGTCCGAGACCCCGAACCGCCGCGCGACCCGCACCGCCGACTCGACGAACAGGTGTGCGCCGCCGGCGAGCGCGACGACGCCGCCGACGAACGCGAGTGTCGCGAGAACCGTCGGCGGGAACACACTCTCTCCGAGGCGCCCCCCCGACTTACGACTCCCGCTCGCGGGTGTACTGCTCCTCCAGCGCCTCGAACTCGGCGAGGCCCGTCACCTCGTTGCGCTCCGCCCACGTCGCGATCTCGTCGAGGATGCCCTCGGAGGTGCCCTCGTTCAGAATCTCTCGGTACACTCGCCGGAGGATCCGGATCGTCGCCTTCTGCGCCGCCGAGGGATAGAGCGCGACCGAGAACCCCATCTCGGCCAGCTCCGCGGCGGGGATCACCGGCGTCTTCCCGCCCGCGGTGAGGTTCGCGACCAGCGGATACTCGCCGAGCGCCTCGCCGACCCGTTCGAGGTCCGCGCGGGTCTCGGGCGCCTCCACGAACAGCATCTCGGCGCCGGCCTCGGCACAGACCCGTGCGCGGTCGATCGCGGCGTCGAGTCCTTCCGTCGCGGCCGCGTCGGTGCGGGCACAGACCACGAGGTCGTCGGCGGCGTCCGTCGCCGCCCGAATCCGCGCGAGCATCTCCTCGCGGTCGACGACGCCTTTCCCCTCGAAGTGGCCACAGCGCTTCGGGAACGTCTGGTCCTCGATGTGGACCGCCGCGACGCCCGCCCGTTCGTACTCCCGGACCGTCCGCCGGACGTTCAGCGCACCGCCGTAGCCCGTGTCCGCGTCGGAGAAGACGGGTACGTCCGCCGCGCTCGCCATCCCCCGCACCCGGTCGACCATCTCGGTCATCGTCGTCAGGCCGAGGTCGGGGCCGCCGTGGACGCTCGCGGAGATGCCGGAGCCGCTGGCGTAGACGAGATCCCCGCCCGCCTGCTCGACCAGCCGCGCGGACTGGGCGTCGTAGGCGCCGACCGCGAGGACGATCTCTTGCTCGTTCAGCAGCGCCCGGAACTGCGCGCCGGGTGTCTCTGTCATGCCCTCGCCCTCGTGTCGGTGGTACATAACTCGTCTCGTCGTGCGCTCGCCTCACTCGGTCTCGCGACCCCCCCGCGCTTCACCCCTACCGTGTGTATTAACCCGACCCTGCACCTCCGCGCCCCCATGCGCGAGACAGACGACCACGGACTCGTCGTCGTCGGCTGCGGGATGGCCGGACTGGCGGCGGGGCTCCGGGCCGCCGAACTCGGCCTCGACCCCGTCCTCCTGGAGAAGGCGCCGCGCGACGAGCGCGGCGGACAGACCCGCTACGTCCAGTCGTTCCGGGCGCCCTCCGCCGAGTCGGGCCTCCCCGAGCGGGGCTACGAGTTCGCGGTGGACGACTACACGGAGCAGGACTTCTACGACGACATCATGGGCCAGACGAGCGACAAGGCGGACCCCGAGATGACCCGCCGGCTGGTCGACCGGTCCTCCGAGACGATCGAGTGGCTCACCGACCACGGGGTCGACTGGAACATGGAGCCGCCCCACGTCGGCTACACCGCCGCGCGGACGTTCATCGACGGCGAGGATCTGGTCGACACCCTCGTCGCGCGGGTCGAGGAACTCGGCGGGACGGTGGTGTACGACGCGGAGGCCCGGGACCTGCGCGAGGCCGAGGTCGACGGCCGGCGGGCGGTCACGGGTGTCGAGGCGCTGGTCGAGGGCGAGCGTGTCGCCTACGAGGGCCCGGTCGTGGTCGCGGGCGGCGGCTACGAGTCCGACGAGCGCAAGCGGACGATATACTACGGCGACAGCTACGACGAGATGCCCGTCCGGGGGAGCCCGTACAACGACGGCCGACCGATCGACATGGCGCTGGACGCGGGCGCCAAGGCGGTGGGGCAGTGGTCCGGCGCGCACATGAGCCTCATCGACGGCAACTCCCCGCCCGCGCGGGGCGGCGCGAACCGGATCGACGGCTACCAGTACGTGGCCGTGCTCAACCACGACGGCGAGCGGTTCGTCGACGAAGGTCAGGACGCCCGCGCGCACACCTACGCCCGCTTCGGCCGGCTGTTCTTCGAGGAGGAAGACCACGAGGTGTTCCTGGTTGCCGACTCGCGGACCGAGGAGTACCTCTGGCCGCAGGGCCCCTCCGACCCGGTCTACGGCGACACCGTCGCCGAGGTGCTCGACGAACTCGGCTGCAAACACCCCGAACGGGGGCAGGAGACGATCGAGGCGTACAACGAGGCCTGCCCGGACGACGGGTTCGCGCGGTTCGACCCCGAACAGCTCGACGGGACGAGCGCGGACGAGGATCTGGAGCCGGCGAAGTCGAACTGGGCCGTCCCCCTGACCGAACCGCCGTACGTCGGCTACCCGCTCACGGGCGGGATCACGTTCGCGTTCGGCGGCGTCGCGACGGACACGGACGCGCGGGTGCTGAACGACCGCGACGAGCCGATCCCGAACCTGTACGCGGCGGGCAACAGCGTCGGCGGCCTGTTCTACGACAACTACCCCGGCGGGACGGGGCTGACGAACGCGGCGGTGTACGGCCGCATCGC
>JAZKRX010000040.1:0-21280 GCA_036626375.1 Haloferacaceae archaeon
GGGCGGCCGCGGCGCGGCTCCCGCGCGCGGCGGTCGGCGGGCTCGCACTCCTGGCCGTCGGCGCCGGGGCGGTGACCGGCGTGGCGCCCGTCCCAGCGCTCGCAGGGCTCGTCGCCGTCGGACTGGCCGCGGTCGCCTACGAGCGGACGCGGAGGGTGCCGGCGGCGGTCGTCGTGCTGGCGGCGTTTCGGGTCGTCGTCGCGGTGTAGCCGCGCTCCCCCGAGCTCACGCGATCTGAAGCACATGAACATCTTTTAATTGTAGACAGGTCGTACCGGTAGGTGAGTACCGGTGGATCGAAACGCGAACGCTGAACGAAGCGGGGCGGAGTTCGAGACGGCGCTAGCCGACCTGAAGCGTCGGGGGAGTATGACGCTCGTCGTCGGGTCCGTCCCGGCGGAGGCCTACCACCGGGTGTCGCGGCGGATGCTCGGCGACCCGACGACCGGCGACGAGCGGCGGCGACTGCTCGTCGTCCCCGACGCGGACCGCGAGAGCGCGGTCGAGCGGCTCCGCTACGCGGGCCCGACCGACCGGAGCCACGCCCAGATCGTGACGTACGAGAGCACCGCGCGGAGCGCCGTCACGAGCGGCGGGCCGAACGCCGACGTCCCGCCGGTACGCCGGGTCGACGGCTCGCTCGCGGACCTCGGCGCCGCGATCACGGAGTCGATAGAGCGCTTCGAGGCCGTCGCGGGCGAGTTCGACCCGGCCGAACTGCGGGTCGGGGTCGACCCCCTCGCCGCGCTGGAGGGGTACGACACCCAGTCGGCGTTCGGCTTCCTCCACGTCCTCGGCCGGCAGGTCCGGGCGACAAAGGGGATGGCCCACGTGCGGCTGACCCGGGAGTACGACCAGCCGGAGGTACGGACGCTCGCGCCGCTGTTCGACGCGGTGCTCGAGCTCCGCCTCGACGGCTACCGCCTCGAGCAGCGCTGGCATCTCGACGACGGGCGGATCGTCTCCGACTGGCTGCCGGTCGAGAACTACGTGAACGGGGAGTGAGGGCGGTGGACGACCGGCTTCACGTCTCGGTGACCACGCGCGACGACGGCCCCGGACTGGAGGTCGTCGACCACGTCGAGCGCCACCGGTTCGCGCTCTGGACCGACGAGCCGGTCGTCCCCGAGCCGGCCGACGCCCACCGGTTCCGGTTTCCCGTCGACGCCGCCGTTGGCGTCCGGGCGACGACGGTGACGGTTCCGACCGTCGTCCAGACCTACGTCCGGAACGCGGACGGCGAGATGGTCGCCGAGGTAGAGCAGGGGAGCCAGACGTCGCTCGGGCCCGGCACCTACGACGTGGAGGTCTGTGCCCCGATGAAGCTCTACCTCCGACTCGACGGGCCGCTGACGGTCGGAGCGGGACCGCTCGGGGTCCAGATCGACCTCGGCGAGGAGCGACGGGTCCACGTCGGGGCGCGGAGCCACCACGAGCAGCCGGCGGCGACGGTGACGACGACCGAGGACCCCCGCGACGTGATGCGGGCGCTCTCGACGTTCGGGTCGGCGCTCAAGACCACCTCGCCCGAGCGGTCGTACCCGACCCTCAGGGGACACCCGCCGCTCGTCGAACTCGGAGACTCGCTCGACGTGCCCGCGGGACTGGACCCCCCCGACACCGGGATCGAGGTGGTTCTGCCGCCCGACCTCGGCGACGTCTACGCCGCGACGCCGCTCGCGTACTACCTCGGCGCGGCCATCGTGCCCGGTACCCGGCCGCGGCTCGTCGCCGAGTCGGGCGTCGACCGCGCGCTCGACCGTCCGTCCGTCGAGCGCGGAGCGCGCGAGATGCTGGAACACGTCTTCGTGCTCGACTGTCTCGTCCGGACGGAGGGGTACTACACCGTCGACCTCCACGAGCGCCGGAGAGCCGAGGCGCGCCCGGGCCTCGATATCGAGTTCGCGCGGCTGTACGATCTGTCGCCCGCGGATCGGTTGGCGGCCTACCTCGAGATTCCCCACGCCGAGGTGGCCGACCTCGTGCCGGACTGGGGGTTCACCACCCACGTCGCACCCGTGCCCGAGCACGTCGAGATGCTGCCCTTCCTCGCGAACGACCTCGCGACCGTGCGCGCTCCCGCCGCGGAGCCTGCGGCCGCGCCGACGGCCCAGGCCGCCGCGGCGGACGCGTTCTTCCGTAGCGCCGCCGGCAGCGGCGGGACGGTTACGGGCGGCGCGGCCGAGTCGGGGGCGCCGTACGTTCGGCCCGAGTCGACGAGCGCGCTCGAACAGGTCTGGGTCGGCGACGGCACGCCCCTCGGTGCAACGAAGGCGCTCCCCGAGGCCTACCACAACCGGCTCTGCCGGTCGGCGGTCGAGGGCGACATCGGCATCACCGTGGTCTGTAACGACCGGGCGATGACCGCCGAGTCGACGGTGGTCGACGAGACGTACGGCGCCGGGGTCGACCTGCCGTTCGACGTGACCGTCCACGAGGACCTGACGCGGGCGGAACTCCGCCGCGCGCTGGCCGAGGGCGACTTCCTCCACTACGTCGGCCACATCGACGACCGCGGGTTCGAGTGCGCGGACGGCCCGCTCGACGCCGCCACGCTGGACGACGTCGGCGTCGACGCCTTTCTCCTCAACGCCTGTACGTCCTTCGAGCAGGGCGCAGCGCTCGTCCGCGCGGGCGCGGTCGCCGGGCTCGTCACGCTCAACGACGTGGTGAACGAGGAGGCGGTCGAGATGGGCCGCCTGCTCGCGCGGCTGCTGAACCACGGGTTCCCGCTGACGGGGGCGCTGGACGTGGCGGGAGACGTGCAGGCGATCGGCGACCAGTACACCATCGTCGGTGACGGAACACTGACGCTGGCGCGAACGCAGGGGAGTATCCCGACCGCCCCATTCGTATCCGCGACCGGAGACAGCTACGATGTCGAGTACCACGTCTATCCGACCGGCCGCGGCGGGACTGGCGCGCTCGTCCGCCCGTACGTCGGCGAACAGGAGGACCACTACCTGTTCTCGAGTCATGTCGATACGTTCGAGGTCAACCGAGACGACCTTGTCAACTTCTTTGAACTCGAACGTACGCCAGTCCGGATCGACGGGGAGATGTGCTGGAGTGACGAGATCGATCTCGACGAGCTGTAGCCGGCGCTGACGAGTCGGACGTACTGAAGAAGGTGTCGTCGGTGTCGGTCGAGCTACCTTACGGACCGGCAGTGTAACCGCCAGCCGCCGCCGACCCCGCCTGCGAGAGCAGGAGGAGCATCGTGAACAGTGCACCCATCATGCGGGGGTGCTCCTTGAGGTGCTGTGCGAGCCCGGACGCGTTGTCATCGGACATTGCAACTAATCCATACGCCGTATGGAAATTATAATTTTCTAATGTGTTCTGTTATGTAATTAAATGAATTATGTCGAGTGATCGGTGAATTTTCCGGTCAGCGCGTCTGCTAACCGGAGAAACGACCAGTCAGTCCTCTGATTCGTCCGAATCGGTCGCGGCGCGGTAGGCGGCGCGGTAGCCCGCGGAGTCGACGAGGTCGGAGAGCGTCTCGCCGAGGCGGTCGGAGAGCTCGTCGAAGCGGTCGTCGAGTTCCGGGTCCTCGTCGTCGTCGCGGGCGGCGCGCTCGGCCGCGATCGAGAACAGCTCGTCGACGCCGCGCGCGTACTGGCGGCGCGCGACGAGCCCCGCAACGGCGGTCCGGAGCGCCGTCTCGGAGGCCGGCTCGTCGACCCGTTCGTCGGGCTCTGGAACAGGCGCGTCCCCCCCGGGCGGGACGACAACGACGACGGGGACGCGAACGACGCGGGCGCGTAGCGCGTCGGTGAGGCCCGGGCCGTCGGGAGGCGCGGGCCCGAGTACGGCCGCGTCGGCTTCGTCGACGGCCGCGAGCGCGGCCCGCCCGTCGTGTGCGACCCGGACGTCGTACCGCGAGCCGAGCCACGAAGCGTACAGCTCTGCGCGCTCGGCGTCGTCGTCGACGACCAATACGACTGGTGTCTCCCCCGACATCGTACGTTCTCCGCCGTCGCTGGGTGATTAGCGGGGAGCCGCTTAACTTGTCGGCACTGTCAGCCGTCGCGGTGGGCCGAGATCGCCTCGTCGAGTGACACGTCCCCGAGCGCGACGCGACGCGCCAGCGTCTCGTCGATGGTCACCTCGCCCGCCGAGCGCCGGCGCGACTCCGCCTTGACCCGCTGGATCTCCCCGGGCGTCGGCTCTATGGCCCGCTCGTCGACCCGCTCTCCGGGCCGACGCGCGATGTTGACCGCGGCGAGGACGTCGCCCATCCCCCGCGCCCCGGCGCCGAGCGACGGCGTGGTGCCCGTCTCGTCGACGAGTTCGACGGGGAGGTCCGAGAGCGCGTCGACGAGCCGGGCGCTCCAGCGCCGCGCGCCGTCTCCCACCCGAACGACCGGGTCGGGCGCCTCTCGGACCTCCTCGCGGACGGTCGGCGCGACGTCGTCGAGCGCCAGCTGGAAGACGGCGACCACGGTGTCGCCCGCGAGGACGGCCACGCCGGGGCGCTCTCCGGGGTCGACCCCCACGACCGTCCGGCCGTCGTCGTCGCGGAGGCGCGCGAGAGCGCGCTCGACCGCCGCGCGGGCCTCGTCGGGGTCGGCGACGACGTGGGGGGCGTCGTCGGGCACGGGGTCGTCAGCCGCGGTGATCGCGACGGTCGTCTCCGGCGGCAGGTCCTCCTCCGGCGAGACGGTGGTGAACTCGACCCCCCGGTCGCGGAGTTCGGCGACGAGGTCGTGATAGCACTCGAAGTCGGCCGTCGCGACGACGATCACGGCTGGAGGTCGGCCGAGGCCGGCTAAAGCGTGTCGTCGGAACGGGGCCGACCGAGCGAGCGGGCCGGGCCAGACCGCCGACCGAGCGAGCGGGGACGCGGCGCCGGCGGAGCCAGCGGGTGACCGCGGGGCTTATGCCCGGACCGGGCGACCCCCGGCTGTGACCGAGGGCGAGCCGATCTCGACGGGCTGTCCCCCTATCGACGACCTGCTGGGCGGTGGGTTCGAGCGCGGCGCCGTCACGCAGGTGTACGGCCCGCCCGCCGCGGGCAAGACCAACCTCGCGCTCTCGGCGGCGGTGGGCGTCGCTGCGGAGGGCGGGCGCGTCCTCTACCTCGACACCGAGGGGCTCTCCCTCGAGCGCTTCCGACAGCTCGCCGAGGGGGTCGACGCCGACGTCGAGGCGCTCGCGAGCCGGCTCATCACCAGCGAGGCGTACGACTTCGACGAGCAGGAGACCGTCGTTCGCGACGCCGCGGAGTTCGCCTCGGAGGTGGACCTGATCGTCCTCGACAGCGCCACCGGCCACTACCGGCTGGAGCGCGACGAGAACGACGAGGGCGCGACGCTCCGGCGGGTCGGCCGGCAGGTCAGGCACCTCCTGGGCCTGGCGCGCCGAGAGGACCTCGCCGTCGTCGCCACGAACCAGGTGTTCACCGACCCCGACAGCGGGAATCCGCGGGCGCTCGGCGGGCACACGCTCGACCACTGGACCGGCGTGGTGCTGCGGCTCGACCGGTTTCGGGGCGGGAAGCGACGGGCGACACTCGAGAAACACCACGCCCGCGAGGCGGGCGGGACCGCGGCGTTCAGAATCGTCGAGGACGGACTGCGCGAGACGTAGCGGCCGGGGCTCAGAGGTCGTTTAGCTTCCGGAGCAGCTGTCCACGGTGCTTCTCGTCGGCGTTGACGCCCTTGAGCTCGAGGACGTTGCGCTCTAGCTTGTCGAGCGCGACCCGGAACGCCTGCTCGGCGCCGTAGCCCTCGCCCGAGCCGGCGATCTGTCCCTGCGACGTGCGCAGGCGGATCTGGGCCTGGATCAGCGGCGTGCCGCGGAGCTTCTCCTTGTGGCGGTGGAGCCGGACGTGGGCGTGGTGGACGTTCATCCGCTGGTACTTGTCGACCACCTCGGTGATGCTCTCGACGACGGACTCGCGGGTCAGCCCGTCCAACAGGTCGACGTTCGTGATCTGGACGTCCATGCGCTCCTCCTCGGTGTAGGTGAGCGCGCGCAGCACGTCCGTCTTCGTGAGGACGCCGGCGATCGCGTCGTCGCTTTCCGTCGGGGTGACGACGAGCCCGGCGACGTTCTGGTCGAGCATCCGCGAGACCGCGGCCCGGACGGACTCGTCGGGCGACGTGGTGAGGACGGGCGAGGACATCATGTCGTAGACGGGCAGGTCGAGCATCCGGTCGGAGTCGCCCGAGCGGTCGCCTTTGTGCTGGCGCTCGTCGCTCCGGACGACGAACTCGACGATGTCGTGGGTGGTCATCACGCCCGTCAGGCGCCCGTTCTCGTTCTCGACCGGGAGCCGCGAGACGCCGTGTTCGCGCAGGCGGTTGATCGCCTGCCCGACGCGGTCGTGCTCCGCGACGGTCACGACGTCTTCGGTCATGATCTGCTCGACGGTCAGCGCGTCGAGGTTGTCGAGCACCGCCGTGAGGAGGTCGTCGGCGGTGACGACGCCGTAGAGCCGCTCGCCCTCGAAGACGGGGGCGACCTTCACGCCGCCCTCGACGAGCATCCGCGCGACCTCGCGGACGTCTTCGGTGCGCTGGATACGGGGCGCCGAGCGCACCAGCGCCGAGACCTTCGTGCCGTCCTCGATGTGCGACCGGACCAGCTGGCGCTCGGTCACGACCCCGACGTAGTCGCCGTCGTTGGTGACGATCAGGCTCTTCGGGTTCTCCCGCTCGAAGACGGACCGCACCTTCCCGAGCTTCGTGTCGGCGTCGACCTCGACGAACTCCGGGGTCGCGATATCAGAGATATCCATAGCCGGACGTGCGCCGAGCGCGGTATTCAAAGTTGTTCTCCCGTCGCGTCAGTCGGCCGCCGCGACCCGTCGCCAGCGCTTCTCGACGTCGCGGTTCGCGACCACGACCGTCTCGCCCTCGTCGTTGCGAAAGCGGCTCTTGCGGAGTTCGATCGACCGCAGTTCGCCCGTCACGCCGTCGGCGACGATCCGGTCCCCGGGCGTGAAGTCGGGGTCGCGCAGGAGGTAGACGCCGGCGACCACGTCGGCGATCATGTTCGACAGGGCGTAGGAGACGCCGAGCGCGACGAACCCGGTCGCGGTGCCGAGGCTCGCCGCCACGTCGCCCATCCCGACGATCTTCAGGAGCGTCAGGCCGACGCCGAACCAGAGGAAGACGGCGACGACAGTGACGAGGAGGCTCACGACGAGGGCCTGGTCCTCCGGGTAGAGCCGGTCGAGCGACGTCCGCACCAGCCGGAGAACGACCTTGATCGCCACGTAGGCGACGGTGAGAAAGACGAGTCCGGTGACGAACCGGGGGAGCGCCGTCTGGAACCCGGCCGCGAGGGCGTCGAGCGCCGATATCCCCGCCTCGCGGAGCACTGAGAGTGCGTTCACGTCCGCCGTGTGCGTCGATAGCTCGAAAAGTCCGGTGGTATCGGAGGAGAGCTTCTACAGACTCTAGACGCAGTTCGGTCCGAGCTTCGCCGGACCTCGAAAAATCGATTTACCGGGGTCGAACGTCCCGACGAGTGGGTTCGACCCATGACCGACGACCACACCGACGAGGCCGGACGGTTCGGAGTGACGCGCCGCGGGGCGCTCGGCGCGACTGGCGCGGTCCTCGGGGGACTCGCCCTCGGCGGGACCGCGCTCGCACAGCAGGGTAACGGCCCGGACGGCGAGGGGCCGCCGGGACAGACGGACGGGCCGCGACGCTACCGCGTCACCGTCACCAACCTCACCGGCGGCCAGCCGTTCACGCCGCCGGCCGTCGCGCTCCACCGCCCGAGCGTGGAGCTGTTCTCTGTCGGCGAGCCGGCGAACGAGGCGGTCCGGCAGGTGGCCGAGAACGGCGCCCTCGGGCCGCTGCTCGACCTCGCGGACTCGGCCGACGCGGTCAGGGGCGCCGGCGTGTTCACGACCGACGACGGCCCGACGCCGCTCGTGCCCGAGGCCGACCCCGGCGACACCGGCCTGCCGTACTTCGGCGCCGTCGAGGTGAGCGCGGATTCGAGCGCCACCCACCTCAGCCTCGTGGCGATGCTGATCGCAACGAACGACGGCTTCGTCGGCCTCGACACCGTTGCGCTCCCCGACGCCGTCGGCGAGAGTCACACGCACTACGCCCCGGGCTACGACGCCGGCACCGAAGAGAACACCGAGCTGTTCCGCGACATGGTGCCGCCCGCGCAGGGACTGATCCAGGGCGAGGTGACGGTCGACGGAACGACCGAGAGCAACCCCGCCCTCGCCACCGACGGCGTGATCACGCCGCACCCGGGGATCGAGGGCGACGCGAACCTCGACGCCGACGTCTACGACTGGACCGACCCCGCCGCGGTCGTCCACGTCGAGCGGATCGCCTGACCCCGGGCCGACGCACCGCTCACGGGCGGTCGGGGCTACAAAAAACGGTGTCGGTCAGTACCGCGTGCTCGTTACCGCGGTCTGGTCCGCCTCGCGCAGGACGACGCCGCGCGAGCGCAGTTCCAGCGCGAGGTCGTTCGCGGAGACGCCGGCCCGTGCGGCGGCCCGCGCGAGGCCCAGCTCTCCAGATCTGTACAGCTCGACCGCCTCTTCGAACGTTCCGTGGGTCATCGTCTCTACACGCTCACTCTAATTTGTATACTTATAAGCCTTTTTGACATCAAAGACGACGAACATGTACTTCTATGCTAAATATAGCTACGTACAATGTTTAGTGTCTGAATTTGGTTTACGAACGTCGGAGAACCAATCGAGGCGGAAACGCCAGCGGCGAAGGCCCCTGTCGGCGCCCGGCGGTGCTGTCAGTTCGACTCGCGGCAGGGCGTCCGCGCCGTCGGATGGCGCTCTCGTCGGGCAGTTGGTCGGCCTCGAACTCCGCATCTCGCCCGGGCTCGCGCGGAGTGGGGTCCAGACGGCCTCGCCGTCGGAGACTACCTCTGTTCCGGGGGGCGCGAGTCGGTGACGCCGAGAGAAGTGGGTTGGGACGGATTCGAACTACGGTCGCTCCGTTCGCGTTCGCTCACTCCGCTCTCTGGTTCAACTCCGCGTCGACCACACACGGCGCCGACGCTCTTCACTCCGTTCGTCGGTCGGTCGCCGAGAAGTGGGTTGGGGCGGATTTGAACCGCCGGCCTCCTCCATGTCAAGGAGGTGTCATAACCAACTAGACCACCAACCCTCTGTGCAAATACGGGTAGAGCGGTTCCCCGTTTCAACGTTACGGAACCGCCCCGTCGCCCGTCGAAACCCATATACCCATGTACAGAGTTGTACATCGCAAGACGGAGATACTCATCATGGCACGCATTCAATCACTCGTGGAGCGGGTGACCGACGGGGAGGACCTGACGATGGCGGAGGCGCGCGAGGCCGCCGCGCTCGTGTTCGAGGACGCGGCGGAGGCCCAGATCGGGGCGTTACTGGCCGCGCTCCGGGCGAAAGGCGAGACGGAGGCGGAGATCGCGGGGTTCGCGTCGGGGATGCGCGACGCGGCGCGGCGGATCGACCCCGGGAACCGCCCGCTGGTCGACACCTGTGGCACCGGCGGCGACGGGTACGACACGATCAACGTCTCGACCACGAGCGCGGTCGTGACAGCGGGCGCGGGCGTCGCGGTCGCGAAACACGGCAACTACTCCGTCTCCTCCGCCTCGGGGAGCGCGGACGTCCTCGACGAACTCGGGGTCCAGATCGACGCCGAGCCGCCCGCCGTCGAGGCCGCCATCGAGCGAGACGGCATCGGGTTCATGCTCGCGCCCGTCTTCCACCCCGCGATGAAGGCCGTGATCGGCCCGCGCCGGGAACTGGAGATGCGGACGATCTTCAACGTCCTCGGGCCGCTCACGAACCCCGCGGGCGCGGACGCGCAGGTCGTCGGCGTCTACGACGCAGATCTGGTCGAGCCGATCGCCCGCGCCCTGGCGAGGATGCCAGTCGAGCGCGCCCTCGTGGTCCACGGCGACGGACTGGACGAGATCGGTCTCCACGGCGAGACGACCGCGGCGGAGGTCGACGGCGGCGCGGTGACGCCGTTGACCATCACCCCCGAAGACCTCGGCCTCGACCCGGCGCCCGTCGAGGCCGTCGCCGGCGGCACGCCGGCGGAGAACGCGGCGGCGCTCGAAGGGATCGTCACGGGCGAGGTGACCGACGCCCGACGGGACATCGTGCTCGCGAACGCCGGCGCGGCGCTCTACGTCGCGGACGCCGCGGAGAGTCTCGCAGACGGCGTCGCGGCCGCCCGCGAGTCGATCGACTCCGGCGGCGCAACCGACCGGCTGGCGGCCCTGCGCGCCGCCGGCGCGGAGGCCGAGTGAGCGTGTCGGCGACGCGCGTCCGTCCGCGGGTGAAAGTCTGTGGGATGCGGACCCCGGCGAACGTCCGGGCCGCCGCCGACGCCGGCGCCGACGCGGTCGGCGTCATCGCCGACGTGTCCGTCGACACCCACCGCGAGGTGTCGGTCGACCGCGCGCGCGAACTCGTCGCGAGCGCGCCGCCGTTCCTCGCGACGACGCTCGTGACGATGGCAGACGACCCCGACGAGGCGGTCCGACTGGCCGAGACGGTCCGCGCCGACCACCTCCAGGTCCACGGCCTGACCGACCCCGACGCCCTCGACGCCCTGTGCGGGGCGACGACGGCTCGGGTCGTCGCCGCCGTGGACGCGGGCGACGACCTCGCGTCCCTCGACGGCCACGCCGACGCTCTGCTCGTCGATTCGACGGACGAGTCGGGGGCGGGCGGCACCGGCGAGACCCACGACTGGGAGCGTGCGGCCGCGCTGGTCGACCGCCTCGACACGCCGGTCGTCCTCGCGGGGGGACTCACCCCCGAGAACGTCGGTCGCGCGGTCCAGACGGTCCGGCCCTACGCCGTCGACGCCGCGAGCGGGATAGAGCGAGACGAGGCGGTCGACCCGGCGCGCGTGCGCTCGTTCGTCGCCGCCGCGCGGGCGGAGGTGCCGGCGTGAGCGACCTCGACCTCTCGCGCGAGGCGTTCGTCGACCACGCCGGCTCCGCCGACGGCCCGGTCGTCGTCCGCGTCACGGCCGCGGTGCCCGACTGCTCGCCGCTCGCGGCCTACGCGGCGCTCGTCGGCGACGCCGACTACGGGTTCCTCCTGGAGAGCGCGGAGAAGACCGCCGGGAGCGACCCGGACGGCGCCTTCCAGCCCGGGACAGACGGCGAAAAGCACGCCCGGTACTCCTTCGTCGGCTACGACCCCGAGGCCGTCGTGACGGTGACGGGCGACGACGCGGCGGTGACGGCTCTCGGCGGGTCGGCGACCGACCTCGTCGCCCCGACGAGCGACGGCGACGTGCTCGACGCCCTGCGCGGGGCGCTCCCGGACGTGACGCGCGCGAACTTCCCCGGCGCGGACCGCCAGCGGCTCGACGGCGGGCTCGTCGGCTTCCTCGCCTACGACGCCGTCTACGACCTCTGGCTGGAGGAGGTGGGCGTCGAGCGGCCCGAGCCGGTCTGTCCCGACGCCGAGTTCGTCCTCGCCACCAGCGTCCTCGCGTTCGACCACGCCGCCGACGCCGTCGAACTCGTCCTCACGCCCGTCGTCCGGCCGGGCGACGACCCGGGCGAGACGTACGACGCGCTGGCGGCGGAGGCGGCGGGCGTCGCCGACCGCCTCGCCGCGGCCGACGAGCCGACGCCAGACGGGTTCGTTCGCGAGGGCGAGCGCGCGGGCCCGCGAGCCGCGTACGAGGACGCGGTGCGGCGCGCGAAACAACACGTTCTAGATGGCGACATCTACCAGGGCGTGGTCAGCCGGTCCAGGGTGTTAGAGGGCGAGATGGACCCGCTCGGGCTCTACGCCGCGCTCCGGGAGGTGAACCCATCGCCGTACATGTACCTTCTGCGCCACGGCGACCGCTCCGTGGTGGGGGCGAGTCCCGAGACCCTGGTGTCGGTCCGGGGCGACGAGGTGACGGTCAACCCCATCGCCGGCACCTGTCCGCGGGGGACCGGCCCCGTGGACGACCGGCGGCTCGCGGGCGAGATGCTCGCGGACGGGAAAGAGCGCGCCGAACACACGATGCTCGTGGACCTCGGGCGCAACGACGTGCGCCGGGTCTCCGAGGCGGGGAGCGTCCGCGTCGACGAGTTCATGAGCGTGATCAAGTACTCGCACGTCCAGCACATCGAGTCGACGGTCACCGGTCGGCTCGCGCCCGAGCACGACGCCTTCGACGCGGCACGCGCAACCTTCCCAGCGGGCACGCTCACCGGCGCGCCGAAGGTGCGGGCGATGGAGATCGTCGACGCCTTGGAGACCAGCCCACGGGGCGTGTACGGCGGCGGCGTCGGCTACTTCTCGTGGGACGGCGACGCCGACTTCGCGATCGTCATCCGCTCGGCGACGGTCGACCACGCCGCGCGCGAGACGACCGTCCGGGCGGGCGCGGGGATCGTCGCCGACTCCGATCCCGCGAGCGAGTACGACGAGACCGAGGCGAAGATGGACGGCGTACTCGCCGCCGTCGAGCGGGTCGAGCGGACGCCCGAGGAGGCCAGGCGATGAGAGTCCTCGTCGTCGACAACTACGACTCGTTCACCTACAACCTCGTCGAGTACGTCTCCGAAACGCCCGTCGAGGGCGAGGTTCCCGAGATCGAGGTGGTGAAAAACGCCGCCTCACTCGCGGACGTGCGCGCCGTCGACCCCGACGCGGTCGTCATCAGCCCCGGTCCGGGGCACCCGAAGAACGCGCGCGACGTCGGCGTGACGGCGGCGGTCCTGCGCGAGGTGAGCGTGGACGTCCCCACGCTCGGGGTCTGTCTCGGCCTCGAGGCGGCGGTGTACGAGTACGGCGGAACCGTCGGGCACGCCCCGGAGCCGATCCACGGCAAGGCGTCGCCGATCGACCACGACGGGCGCGGGGTGTTCGCCGACCTGCCACAGGGGTTCCGGGCGGGCCGGTACCACTCCCTGGTCGCGACCGAGGTGCCCGACTGCTTCGAGGTGAGCGCCACGGCCGCGGACGAGCCGGCCCTCGTGATGGGCGTGCGCCACCGCGAGCACCCGATCGAGGCGGTCCAGTTCCACCCGGAGTCGGTGCTGACCGACGCCGGCCACGACGTGATCCGGAACTTCCTGGTCGGCGCGTAGCGGCTACAACACTGCGGGCAGGAACAGCATCGCCCCGAGGAGCAGGGCGATCACCACGGCGGCGATCGTCACTAGCCGCCACGCGATTCTGAGGACGACCCGGCCGACGACCACGACGGCCCCGACGACCACGACGAGGGCGAGTATCTGGAGGAGCAGGTCGGGCAGGCCGGCGAACTGGAGGAGGAACACGCCGCCACCGTGGTCGGCGGCCGCAATAAGTCTCCGGTATCGGTCGTCTCGCGCCGGAACAGCGGCGCTCGGGCCGGCTCGCCGGCCCGGTCGTCCGGGAGGAACGCTTTTGTTAGACTGGTCTAATCTTTTATTATGGTTAATCAAATTAAACGCGACACGCCCCGGCGGCTCCGCGTGTCGCCAGCCGGCGTCCCGACGGTGGTCGGCTGATGCCCTCGCACGCCTACGAGCGGGCGGCGGCGCTCACGGAGCGGCTCGAAGAACGGCTGGTAGGGCGGCTCGGCTCCGGGGCGACGGCGAGTCGTCGTGCGGTGCTCGGCGGCATCGGCGTCGCCGGGAGCGCGGCGCTCGCGGGCGTCGGGCGGGCGAACGACGACCACGACGGCGACACGGCCGGCGGCCACGACGGCTCGCACGGCAACTTCGGCGCGGTCGGCGAGTACACCGACGCCACGTTCGACCCCCACGCCTTCCTCCGGCAGTTCAACACCGGGCGCGGCGAGCAGGCAGCCGTCCCGCAGGACGTCTACGAGGAGGACGGCCGGACCGTCCGCGAGTTCACGCTCCGGGCGGTGGACACGACCGTCGCCGTCGCGCCGGGCGTCGAGTTCTCGGCGTGGGCGTACAACGGACAGGTGCCAGGGCCGACGCTCCGGGCCGTCGAGGGCGACCTGATCCGGGTCCGCTTCGAGAACCTCGGTCGCCACGCCCACACGATCCACCCGCACCTCCGGAACCCCCGGCCGGCGATGGACGGGATCCCACAGAACGGACCGGGCGTTCTGGAGACGGGCGAGTCGTTCACCTACGAGTGGGTCGCCCAGCCAGCGGGCGTCCAGTTCTACCACTGCCACTCGCTCCCCCTGAAAGAGCACGTCCACCGGGGGCTCTACGGCGCGATGGTCGTCGACCCCGACCCCGAACGGGTCGCCGAGCGACCCGCCGCGTACTGCAACAGCCACCCGTCGCAGGTCACCGACGAACTGCGCGCCGACCTCGTCGCGGAGGCGCGGACACGCAACCACGAGCACCCGGCGAACGACGCGGTGGACGAACTCGTGATGGTGATGAACGGCGTCGACACCGACTTCGACGGCGACAACGAGGTGTACGCGGTCAACACCCGCGCGTTCGCCTACGGCGTCGGGGAGACCGACGGACAGGGCGAGTGGGCGGCCGGCGAGACGAAGCGGCCGATACAGGTCGACGGGAGCCGGCGCCTGCGGGTCTACCTCGTCAACGCCACCGAGTTCGACCCGATCAACTCTCTTCACACCCACTCGCAGTTCTTCGACTACTACGACCACGGCACGACCCTGACGCCGACGCACCAGACGGTGGACACGGTGATGCAGTGTCAGGCCCAGCGCGGGATCCTCGAGCTCGACTACTCGGCCCACGACCCCGGGCTGTACATGTTCCACGCCCACCAGTCGGAGTTCGCGGAGCTTGGCTGGATGAGCTTCTTCGAGGTGGTCTGAGTGCGCGACACGACCGCCGACGGCGCGGCCGTCGACCGGGCCGAGCGGCCGCTCGGCCTCCCACGGTGGGGCGCCGCGGTCCTCCCGCTCGTCCTCCTCGCAGTCGTCGCGGGACTCTTCTTCGCGGCGGCGCCGTTCTCCAGCCTCGACGCCGGCGGCGAGCCGCTCCCCGACGTGACGATCACCCACACGACGCTCCCGGACGACGAGACGGTTGTCGTCCACGTCACCAACAACGGGCCGGACGCGGTGACCGTCTCGCAGGTGCTGGTCGACGAGGCGTACTGGAACTTCGCGGTGCGCGGGTCGGGCGGCGACGCCACCCTCGCGCCGCGCGAGAGCGCCGCGGTGGTCCTCCCCTACGGCTGGACCCCCGGCTGGGACCTCCACGTGACGCTCGTCCTGGCGGACGGGAGCACCGCCGGCCACACCGTCGTCGCGCCGAACGAATCGCCCGGGCTGACGACCGACCTGCTGGTGACGATGGCCGTCGTCGGCCTGTTCGTCGGCGTCGTCCCCGTCGTCCTCGGGATGCTCTGGTTCCCCTTCCTCCGGTCGATGAGCGACCGGTGGCTCCACGCGGTCCTCGCGTTCTCGGCGGGGATCCTCGGCTTCCTCGCGCTCGACGCTGGCGTGGAGGCGTTCGAACTCGCCGGACGGGTCCCCGGCGCCTTCGACGGGGTCGCACTCGTCGTCCTCGGCGTCGCCGGGGCGCTCCTCGCGGTCCAGGCGGTGAGCGCGTGGCGGGCCGGCCGCGCCGCGGCGGGCGACAGCCGCGCGGAGAGTGGCCTGTGGGTGGCGTACCTCGTCGCGGTCGGGATCGGACTCCACAACCTCGCGGAGGGGCTCGCAATCGGGAGCTCGTTCGCGCTCGGACGCGTCTCGCTCGGCGCCTTCCTCGTCGTCGGGTTCATGCTCCACAACGTCACAGAGGGGCCGGCCGTCGTCGCGCCGGTCGCGCGCGGCGAGCGCCCCCCGGTCCGTCACTTCGTCGCGCTGGGCGCCGTCGCGGGCGCGCCCGTCGTCCTCGGCGGGTGGGTCGGGAGCCTCGCGTACTCCCCGACGCTCGGCGCCCTCTTTCTCGCTGTCGGCGTCGGCGCCATCCTCCAGGTGGTGTGGGAGCTCCGGGGGCTGGTCGCCCGCGACGGGCGGGTCGGCTCAGCCACGAACATCGCGGCGTTCCTCGGCGGGCTGGTCGTGATGTACGCGACAGACCTCGTCGTGGCCGTCTGACCGTGAACCGACGGCGCCTCCTCCGCGCGGGCGTGGCGCTCGCCGCGACGGCTGTCGCCGGCTGTCTCTCCGGCGGGTCGTCGGGCCCGGTTCGCGTGTCGATGACGACGGAGTTCGCCTTCGACCCGGCCCGCGTCACCGTCGACGCCGGGGCGACGGTGACGTGGGTGAACGACAGCGGCGTCGCCCACACCGTGACGGCGGACGACGACACGCTCCCGCCCGGGGCGGCGTACTTCGCCAGCGGCGGGTACGCGACCGAACGCGCCGCGCGGACCGACCTGCGCGACGGGTTGATCGCGCCCGACGAGACGTACGCCCACGCGTTCGAGACGCGAGGGACCTACGAGTACGTCTGTCTCCCGCACGAGGGGTCCGGGATGACAGGGTCTGTCGTCGTTCGGTAGGCCGCCGGACGAAGTATAAGAATCTCCATAGGAAACGAAGGGGGCGCACGACGAGCGTCAGACACACCCCGGGGTGAGTCACGGCCAGCGTGGCCCAGACCCCCCTCCGATTCGACTGGATAGCCCGTCGTCGTCTGTCGGTCGTACGGTCGAACGTTCCACTTTCACTCCGGTCTGATTACCGTTATATCCGGGGCTGCCGTGGTGAGTTCCCGTGGAGGTGGCGGGGGGATGCGGCGCCGCGAAAACGTACGGACGCTGACACCAGCCACGCTTCGAAAGCACTTACCCCGCGAGCCACCCAGATCACAGCACCAACTTATGACGAGACACACGCCCGGGCGTCACGGCGCCCGACGAGGAGGAGCCGAGCGATGAACGCGCTCGGCGCGGACGAACTCGAACTGCCGGTCAAGCGCACCGACGGCGAGACGATCGAGGAGCGTCTGACCGCGAACGCCTACCACAACATCCTGCCCGCGCGCTATCTGCGCAAGGACGCGAACGGCGACCTGATAGAGGAGCCGGAGGACCTGTTCCCGCGCGTCGCGAGGAACATCGCGCTGGCGGAGGCGGCGTTCGCCGCCGAGAACCGGGACGAGCCGATCGAGGTCCGGCCCGACCAGCTAAAGCCCGACCACCCGCGGCGAGACGAACTCGCCGCGGAGGTGTTCGGCACAGGGACGAGCGCCGACGACGACGTCTCCCGGCCCCTGACGCCCGAGAACGTCAACAAATTCGCCTACGAGACGGTCGTTCCCGAGCTCTCCGCGGACGTGCGCGAGGACGTCGAGAGGGCCCGCGCGGAGTTCCAGGAGCTGATGGAGCAGCTCTCCTTTATGCCGAACTCGCCCACCCTGATGAACGCGGGCGACGAGCTCCAGCAGCTCTCTGCGTGTTTCGTCAACTCGCCCGAGGACGACATCGACGACATCCACGAGACGGCAAAGGAGGCCGCCCAGGTGTTCCAGTGTCTGACGTCCGGGACGCGCGTGTCAGTCGACGGGAAGGGGCTCGTCTCCATCGCCGACGTCGAGCCGGGCGACGAAATTCGTCAGCGCGACGGCGACGGCTACCGCACCCGGACGGTCGACGAGACACACGCCTACCACGACGCACCGGTTCACCGCGTCGAGACAGAGGCCGGAATCGAGCTCACCGGAACGCCGAACCACGAACTCCTCGTCGACGACGAGTGGACCCGTATCGACGAGATCGAGCCGGGTGACGCCCTCTCTGTCCGACTCGGCTGGCTCCCCGACGCCGACGAGACGGTCGAACTCACGACCGTCGCCGAGGGCGGGCAGTGGTCGGCAGCCCGGACTGTCTCGAACGGTGAGATCCTCGGACTGCACGCCGAAGGGCTGTCGGACTACGAGATCGCCGAGCAGCTCGATTGCTCCGCGTCGACCGTCCAGCGGCGGCGTGCGAACGAACTCGGTCTCGACCCGAACGGGAGCGGTGGCCGCGACAGGGGCGACGTGAGTTTCGACGTCGGTTCGTTCGACGACCTGCACGAGGCGGGGCATACCGACGAGGAGATCGCCGCCGAACTGGGCGTCTCTAGCGCGTCGGTCGGCCAGCATCGGGCGACGCGGTCGCTCGAACCGAACGGCGACCCCGTGAAGACCGTCACGCAGCCGACGACACTCACCCCCGACCTCGCGGAACTCCTCGGGATGTGGGTCGGAGACGGCTCGAAACACGAGGACGGTGTTCGGTTCCACCTCGCGCGCGACGAGAACCTCGACCACGCCGACCGGCTGTGCCGGCGACTGTTCGACGAGGGACTCGACTGGCGGTTCGAGGACGGCTGCTACGACGCGGTCCTGCACAGCCACGAGATCAAGCGGTTCTGGCTCGCGAACTTCGGCGACGCCAAGCCCGACGCACCGTCGGCCCGCGTCCCGGAGCCGGTCCGCTCGGCCGACCGCGAGACCGTCTCGGCGTTCCTCCGAGGACTGTTCTCGACGGACGGTAGCCTGCAGAAAAATCGCTACCCCCGCCTCTGGTCGGCGTCCGCAGGACTGATCGGAGACGTCCAGCAGCTGCTCCTCGGCCTCGGCATCCCCGCGACGACGTGGGAGATGGAGTCGGACGACCGCGACTACTACAACGTCGGTCCGACGGGCGAACGAGGGTTGACCCGGTACGCCGGCCTCGTCGGGTTCACCGATGGCCGTGCGGACGAGATGGCCGAGGACCTCGCCGGCGCCGACCTCCGCGGCGCCAGTGTGGGGACGGTCCGAGGCGACGCCACCTGGGAGGTGCCGGTCACGACCGTCGAAGACGCCGGCACCGAGACGGTGTACGACGTCACCGTCACCGGGAACCACGAGTACGTCGCCGACTCAGTCGTCTCTCACAACAGCGGCGGCGGAATGGGCTACGCGTTCTGGAAGCTCCGCCCCTACGGCGACGCCGTCGGGTCGACGGGCGGCATCGCCAGCGGCCCCATCACGTTCATGCGGACGTACGACCAGATGTGCGAGACGATCGCACAGGGCGGCGCGCGCCGGGGCGCCCAGATGGGCGTGATGCGCGTCTCGCACCCGGACGTGGTCCAGTTCGTCCACGCGAAAAACAAGGACGTCTCGCTCGCACACTCCCTGCGCCTGAACGACCCCGACGACTACACCCACACCTCCTTCGCGGACGCCTTAAAAGAGGCCCGCGAACTCATCGACGAGGACGGCAAGGTGCCGAAACACCTCCGGAACGCCGTCGAGGGGCACCTCTCGAACTTCAACATCTCCGTCGGCGTCACCGACGAGTTCATGGAGGCGCTCCAGAACGGCGAGGAGTTCACCTTCACCAACCCGCGGACCGGCGAGCCCCACGTCGCGACGCCCGAGACGAAGGAGCTGTACGACATGCACGGCCTCGGCGAGTACGTCGAGGTCGGCGAGGAGCTCTCGATCCCCGCCGAAGAGCTCTGGAGCGACATCGTCGAGGGCGCCCACGAGAACGGCGAGCCGGGCGTCATCTACCTCGAACGCGTCAACCAGGAGCACTCGTTCGACGTCGAGGAACACCCGGACCACCGCATCCTCGCGACGAATCCCTGCGTCACGGGTGACACGCTCGTCAGCACCGAGAGCGGCCTGCTCCCTGCAAAAGAACTGTACGAGCAGGGCGTCGCTCGCGATGTCGTGGTCGACGGTCGGCTGAGCGAAGAGACGGTCAAGGAGGCCAGTAGCGTCTACAAAACCGGCGAGAAAGACGTCTACCGGCTCACGACCGAGGAGGGGTACGAACTCCGCCTCACGGCCGACCACCGCGTCATGACCGACGAGGGGTGGGTCGAAGCCGCCGACCTTGACGCCGGCGACACCGTCCACATTCAGAACCGGAAGGGCAGCTTCGGTCGGCACGGGTCGGCCGCCGAGGGTCGAGTTCTCGGGTGGCTGGTCGGCGACGGTCACCTCAAGCACGGCGAAGAACGTGCCGTCCTCAACTTCTACGACGGCGACGCCGAGGTATCTCGAACGTTCGCCGACGACGTGAACGACGTCGTCCGCGAACCGACGGGGAACGCGGACTACGAGGTCGGCGTCAGTGAGATCGAGCGAGACGACGACTACCGTGGAGCAGGGGCGATAGAACAGCGAGTCCGCTCGGCGCGCCTCTACGAGTACGCAGAGGAAGCGGGGCTGGCCGAGGACAAGCTTAGCGTCCCCGACGCGGTGATGCGCGGAAGCGAGGAGATGGCACGTGGGTTCCTGCGGGCGCTGTTCAGCGCCGACGGTGGTGTACAGGGAACCGCAGCGAACGGGTCGTCGGTTCGGCTCGCGAGCAAGGACCTCGGCCTCGTCAAGCAGGTCCAGCAGCTTCTCCTCAACTTCGGTATCGCGAGCAAAGTCTACGAGGAACGTCGCGAGCCTGGGGTCAACGAACTCCCCGACGGGAACGGCGGCACGGCCGAGTACGACACCGAAGGCTTCCACGAGGTCGTCGTCGCGAAAGACAACCTCGAACGATTCCGCGAGGAAGTCGGATTCCTGCTTGACGACAAGAGCGACGCGCTCGACGAACTCCTCGCCTCGTACGACCGCGGCCCGTACGCCGAGCAGTTCGAGGCGACTGTCGAGGCTGTCGAACCGGACGGCCACGAGGCCGTGTACGACCTCACCGAACCGGACACGAACTCCTTTGTCGCGAACGGGCTCGTAGTCCACAACTGCGGCGAGCAGCCGCTCGAGGAGTACGAGGCCTGCAACCTGGGCCACATCAACCTCTCGACGCTCGCGGCCGAGGACTCGCCGGACTGGCGGGTCTGGTCGGAGGCCCACGCCGACGAGTACGACTCACAGGAGGCGGCCGTCGGGGCGTTCCTCGACGAGGCCGTCGACTGGGAGGAGTTCGACCACCGGATCGAGTGGGGCACCCGGTTCCTGGAGAACGTCGTCACGATGTCCGACTTCCCGGTGCCGGAGATCGAACAGAAGGTCCGGGAGATGCGGAAGATCGGCCTCGGCGTGATGGGGCTGGCACAGCTGTACGTCCAGCTGGGCATCCAGTACGGCACGGAGCCGGGCAACGAGGTCGCCCGGCAGGTGATGCGCCACATCAACCACGGCTCGAAGTGGGCGTCCCACGAACTCGCGGAGGAGCGGGGCTCGTTCGCGGACTGGGGCGACTCGAAGTACGCCGACCCCGTCCGCTACCGCGAGTGGTTCGAGCACCACACCGGCGAGTCCGCCGACGACTGGGCCGACGGGTTCCCGATCCGCAACCACAACACGACGACCATCGCGCCCACGGGCACCACCTCGATGGTGGGCAACACCACCGGCGGCTGCGAGCCGATCTACAACGTCGCCTACTACAAGAACGTCTCCGACGACGTCCAGGGCGACGAGATGCTCGTCGAGTTCGACGACTACTTCCTGCGGACGCTGGAGG
>JAZKRX010000041.1:0-20746 GCA_036626375.1 Haloferacaceae archaeon
CGCGGCGTAGGAGTCGACGTCGGCGCGCGCGGCGACGGTCGTCGCGCGGTCGGCCGGGTCGTAGCCGACGAGCGCGTCGAGCACCAGCGCCAGGTCCGCGACCGTCCGCGCCATCGGGCCGGGGGTGTCCTGGCGCTCGACGAGCGGCGACAGGCCGGCCCGGCTGACGAGCCCCGTGGTCACGCGCAGCCCGTAGAGGTTGCAACACGAGGCGGGGACGCGGATCGACCCGCCGGTGTCCTCGCCGACGCCGACGGCGCCGAGGTTCGCCGCGACGCCGGCGCCGGTGCCCGCGCTCGACCCCCCGGGGTCGCGGTCGAGCGCGTAGGGGTTTTTTGTCTGGCCGTGCGCCGAGGAGTAGCCGACGAAGCCGGCCGCCCAGTCGGGGAGGGCAGTCTTCGCGAGTACGACCGCGCCCGCCCGCTTCAGACGCTCGACGATCGTCGCGTCCTCGGCGGGAACGTAGTCCGCGAACGCCTCGGAGCCGAACGTCGTCTCGACGCCGGCGGTCAGCGCCTGGTCTTTGACCAGCACCGGAATCCCGTGGAGTGGCCCGACGAGACCGTCGGCGGCGAACCGCTCGTCGAGCCGCCGGGCCCGGTCGAGCGCGCCGTCGTTCACCGTGACGACGGCGTTCAGCGCCGGGCCGTCCCGGTCGTAGGCCGCGATCCGGTCGAGGTAGCGCTCGACGAGCGCCTCGCTCGTCAGCGCTCCCGCCCGCATCGCCTCGTGGAGCTCTGCGATCGTCGCTTCGGGTACGGTCTCGTCCATCTGGGTCGACGTCTGTCGGCGCGACACGGACCGACAAAGGAGTTTCTACCACGAGACAGACGAACGTGGGCTCGACCGCGGTAACTCTGGACGTGTTCGTTCTGTTCTGCTCGAAAGGTTTAATCCGATGTCGCAAAACAGGACGAACCGTGACGAGGACACAGTTCGAGACGCCGTCGAACCGCGTCGACCGGGACGGTGGCCGGCGGTGAGCGGCGCGACGACCGCCGTCCGCGACCGGCTGACCGGCGGCGGCTCCGGCCGACTCCCGGTGGCGGCCTCGGCGGTCGTGCTCCTCGTTCTCTGGCAGGCCGTCGCGTCGACCGTCCCCGCGTACGTGTTCCCGACGCCGGTCGAACTGCTCTCGGCGGTGGTCGTCGTCGCGGCGCCGGGCGGCGAGTTCTCGCCGACGACGAACTACGCCTACACGCTGCTCCGCGTGGGCGTCGCGTCGGCCGTGTGTCTGGTCGTCGGCGTCACGGGCGGGATCGCGATGGGCCGAAGCGAGCGCACGAAGGAGTACGGCTACGTGTTCGTGCTGATGAGCTTCGCGTTCCCCTCGGTCATCTGGGCGTTCCTCGCGGTGCTCTGGTTCGGCCTGACGACGCTCCTGGTGCCGGTGTTCGTCGTGTGTATGATCGTCGTGCCCTACGTCGTCATCGTCGTCGAGGAGGGGACGCGGGACCTCGACCGCGACCTCCTCGAGATGGGCGAAGCGTTCGGCGCCGACGCCGACCAGCTCTGGCGGGAGGTCTACGTCCCCCACCTCTACCCGCACATCTTCGCGAGCGCGCGGCTCACGTTCACGCTGGCGTGGAAGATCACGCTCGTCGCCGAGCTGTTCGGCACGCGTAACGGCGTCGGCCAGGTGGTGCGGTACTTCTTCCAGGCGCAGCAAAACGACATGATCCTCGCGTGGGCGGTCCCCATGATGGTGCTGATGTACGGGGTCGAACAGCTCCTGGGGTGGGCCGAGACGGCCGCGTTCGCCTGGCGCGACGAGGCCGACAGGGTGGTCGCCGGCTGAACACCCGTCGATCGTCGTTCGTACATCTTTCTCGTTCCTTTTGAGACGTTTTAGAACACACGTCGGATACTAGTGCAACACAAGACAGATATTGCCCCGAAAGCCCCACTTACGTTCACCCGCGGGAACGGGCGGGTGATGGCAGACAGACCGCTCGACCGTCGTTCGTTCGTCAAGGCGTCCGGAACCGCCGGCCTCGCGCTCTCGCTCGGGCTGGCCGGCTGCACGCAGTCAGGCGGCTCGACCCCCGAGTCGAGCGGCGGGTCGTCGGCGACCCCGACCACGTCGGCGGACGGAACGCCCGCGGCCGAGCCAGAGACGCTCTCGGTGACCACCCCGGAGGGGAACCTCAACATCATGCACTTCCTCAACGGGATAGACCAGGGGTTCTGGGACCAGCGCAACATCGACCTGAACGCGAAGGTCACCTCGTTCGGCCGCTGGGCGAACGCCCTGACGACGGGCGGGCAGAACCTCGGGACGCTCGAGCTGAACAGCATGGCCACGCTGGTCGACGAGGGCGAGGACCTCGTACACGTCGGGCCGAACCTCGCCCAGATCAACTCGATTTTCGTCCGGCCGGACTCCGACATCGAAACCGTCGACGACCTCCAGGGGGCGACGCTCGGCCTGCCGACGTGGGCGTCGGGGACGGCGACGTACATCCAGGCGATGATCTACGACCAGTTCGGCTTCGACATCCGCGAGGAGACGGACAACACCACCGCCGACCCGTCGTCGCTGTGGAGCCTGTTCACCGAGCAAGAGGAGTTCGACGCGATGATCCAGTTCACCGGCTACACCGTCAAGGGGCTCGCGAACCCGGACACGGTGCGGCCGGTGTTCAACGCCTGGGAGTTCTGGAGCGACCAGACCGGCTACCCGCCGCTCATCACGCCGTGGACCGCGCGGCGGAGCTGGCTCGAGAACAACTGGGACGTCGCGTACCGCAACCTGCAGGCGTGGGGCGACGCCCAGACGTCGTTCCAGGAGAACGCCGAGCAGGTCGTGAGCCAGTACGGCCGGCTGGCCGGGCTCACCGACGAGGGCGACCAGGAGGCGATCATCGAACTCGCAAACCAGGGCGCGCTGACGTTCCCCGTCGAGGAGGTCGGCCAGGGGCTCGTCGACTCGCAGTGGCGGCTGCTCGAGGCGATGGCCGAGGTCGGCTCCATCCCGGCGGTGCCGTCGAAGGAGGAGCGCTTCTACACCTACGAGGAGGTCGGACAGAACGCGAATGGCTCGTAGCACGCGTGCCGGGGCGTCGGGGTCGACCGAGGACGCGCCGTCGCTGTCGTTCGAGGGACTCACGAAGACGTTCGACACCCCGGACGGCGAGCTCACGGTGTTCTCGGACCTGAGCTTCGAGGTCGAGCTCGGCTCGTTCACCTCGATCATGGGCCCCTCTGGCTGCGGGAAATCCACGTTCCTGAACGTCATCTCGGGGCTGTACGAGCCCGACGGCGGCCGCATCGAGATGAGCGGCGTCGAGACGGCGCCCGGCGACTTCTTCTACGCCTACGTGTTCCAGGAGCCACGGCTGCTCCCCTGGCGGACCGTCGGGGAGAACGTCGCGTTCGCGCTGAACGCCCAGGGGGTGATCGAACAGCGCCGCGCCGAGCGGATCGAGAGGTACCTCGGCATGGTCGGGTTGGCCGACGAGGTCGACAGCTACCCGGGCCAGCTCTCGGGCGGGATGCGCCAGCGCGTCGGCATCGCCCGGGCGCTCGCGGTCGACCCCGACATCCTGCTGATGGACGAGCCGTTCAGCAGCCTCGACGAGTTCACCGCCCGCGAGCTGCGGCGGGACCTCCTCGACATCTGGGCGGAGACGGACAAGACGATCATCTTCGTCACACACGACGCGGGCGAGGCCGTCTACCTCTCCGACCAGGTCGTCTTCCTCGACGGCGACGGACGGCTGTTCCAGACGGCGCAGATCGACCACCCCCGTCCACGGGCGTTCGACGACCCCGAACTCGTCGAGACCGAGTCGGCGCTGATGGACGCGTTCTTCGCGCGGGTCGAGGACGGACCGTCGTGAGGCCACACCGCGTCGCCGGCTCGGTCGGCGCGCTCCTGCTGGTCTGGGCGGGGCTCTCGGTCGTCGAGCCGTCGATGTTCCCCTCGCCGGTGACCGTTTTTAGCACCGCCTACGAGTTCTCCGTCGAGGGAGACGTGAGGGGCCGGTCGGCGCTGTGGCACCTCGGCCTGACGCTGTCGCGGGTGCTCGCGGCGACGGCGGTCGCGATGACGCTGAGCGTCGTCCTCGCGGTCCTCATGTGGACGAGCCCGGCCGTCGAGTCGGTCGTCTCGTTCTGGCTCCCGGTCTGGATGACGCCGCCCGACATCATCGTGATCCTCATCACCATGATCCTGCTCGGGTTCAACGCGACCGCGGTCGTCGTCGCGGTCGCGTTCGTCTACACGCCGTTCGGCCTCGTGACCGTCTGGGAGGGGATGCAGGACGTCGACGCCGGCCTCGTCGAGATGGCCGAGGCGTTCGAGGCGCCGGGCGGGCTGGTCTGGCGCCGGATCTACCTCCCGCACCTCACGTCGTACGTCTTCTCGGCGACCCGGACCGTCTTCGGGATGACCTGGAAGGTCGCGGTGATAGCCGAGGTGCTCGGGATCGACGCCGGCGTCGGCGCCCAGATCCGGTTCTGGTACACCCAGGGCGAGATCGCGATGGTGCTCGCCTACACCGTCCTGTTCGTCGTCGTCGTCCTCGCGCTGGAGTACGGCGCGCTCCAGCCCCTCCAGGACCGGACGCTCTCGTGGCGACAGGAACAGCCGGGGTAGCCGTGTCGCTCACCCGTCGAACCGCGTCACTGCGAACGGCCCGAGGTCGTGTTCGGGCGACTCGCCCCGCACCGCCTGGGCGACGAGCGTCCCGCTGTACGGCCCGAGCGTCAGCCCCGTCGCGCCGTGGCCCGTCGCGAGGTACGCGCCGTCGACGTCCGGCACGCCGCCGAGAACGGGGAGGCCGTCCGGCGAGGCGGGGCGCAGGCCGACCTTCACGTCGACGAGGTCGGCGTCCGCGAGCCCCGGCGCGACCGCGAGCGTCTCGTCCAGCACCTCGTGGACGCCCCCGGCAGTCACGCGCGGGTCGAACCCCGCGTCGACCTCGCGGGTCGCGCCCGCGGCGACCCGTCCGTCGGGCCACGGAACGAGGTACTCGCCGCCGACGACGGTCACCATCGGCCAGTCGCTCGCGTCCGTGCCGGCGTCGAGGTGACAGATCTGCCCGCGGTGGGGGTCGACCGGCACCGTGACCCCCAGGTCCGCGCCGAAGGAGCGCGACCACGCGCCGCCCGCGACCACGACGGCCGAGGCGTCGTGGGCCTGGCCGTCGGCGACGACGCCCGCAACCGCGCCGTCCTCGACCCGGACCGACGCGACGGTCGCGTCCACCGTCTCCACGCCGTGGCGCTCGCCGGCGCGGCGGAGCGCGCCTGCGAACGTCCGCCCGTCGACGCGGCCGGCGTCGCGGTAGTGAAAGGCACGGGCGGGCGGGGCGAGCGGCGGGAACAGGTCGGTCGCCTCGGCGGGCGCGAGCTCGTCGACGCTCCCGGGCGCGGGGTGGCCGGTTGCGGCCTGTCGGCCGCGGGTGCGTTCGAGGACGGTCGCGAAGGCGTCCTCCCGGCCTGGCGGGGCGACCGCGAGCAGGCCGGGCTGGCCGAACCCCACGTCGCCGTCCTGCTCGTCGGCGAGCCGCTCGGCGAGCGCGGGGTAGTGCCCCAGGGCCGCGGCGGCGAGCCCGAACCACGCGTCTGACTCGGACCGCGAGGACGTCGGCGGCGAGACGATGCCCGCGCCGGCGTCGGTGGCGCGCCCCTCGTGGCGGCAATCGACCAGCGCGACCTCGACGCCGTCGCGGGCGAGGTGGTACGCCACCGAACTGCCGACGATCCCGCCGCCGACGACTATCGCCTCGTACACGGCCGGAGGCGCGTGCGCCAGGGGCTAAGTTCTCACTCCCGGGGCGCGCCCAACGGACAGTTAATACGTGTGTCGTCCGTAGTCCGGCGCGTTCAGCCGATGCGTGCGCCGACCACCTCGCGCCCGATCACCGTTCTTCACGTCGACGACGACCCCGGAATCACGGATCTGACCGCCGCGTCCCTCGAGCGCGAGGACGAGCGGTTCGAGGTCGAGACGGCGACGGGCGCCGACGAGGGGCTGGCGCGCCTCGCCGAGGGCGGCGTCGACTGTATCGTCTCCGACTACGAGATGCCGGGGCGGGACGGCATCGCGTTTCTCCAGGCCGTCCGCGAGGAGTTCCCCGACCTCCCGTTCATTCTCTACACCGGGAAAGGGAGCGAGGAGATCGCGAGCGAGGCCATCTCCGCCGGCGTGACCGACTACCTCCAGAAGGAGACGGGGGCCACCCAGTACGCCGTCCTCGCCAACCGGGTCGCGAACGCCGTCGAGCGCCGCCGGTCTCGGAGGGCGCTGGAGGCGAGCCAGGAGCGGCTGTCGCTGTTCGTCGAGCAGTCGCCGCTCGGCGTGCTCGAGTACGACGAGTCGTTCACGATCGTCGGGATCAACCCCGCGGGCGAGGAGATTCTCGGCTACGACGAGGCCGACCTCGTCGGGCACACCTGGGAGGCGCTCGTCACCGAGGAGAGCTACGACGAGGTCGACCGCGTGACCGACGAACTCGCCCGGGGCACGGGCGGGTGGCACAGCGTCGACGAGAACGTCCGCGCCGACGGCGAGCGGATCGTCTGCGAGTGGCACAACCGGATCGTCACCGACGACGAGGGGGACGTCGTCGCCTGCTTCTCGCAGTTCCAGGACGTCACCGACCGCGTCGAGCGCGAGCGCGACCTCCGGCAGTACGAGGCCTACGTCGAGGGGTCGACGGACATCATCACCGCCCTGGACGAGGACGGGATCGTCAAGTACCAGAGCCCCTCTGCCACGCGGATCCTCGGCTACGGGTCCGACGGGTTGGTCGGCGAGAACGGGTTCGACTACGTCCATCCGGACGACCGCGAGGCGGCCGTCGAGGCGTTCGCCCGCCTCCTCCGGAACCCGGACGAGGTCGTCACCGTCGAGTGTCGACTCCGGACGGCCGACGACGAGTGGCGTCGGATCGAGGTCCGGGGGCGGAACCTGCTCGACGACCCGGACGTGGGTGCGGTCGTCACAAACAGCCGGGACGTGACCGACCGCGCCGCGCAGACGCGGGCGCTCACCGAGACGAACGCCCTGCTCTCGACCCTGGTCGAGCGCCTCCCGGTCGGAGTGCTGGCCGAGGACGCCGACCGAAACGTGCTGGCGGCCAACGACCGGCTGTTCGAGCTGTTCGGGCTGGAGGGCTCGCCCGAAGACGCCGTCGGGTCGGACTGCGCGCGGCTGGCCGAGACGCTGTGCGAGCAGTTCGCCGACCCCGAGGCGTTCGTCGCGCGGGTCGAAGCGCTGGTCGCCGAGCCGGAGCCGGTCCGGGAAGAAGAGCTCGTCCGCCGGGACGGCCGGACGTTCGCGCGGAGCCACGACCCGCTGGCGCTGCCCGAGGGGGAGGGGCACCTGTGGGTGTACCGCGACGTCACCGAGCGGGTGGGGCGAGAGCGCCGCCTCACGGCACTCAACGAGACCAGCCGCGAGCTGATGCGCGCAGAGACGCGCGAGGCGGTCGTAGAGACGGGCGTCGAGGCGGCGCGGGAGGTGCTCGGACTCAACGCGAACGCGGTGCACCTTCTCGACGACGAGGGGCGACTCGCGCCCGCCGCCGTCACCGAGCGGACGACGGAGCTCGTCGGCGACCCGCCGGCGCTCGCGCCGGGCGACAGCATCGCGTGGCGGGTCTTCGAGTCCGGCGAGGCGCGCGCGGTCGACGACGTCCGCGCCGACCCGGACGTCCACCGCTCGGAGACGCCCGTCCACAGCGAGCTGTACGTCCCGGTCGGCGACCACGGCATCCTGCTCGCCGGGTCGGACTCTCCGGCGGCGTTCGACCGACAGGACGTCGTCTACGGCGAGATTCTGGCCGCGAGCATCGCGGCCGCGCTCGACCAGGTCGCACAGACGAGCCGGCTCCGGGAGCGCGAGCGCGAGCTAACCCAGAAGAACGCGCGGCTGGAGGAGTTCGCGAGCGTCGTCAGCCACGACCTGCGGAACCCGCTGAACGTCGCACAGGGACGGGTCGACTTCGCGCGCGAGTCGTGCGACAGCCCACACCTCGACCGCGCCGGGACCGCGCTGGACCGGTGCCAGGCGCTCATCGACGACCTGCTCGTGCTCGCTCGGGACGGCACCGACCTAGGGGAGACTGAGACCGTCTTCCTGCCCGCGCTCGCGCGCCGGTGCTGGGAGGGCGTCTCGACCGCCGACGCGACGCTCTCGGTCACGGCGGCCCGGGCGGTCCGTGCCGACCAGAGCCGGCTGCGGCAGCTCCTCGAGAACCTCCTCCGGAACGCCGTCGAACACGGGTCGACGGGCGGTCAGGGTTCGGACGGGGCTGGCGACGGCGCCGTCCGGGTCACGCTGGGCGCCCTCGACGACGGCTTCTACGTCGCCGACGACGGTCCGGGGATCACCCCGGAGACGCGGGAGGCGGTGTTCGACACCGGCTACTCGACGAAGCCCGACGGCACCGGGTTCGGGCTCGACATCGTCACGCAGGTCGCCGAGGCCCACGGCTGGACCGTCGGCGTGACCGAGAGCGAGTCGGGCGGCGCGCGCTTCGAGATGCGGGGCGTCGAGTTTGTGGAGTGAGTCGGCCGTCGACCCGAACGCAAATACCCCGCCAGCCACGACGACCCACGATGACTGACGTCCCGCACGCGAACGCCGGCTACCGCCGTCTGTTCGGCGGCGACGGGCTCACCGTCGGGCTCGGGTTCCCGCTCACGGGCGTCCGCGAGGAGACGCCGGCCGTCGACGAGGAGCTTCGCCTCGCGCGCCACGCCGAGACGGTCGGGTTCGACGGCCTGTGGGCCCGGGACGTGCCGACGTTCTGGCCGCGGTTCGGCGACGCGGGCGGGGCGTTCGACACCTGGCCGCTGCTCTCGCACGTCGCCGCACACACCGACGAGGTCGCGCTCGGGACGGCGAGTCTCGTCCTCCCGCTGCGGCACCCGATCCACGTCGCGAAGTCGGCCGCGACCGTCGACCGGCTCTCCGGGGGCCGGCTCGTCCTCGGCGTCGCCTCCGGCGACCGCGACCCGGAGTACCCCGCGTTCGGCGCCGACGGAGACGGGCGGGGGCAGGCCGTGCGCGAGCGCGTCGAGGCGGTGCGGACGCTCTGGCGCGAGGACTTCCCGACAGTCGAGGGGTCGTGGGGGCGCCTCGACGGCGACCTCGACGTCCTCCCGACGCCGACGACGGAGACGCTCCCGCTCCTCCCGACCGGCTACGCGCGGCAGTCGACCGAGTGGATCGCCGACCACGGCGACGGCTGGCTGTTCTACCACCTCCCCGACGGCACCCTCCGGAGCTACCTCGACGAGTGGCGCGCGCTCGCGGGCGAGACGCCGTTCGTGATGGCGGTGCGGGTCGCGCTCGCGGACGACCCGACGGCCGGCCCCGAGCCGCTCCACCTCGGCTACCGCGCCGGCGTCGAGTGGCTCCGGTCGTACGTCGGGCGGCTCGACGAGTTCGGGGTCGACCACGTGATCGTCGGCCTCGAAGCCGAGGACCCGGAGCGGGCGATGACGACGTTCGCCGAGGACGTGGCCGCCGAGGTGTGAGGGCGCCGTGCCCGCGAGAACCGCGAGCGCGCGGTCGGAGGGTCGGCCGGAGCGCCGCGTCGGCTACCCCCAGTTCCACCGGGCGTGGAGCCGGCGGACCGAGAGGTCGAGCCAGAACCCGACGAACCCGATCACCAGCATGATCGCCGGGATCTCCGCGTAGGCGAAGCGGTCGCGGGCGTCCAGGATCAGGTAGCCGAGCCCGGAGTTGACCCCGAGCATCTCCGCGGGCACGAGGATGATCCAGAGAATCCCGATCGACAGCCGGAGCCCGGTCAGCATATCCGGAACCACGGCGGGGACGACGACCCGACGCAGCAACGCGCGGGTGTCGCCGCCGAGCGACTCGCCGACCGTGATCCAGTCGTCGTCGATCGTCGCGATCCCGTGGGCGGTGTTGAGCACCACGGGCCAGACGCCGGCCATGAACATGACGAACACCGCCGAGCGCGTGCCGACGCCGAGGACGATGATCGCGACCGGGAACCACGCCAGCGGCGAGATCATCCGGAGGAACTGGAACAGGACGGTCGACGCCCGCTCGGCCGCGTCGAAGTAGCCGACCACCACGCCGGTCGGGAGGCCGACGGCGAGACACAGCGCCAGCGCCGCGCCGAACCGGAGGACGCTGACCTGGACGTGACCGTAGAACTCCGGCGAGCGCAGCAGGTCGACGAGCACGGCCCCGGCCGCCGGAGGGGCGAACCGGGAGACGATACCGTTGCTGACCGCCGTCACCGTCCACCAGACGGCGAGGCCGACCAGCAGGCCGGCGACCGGGAGCGCCCGGCCGGCCTCCGCGCGCAGCTCAGAACTGTATCTGTTCGGTTCGCTCGTAGCCATTGTCTTCTGGAACGTCGAACGCCGGAGGGCCGCCGGCATCGTTCAGCGCGGTGCGGATCGGGTCGTACGTGACGAGGTCGTCCGCGACCTCGCCGGGGGAGAGGTCGTCGACGAACGCCGCGTCGCCCTCCACGTCGGTCTCCTTGAGCCGCCGCACGAGCTCTTCCGTGTACGACCGGTACGGGTACGGGTAGAATCCGATCCGCTCGCCCTCCCAGTCGTGCTGGATCGCGCCGGACTCGAGGTACGGCTCGTGGCTGTCGTAGTGGGTGAGCGCGCGGTCGATCGGCTCCGGGCCCTGTGGGAGGAGCCCGGTGTCGGCGGTCGAGAGTAGCTGCGCCGCCGCGCTCCGGTTCTCCCGGAGCCACCCCTGGGCGTCGACGATCCCGCGCAACACGTTCGTCGCCCACTCGGGGTGGTCGTTCAGCAGCTCCTCGCGCATCACCACGACACAGCAGGCGTGCTGGCGCCAGACGTCGCCCGTGAACCGGAGGATGTTCGCGTCGGCCTCGAGTTCGCCGATCGCGTTGAACGGCTCGGCGACGATGTACCCCCCGATGGAGCCGTTGGCGAGCGCCGCGGGCATGTCCGGCGGCGGCGTCACCACGAGGTTCACCTCGTCGTCGGCGAGAGCGCCGCTCGACTCCCCCGTCCGGGCCGTGAGGCCGTGCTCGCGCAGCCCCATCTGGAGGATGACGTTGTGGATCGAGTACCAGAACGGCACGGCGACCGTCCGGCCGCCCAGGTCGTCCCACGTCTCGACGTCGGGCGCGACGGTGAGCGCCGAGCCGTCCGTGTGGTCCCAGGCGACGACCTGGACGTTCGCGTCGAGGTCACCGTAGCGCATCCAGACCGTCATCGGCATCAGGAAATGCGCGACGTTGACCGACCCGGAGAGAAACGCCTCCGAGAGGTCGGACCAGCCGCGGAACAGCGTCGGCTCCGCGGCGTCGACGCCGTGGTCGCCGAAGTGGTCGTTGGCGTAGCCGGTCAGGAGCGGCGCCGCGTCCGTGATCGGGAGGTAGCCGACCTCGGCGGTCGGCGAACCGCCGCCCCCGCCGAGACAGCCGGCTGTCGACCCGACCCCGGCGGCCGCGAGCGACGCCAGCCCCGACTCCCGCATGAACTCGCGGCGAGAGAGCCCGCTCGTCCGGGCCCGCTCGGAGGGGGTCCGCCACCCGACGCCGCCGACGAGTTCGCGGGCGCTGGTCACGATATCGGCGTCGTCGTCGCGGTCGTCCCGTCGCGGTCCCGTCGTCACAGGCCGACCTCCGTGAGCCGCTCGAAGACGGCGGTCCGCTCGACGGCGAACGCCTCGTCGTCGCGCGACCGCGTGTCGCTGTCGATCGACACCTCGTGTTCGATCCCGGCCGGCACGGTCCCCATGACGGCGACACGGTCGCCGAGGTAGACCGCCTCGTCGATGTCGTGGGTGACGAACACGACGGTGACGCCGAGTTCGTCGACGATCCGCACGAGCTCGTCCTGGAGCTCCATCTTCGTCAGCTGGTCGAGCGCGGAGAACGGCTCGTCGAGCAACAGCACCTCTGGGCCGCTCACGAGCGTCCGGGCCAGCGAGGCGCGCTGGGCCATGCCGCCGGAGAGCTCGCGCGGCGCGGCGTCGGCGGCGTCGCCGAGCCCGACCAGCTCGAGCAGCTCGTCGACGCGCCCGGCGGGCGGCTCCTCGCCGCGGAGCCGGGGGCCGATCGCGACGTTCTCGCGCACCGTGAGCCACGGGTAGAGCAGCGGGTCCTGGAAGACGACGCCCCACCGGTAGTCCGGGCCGTCGACCGGCTCGCCGCCGATCTCGACGCGGCCGTCCGTCGGCGCTTCGAGCCCCGCCAGCAGGTGGAGCAGCGTCGTCTTTCCACAGCCGGACGACCCGAGGAGACAGCACACCTCGCCGGGCTCGACCCGGAGGTCGAGGCCGTCGAAAACGAGGGTGTCGTCGTAGCGCTTGGTGAGGTCGCGGGCGACGACCGCGGCCGCGTCGGTCGCGGCGGCGTCGGTCGCGGCCGTCCCGGCGGCGCGCTCGTCGCCCCGGTCGCTTGCGGCGGCGTCGCGTCCGTCGGCCGTCGTGGGGCGGGACTCGAGCGACATCGTCAGTCCGCCGTCGCTTCGGGCTCGTCCTCGTCTCTGGCCTCGTCGTCGGCCTCGACGGTGTCGACGTCGGCGTCGTCCGCCACGAACCCTTTCTCGCGCATCCACTCGGTCGTCCCCTCGATCCGGTCCTCGTCGGGCGCCCGGACGGGGAGGAAGTTCCGCAGCTCGAAGTCGGTCCGGAGGCGGTCGAAGTCGACGTCGGCGAAGGCCGCCTCGTCCTCGGCGGCGGCCGCCTCGAGGAGGTCGACGTACTCCTCGCGGTAGCGGTCGAGGTCGTCGTTGATGTCCGCCACGGCGCGGTTGAGCGCGGTCCGGAACGCCTCGACCTGGTCGGGGTCGATCTCCGCGGGCGCGACGAGGGCGGCGCGGCACGGCCCCTCGTAGACGGCACGCAGCTCCTCGTCGTACTTGCCGAGGGTGACGTACGGCTCCAGAACGCCGATCGCGTCGACCTCGCCGGCCTTGACGGCGTCGAAGCGGTTCTCCGCGGAGCCGATGTGTTCGAGGACGATCTCGGAGTCGTCGAACCCCTCGTGTTCGAGCATCTCGGGGATCGAGTAGAAGGAGGTCGCGTACTCGTTGATCCCGATCGAACGCCCCTTCAGGTCCGCGACGGTTTCGACCTCGGAGTCGGCGGCGGCGAACAGCACCCGGTCCCACTCGCTGTAGGAGCCGATGATCTGTCGGTCGGTCTCCGAGGTCTCCTGGACCGCGTTCCACTCGCAGACGCCGTGGGTCTCGCCCTGGTCGTCGAGCTCCTCCCACCAGTCGGTCTCGTAGGCGTTCTCGCCCTGGTCAGAGAAGTCCTGTGTGCCCGGCGCGAAGTAGGAGAGGTCGGTCTCGACGCCGGCCGCCTCGAAGTAGCCGTTCTCCTCGGCGACCTGCTGGACGAGCTCCCACGTGAAGTACTCGTGTGCGATGTCGATGTCAGCCATGCGTTCATTCGGAGGGGCCGCCCCTACAAGCCACACCCCCTCGCGGTAGGAACCCGGCGGGACCTGCGAGGGCCGTCGCCGGCGAGTTCGTCCGTCTCGACGGGTGTACACCCGTCTACTGGGGAAACGGCACGCCGCCCGCCGTGCGCGCAACCAGCACTATTTGCCCGGACCTGCGTCGCGTCGCGAGGGGACGACGGCGGCCGAAACGAGGTAGTCGGCGGCCGTTGCCGCGGAGATTCGCCAGTCCGCACGCGCCGAGGAGCGTCAGCGCCGCCGACCCCCCAATCGGGTGTGTCTCGGTACCGAGCATCGAGGGACGGCGGCGTGGTCGTTGCCCTGTCGATCCGGCGAGGTCGACGGCTGCTCCCCGAGCGCGTCGGCCTACGCGTCCGGCCAGCGCTCAATGTACACTGTCTCGTCGGTGTAAAAGCGCACGACATCCTCGGCCTGCGCGTGGAGGTCGCCGAAAAAGGAGTTCTTCTGCCCCCCGAAGTGGAAGAAGGCCATCGGCGCGGCGGTGCCGGCGTTCACCGCGAGATTACCGGCCTCGGCGCGGTGTCGGAACTGCTTGGCGTCCCCGCCCCGGCCGGTAAAGAGGCTGGCGGCGTTTCCGTACTCGCTCTCGTTCAACACGTCGATCGCCTCGTCGATGCCACCGACGGGCATCAGCCCGAGCACCGGGCCGAAGATCTCCTCGCGGGCGACGACCATGTCGGTCGTGACGTCGCGGAAGACACACGGGCCGAGGAAGTTCCCGTCCTCGTGTCCAGGGACATCGACGTCGCGGCCGTCGTAGACGAGGTCTGCTCCCTCCTGGACGCCGGTCTCGACGTAGTTGCGGACGCGCTGCTCGTGGGCCGGGGAGATGAGCGCGCCGATCGTCGTCTCGTCGTCGAGCCCGTTCCCGACGACCTGTCGGTCGACCTCGTCGAGAACCAGTTCGGTGAACTCCTCGTAGACGGACGCCTCGACGACGGCGACGTCGTTGGCGAGACAGCGCTCGCCGGAGCACGCCAGCGCGGAGCCGACCGTCTTCTCGGCGGCGAACGCGAGGTTCGCGGACGCGGTGACGACGACGTGGTTTTTCGCGCCGCCCTGCGCCTGGACGCGCTTGCCGTGTGCCGCGGCCGTCTCGTAGATCGTCTCCGCGACGGGGGTGCTGCCGACGAACGAGACGCCCTCGATATCGTCGTGTTCGAGAAGAGCGTTCACCGTGTCGACGCTTCCGTGGACGAGCTGGACGACGCCGTCGGGGAAGCCCGCGGCGTCGAGCAGGTCGAAGAGATACTCGGCGGTCAGCGGCGTCTGCTCGCTGGGCTTGAGCACGAACGCGTTGCCCGTCGCGGCGGCGTACGGCAGGAACCACAGCGGGATCATCCCGGGGAAGTTGAACGGCGTCACGGCGGCGAAGACGCCGAGCGGCTTTCTGACGGCGGTCTCGTCGATACCGGGAGCCGCGTTCTCGACGTGCCCGGCCTGCATGAGCGTGGGGATCCCACAGGCCGTCTCGACGTTCTCGATGCCACGCCGGAGCTCGCCCGTTGCCTCCCCGAGCGTCTTTCCGTGCTCCTCGACGAGCAGTTCGGCGAGCTCTGCCTGGTGCTCCTCGAGCAGCCGCTTGAACTCGAACAGCGGCTGGATGCGCTCCTCGACGGGACGACGGCGCCAGTCCTCGAAGGCAGCCCGTGCGGACGCGACGGCCTCGTCGACGTCGGCCGCGGAGCTGAACCCGACGCGCGCGATGGGCGCCCCGGTCGCGGGGTTGGTGACGTCCTGTCCGTCGGCCGTGGGGGTCGTCCACTCGCCGTCGACGTAGTTCTCGACGCTGCCGTACTGTAACTCTGTGTGACGAGACACGCGTTCACCGTCGATCCGCGCGGAGCGGCATAATGGCTTTGAACTGCTGGACCGTCGACCGGTACGGCCGGAACCGAGGGCAGACTCGTCACGCCGCGAGGGCGGCGACCGCAGCCCCCCTCACCTGTTCGACTTCCGCTCCAGGTCGGGGTGGTCGGAGATGAACACGCTGGTGTTGGGGGGGATGTCTTCGGTCACCCAGGCGTTCGCGCCGATGCTCACGTGGTCGCCGACCTCCACCGGTCCGAGAACGTTGCTCCCGGCGCCGATGACCACGTGGTCGCCGATGTCGGGGTGGCGCTTGTAGCCCTTCGCCAGCATGTGGTCTGCGCCCTCCTCCTCCTCGAAGTGGAGTGCGCCCAGCGTGACGTTCTGGTAGATCCGGACCCAGTCGCCGACGGTCGCCGTCTCGCCGACGACGACGCCGGTCCCGTGGTCGACGAAGAAGTACGCCCCGACCGTCGCGCCGGGGTGGATGTCGATGCCCGTCTCGCTTTTCGCGTACTCGGCGAGTTCGCGGGCGTACGCGACACAATTCTCCTCGTAGAGACGGTGGGCAACCCGGTGGATCAGGACGGCGTGGACGCCGGGGTACGACCGGATGATCTCGCAGTAGCTCTTCGCCGCGGGGTCGCCCTTGTACGCGGCCGTGACGTCCTGCTTGACCGAACGGCGGGTCGCCGGCAGTCGGTCGAGCGTCCGGTCGACGACGGCGGTCAGGTCGGCCACGTCTCGGTCCGTGTAGGCCGTGACGCCCGCGAACAGACAGCGACCGAGGTCGGTCAGGCGGGCCCGGGTCGCGTCGGGGTCGTCGAGGAGCTCCGTCGCGTTCCAGCACCGCGGGAAGAGGAGCTGTTTGAGCAGGAGCGGCTCGTCCCGCAGGAAGTCACGGCGCGGGTAGGTCCGGGCGGAGTCCGTCGGAAAGGGCGACTCGTCGGCTCGGTACGCCGCGACGAGGGCGTCGGCGGCGTCGCCGGTGTACTCGTAGGTCATCTGTCGCCTACGAGGCGGTCGTGACACGTTAGTTCTCGGTCGTGGCGGTCGGCCCGAGGTCGTGGTAGCTCAACACTCGGAAGGAAGTGTCCAGAGATACTGGGCCGTGCTGTCGACTCCGCGCGTGGCCAGGTGACCGGCGACAGTGGGATCGTCGAGCAGTCGAATTCCGACCGGAATGTAGCTGTAGAAGCTGCAGTTCTGACAGTCCAGGTGAAACAGCACGGGGTGATCGGCCGCGAAGAACGACTCGTAGCGGTCGTGGTGGTCTATCTCTGCGGCGGCCTCGGTGTAGGCGACGCGCACGCGGCCGGCACAGACGAAACAGACGCCGCCCGAGGCCAGTCGCCACTTGTACCTCGTGCGACGGTCGAACGTGACGATCGCCTCCTGCACCGACCGGTCCTGGAAGCCGCCGGGATCGAACGGATACTCGATGCGCTTCGTCTCGCAGCCGGGACAGGTGACGGTCGCGAGGTGGTCGTCGTACGCGAAGGTCGGGGTGGTCCCACAGCGCGTACAGCTGCCGGGGGCCTCGACGGGCGCGACCGTCGGCGACGTGTGGAAGACCCCGCTCTGGATGGCGTCGATGACGCGGTGGCCGGCGTACTGGAGGACGTACTGTCCCTCGACCTCTGTGACGAACTGCCCCGTGAGCTTCTCGAGGTGGTAGGTGAACTTGCCCGAGTCGCGTTCGCCGACGGCATCTTGGATCTCCGAGAACGCCAGGGCGTACGTCGGGGCGTCCCAGAGGGCAAACAGGATCTCGAGGCGCAGTTCGTGGCTGAAGAGCTGAAACGCGTCTTGAGGGTCGATCTCGGTCGGGACGTCGTCGACTGCGCCGGTCATACCTCGCCCCGTCCGCGCCCGTCCTGAAAGTTCTCGGGCGTGGGTCGGGGTCGTGACCGGCCGCACCACGGGTCGGTCGCCCGCCAGTGACCGCGAGGGAGAGCTCCCGGCACGGTCCACGTCTGAGACACCCGGCGCCGCGTGCTGGCCTCGACCGGGTCCTCGACCTCGTCAATCCACTCGACGGCCCACTGGCACGTTCAATCGCGGTGATCGAGCAGCGTCTGCCCCGTCTCGGTGAGCTGGTAGTAGACGGCGATCGGGGCGGCCGCGCGACCAGCCCGTGGGCCGAGAGCACGTCGAACGCGTCGAAGACGGGAGTCGACCGGCCGCCGGTGGTCCGTCTGTGGTCGGTGAACCGCAGTTCCGGGCCGCGGAGCGCGTACAGACGCTGGAGCCGTCAGGACCTCCCCACGGCGTCCAGTGCGTGCACGACGGGACACGCCGCGGTGTTTTTCGACTGCACGTTTTGCTGGCGGGTCGACGAGGTCGACGTGGGGGTCACTCTGCGGGGGGCTGGGCCGGGGACGCGTGTGCGATATCTGGGTATCCGGCGACGCCCGCGTACCGGACGGCCTCCGTGCCGAGTCGTTCGACCCGGTCCTGGAGTGATCCGTCGGCGAGGGTGCCGTCGACGACCTGTTCGTGCGAGTTCGGCACGGCCACGTCGAGGGGGAGCGGCCACGCGTCGAGCGCGCGCACCACCGACCGGAGGTGTTCGAGCGCCGGTCGCGGGAACGACCCGCCCGCGACGGCGAGCAGGCCGACCGTCGTCTCCTCGAACTCGTCGAAGCCGCTGTAATCGAGCGCCGTCTTCAGCGCCGAGCTGAACGAGCCGTGGTACATCGGCGTGCCCAGCACGACCGCGTCTGCGTTCCGGAGCGTGGCTCGCAGCGCCGGCGCGTCGCCGGCGTCCTGGTCGTCGGCGTCGAAGGTCGGGAGCGTGTACTCCCGGAGGTCGACGAGCGTGGTCTGTGCGCCTGCAGATCGGGCTGCCCGGAGCGTCTCCCGAAGCGCGACGCGGGTCACGCTGTCGGCCGCCAGGCTCCCACAGACAGCCACTACCTGGGTATCTCGGGACATCGTGAGACAGACAGACGAACGCGCGGCGCCCACTTATCCTCTCTGTGAAATGAAATTTACCGCGCGGTCGGTGTGCAGGGAGAAACGGCGTCTCGTGGCGGTGAATTCGGGAGAGAAAGCTCCCGTGGAGTGACAGCCATCGGAGAGGTGGTGAAATTCGTTTGAGGAACGCCCGGTCGGCCCGTCGGGCGCGACGCCGGGTCCGTCGTCCGGAACGCCGCGCGGGCGCCCACGCGAGCGCCGCCTCGACTGAGGCCCGGGGTCAGTGGGGGAGCGACGCAGCCGAGAACACGACGGTGAGAGCCGCCGCCGCGGCGCTCGCGCCGGGGCGCGTCGATTCGTAGCCGACGGCGGCACCGGCGCCGACCTCTCGGGGGTGCGCGGACTCGTGGCTCGGCTCACGACGCGAAGCGAACGAACCTCGCCGTCCCGCAGTTGGGAACGACGCCGCTGGGGGACGGGGGTCCGCGGGCCCGGTAGCCGCTGCGTCGGTCACGGGCAAGAGACGCCTCGTTACGTCACACGAGGGGAGCGAGCGCTCGTGGGTCTGGAGGCCCGGACTGTCGAGTACAGCGGGGAAGATCGACGGAACGGATTCGGGCAGGAGGTCTGATCGAGAGCCACGACAGTCAGCTCGCTCCGGCGTTTTTAACCCATTTTAGTAGGTGGAACGAGACGTGGCGGTATGGACACACGACAACCGAGCAGCCGTGACTCCCGACCCGCCCGATGGTAAACGTCGCGCTCTCGCTGGCGCAGGTCGCCGTCGCGCTGGCTCTCGTGGTACTCAACGGCTTTTTCGTCGCCGCAGAGTTCGCCTTCGTCCGGATACGGGGGACGTCGGTCGAACAACTCGCCGAGGAAGGACGCCCCGGCGCGGGGACGCTCCAGGAGGTGATGGTGAGTCTCGACGACTATCTCGCGACGACGCAGCTCGGCATCACCATCGCCTCGCTCGGCTTGGGGTGGGTCGGCGAACCGGCCGTGGCGTCGCTCATCGAACCCGTGCTGGCACCGATTCTCCCCGTGAATCTCATCCACCTGGTCGCCTTCGCGGTCGGCTTCACTCTCATCACCTTCCTCCACGTCGTCTTCGGTGAGCTCGCGCCGAAGACGCTCGCGATCGCCCGGACCGAGCGGCTCTCTCTGTTCCTCGCTCCGCCGATGAAGGTCTTCTACTACCTGCTCTATCCGGGGATCGTCGTCTTCAACGGGGCCGCTAACGCGTTCACACGAACGCTCGGCGTGCCGCCCGCCTCCGAAACCGACGAGACGCTCGGCGAGCGGGAGCTCCTTCGGGTCCTGACCCGGTCCGGCGAGGAAGGGGATATCGACGTCGCGGAGGTGACGATGATCGAACGGGTGTTCGACCTCGACGATATCGTGGTGCGGGAGGTCATGGTTCCACGGCCCGACGTGGTGAGCGTCTCCGCGGACGCCTCGCTCTCCGACCTCCAGTCGATCGTCCTCGAGGCCGGACACACGCGCTACCCCGTTCTCGACGCCGACGACGGCGACCAGGTGACCGGGTTCGTCGACGTCAAGGACGTCCTCCGGGCCGAGGTAGAGAGCGGAGACGCCGAGTCGGTCGACGACATCGCCCGCGAGATCGTCGTCGTCCCCGAGACGATGGCACTGAGCGACCTCCTGAAGCAGTTCAGAGAGAACCGACAGCAGATGGCCGCCGTCATCGACGAGTGGGGGGCGTTCGAGGGGATCGCGACGGTCGAAGACGTCGTCGAGGCGCTCGTCGGCGACCTCCGGGACGAGTTCGACGTCGACGAGCGCGAGCCGTCGGTTCGCCGCCGTGACGACGGCGGGTACGACGTCGACGGCGGTGTGCCGCTGTCGAAGATCAACGACGTGATCGAGGGGGAGTTCACGAGTGACGAGGTCGAAACGGTCGGTGGCCTGGTTCTCGAACGGCTCAACCGTGCGCCCGAACGCGGCGACCGCGTTGAGGTCGCCGGACACGTCGTCGAGGTGACGAGCGTCGAGGGGACCCGAATTTCGGCGGTCCGGGTCCACGGTGGGGAGCGATAACTCGGTCGTGGACTGAGCGGTGGGCGCGGGGCTGTGCCGGAGAACCCACGCGAGTGCGCTCGGGTACCGGACTGGTAGGTCGTCCCGGGCGAACCCGACGTCGCTCGCGACCGAACCGCCGTGCGGTGAGCCCCGTGTCCGGCAGCAGAACCCCGTCTGCCGGGAGCGGTCGTAGAACGCAGCGCCGGAGGCGCGCCGTCCACAGCGCGGCCGCTGAATCTCATCACCGAGCGAGGGCTCCGAGAGGCCTATTCACGGATACTGTACGAACTCGGGTCGGCAGACCCGACGAAGATAGTCAGCGCAGTGATCGCTTCGTCGATGTCGAAGAAGTCGTGTTCGAGCCCCTGTTCGACGAACACTACGTCGCCGGCCCCGACATCGTACGTCTCGTCTCCGACGCGAATCATCCCCGATCCGGAGATGATGTAGTAGATCTCGTCTTCCGTGTGCGGGTTTTTCGGCGACGAGGTCGGGTATCGGCCGATCTCGACGGTCACAGACTCCGTGCCGAGCACCTCCGCGAACTGTTCGTCCTCCGC
>JAZKRX010000042.1:0-20609 GCA_036626375.1 Haloferacaceae archaeon
CCGTTCAGTCCTCCCCGCGTCGGCTGATCAACCGAGCGACGGGTGGGACTGAACGGGGCCGCGCTCTCGTCAGCCGAGACGATGTACGCACCGCAGCGAAGCGAGGAGCGCAACGAGTCGCAGGCGGCGAGAGCGCGGGGGCGTTCGAGGTGGTCCGAGCCCGTTCAGCACCACTCCGGCTGTAATCTAAACAGTACCGGCCGCACCGGCCTGCGGCTTAGGGTCGCCCCCGATGTGCCTCGCACCCCACCGCCAGCGTGCCGCATGTGTCCCCGACTGACGCGACGCGACCTCCTCCGCGGCGCCGCCGTCACTGGGGTCCTTTTCTCCCGTGAGGTGTTAGGGCCACAGAGATGACCGCGGACCAGCCAGGAACCGACGGCGAGGCCGAGACCGACCCGTTCCGCCGCCTCCACGACGACCATGGCGCCGTCCGCGACGCGGCGGGGCGAGTTCGCCACTACGGCCGCCCGGAGCGCACCTGCCTCGCCGTCCGGAACGGCGTCGGGGTCACGGACGGCGCCGAGGGCGTCGTCGTCGTGACCGGCGCGGACCGCCACGAGTTCGTCGACGACACTGTCACGACGCCGGTGCCCCGCGAGGACGGCACCGGCCGGTACGCGCTCCTCCTCGACCCGCAGGGTGCGGTCGAGACGGAGCTGTACGTCTTCGACGCCGGGGCGAGCGACCGCCTCCTCCTGTTCGTCCCGGGCGACCGTGCCGCTCCCCTCGCCGAGGACTGGGCGAGCAAGGTGTTCGTCCGCGACGTCTCCGTCCGTGACGCCACCGACGAACTCCGCGTCTTCGGCGTCCACGGCCCGAAGGCGACCGAGAAGCTCGCCTCCGTCTGCGACGCCGCGCCGCCCGAGGAGCCGCTCACCTTCGTCCGGACGGCGACCCGCGACGCTGGCGTCACCGTCGTCGCGGGCGAGGCGCTCGCTGGCGAGGAGAGCTACCACGTCGTCTGCGCGCGCGAGGACGCCGCCGCCGTCTTCGAGACGCTCATCACCCGCGGGCTGAACGCCGTTCCCTTCGGGACCGAGACGTGGGAGACGCTGACGCTCGAGGCCGGAACGCCGCTGCTGGCGACCGAACTCGCCGGGAATCTCCCGAACGTGGCCGGCCTCCAGGCCGGGTTCGACCTCGACAAAGGCTGTTACGTCGGCCAGGAGGTCGTCTCGCGCGTGGCGAACCGCGGCCAGCCCTCGCGGCGGCTCGTCGGCCTCCGGCCCGAGGCCGTGCCGAACGCGGGCGCGGACGTCGTCGCCGACGGCGAGGCGGTCGGAACTGTCACGCGGGCTACACACTCGCCGAGCCTCGACGCACCCGTCGCGTTCGCGTACGTTCCGTACGACCTCGACGCGACGACACTCGCCGTCGCGGCCGACGACGGCCCGATCCGCGCCGAGCGCGCGTCGCTCCCGTTCGTCGAGGGGAGCGCGCGCTCGGCGCGGATCCCGACGTACGACGGCTGAGCCGCGGCCGCGCTACCGCAGCAGCCGGCGCAGGTGCGCCCGCGAGAAAAACGTCGAGGGGCGGTCCATGTGGACGCCGACCTCGCCCGAGAGCGCGCGGAGCCCGGCCCGCTGGAGCGGTTCGGGCAGGGAGTACGCTCGCCGGAGCAGGCCTCCGAGACGGATCTCTCGCCCCAGTTCCGCCCGCCACGCGTCCTCGTAGTCCGCGAGCGTCGACGGCTCTCGCGGGTCGACCGTCGCCGCGGCGGCGTCGGCCGCGGTCATCCCGTAGAGGATGCCGCCGCCGGTGAACGGCTTCGTCATCGCGGCGGCGTCGCCGACCAGAAACCCCCGGTCGCTCGTCGTCCGCGCCGGCGGGCCGACGGGGATGGTGCCGGAGCACCGCCGGGTCACGTCGGCGCCGTACTCGTCGACCAGCGCCTCGAACCGGCCGCTCACGTCCGCGCCCGGCGGCGCCGCGAGCCCGTACTCCACCCCTGCCGACCCTCGGGGGATGCGCCACGCAAAAAAGCGCGGGGGCGTGAGGTGGACGTCCACGAAGTCGCCGCGGTCGGGCGCGTCCGAGAAGCCGAGCACGCCGTGGAGGAGCTCGTCCGGTTCGGGGAGGCCGAGCGCCCGGCGCACCCGCGAGGTCGGCCCGTCGCAGCCGGCGACGAGGCGGGTCTCGACCGTCAACTCGCCCGTCTGGGCCGAGACGGTCAGCTCCACGCGGTCGGCGCGTTCGTCGACGCCCGTCACGGTGTGGTTCTCCCGCACGTCGGCGCCCGCGTCGCGGGCCAGTTCCGCGAGCCGTCGGTCGAGCGCCACCCGGTCTATCACGTTCGAGATGGGCTCGTCGCGGTAGAACCGCTCGCCGTCGGAGCCGTTCGCCGGGCCGGAGGCGTGAAATCGTGCGCCCCGGACCTCGTTCTGGAGGAGCGCGTCGCGGGCACCGTCGTCCAGGAACGCCCACAGGTCGGTCGAAACGTGCCCGGAGCAGGCGAGCGGGCGGCCCACCTCCCCGCGTTCGAGCGCGAGGACGTCGTGGCCGGCCGCGGCGAACCGGCGGGCCGTCCGCGCGCCCGCGGGCCCGACGCCGACGACGACGAGGTCGTACATCGAGAGACGATCGGGCGCCGGTCGGCAAGTACCTGTCCGTTCGGTCCACGGTGTCGCGGAGACCCCCCGGGGTCGCGGCCCGCGAGACGGGCTGATTCGGCGCTCGACAGAACCGTGAGGACCGTCGAGAGCCGCGATATCGCGGGGTTTGAGCAATTAGTCGGCACCGAGACAGTTATTTTAGGCGCGCCGAAACAGTCGCTCGATGGGTGGACTCGTCGGCGGCGCGGCGGCGGTCGTGCTCGACGCGTGGACGCTGATCGCGTCGTTCGTGGTGGTCTCGATTCTCGTCGCCCGGTCGGTCGGATCGCTCGCAAGTCGCCGGGACCTCGGGTCGGTCCTCAACCGGCGGGGGGCCGGTCCGCTCGGCGGGGCGCTCCTCGGCGCGATCCCGGGCTGTGGCGGGGCGATCGCGGTCGTCTCGCTGTACGGGCGCGGGACCGTCGGCTTCGGGACGGTCCTCGCCGCGCTGGTCGCGACCGCCGGCGACTCCGCGTTCGTCCTCCTCGCCGTCGCACCCCGGACCGCGCTTGTCGTCTACGGCGTCGCCTTCCTCGTCGCCGTCGCCCTCGGCGTCGCGGTGAACGAGTTCGACCTCGCCTCGGAGCGGGTCGCGCGCGTGAGCCGCGCCGTCGAGACGGGCCGCGGCGGTGCCGCGCGACCCGACGGCGCGGGACAGGACCGGGCGGGCAGGGTTGTGACCGCGCTCCGGGGGAGTCTGCTCAGCCTCTGGTGGCTCGCCGCGGCCGCCGGGCTCGCGGTCGGTTTCCACCGGGCGACCGGCGGCGGCGTCCCACGGCTCGTTCCCCCCGGACTCTCGCTTCTCGCCGCGAGCGTCGGCGTCGCGCTCTCTGTCGGGATCGCGCTCGGTCCGGAGCGACTGGTCGACGCTCCCCACGGCGGGCGGCTGCGGGCCATCGCCGTCGAGTCCGCACCCGTCGTCGCGTGGATCGTCGCCGGCCTGGCGGGCTACCGCGGGCTGACCGCCGTCGTCGACGTCAAGGCGGCGTCGGGCGTTCCGGCCGCCGGACCGCTCGCCGCCGTCGCGGGCGGACTGCTCGGCGCGGTCCCGGGCTGTGGCGTCCACGTCGGGTTCGTCACCGGGTACGCCGAGGGTGCCGTCCCGCTGTCCGCGCTCGTCGCCAACGCGATCAGTCAGGACGGCGACGCGGTGTTCGCGCTGTTCGCCGTCGACCGCGTGGCCGCGGTCGTCGCCACGGTCTACACCACGCTCCCGGGGGTGGTCGTCGGACTCGCGGTCGCCGCGCTCTGAGCTGCCCGGGCGGTCCATTCATTCTCCCGGGCCGCGAACGGCTGTCCCGATCGATGACCGACATCACCGTCCTCGCCGACAACGAGGTGGTCGACCCGTCACCCGCCGGACTCCGCGGGGAGTGGGGGTTCGCCGCCGCGGTCGGCGACGTGCTCTTCGACGCCGGCCAGACCGGCGTCGTCCCGGCGAACGCCGCCCGTCTCGGCGTGGACATCGGCGAGACAGTCGTACTCAGCCACGGCCACTACGACCACACCGGAGGACTGGACGCGGTGCTCGCACGGCTCGACGACCCGACCGTCTACTGCCACCCGGACGTGTGGACCGACCGCTACCGCGACGACGAGACCCGACGACATATCGGGATGCCGTACACGCGGAGCGCGGTCGCGGACAGGGCGACGATCGTCGAGCACAGAGACCCCGTCGAGGTCGGGGACAGGGTCCACGCGCTCGGGGAGATCCCGCGCTCACACGAGGACGCGGCGGTCGGACTGGTCGAGACCGACGACGGGTTCGCCGCCGACCGCGTCCCGGACGACCAGGCGCTGGCCGTCGAGACCGACGACGGACTCGGGGTCGTCCTCGGCTGTGGCCACGCCGGGCTCCGGAACACGGTCGAGTACGCCGAGTCGGTGCTCGGCGACGATGTCCGGTACGTCGTCGGGGGCACGCACCTCGTCGCGTACGAGGAGCCGGCGGTCCGGGACCTCGCCGACCGGCTCTCGGACCGTCTCGACCTGTTCGCCGGCACCCACTGTACCGGGGCGACCGCGAAGCGAATCCTCGCCGAGCGCGTCCCGGTAGCGTTCGAGCGCGTGGGAGTCGGGAGTACCGTCTCGATCTGAGGGCCGACCGCGAGTCTCCCCGGGCGGCGAAGCTGTCGCTCGCGAGGCGTTTATCTCCGTGGCGCCGGTAGAGCAGACCCGGTGACTGTAACGGACCGAACGCACCGCGGCGACGAGCGGACCGACGAGCCCTCACGCCGGCGGGAGACCGGGCGGACGATCGACTCCCGGGAGACGGAGGGGTGACGCCGGCGTGTCACGGACGGCGACGGGGGTGAGCCCCGCCGAAGGCCGGCATATCTGTGGGCTGTTGGCGCTCGAACTCGCCGGCGACCCGCCGGTCACCACGGGCGGCCTCGCCGAGCGTCTCGGCGTGAGCGGGGCGACCGTCACCGAGACGCTCCAGCGGGTCGACGAGTCGGGGCTGGTGTCCTACGAGCCGTACGTCGGCGCGGAGCTAACCGACCGCGGCGAGCGGGTCGCGCGGCGCCTCCTCTGGCGCGGGTGTGTCGTCCAGCAGTTCTTCGAGACGACCGCCGACGTCTCGCTGGACGCGACGGCGGCCTACCGGATGGGTCGGGTCCTCCCCGACGACGACCTCGCCCGCCTCGACGACCGCCTGTCGCGGCCGTGCGAGGAGCGGTGCGAGGCGACGGACCCGGACGACTGTCGCCTGCTGGGCGAGCGATGAGTCCCGCCCGTCGGCGGCACGGCCACGACGGCGCCCCGGCAGGCGGATGATCCGGCCGGGGAGCCTCGTCGCGGCGGTCGGGTTCGGAGCCGTCACCGTCGCCGTCGCGGCGACCGATCCGAAGACGACGGCGGCGCGCCGGTACCGCGCGCTCCTCGCCGTCGTCTTCGGCGCGTCGGCGCTGAGCTACGCGGGGATCGGTCTCGGCGGCGAGACGGGTCGGGTCATGTGGCTCCACTACGCCGAGTGGCTGGTCGGGACGCCGGCGTACGTCGCCGCGGTGTTCCTGCTCACCGGCGAGCCGCGGACGGTGCGTCTCGCCGTTGCGCTCGACCTCCTGATGGTCGCGGCGGGGCTCGGCGCCGCGGTGACGGCGGGCGCGCGGCGGTTCGTCCTGTTCGGCCTCTCGACGCTCGCGCTGTGCGGGCTGTTCGCGCTACTCGTCCGCTCGACGGGAGCGGGCGGGTGGCGCTCGGAGCTGTACGACTCGCTCGAACGGCTGTTCGTCGTCGTGGCGCCGGGCTACCCGGTCGTGTGGCTGCTCGGCGTCGAGGGTCTCGGACTCGTCGGGGCCGGGGCGACGAACCTCGGATTCCTGGTTCTCGACGGCGTGGTGAAAGGCGGGCTCCTCGTCCTGTTCGTCCGCCGGTCGCCCGTGTTCGGGCGAGAGCGCGGCGGCACCGTCGCCGCCTGACCGGGTCAGTCGTCGCCGGTCGCCGCGTCGCGGGCGTCGCGGGCGTTGCGGTCGCGGTGCACCGCCTCGTACAGCGTGTAGCCGCCGGCGAAATTGACCGCGTCGATGCCGTGCTGTTCCAGCACCCGGGTGGCCATATACGAGCTCTGCCCCATCTTGCAGTAGGCGGCGACCTCGTCGGGGAGCTCTTCGACCCGCTCGCGAAGCTCCGGGAGCGGGACGTTCGACGACCTGGGGACGTGCCCGTCCGCGTCGCGCATCTCTCGGGGGCGGCAGTCGACCAGTTCCCGGTCCACCTCGCCGTCGAGCACGTCGTTCCAGTGGACCTGCTCGACGATGCCGTCGCGGACGTTCTCTGCGGCCATGCCGGCGACGTTGACCGGGTCCTTCGCCGACCCGTAGGGCGGAGCGTACGCCAGGCCGAAGCCGGCGAGGTCCGAGACCGTGTCCCCGTGCTGGATCGCGGTCGCGACGACGTCGGTCCGCTTGTCGACCCCGTCCCGGCCGACGGCCTGCGCGCCGCGGACGACCCCGTCCGCGGGGTCGAACAGGAGCTTCAGCCACAGGCGGTCGCCGCCGGGGTAGTACTCGTCGTGCGAGGGCGGATAGACGTACACCTTCTCCAACGGCCCGTCGGCGCTCCCGGGGTCTCGCTCCCTGGCGCCGACGGTCCCGACGGTGAGGTCGCCCACCTTCGCGACGGCCGTGTCGAGAACCGGGTCGAGTCGGGCGTCCCGCCCGGCGAGGACGCTCCCGAGGACACGGCCCGCCCGGTTGGCCGGACCGCCGAGCGGCACCCACGCGTGGCCGCTGGCGGCCGAGGGGACGGCGGCCGCGTCGCCGAGGGCGTAGACGTCAGGCGCGGAGGCCTGGAGTCGGTCGTCGACCCGGATCGCGCCGGACTCGTGTCGGTCCAACCCCGCCGCCTCGGCCAGTTCGGTGCGCGGACTCACCCCGGTAGCGAGCACGACGAGGTCGGTCCGTAGCTCGCCGTCGTCGAGGACCACGGTCGTCCGGTCGCCGTCGCGGAGCGCGGTGACCCCCGTCTCCAGCCGGAGGTCGATCCCCCGGTCGCGGAGGTGGTTGTGGACGACGGCGGCCGGCGCGGGGTCAAGCGTCTGGGGCATCACCCGGTCGAACAGCTCGACGAGGCTCACGGACGGGCCCGCCTCGTCGAGGGTCTCTGCGACCTCGAGTCCGACGTAGCCGCCGACGACGAGCGCGTGGTCGACGTCGTCGGCCGACGCCCGCTCTCGCAGGGCCCGCGCGTCCTCGACGGTGCGCATCGCGTGGGGCTCGACCGACTCCAGCCCCTCGATCGGCGCCGCGCCGGGCGACAGAGCGAGCGCGTCGTAGCCGACCGTCTCCGTCTCGTCCGGCCCCTCGACGACGACCTGTCGGACGTCGGGGTCGACGTCGACGATGTCGTGGCCGGTCCGCACGTCGACGTCGAACAGCCCCTCGACGCGTTCAGGAGTCAGGACCGCGAGGTCGTCCTCGACGACGGCGTCGTTCAGGTGGTACGGGAGCCCACAGCTCGCGTACGAGACGTGTTCACCCCGTTCGAACACGACCACCTCCGCCGCCTCGTCGAGACGCCGGAGCCGCGCGACCGTACTCATCCCGCCGGCGTTTCCGCCGACGACGACCCGTCGGCTCACCGTCTGTCCCCTCTCGGTATGGCCGGGATCGCGACAGATCGTGCCGTCGGCAGTCGAACGCGCATCGTCCGGCAGTGTTCGACACGGCGTCCTAAGATGACCCCCCCACAATCGGGGGGGACAGGTCGGTCAGATCACGTAGGCGACGGGGCTGAGGATCATAAACAGAACGAACAGGATCACCAGCGCCTGCTGTAGCCGGTCGTTCATCGCCCAGATTCGACGGGCGAGGGGCCTGAATCTTGCGGCGACGAGCCGACGGTCGCCACCCCCGCGACGGCAGACTCCACGGGCGTCTCCGCGACACGCGTCCACGTCTCACCCCAGTTCTCGGTCAGGCAGACGCCGTCGTCGTCCGCCGCCCAGCACCGACCCGGGCCGTCGGCCGCGAGAACGGGACGGGTGGCGTCGTCGGTCGGGAGGCCGGTCCGTTCCCACGGCGCCCCTGGCTCGCGCCGGAAGACCGCGGCGTCGGCCGGCCGGCGGTGGGCGGCGCGGGCGCCCGGCGCGGCGGCGAGGAGCAGCCGGTCGGGAGCGGACGGGTCGACCGCGACCGACCAACAGTACGTGCGGTCGAGGCCGTCCTCCGCGAACGTCCACGAGTCGCCGCGGTCGGGCGTGACCGCGAAGCCGTCGCCCGCGGCAGCGTAGAGCGTGTCGGGCCGGTCCGGGTGGGTCGTGGCCGAGTGGGTGTCCCGCGGACCGTCCGGCGTCCGGTCGCGCCACGACGCGCCGCCGTCCGTCGAGCGCACGAGCGCACCGGCCTCGACGGCGACGTACAGACAGCTGGGGTCGTCCGGCGCGACCGCGATCCACCGGACGTGGTGGGTGTCCGGGCGGGGCGGGAACGCCCACGAGCCGGCGGAGGGAAGGTCGGTCAGGTCGGCGCAGGCAGTCCAGCCGTCCTCGTCGGGCCGCGAGCGGAAGACGGCGGAGGGCTCGGTCCCGACCCACCGCGTGCCGTCCGGACCGACCGTGACGGCGGTGACGTGGCCGTCGAACGCCGGCGTCATGTCGCCGGGCGGCCCGACGAACAGCCCCTCGCGCGCCCCGACGAGCAGGGCCGCGCCGTCGGCGGCGAGGCAGGTCGCGTCGGCCGGGAGCGGGTGGACGGCGGGCTCGGCGGACGGGTCGGCGAGCGTGAGCAGCCGGTCGCCGGCGGCGACGGCGAGCATGGGGGGGGGAGGCGTCGCACGCCAAAGTCGCTGTCGGCGCTCAGGCGCCGGTGGAGGTCGCGCGCGGCGCGAGCCGACCGAGCGCCGTCAGCGCGACGAGCGCCCCGAGTGCCCCGAGCGCGAGCGTCGGGAAGGCGAGGCCGTAGCCCGCGCGGTCGAGCGCCAGGCCGAAGACGACAGGCGAGACGACGGTGGTGGAGAAGCCGACGACGGACTGGACGGAGAGCGCGGTCCCCATCTGCTCGTCGGCGACGAGTTCGGTGACGGCCGTCGACGTGGGCGCGCTGTCGGCGGTGAGCGCGATCCCGTAGACGCCGACGGCGACCAGGAGCGCGGGGAGCGGGAGCCAGGCGAGCGAGCCGAGCGTCGCGCTGATCGCGCCGCTCGTCACGAGCGCCGCGCCGACGACCCGCCGCCGCCCGAACCGGTCGGAGAGCGCGCCGCCGAGGAGGTTGCCCGCGCCCCCGAGAACGATCACCACCCCGGCGACGGTGCCCGCGAACGCGCCGTCCACCGCCGTCTGTGCGACGAGAAAGGCGACGAACCAGTTGCGCATCCCGAACAGCTCCCAGTTGTGGAAGGCGTACACCCCGACAGCGGCGAGGTACGCGCGGTTCCGGAGGACCGAGAGGTCGAACCCGACGTCCCGGTCCGCGCTCGCGCCCGGCGGGTCGCGCCCGAACCCGAGGACCACTATCGGCACGAGGAGGGCACCGACGCTCGTCGCCGCGACCGCCGTCCGCCACCCGACCGCCGTCGCGGCCGCCGACGCGAGGAGAAAAGAGAGGCCGGCGGAGGTCGAGTACGTGCCGACGTAGATCCCCATCGCTCGCCCGCGCGCCTCGGCGGGGTACCACCCGGCGACGAAGCGCATCCCCGGGACGTACACGCCGGCCATCCCGACGCCCGCGACGCCGCGCAGGACGGTGCCGGCGAGGAAGCCGTCGGCGACCAGCGCGAACCCGAGGCTCGCGGCGCCGGCGAGAAAGGCGCCGCCGGCCATCACGACCCGCGCCGAGCGCCGGTCGGCCAGCACGCCCGCGGGGACGACCGAGAGCAGGTAGCCCGCCTGGAACGCGCCGAAGACGATCCCCGCGCGTGTCCCCGAGAGCCCCCAGTCTGCGACGACAAGGGGCAACACCGCGGAGTAGTTGAACCAGACGAGCACCGAGAGGAGGAGCGAGACGCTCGCGACCGCGAGCATCCTCGTTCGGCCCCCCTCGCCGGTGTCCGACACGCCACGGGCGTCCGCGCGCCACGGCCTAACCGTTCGGGTTCCGGCGTATCAGTCGTCGCCGGCGCCGGTCTCCGGCGTCGGTGCCGTTCCCTCGCCCTCCGCGGGCGCGTCCTCGCGCTCGACCGCCGGGAGCAGGTCCCGCAGATACCGCCCGGTGTGGCTCTCCTCGACGCCCGCCACCTGCTCGGGCGTCCCGCTCGCGACCACGTCGCCCCCGTTCTCGCCGCCCTCCGGCCCGAGGTCTATCACGTGGTCCGCGTTCTTCACGAGGTCGAGTTCGTGTTCGATCACGACGACGGTGTTGCCCGCGTCGACGAGACGGTGCAGCACCTCGATCAGCTTCCGCTCGTCCTCCGGGTGGAGGCCCGTGGTCGGCTCGTCCAGCAGGTAGAGCGTCTCGCCCGTGTCGCGCTTGCCCAGCTCCTCCGCGAGCTTGATCCGCTGGGCCTCGCCGCCCGAGAGCGTCGTGGACGGCTGGCCCAGCCGCATGTAGCCGAGGCCGACGTCCTCTAGCAGCTTGAGCCGCCGCCCGAGCCGCGAGTCCGCCTCGAAAAAGTCGTGGGCCTCGGAGATGCTCATGTCCAGCACGTCCGCGACCGTCTTGCCCTTGAACGCCACGTCGAGCGTCTCGGCGTTGTACCGCGCGCCCCCGCACTCCTCGCAGGGGACGTGAACGTCCGAGAGGAAGTTCATCTCGATCGTCACCGTCCCTTGTCCGCCGCAGGCCTCGCAGCGCCCGCCTTTCACGTTGAACGAGAACCGGCCCTTCTCGTAGCCGCGCCGTTTCGCCAGCTTGGTCTGGGCGAACTTCTCGCGCACGTAGTCGAAGACACCGGTGTACGTCGCGGGGTTCGACCGGGGCGTGCGGCCGATGGGCGACTGGTCGATGAGCCGCACCGTCTCGATCTCTTCGATCCCCGCGATCGCGTCGTGCTCGCCGGGGTCGACCGAGGTGTTGTCGTTCATCGTCCGCGCGAGGCTCTTGTACAGCACGTCGTGCATCAGGGTGGACTTGCCCGACCCCGAGACGCCGGTGATGGCGACGAACTGGCCGAGCGGGATCGACACGTCCAGGTCGCGGAGGTTGTGCTGGCGGGCGCCCCGGACCAGTATCTCCCCGTCGGCATCGCGGCGCGTCTCCGGCACCGGGATCTGTCTGCGCCCGGCGAGGTAGTCGCCCGTGATCGACCCCTCCGTCGCGGTCACGTCCTCGACGCTCCCCTTCGCGACCACCTGTCCGCCCTCCTTGCCCGGCCCTGGACCCATGTCGATGATCGTGTCCGCGCGGCGCATCGTCTCCTCGTCGTGTTCGACGACGAGGAGGGTGTTTCCGAGGTCTCTGAGCCCCTCCAGCGTGTCGAGCAGCCGGTCGTTGTCCCGGCGGTGGAGGCCGATCGATGGCTCGTCCAGCACGTACAACACCCCCACGAGCCCCGACCCGACCTGCGTGGCGAGACGGATGCGCTGGGACTCGCCGCCCGAGAGCGTCGAGGCCTCGCGGTCGAGGGTGAGGTACTCCAGCCCGACCTCCTCCATGAACCCGAGACGGGCGCGGATCTCTTTCAGGATCTCCTCGGCGATTGTCCGGTCCCGGTCGCTCAGCCGCGCCTCCATCCCCTCAAAGTGGCGCCGGGCGTCGCCGATGCTCATCCGGCTGACCTCGGTGACCGGCGTCCCGTCGACGAGGACAGAGCGAGACTGGGGCTTGAGCCGCGTCCCCTCGCAGGCGGGACACGTCGTCACGGCCATGTAGTTCTCGATGTGCTCGCGGGTCGACTCCGAATCCGTCTCGACGTGTCGCCGCTCCAGGTTCGGGATCACCCCCTCGAACCGCTTTTCCTTCCGCCGGACGCCGTTTTTCGTCTGGCGCTCGAAGACGACCTGCTCGCTCGTACCCCAGAGGAAGGCGTCGCGCACCGCGTCGTCGACCGCGGAGAGCGGCGTGTCGAGCGACACCCCGAAGTGTGCGGCCACCGCGTCGAGGCGGGTGCGGTAGTACGACCGCGAGTACGACCACGGCTCGAAGGCCTCGCGGAGCGGCTTCGAGTCGTCCTGGACGACGAGGTCGGGGTCGACCTCCTTCGTCGAGCCGAGCCCCTCACACTCGGGGCAGGCGCCGTGCGGGGAGTTGAACGAGAACGAGCGGGTCTCGATCTCCGAGAAGTCGATCCCACAGTGGGTGCACGCGAGGTCCTCCGACAGTTCGGCGACGAGGCGGTCGTCGTCGTCGCCGGCGAGGTCGCCGGTCGAGCGCGCGCGGTTGCCCAGGTCCAGGTCGGCGTCCGCGGGCGGGTCGGGGAGGATCAGCCTCACGACGCCGTCGGCCTCCGCGAGCGCGGTCTCGACCGAGTCCGCGACCCGCGAGCGGGCGTCGGGGTCGACCCTGATCCGGTCGACCACCACGTCGACCGTGTGGTCGTAGTTCTCGTCGAGGTCGGGCGTCTCGACGCCCAGGTCGACCGGCTCGCCGTCGACCTCGACCCGGGCGTAGCCCCGCGAGAGCAGGTCGTCGAACAGGTCCGCGAACGCGCCCTTCTGGTCGCGCACGACCGGCGCACAGATCTTCACGCGGGTCCCCGTCGGCAGGTCGAGGACCCGCTCGACCATCTGGGAGGCGCTCTGCTCGCCGACCTCCCGGCCGCACTCGGGGCAGTGTGGGGTGCCGACGCGGGCGTACAGCAGGCGGAGGTAGTCGTGGAGTTCGGTGACGGTGCCGACGGTCGAGCGGGGGTTGTTCGCCGCGTTCTTCTGGTCGATCGAGATAGCGGGCGAGAGCCCCTCGACCGCTTCGACCTGCGGCTTGTCCATCTGCCCGAGGAAGTTGCGCGCGTACGCCGACAGCGACTCGATGTAGCGGCGCTGGCCCTCGGCGTACACGGTCTGGAAGGCGAAAGAAGACTTGCCAGAGCCGGAGAGCCCGGTGACGACCGTCAGCTCCTCGCGCGGGATCGAGACGTCGAGGTCGTCGAGGTTGTTCTCCGCCGCCCCTCGAACCTCGATCGTGTCTCGTGCCATTGAGCGTGGGTGGGCGTGGCCGCGTGAGAACCTGTCGATCCGGTCACTCCCCGCGGTCGCTCCCGGGCTCGTCGTCCGCGAGGCCCAGCCGTCCGCGCGCCGAGACCCGCTCGCCGGTCGCGGGCGCCTCGGGCGCGAACCGGAGCATCCCCACCGGCTCGTCGAGGCCGTCGTACACCGCCTCGAACCCGTCGCGCGCGGAGTAGAGCTCGTGCCAGAACGCCGTGCCCGCAGGGTCGGCGAGAAACTCGTCCCACCAGTCGTCGTGAGGTGCCTCGCGGGTCCAGCGCTCCAGCGCCTCGAAGCTCTCCCAGTACTGGCGCATCCCGAGGTGGGGGGGAACGAGCGAGTAGATCAGCCGCTCGTGGAGGAGCAGTCCGTCGGGGTCGGCGTCGACCGAGTCGTCGATCCGCCGGCCGAACCGGCCGAGCGTCACCAGCCCCCGGGGCGACTGGACCTTCATCCCGAGGTAGACGACAACGAGGTCGGGATGGGCGGAGAGGTCGACGGTCCGGCGCGTGACGGCGTCGCTCACGGTCGGACGAGGTCCGAGCGTGGCAAGAACGTTTTCGTGGTGTCAGGTGTCGCGGTCGAGCGCCGCCCGACAGGACGGGTTCGCACAGGCGTCGTAGTCGGCGGCGGCGTCGGTGCGCTCGACCAGCCGGTACCCCGGGGTCGACCCGCCACAGCGAGGGCGCTCGCCGTCGGGCTGGGGGGCGTGGTACTTCCGGGCACCCGGCGTCCGCGCGAGCAAGACAGGGTCCTCGAACGCTGCGGGGTCGGGAGAGCGGGGCGCCGGAGACGAGCGGTCGTCGTCTCGGAAGCGGGTGAGCAGCCCCTGGAGGACACGGAACACGTTGGGAGCCTGATCAGTAAGCGATATTATAAATCCTCCGCAGACCGTGCCGGCCTGGCGGGACGGGGAGGAGACGCCGCGTGGCGGCTCAGTGCCGCGAAGAGAGCTTCTCGCGGCCGACGGCGAACCCCGTCGGGACGACGATGATCTGGTCGTCGCCCTTCTGGACGATGTCGCCGTCGACCTCGCGGGCGACCTGTCGGAGGTCGTCGAGGATGTGTTCGATCGTCGAGTCGTTCGGGTTCAGGCGCGTGATGTCCGCGACGACGAGGTCGCCGTCGTAGACGGCGTCTTTGATCGGGATCACGTCCTGCTGGTCGGATATCTCGGCGATGTGGACCTGCGTCCCCGCGTTCCCCCGGGCGGTCTCGAAGTCGTCGAGGTCGAGTTCGACGTAGTCGTCGACGCTCCGCTGTCCCCCCGAGCCGAGGATCTTGCGCATGATGCCCATGGGGGTATGCCTGCGGGGCGAGCGGTTAGTTCTTGCGTCGGCGTCTGACGGTCAGACGCTGAACTCGTAGAGGTCGTCCCCGACGTGGTGGACGGACTCGACGACCCGGCCCGAGTCGCCGACCATCTCCGACCCGTCGACCAGCGCGCGCCCCACCGCCAGCACCTTGCCGTGGGTCTCCTCGGCGACCAGGACGAGGTCGTCCGCGACGATAGTCTCGTCCGCCCCGACGATCCCCGGCCGCATCACGTCCGCGCCGTCGCTCACAAACGAGACGGCGCCCGCGTCGACGGTCACCACCCGGCGCTCGGGGTCGAGGCGGTTCGCGCCGCGGACGGTCGGGAACGGCTCGTCGCCGACGTAGAGGACGTCGAGCGCCCCGTCGACGAGGACGAGGTCGAACTCGCTGTCTTCGAGGTCGACCCGCTCGTACGTGTCGCCGTCGAGGTCGACCCCGAGGCGGTCCGCGAGTCGCTCCTCGATCGCCCGCACCTCGTCGCTCCGGAGGTGGTGGCGGGACTTGACGCGCATGTGGACGGATCGGCGGCCGACGGCTAAAGCCCCGCGGTCGGCGCGACGGCCGGGGCGTCTTGCTCGCGTCGGACGCCCGAAGCAAACGATAAGTCCCCACCGGCACAGGTGGCCCATATGTGGCGTTCCCGTGACCGGGACCGGCGGACGGTCGACTGTATCGCCTGTGGCGCGTCTGTCACCCGCGCCGACGCACGGGAGTACGACAAGGAGGGCGACCGCTGGGAGCGACACGGCAAGGAGTTCGAGTACCTCTGTAAGGGCTGTTACCGCGAGCTCTGTCACCAGCCCCGGCCCGGACTGGAGCGGCTGTTGACCGACGTGGAGGGCGAGGACCAGAGCCGCGCGGAGTTTCTCGCGGACTACGTCGCCGCCGTCGAGTCCGACAGCGACCGGCCGGAGACCGAGTCCGGCCGGGACTGACCCCGACACGACTAACCCGCTCGCCCGCCACGGCAGAGTATGTCGAACGACGCCGACGCGCAGGCGCAGGCCGGCACCGCCGAGGGGCAGGGGCCGGTCGAGATCACCGCCGACCAGGCCCGCGCGCTCGCCGACAAGCGCGAGGAGCTGTTCGCCGAGTTCGAGCTCCGCGACGAGTTCCCGAGCGAGGTCCGCCGCGAGGCCAGAGAGCGCACCGAGGACGTGACCGCGGAGATAGCGCGGGAGGTCGACGACCGCGTCGACCACCGCGACCTCACCGCGTGGACGACCGACCCCGCGGACGCACAGGACTTCGACGACGCGATCAGCGTCGAGCGGACCGAGACGGGCTACCGGCTCTGGGTCCACATCGCGGACGTCTCTCACTACGTCCACCCCGGGTCCGCGATGTGGGACGAGGCGGTCGAGCGCGGCACCACGATCTACCTCCCGGCGTACACCGTCCACATGCTCCCGCCGACCCTCGCGGAGACGGTCTGCTCGCTCGTCCCCGAGGAGGACCGCCTCGCACACACCGTCGAGATGCAGTTAGACGAGGAGACGCTCTCGTTCGAGGAGGTCGACATCTACAAGTCGGTCGTGCGCTCGGACGAGCGGCTGACCTACAGCGAGTGCGAAGACCGCCTCGACGAGCCCGACGCGCCGCTCGGCGCCGAGTGTGGGCTCGCCTTCGAGCTCGCAGACCGCCTCCACGAGCAGCGCAAGGAGGACGGCTCGCTCGTCCTCAACCCGCGCCGGGACCGCGCACACACCATCGTCGAGGAGTGCATGCTGAAGGCGAACAAGGCGGTGACCCACGAGCTGATGTGGGGACGCGGCGTGGAGGCGATGTACCGTGTCCACCCCCAGCCCACGCCCGACGAGTGGGACGAGGCGCTCCGGGAGATCCAGGAGCTCGACGGCGTCTCGATCCCCGGGAGCGGCTGGGACGACCCCCGGAAGGCCGTCAACGCGGTGCTGGAGGACGCGCCCGACCGGCAGCTGAACCGGATCCAGCGCGCCGTCCTGAAGGTGATGCCCCGCGCGAAGTACATGAGCGACCCCTTCGGGGGGCACCACGCGCTCAACTTCGACATCTACGGCCACTTCACCTCGCCCATCCGGCGGCTCAGCGATCTCGTGAACCACTGGATCGTCCACGAGAACGACGTACCGGAGGAGCTCGCCGACCTCTGTGACCACGCCTCGAAGCGGGGGAAAGACGCGGAGACGGTCGAACGGCTCTACAAGCAGGCCATCGAGGAGATGCACCTCGACCCGAACGCGGTCAACAGCCGCGGGGTCGTCACCGTCGACGAGGACGGCGAGGTGATAGACGAGGACGGCCTGCCGCCCGAGGCAGAGCGCGACGTCCGGTAGGCCGGGCTACTGGTCGACGACGGAGCCGTCAGCGCCGAGTCGGGTCTCGATCTCCCGCGGTTCGTACGGCGCCCCTAGCACCGACTCGTCGAGTTCGATCCCGAGGCCGGGGCCGTCGGGGACCAGCAGGTGCCCGCCCTCGCGGGTGAACCCCTCGACGAGGAGGTCCTCGCGCGGCGCGGCGCCCAGCCGCGGACGGTACGGGTACTCCACCAGCGGGACGTTCTGCGTCCCGGCCGCGAACTGGAGCGCCGCGGCGGTCATCACCGGGCCGAGCGGGTTGTGCGGCACGACGGCGGCGTAGCGCGCCTCCGCGAGCGCCGCGACCTTCGACGCCCCGGTGAACCCTCCGACCAGCCCGAGGTTCGGGCGGACGTACTCGCAGGCGTCCCGGCGCAGGAGCGCCCCGAACTCCGACGGGTGGGTGAGGCGCTCGCCCGTCGCGATGGGGACGCTCGTCGCGTCGGCGACGCGGGCGGTCGCGTCCGGGTCGTCCGGACGCACCGGGTCCTCGTAGAACAGCGGGTCGAACCGTTCGAGCCGGGCACAGAGCGGGATCGCCTCCTTGGGGTCGAGCCGCCGGTGGAGTTCGAGGAGGAGGTCGGCGTCGGTCCCGACGGCCGCGCGGAACCGTTCGACCCGGGCCTCGGCGCGGTCCAGCCGCGCGGCGTGGGTCTCGAAGTACGGCTCGTCGCGTGGCTCGTCGAGCAGCGGCGAGAGGTGGCCGACGGCGGTGAAGCCGTCGTCGACGGCCGCGGCGCACTCGTCGGCGAGGTCGTCGACCGTCTCGCCGAAGGCGTGGGCGTAGGCCCGCGAGCGGTCGCGGACCTGCCCGCCGAGGAGGTCGTAGACGGGCGCGTCGTAGTGCTTGCCCGCGACGTCGTACAGCGCGACGTCGAGCGCCGAGAGCGCACCCGTCAGGACCGCCCCGCGGAAGTGCGCGTTCCGGTAGCAGTACTGGAGGTGGTGGTCCCGCCGGAGGGGGTCCTCGCCCACGAGGTAGCGCCCGGAACGTCTCGACGGCGGTGGCGGTCGGCTCGAGGTACGCCCACGTCCCGGCCTCGCCGACGCCGACGATTCCGGCGTCGGTGTGGACCCGCACGACGAGGTAGCCGTTCAGTCCGTAGCCAGAGAGCGCCGCGTCCGAGGGGACGAGGTGGACGGAGACGTCGGTGACTTCCATGCCCGGGGGGCGCGCGCCACCGACCTAACTTCTCGGGGCCTCGCCGCGGCCCCAGCGGGCGAAGCCGGCGGGTCGCGGCACACGCTCGACGGCGACCCGCCGTTCGTGCCGCTTTTCACCGGCTCTCGCGTACCGGTGTGGCGTGTCCCGCTCGCGCCACGCCCTCGTACTCGCCTGTCTTGTCGTCCTCGCCGCCCTCGCCGTGCCCGTCGCCGCCGTCGACGAGCCGCGAGACGCCCCCGAAGACACGTCCCCGCCGGTCGTGGTCTACCTCGGCGAGGAGGACCTCGACGTCTCGCGGGTCCAGCTCACCGGCGGCGGGACGGTCGGGACGGACGCGGCGCAGTTCGTCGGCGTGGCCGGCGACGCAGACGGCGTCCCGCTCACCGTCTCCGACCCGACCGCCGCCGACTTCGACGGCGTCGAGACCGGCGGGTACGACAGCGAGGCCGACGCGGACGAGCGCGCGGAGATCACCGTCACCGAGCCCGACGTCACCGACCTCGTCCTGCGGAGCGAGCGCGGCGTGAACGTCACCGGCGACACGGTCGACGACCTGGACGCCATCACGGTCGAGGCCGAGTACGACTTCGCCGCAGCGGACCGTCTCGACGTGACCGTGGAGAACCCCCAGGGGCTCGACCTGACGCCGGACGGTCGGATCACGGAGAGCCCCGGGTCGTTCACCGTCGAGACCCGCGGCGAGCCGACCGGCACCTTCCGCGTCACCGTGGCGGGGAGCGAACTCGAAGACGCCAGCCGGACAGCAACGGTGACGGTCGGGCGTGAACGGACGCGAACGCGGACACAGACCGCGACCCGTACGCGAACCGCGACCGCCACGCGGACGGCGAGTCCCACGGCGACCGCGACGGCGTTCCCGCCGACGCCGACGCCGGCGGACTCACCCGTGCCGACCGCGAGTCCGACGCCCTCGCCGGCGTCGAGCCCGACCGCGTCCGAGACGCCGGCGCCGACGGTCGGCGGCGGCGACGGGTTCGGGGTGACCGCCGCGCTCGCGGCGCTCGCGGCGGCCGTGGCGCTGGCGCGTCGACGGCGCTGAGCGCGAGCGGCGCGCCCTCAGTCCGAGCCAGTCTCGCGGACGTACGCCGCGAACCGGTCGAGAAAGCCCGGGTCGTGTCGCTCCTCGACGTACTCGACGTTCCAGAGCCCCGGCTCGCGGATCGCCGCGCTCCGGCTGTGCCGGCCGAGCCACGTCTCCTCCCGGGGGGCGACCGGCTCCCGCCCCGCGTTGCTCAGGAGCGCGACCGCCCCGCGCTCGACCGACGCCCGGTCGCTCTCGGGGCCGGGCTCGTCGTCGACCGCGACCCAGAGGACCGCGAGGTCCCGGACGGACGCGCTCACGCGCCGCGCCAGCGGGAGCTCCGCGAGCCGGCGCTCGCGGTCCGCGGTCGACCCCTCGCCCCACCGTGGGTACTCGTCGCCGAGTCCCTCGCGCTCTCGGAAACCGACCCGCGGTGGTTCCCGCCGCCCGCGTGCGTCCCGCCGTTCGCCCCCCGGTGGGTCCGGAGTCGGCTCCAGAGCGTCGTGCCGGCCCCCGCCGAGACGGCGTGGGTCCCGACGCGCGTGACTCGACGCTCGTCGGAGTCGTCGTTCGCGAGGAGGAAGTAGACGCCCCGCTCCGGCCAGTCCAGGTGGCCCGTACAGTCGCCCAGCCGACGGGGCCCGTCGGTCCGCGCGGCCAGGTCGTCGAGCAGGGCGTCGAAGCGGTCGAGGAGGCGCGACGGGTCACGGACGGTGGTGGGAGAGGGAGAGATTGGGTGTTTTGGCGAGAGGAGCCGGGCGTGGGTTCGCCGGTCGGAACACAGAACAGCACTCCGGATACGGTGGAGAGCCGACCGGGCGAGTGCCAGAGATCCCCCGCCCGGAAACGAACTGCCTCGGGCGGAGGTCCCGAACACGTACGACACCGCTCGTGATAGGCTGAGAGAGGAGTCGGGAGAGAGACGCCGGCGTCGAGCAGGCCCGTTCAGTTCGCCGGACGTTCGCTCCGTGGAGGGAGCTGAACCCCTCTCGTGATCCGAGGGGTGACCGCAACGAGGGCGGGGGTGTTACACGGGCAGAGCCCCCGCGCTCTGTGTTGGCAACTCCGCCTGCGGAGTCTACTCAGATCACCACGGTCTGAGCCGATGACGTGTCGGAACCGTCCGAGACACTCACTCGGCGGGGGAGATCAAGACGTGCTCTCACGACAGCGGTCGAGTGAGACGGCACGATTCTGTTGTGATCCGACGAGACAAGACAGGGGTAGAAGTGCGTGTGTGAGAGTAACACAGTGGGAGGATACGTTTCGAAGCCCTCGCCCCCCACCTCCCCCCTTCGCCCCTTTTTATCGTAAACAGAGCTGGCAACGAAGACGGTGTACAGCCGGACCAGCGGGACCCGACGCTCGTCGCCCGCCGCTCATCGCGGCCCGTGCCCACGGCCGTGGGCGCGAGCAGACGGACGACGTGGCCGTCCTCGTCTTCTCGGACGAGCAGGACACGCCTCGCTCCGCCGGATTCGGCGCGAACTGATGTCCCCGTCTACGCGGTGAAGTAATGCCCAGCGGCAATAGCCTCGGTACGAACACGCGGGGCAGCGGAAGTTCATTACTCACAGAAGCAGGCCCGTCTCGCGAGTACCGAACGCGCGTAAACCGAGTGGACTCGCCGGGA
>JAZKRX010000043.1:0-20606 GCA_036626375.1 Haloferacaceae archaeon
CCGTCGGGAACGCCTGCGGGGCGCTGGCGGCGTCGAGCGACGGCGCGCGGGCCGCGGTGGGCCGCGCCGCGGTCCGCGACCTCGTCGGTGCGGCGGCCCCACGGGACTTTTGACACCCCCGCGTGAGGAGCGGCCGTGACGTTCCACTCGGCGCTCGCCGTCCTCCTGCCCGCCGGCGCGGTCGCCGGCCTCGCCGGCGCCGTGGCGATGGACGTCCCGATGGGCCGGCACCCGGAGGGCTGGACGCCGGCGTTCGTCGCCGCGAGCGTCCTCCGGCGGACGGCGCCCGGCGCGGTGCGGTTTCGCGACGCGAGCCTCGTCCACCACGCCGCGGGCGTCGCCGCCGGACTGCTGTACGCGCTGCTCGCGGCGCCGCTCGGCGCCGTCCTCGCCGGGACGCCGCCGACCCCGGGTGTCGGCCCGGCGCTCCCCGTCGGCGCGCATCTCCTCGCCGCCGTCGGCGTCGTCGCGTTCATCTACGCCTTTTTCGCCTACCTCGTCCTTCCGCGGGCGGGCGAGGGCGTCGACGGCGGGCGCGCGACCGCGGTCCGGGGACAGTGGTTCCGGTCGGCTGTCGTCTTCGGCGCCGCCCTGGTCGTGGTGGTGCCGGTCGTCGGGGTGGCGGTCGGGTGACGACGGCGACGAGGGGCGGTCGGTCGCCGGCTGCTCAGCCGCGCGCCTCGACCCGTGCCGGGACCGAGCCGGCGGGCTGGAGCGTCACGGCCGGGCGGAACTCGATATCGTCGACCAGCACCTCGACGTCGTAGCGCGCGAGAACCCCCGCGACCGCGAACTGCGCCTCCACCAGCGCGAGCTGACGCCCGATACACGCGCGCGGACCGCTCCCGAACGGGAAGTACGCCGGCTCTGCCCGGGAGGCGTCCCCACGCCACCGGGCTGGCCGGAACGCGTCGGGGTCGTCCCAGACCCGAGCGTCGCGGCCGTGGGCGTACGGCGACAGAAAGAGGAGTTCGCCGGCGTCGAGGCGGCGTCCGCGGAGCCGGACCGGACGGCGCGTCTCGCGGGTGATGTTCCACGCCGGCGGGGTGAGCCGGAGCGTCTCGCGGACGGCCCGCTCGGTCGCCGACAGCGCCGGCAGGTCCGCCCACCGGGGACGGTCGCCGTCGAGCACCCGGTCTGCCTCCGCCTGGACCCGCTCGCGGACCGCCGGCCGGCGCGAGAGCCAGTAGAGCGCGTAGGTCACCGCGAGCGCGGTCGTCTCGTGGCCCGCAGTGACGAACAGCGCCGTCTGGTCGACGAGCTCGTTCTCGGAGAGCTCGACCGACGGGTCCCGGCGCGCCTCGGCCAGCGGCGTCAGCAGGCTCCGCGGCGGGTCGTCGTGGTCGCGGTGCCAGTCGACAATCTCGCGCGCGAACGCGTCGAGCGTCTCGTCGGCCGCCTCGAACGCCGCCGACGGGCCGGGACGGACGGCGTCGGGGAGCACCACGGCCAGCGGCGAGAACGCCAGTTCCTCTCCGAAGGCGTCGAGCGCCTCCCGAACCGCGTCGCTTTGCGCCCGCGAGACGTCGCGTCCGAACAGCGCGCGGGTGATGGTCTGGAGCGTCAGCGTCCCCATCTCGGCGTGCAGATCCACCTCGCCCGCCGCGGGCCACGTCCCGAGCAGCGCCGCCACGGCGTCACCGGCGGTGTCGGCGTGCGACGCGAGCCGTCCCCCCACGAACTCCGGGTCGAGCAGGCCGCGCTGGGTCTCCCAGAGGTCGCCGTCGCTCGCGAGCAGTCCCTCGCGGCGCCGGGCCTGCGGGCCGAGCGCCGGACGGCGGAACCGCTCGCGGTCGCCGAGCACCTCGTGAACCAGGCCGGCGTCGAGGACGATGCTCGTCGGCGGGCCGCTCGGTGCCTCGACGCGGACCAGCGGGTACCGGTCGCCGTAGGCCCGCTGGACCCCGAGAGAAAGCGGAGCGGGTCGCGCCCGAGCGAGAGCGCGTTCCCGACGACCGGACGCCCGGGCGGGCTGTGCGGCGTGTCGGTCACACGGGGTACAGCGGTCGGACCGGAAAGAACGTTTGCCCGGACGAGTGGCCGTGCGACCGCCGGGATTTTCTCGCCTCCCACCCACCGGCGCTCATGGCACAGCCACACCTGCTCGTCGACGAGGGCGACGTCCGCGACGTCGTGTTGCTGCCCGGCGACCCCGGGCGCGTCGAACGGATCGCAGAGCGCTGTAGCGCTCCGACCGAGGTCGCACGGAACCGCGAGTACCTCGTCGTGAACGCGGAGTACCGCGGGACGCCACTCACGGTCTGCTCGACTGGCATCGGGTCGCCCTCGGCCGCCATCGCCGCCGAGGAGCTGGCGAACGTCGGCGCGAAGTGCTTGATCCGGGTCGGGACGACCGGCGCGCTCCAGCGCGGAATCGAGGTCGGCGACGTGGTCGTCGCGACCGCCGCCGCGAAAGAGGAGGGGACGACGAAGCGCTACGAGTCGGTCGCCTACCCCGCCGCGCCCGACTTCGAGACGACCCGGGCGCTCGTCGACGCCGCCGAGAGCCGCGGCGAGGACGTCCACGTCGGGCCGGTCGTCACCGACGACGGCTACTACGCCGAGACCGACGAGTACGTCGCCGACTGGGAGGCGGCCGGGCTGCTCGCGGTCGAGATGGAGGCCGCCGCGCTGTTCACCGTCGCGCGCCGGCGCGGCCTCCGGGCGGGCGCGCTCTGCACCGTCGACGGCAACCTCGTCGCCGGGACCCAGAAGACAGAGGCCGAGGCGGGCGAGGAACTGCCCGCGAAGGCCCGGAACAACGTCGAGCGGATGATCGGCGTGGCGCTTGAGGCGACGACGACGCTGGCGTAGCTGGGCCCACGCGAGCGCCGCCGTCGACGGCGGTTTTGTTAACTCAGTGCGCTCAAAGTAATAATTGTTACCACGTGAGCCCGGATAGATAGCAGCCCAATTAATATATTCCGAGCGGCTAGCGCCCCCAATGGCGTCACCAGACGCGGGGGGGAACGGCGGGGCTCCGACCGTCACCGTCCGGCTCTCGGTGCCGGAGATGGACTGTGCGTCCTGCGCCGGGAAGGTCGAGGCGGGCCTCGACGGCGTCGCCGGGGTCGAGTCGTACGAGACGATGCCGACGACGGGCCGAGCCGTCGTGACCTACGACCCCGACGCGACGACGGAGGCGGCCGTCGTCGCCGGGGTCGAGGGCGCGGGGTACGAGGTGGTCGACGGCGAGAGCGACGACCACGGCGAGGGGGCCCACGGCCACGACGACGCCAACGAGGGCGTCTGGCGGAGCGCCCGCGCCCTGAAGACGGGAGCGAGCGCCGTTGCCCTCGCGGTCGGTCTGGTCGTCGAGTTCGTCGTGCCTGGCGCGAACGCGGGGGTCGCGACGGTCCTCGGCAGCCCCCTCGGCGTCGCTGACGTGCTCTTTCTCGTCGCGGTCGCGGTCGGGGGGCAGGCGATTCTGCGGAACGGCTACTACTCCGCGCGGGCGCTCTCGCTCGACATCGACTTCCTGATGACCGTCGCCATCCTCGGCGCGCTGGCGGCCAGCCTCGCGTTCGGCGAGGCGCTCTACTTCGAGGCCGCGACGCTCGCGACGCTTTTTAGCGTCGCCGAGCTGCTCGAGCGCGCCTCGATGGACCGCGCGAGGGACTCGCTCCGGGAGCTGATGGAGCTCTCGCCGGACGAGGCGACGGTGAAGCGGGACGGCGGGACCGAGACGGTGCCGGTCGAGCAGGCTGCGGTCGGGGACGTGGTCGTCGTGAAGCCCGGCGAGAAGGTTCCGGTCGACGGCGAGGTGGTCGACGGCGAGAGCGCGGTCGACCAGTCGCCGATCACCGGCGAGAGCGTGCCCGTCGACAAGGCGGTCGGCGACGACGTCTTCGCGGGGACGGTGAACGAAGGAGGGTACCTGGAGGTGCGCGTCACCGCCGCGGCGGGCGCGGACACCCTCTCCCGGGTCGTCGAACTGGTCGAGGACGCCCAGTCGAACCAGACCGAGCGCGAGCAGTTCGTCGAGCGCTTCGCCGCGTGGTACACGCCCGTCGTCGTCGGCTTCGCCGTCCTCGTGGCCGTCGGGACCCCCTTCCTCCTCGGGACGGCGTGGGTCGAGGCGGTCGTGTACGGCCTCACGCTCCTCGTTCTCGCGTGTCCCTGTGCGTTCGTCATCTCGACGCCCGTGTCGGTTGTCTCGGGCGTGACGAGCGCCGCGAGAAACGGCGTCCTGATCAAAGGCGGGACCCACCTGGAGGCGACCGGGAGCGTCGAGGCCGTCGCCTTCGACAAGACCGGGACGCTCACGAAGGGTGAGCTCCGGGTGACGGACGTCGTCCCGCTCAACGACAACACGGAGGCAGACGTGCTGCGCTGTGCCCGCGGGCTGGAGAGACGGAGCGAACACCCCATCGGCGAGGCCATCGTCGACCGCGCGGAGGAACGCTCGCTGGCGGAGCGCGAGGTGTCGGAGTTCGAGAGCATCACCGGCAAGGGCGTGCGCGCACGGCTCGACGGCACGCCCCACTACGCCGGGAAGCCCGGGCTGTTCGAGGAGCTCGGCTTCGACCTCTCGCACGTCCACGCGACGACCGACGGGGGAAGGGTCACGACGACGAGCCGCCGCCTCTGCGAGCGCCACGACTGCCTCGACCTCCTCTCGGAGACGGTGCCCGCGCTCCAGTCCGAGGGGAAGACGGTGGTGCTCGTCGGCACCGACGAGGAGCTAGAGGGGCTCGTCGCCGTCGCCGACGAGGTCCGCCCCGAGGCGCGGTGGACCGTCGAGCGCCTGCGCGAGCTCGGCGTCGAGCGGACGGTGATGCTCACGGGCGACAACGAGCGGACCGCCCGCGCGGTCGCCGAGGCGGTGGGGATCGACGACTGCCGTGCCGGACTCCTGCCCGACGAGAAAGTTGCGGCGGTCGAGGAGCTCGTCGCCGACCACCCGGGCGGCGTCGCCATGGTCGGCGACGGCGTGAACGACGCGCCGGCGATGGCGACGGCGACAGTGGGGGTGGCGATGGGCGCCGCGGGGACCGACACGGCGCTGGAGACGGCCGACGTGGCGCTGATGGGCGACGACCTCTCGAAGCTGCCGTACCTCTACGAGCTGGCGGGCGACGCGACCCGGGTGATCAGACAGAACGTCGTCGCCAGCCTCGCGGTCAAGGCCGGCCTCGCGCTCGCGGTCCCCTTCGGCTACGTGCCCATCTGGCTCGCGGTGCTGGCCGGCGACGCGGGGATGACCGTCGGCGTGACGGGGAACGCGATGCGGCTCTCGCGGGTCGAGGCGGCGCGGCCGGACGTGGACGCAGACCCGGACGCCTCCTGACTAGACCCCGACAGTCAGTCGTCGGTCTCCTCGCCCATCAGCTTCTCTGCGGTGCGCTCGACGTCGCTCGCGTCTGCGGCGTCGCCGAGCGCCGACCGGACGAGGAGGCGCCCACCGATGCTCGCCGGGCTGATGACCGTGTTCGCGCCCGCCCGTTCGAGCTTCCGGACGTTCTCGCGGTGGGTCGCGGCGGCGACGATCCGGAGCTCGGGGTTGAGCTGTCGCGCCGTGAGGATGGCGAGGGCGTCGGCCGCGTCGTCGTTCGTCGCGGCGACGGCGGCGCGAGCGCGCGCGACGCCCGCGCGCTCGAGTGTCTCTTCGTCGCTCGGGTCGCCGGCGAGAACGGGGAGGTCCTGCTCGCGCAGGACGCGGGCGCGCTCCTCGGGCGCGACCACTAAGTAGCGCTCGGCGGCGAGTTCGTCGAGCACCGGCTCCGTGAGCTCTCCGTAGCCGAGGACGAGGACGTGTCGGTCCAGCCGTTCGAGGTCTTGTTCGCTCATGCGTCCGAGGGCGCGTGCCAGCCGTGCTTCGATGGCCGGGGTCAAAAGCACCCCGAGCGCCACCGCGAAGGCGGCGACGTTCACCAGGAGTACCGAGACGCCGAACAGCCGCGCCACCTCCGACTGGGGCGTGATGTCGCCGTAGCCGACCGTCGAGCCGGTGACGACGGTGAAGTAGAACGCGTCGGTCAGGGAGTCGACGCCGGCGAACGACTCCCGGAGCGCGTACGTCCCGGCTGTGCCGTACGCCTGTGCGCCGACGAGGCTGGCGACGGCCGCGAGCTGCGTGGGGGTGGGGTCGAACTCGCGGGCGAACCGCCGGCGGTTGTAGAGGAGCACCGGGAGCGAGACGGCGCTCGCGACCACCAGCGGGACGGAGACGGCGCTCGACTGGAGCAGCCCCTGTGCGGCCGTGACGGGCAAGAGAACGAGCGAGGCGAACCAGCCGACGCGGTAGCCACGGTGGAGCGACGCCGCGGAGGCGAGCATCAGAAAGCCCGTGAGCGCGCCGGTAAAGCCTGCGACCTGCCGGACAGCGGCCGGGACGAACCGGGCGAACGGCCCGCTGATCCCGCCCGTCCCGATGTTCGCGATCCCCGTGACCACGGAGAGGACGGCGACGGCCGTCACGACCGTCACCGCCGCGTGCGTCCCGAGACGCCGACTCGTCGCGCTCACGCCCTGACGCTCGCCGCCATCGGGCATGAAACGGTCGGGTTCGACCCGATGCGCTCTTGTGGGGCGACCCCGACCGGCGAACGACGATGGCGTCTGTCCCGGTCGAGGTGTTCTACGGCGTCTACCTCGGGGTGCTGCTCGGGGTCATCCCGGTGCTCGTCTCGTGGACGCTCGGATTTCTGTTCAAGTACGTCACCGGCGTCACGGTGCCCGGGCTGGGGGTCGTCACCCTCGCGGCGCTGGTCGCCGGCGCGAGCGGCGGGCTCCTCGCGCTCGGGGACCCGACGCTGATCGCCTCGGAGAACCGGATTCGGCTCACCGTCGCGCTGATGGTCGTGTTGATGGCCGCGCTGTACGCCCACGCGATGGGCGACAAGCTCGGCGCCGACCTGCCGAAGCGCGTGACCCTGCGCGGGCTCGCCGAGCGCACCCTCTCCGCGGACGTGGTCGAACTCGTCGGCACCCGCGGACAGGTCCGGGTCCGGGTCGTCGGCGAGGTCGGCGACGTGGAGGGCTACCCCGCGCTTCCGCCGGAGCTCCGCGCCGCGATCCGCGACCGGAGCGAGGCGTTCCCCGCCGACCTCCCGCTTGTCGAACTCGAACGCCGGTTCGCGGAGACGCTGCGGACCGACCACGACCTCGCGGAGGTGTCGGTCCGGCTCGACGAGCGCGCTCGGGCGACCGTCGCCGCCGCGCCGCCGGTCGGGGCGCTCTCGAAGCGCGTCGAGACGGGTCACCGGGCCGTCTCGGTCCGGGCGCTTGCGCCCGCCGGCGTCGACACCGGCGACGAGGTGCGGCTGGCCGCGGGCGAGGAGCGCCACGACGCGACCGTCCTCGGCGTCCGCTCGACGGCCGGGGCGGAGGGGCCGAAGCCGACAGAGCCCGACCCGACCGACGGCGACGCGGCGCCGCCGTCCGCGGCCGTCCACACCCCGGGCGGCGAGGCGCTGGTGACGGTCGCGGTCGAGCCGAGCCGCGTCCGCCCGCTCCTGCGGGCCGACGTGGACCGTCTGCTCGTCCGCTCGCGCGGGTCGCGCCGGGAGTTCGAGCTCGTCTCGCTGCTCCGCCGGGGCGGGAAGGTCGTGCGTGCGGTCGTCGTCGGGGGTGAAGGGCCGCTCGACGGCGCGACCATCGGTGACGCCGCCGTTCGCGACGAGTTCGACGTCGCGGTGCTGGTCGTGCGCGGCCGAGACGGCACACGCCAGGTCGCTCCGCGCGGCGACCAGCGCCTCGCCGCGGGCGACGAACTGCTCGTCGCCGGCGAGCGCGGCGCGGTCGACCGGTTCACGGAGGCGGTCGCGTGATCGACCCGGTGCCGCTCCAGACCGTCCCGCAGACCCAGGTCCTGCTCCGACTCGGCGGCTTCGCCGTCGGCGCACTCGTCGTCGCCGGCGCCGCTTCGACGGCCTACCGCTGGTACTCGCGGCGCAAGCTCCCGTTCGGGGTTGGCGCGCTCGTCGGGATGGCCGTCGTGGCGGTCTACCTCCAGACCGCCGGACTGTACGGCGACGTGCTGACCGGCACCGACCCGGCCGTCTTCCGGCCGGCGACGGCGACGTTCAACGTGCTCGCGCTCGGAACCGGGCTGGTCGGCGGCCTCGCCGGACGGCGGCTGGGCGACCGCGTCGCGACCGACGTGTTCGCCCTCGCGGGCGTGCGCGAACTGGAGACCGGGGTCGGTCGCGCCGCGACCACGCTCGGCCGGGTGACGGCGCTCGAACTCCCCGAGAAGATCGAGGACGTGGAGGGGTACGACCCCGTCGACGACGCGACGAAGGCCGAACTCGCCGGCAAGACGCTCCTGTTTCCCCGGCGGCTCAAGCCCGCCGAGCGCCGGGACCGCCTCGTCGCCCGCCTGCGCGAGGACTACGACGTTGGCACGGTGGACGTCGAGGTGGACGCCGACGGAACCGTCGCCTACCTCGCGGTCGGGAGTCGCCCCGCCGGCATCGGGCAGACGCTCGCGCCGGGCGCCGTCGCCGTCGCCGTCCGCGCGGACCCGCCAGCGGGCGCAAGCCCGGGCGACGTGGTTCAGGTCTGGCAGCCCGGTCCCGAGCCGTCGCGGGTCGCCACCGCGGAGCTCCGGGGGGTCGACGGCGACGTTGTCACCGTCGCCCTCGACGAGGCCGACGCGGGCGCGCTCTCGGCCGAGACGACCTACCGCGTCGTCACCGTCCCGTCGACCCCCCGGGCGGAACGAGAGCTCGCCGCCGCCGTCCGGGGCGCCGACGAGACGCTCGGGACGGTGGAGGTCGCCGCAGGCTCCGACCTCGACGGCGCGACGGTCCGCGACCTCGACGCCTCGGTCGTCGCCGTCCGGCCCGCGGGCGGCGCGGCCGAGGCGGTGCCGTCGCGCGACCGCCGGCTCGCCGCGGGCGACACCTGCTACGTCGTCGCGCGGCCCGACGCGCTCCGGCGGGTAGAGGCGCGAGGACGGGCGCCGGCGGCCGAGGCCGACGGCGGGGCCGAGGACGAGCGCGCCTGAGGATTCTTTGTCCCCGGCGTCGACGGCCACCCATGGTGGACGTACGGCTGTTCGCGGACCTCGCCGAGGCGGCGGACGAACGGGTCGTCGAGGTGGACGTGTCGGGCGACGCGACGGTCGGGACGGCGCTCGACGCGCTCCGCGAGACACACCCGGCTGTCGCGGAGCGGCTGTTCGACGGCGACGCGGTCCGGCAGGGCTACACCGTCGCCGTCGACGGGGAGACGGTCGAGCCGTCGGCGCCGCTCGCGGGCGACGAGCTGGCGGTGTTCCCGCCGGTGACGGGCGGGTAGGGGATCACCTGCGCGCGAGCGCCGTCGCGGGCGGCCGCGTCGATCACGGACGCACCGCGGAGCGTGCACCGACTGGTTACTGCGGGCGCGGACGCGCCGTGAACAGCGTCTGGACGACCGAGAACGGGTCGTACAGCGACTGGTGGCACTGGCAGTAGACCTCGTTGGCGTCGCCGAACTTCGCGGCGTCGGCGGTCTGCTTCCAGCCCGGCACACAGCAGAAGTGCGTACACTTGTTGAGCCACGCGACCACGCCCTGGTCGGTCGCGGCCTGGAGCCACGAGCGGGCGGCGTCGGTGATGTCGCCCTCGCCGTCGACGAGGCGCTCGACGGTCTGGCTCCGGATGACCTGGACCGGAATCGTGGACTCGGCCTCCTGCGAGCGCCACGTCGCGGTGGCGGGCTTCCCGAGCGGGTCGCCGAACTCGTTGTTCCACGACTCGTAGTCGCCGAAGTCGTCGATGTTGAGCGGGTCGCCCTCCTCGTAGGCCCCTCCCTGCCAGTCGTAGGCGGGGTTCGAGCCGACGCGAAACAGGTTGTCGCTCTCGTAGGCCGGCTGGAGGCCCTGGTACGACTCGACGCCGCAGTACTGGAACCACTCCTGGGTGTAGGTCGTTCCGCTCCCCTTGTAGTTCTCCGTGCGGGCGATCTGAACCGTCAGGCCGCCCTGCTCGACCTCCTGGACCTGTGGCCAGACCCCGCGGATGTCGCCGTTGTCGTCGATCTCGATCGGGATCATCGGCATCCCGCGCGGCGCCGGCCCGCCGGTGTTCTCGATGGCCCACGCCTGCGTGGTCCCGCCGCCGGCCCCGCTGGAGCTGGTAGCGCTGTTGACGCCGACCACGCCCGTTCCCCCGACGCCGACGAGCGTCGCTCCGCCGACGACGCCTTTGACGAACCGGCGACGCCCCGACTCCTCGGGATACTTGTCGCTGCCGTCGTCCGCGCTCATAGCTCCACCTTCGAGCCGGTACGCAAAAGCCTGACGACAGCCGCCTCTGGCGGTCGGTGACGACGAACTGGACGGTCGATCGGGACGGTGTGGGAGTCCCGAAACGCTCTTTGAGTGCCCCGGCAGACGGGCGGTATGCCGACGGGACCCGAGAGGGACTACGACCCCGAGAAGGGGCGGAAGTTCGTCTTCGTGACGGGGGGAGTGATGTCCGGACTCGGAAAGGGCATCACCGCCGCATCGACGGGACGGCTCCTCGCGAACGCGGGCTTCGACGTGACGGCGGTGAAAGTCGACCCGTACCTCAACGTCGACGCCGGGACGATGAACCCCTACCAGCACGGGGAGGTGTACGTCCTGAAGGACGGCGGGGAGGTCGACCTGGACCTCGGGAACTACGAGCGCTTCCTCGGGACGGACATGACCTCGGACCACAACGTGACGACGGGGAAGGTCTACCGCGACGTCATCGAGTCCGAGCGGGCGGGCGACTACCTCGGGCGCACGGTCCAGATCATCCCGCACGTCACCGACGACATCAAGCGTCGGATCCGCGAGGCCGCCGAGGGCACCGACGTCTGTCTCGTCGAGGTCGGCGGGACCGTGGGCGACATCGAGGGGATGCCCTACCTCGAGGCGCTCCGGCAGTTCGCCCACGAGGAGGAAGACGACGACCTCCTGTTCGTTCACGTCACCCTCGTTCCCTACTCGAAGAACAACGAGCAGAAGACCAAGCCAACCCAGCACTCGGTGAAGGAGCTGCGGTCGATCGGCCTCCAGCCCGATATCCTCGTCGGGCGGTGCGAGGACCGCCTCGACGAGGAGACCCGCGAGAAGATCGCGCTGTTCTGTGACGTCCCCACGGACGCCGTCTTCTCGAACCCGGACGTCGAGGACATCTACCACGTCCCGCTGATGGTCGAGGACGAGGGGCTCGACGGCTACGTGATGGACCGCCTCGGCCTGGCCGGCGAGGCGCTCCCGCCGGCCGAGCGCGACACCCGGTGGCGGGAGACCGTCACGCGAGAGCGCGACGGCGAGGCGACGGTGGCCCTCGTCGGGAAGTACGACCTCGAGGACGCGTACATGTCCGTCCACGAGGCGCTGAAACACGCCGGGCTCGAGTGCGGCGTCGACGTGAACGTCGCGTGGGTCGACGCCGACGGCGCGGACGTGCGCGAGAACGACGCGCTCCGCGCCGCCGACGGGGTGGTCGTGCCCGGCGGCTTCGGCGCGCGGGGGACCGAAGGAAAGGTCGACGCCGTGCGGTACGCCCGGGAGCACGACGTGCCGTACCTCGGGCTCTGTCTCGGCTTCCAGATGGCGGTCGTCGAACACGCCAGGAACGTCCTCGGCCTGACGGGCGCACACTCCACGGAACTCGACGAGGAGACGCCCCACCCCGTGATCGCCATCCTCCCCGAACAGCACGAGGTCGAGGACATGGGCGGGACGATGCGGCTGGGCGCGCACACGACAGAGATCGAGGCCGGGACGCTCGCGAACGAGGTCTACGGCGCGACGGAGTGTACGGAGCGCCACCGCCACCGCTACGAGGTCAACCCCGAGTACATCGACCGCCTCGAATCGGCTGGCCTGCGCTTCTCCGGACACGCCGGCCCGCGGATGGAGATAGTCGAGCGCACGGACCACCCCTACTTCGTCGGGACACAGTTTCACCCCGAGTTCCGGTCGCGTCCCGACCGCGCGAGTCCGCCCTTCGTCGGCCTGATCGAGGCCGTGCTGGAGCGGCAGGGCGCGCGAGAGGACGCCGGCGACGTAGAGGAGGTGGAGGTCTGATGGTCGACGTCGAGGCGTTCGTCGAGAACGCGATCCGGGAGATCCGCGAGACGGTCGGCGACGGGAACGCGGTGATCGCGCTCTCGGGCGGCGTCGACTCGAGCGTCGCGGCGGCGCTGGCGTACGAGGCGATCGGCGACCGACTCACCCCGGTCTACGTCGACACCGGCCTGATGCGGAAAGGCGAGACCGATGGGGTCCGCGAGACGTTCTCGTTCATGGACTCGCTGCGGATCGTCGACGCGCGCGACCGGTTCATCGACGCGCTCGCGGGCGTCACCGACCCCGAGGAGAAGCGGAAGGTGATAGGCGAGCAGTTCATCCGCGAACTCGAACGCGAGGCCCGGGCGACGGACGCGGACTACCTCGTCCAGGGGACAATCTACCCGGACCGCATCGAGAGCGAGGGGAACATCAAGTCCCACCACAACGTCGGCGGCCTGCCCGACGCCGTCGACTTCGAGGCCATCGTCGAGCCGATGCGCGAGCGCTACAAGGACGAGGTCCGGGAGGTCGCCCGGCATCTCGGCCTCGCCGAGGTGACCGCAGAGCGGATGCCGTTCCCCGGCCCGGGCCTCGCGGTGCGGATCGTCGGCGAGGTGACCCGCGAGAAGCTCGACGTGGCCCGGCACGCCTGCGCCGTCGTCGAGGAGGAGACCGCGGAACACGAGCCGTGGCAGGCGTTCGCGGCCGTGCTCGGCCGCGCGACCGGCGTCAAAGGCGACAACCGGGTCCACGGCTGGGTCGTCGCGGTGCGGTCCGTCGAGTCCCGCGACGGGATGACCGCGCGGGCCCAGAACCTGCCGTGGGAGACGCTCCAGCGGATCCAGAGCCGGATCACGGGCGAGTACGACGACGTCGCGCGCGTGGTGTACGACGTGACCCACAAGCCGCCGGCGACGATCGAGTACGAGTAGCGAGGGGCGCGAACGAACGAGGTGAGTGAGCACCCCTCGAAACCGAGGACGGGGAGCGGAGCGACCCGTCCGAGGCGCAGGGAGCGTGGCGCACCCCGAAGGGTGGGCCACGTGGCAAAGCGGCGCGCGTAGCCGGCCGAATCGCTTATCTCGCCTCCGGCGGACGCTACGGTATGCGAAGGGCACAGCCGACGAGCGCGAGCGACAGGACGACCACGCGGGGGGCCGGCCGGTGACGACCGTCGTGGTGGGTCCGGACGACGACGGACTGGGGGCAGCGCTCGCCGACGCCGGCGAGGAGGTGAACCGCGTCGAGGACGTCCCCACGGGCGACGCCCTGCGCGCGGCGGGCGCGGCCGACGCCGACCTGTTCGTCCTGACCGACGTCGGCGAGGCGACGACGATCGTGGTCGCCAAGGAGGCGAACCCGGAGGTGCGCGTCGTGGTGTACGACGACGGCTCGCTGCCGGCGTTCGCGAGCGGACAGGCCGACCTCGCGGTCGACCCCGCACTCCTCGGGCCGGAGACGGTTGCGGAGGAGCTAACCGCACAGAACGGCGCCGTCGAGCGCTAACCCGGCGTAACTCGGCGCGTCGCGGCTCGGCGCCGGCGGGCGGACGGCGTTCACGGCCGACGTCACCCCGACGCGTGCGGGTCCGACCGGGCGCTCCCTGTTCCAGCCGGTCGCGGACGGGGTGACGGTGCGCAGCGAGTCGCCGTCGAACGTGACTACGAGCGGGTGGCACCCCGCAATTGAAGCCGCGCCGTCCGCTCCACAAGGTTATGGACCGGTACGCCGCGGCCGTCGAGGGAATGGACCCCGCGGAGGGCGAGCGGCTCGACGCGGAACTCGCCGTCACGGACGACGCGCTGGTGAAGGTGTTCGCGCTCGGGCCCGGCGGTGAGATCCCGCCACACGAACACCCGGGGTCGACGAACGTCCTCCACGTCGCGGAGGGCGAGGTCGTCGTGACCGTCGACGGCGAGAAGCGGCGCGTCTCGGCGCCGGCGACGGTCGTCGCGGAGCGCGGCGCCGTCCACGGCGCCGAGAACGCCGGCGACGGTCGCGCGGTGCTGACCGCGACGTTCGCGCCCGCGCCCTGATGACCGCCCGGGTGACGGTCGGCGGTCGCCTGCACCTCGGGTTCACGAACCTCTCGCTCGCGCACGACCGCCTGTACGGCGGGATCGGGGTCGCGCTCGCGGCGCCGCGGCTCTCGCTCCGGGCGCGTCCCGCAGACGCGGTCGAGTGTGACGACCCGGTCGTCCGCGAGTACGCGGCGCGCGCGGTTGACCTGCTCGACCTGCCGGGCGTCGCGGTCGAGGCGCGCGAGCGCCTGCCGGCCCACGTCGGCCTCGGGAGCGGCACGGCGACGGCGCTCGCGGCGCTGGTCGCGACGGCCGAAGCGTACGACCGCACGACAGACCCGCGGGCGCTCGCGCCGGCGCTGGGGCGGGGCGGGCGGTCGGGCGTGGGCGTCGCCGCGTTCGAGGACGGCGGCGCGGTCGTCGACGTCGGTCACCCGACCGCGCTGTTCACGGACGAGCCGCCGGCGACGGGCGAGTGGACGGTCCCGCCCGTCGCCGCCCGCCACCCCGTGCCCGACGACTGGCGGTTCCTGCTCGTCGTGCCCGACGCCGACGAGGGGCGGAGCGGCGACGCCGAGGACCGGAGCATGCGCGCGGCGGTCGAACGCGCGGACGCTGCCACGGCCGACCGGGTGGCGGGCGTTGTCGCGCGGCGCCTGCTCCCGGCGCTCGCGGAGGGAGCAGTCGGGGGGTTCGGCGCCGCCGCGGCAGAGGTCGGCCGGCTGAACGGCTCGTGGTACGCCGACGAGCAGGGCGGGCTGTACCGCCCGCCGGTCGGCGCGCTGGTCGCCTCGCTCGCGGAGGAGCCGTCCGTGACGGGCGCCGGGCAGTCGTCGTGGGGGCCGACCGCCTACGGGGTGACCGACGCGGCGCGGGCCGACGACGCGCGGGCGGCGGGCGAGCGGGCGCTCGACGCGGCCGGCGTCGACGGCCGGGTGACGGTCGTCGCGGGACGAAACGGCGGCGCGCGGGTCGAGCGGGAGAAGAGCTAACCCGCGGGGCGCCGTCGCGGGGGTATGGCGCGGATCCCGTTCGGAGTCGAACGGCTCGACGACATCGTCGGCGGCGGCGCGCCGCCGGGGTCGGTCGTCCTCCTCGTCGGCGAGGGCGGGGCGGGCGCGCGGGAGTTTCTCTACACCAGCGCGGCGATGAACGGGCTGGCACAGACCGACCCGGAGCTGTTCGAGCTCTACTACGGCGACGCGGTGCCCGAGAGCCTCCCCGGGGAGGTCCACTACGTCTCGTTTACTACCGGTGAGGAGTACATCGAGCGCGAGATGGCGAACACGATGGCCGAGGAGGTGGTCGAGAGCGCGCTTCCGGCGGTGACGGTCCGGGACCTCTCGCCGGAGTACTTCCAGCTCAGCCCGGTCCCTCGGTCGTGGTACGCGGGTGAGGCGCGCACGATCGCCGACCTCGGAGACGCGGAGGGGCGCGAGAGCGTGTTGAGCGCGCTCGGCACCTACCTGAGCGACCACGCGGCCGGCAACCTCGTCCTCATCGACTCGGTGACCGACCTCGTCGCGGGCGTCTCGGACGAGATGCGGTGGAACGACATCGCGATGGTGATGAAGGGGTTAGAGAAGGCCGCGAACCGGTGGGGCGGGCTCGTCCTCCTCCTCGTCAACGGCGAGACGCTCACCGACACCGAGCTCGGGAGCCTGGCGGACGCCGCCTCGGGCACCTTCGAGTTCGCGTGGGAGTCCGGCGGGTCGAAGCGCGCCCGAACGATGGTCGTCAAGGAGTTCCGGGGCGTGCTCTCGCGGCTGGAGCAGGAGAACATCGTCCAGTTCGAGACCGAGATCGGCGAATCCGGCTTCGACATCAGCGACGTCCGGAAGATCCGCTAAGACGGCGTGCGAACGGGCTCCCACACTTATCCCGGCCCGGAGTCAAGTGGGCACGAATGGCGACGAGTGGGGGGCTTCCGGAGGAACTCCGGACGTGGGTCGAAGAGCGAGCCGGAGAGCGCGGGGTCGACCCGGAGACGGTGCTCGCGCGTGCTGTCCTCGTCCACCGCGAGGCCGAGCGACTCGCCGACGGCGAGGACGGGACGGACTCCTCGGCCGTTGCCGACCGGCTCGACCGGCTGGACGACCTCGACGCGGAGGTCGCGGCCGTTGCCGACCGGCTCGACCGGCTGGACGACGAGGTCGACGACCTGATCAAGGACGTGCGCGAGCGGGTGATCCAGGTCAAGCGGGAGACAGACAAGAAGGCGCCGGCGGACCACGACCACCCCGACCTGCGCGAGACGACGAGGGAGGCGGTCGAGACGGCCGAGCGCGCCCTGGAGGCCGCCGAGACGGCCCGCGCGGCGGGTGGCGGCGACGGCGACCTCGAAGCGCGGGTGGGCGACCTGACCGAGACGACCGAGCGACTGGAGCGGCGCGCGGAGACGCTCGCGCGGGTCGCCGTCGACGCCCGAGAGGACCTCCGTCGGCTCCGGAGCGCCGAGGCCGAGCGCGCGGCCGCCGACGACCTGCGCCGGACCGCGAACCGCAACGGCGACGCGGTCGCGAACTGCGAGGGCTGCGGCGAGACGGTTCGCCTCTCGCTCCTCTCGCGCCCCCGCTGTCCGCACTGTGACGCCGGCCTCGCGGACGTCGAGCCCTCGGGACTCATCGGAAAGGCGAGGCTCCGGACGGGAACGCCGCCGGCGCTCGACGGCGAGACGGCCGCGGCGGACCCGTTCGAGGGCGGCGAATGACCGAGGACGAGACGAGCCCGTCCGAGGACGAGCGGAACGACGAGACAGACCCGTTCGCAGAGCTAGAGGCCGGAGCCGCCGGGGACGGACGGGACCCGTTCGCGGAACTCGACGGCGAGGCCGAGGCCGGGAGCGGGGGCGAGACCGAGAGTGGGGCCGACCCCGAGCCCGGAGGAGCCTTCGAGTCTGTCGACGTCGACCCCGTCGAGGTCGAGGACGTGTGGGCGTCGCTGGCGGCGGGCGAGACGGAGGAGCCGGAGGTGTCGCTCGGGAGCGACGCCGAGTCGCTCGACGGCGCCGACCACCGCGTCCCGAAGCGCGAGTACTGCCAGCGCTGTCCCTTCTTCTCCGACCCGCCGGAGGTGTCCTGTACCAACGAGGGGACCACCATCGTCGCCGTCGAGGACGCCGACCACTTCCGGGTGCGCAACTGCCCGATGGTGGAGGGTCCGCCCCCCGGCGGCGAGCGCTGACGCGGGATACAAGTGCGTCGGCCGTCAGGCTCGGCCGTGCAGTTCTGCGACGACTGCGGGTCGATGATGCGGAGCGAGGACGGAGTCATGGTCTGTGCGTCCTGTGGCGCCCGGGCCGACCGGGACGAGGAGCGCGCCGCACAGTTCGTCTCGACGGAAGAGCAGGGCGACACCGAGATAATCGAGACGGAGGAGGGCGCGAACTTCGAGGGCAAGCCCACCGCCGAGGACGTGACCTGTGACGAGTGTGGCCACGGCGCGGCGTGGTACACGATCAAACAGACGGCGTCGGCCGACGAGCCGCCGACACGCTTTTTCAAGTGCAAGGAGTGTGGCTACCGGTGGCGCGAGTACAACTGACCGAGGGCGGCTACTCCTCGGGCGCGTCCGTCTCGTGGTGCCGGCTCGCCCCGCCGCCCGAATCCACCCGCACCGCCACGACCTCGCCCTCGGCCGTCGTCTCACCCTCGGGCCCGACCGCGGAGACCACCGTCGTCTTCCGTCCCACCTCGCCGGCGACCCAGGATCGCAGATAGATCGGCTCGTCCAGCGGCGTCGGCGCGCGGTAGTCCACCGACAGGCTGCCGGTGACGTACTCGATCCGCGGCTCGGTCCCGAGCGGTCGGCCCTCCGCCTCGTGTGCGAACGTGATCGCCGTCCAGACGGAGTGACAGTCCACGAGCGAGGCGACGTAGCCGCCCCACGCGACGTTCGGAGCGCCGGAGGTGAAGCGGGCGTCGGGGTCGACCTCGGCCACGAGCGTCTCTCCGTCGGGGCCGAGGTAGCTCTCTATCTGGAAGCCCTCGGCGTTCGCGGGGCCACAGCCGAAACAGGTCAGCTCCGGCCAGGAGTGCTGGACGGGGGCGTCGTGGCCGTACGCAGGGTCGTCCATGCCGACCGGAGGCGGGCGGAGAACTTCACCCTACGGGACGGTACGCTCTTTGGCGAGGGACACGAACAACACGCGTGTCCCTCGCTCTCGGCCTCCGCGACAGGCTCCGGCCGTTTCACGGCCTGGTGGCGTTGGTCTTCCTCCTCGGCACCGGTGCGTCGCTCTGGCGCCGCACGGGCGACCCGACTGCGGTCGGTCCGTTCGTCGTGCTGCTGGCCGTCACGGAGGGTCTGCTCGCGATCGTCCTGTTCCGGTTCACCGTCGGCACCGTCTGGGCGTACGTCGTCGAGTACCTGAACGCCGGCGGGAGCGCCGCCGGGGCGCCGGTTCTCCTCCCGTTCGCCGCCGCGGGCGCCGTCGGCGTCGCCGCCGGCTTCGGCGAGGGCGTCGCGGCCGGCGCGTGGGCGGCGTTCTGGGCGTTCGTCGTCGTCGCGGGGCTCGTCACCGTCGGCGCCTGGGTCCGGGTGGGCTACCGCGAGGCGGGCGGCACGGAGTGACGCGAACCGGTTAACGAGCGTGACGATCGTCGGGGTAGTCTTATCTGTAGACGTACACGTTCGGCTATGGCAGCCACACAGCTCGACCGTCTCTCGGAGACCCGTCCGCTCGCCCGGCGGCCCGTGAGCGACGACAAGAGCACGACCGAAGCGATCTTCGAGGCGTTCGAGGCGGTCTCGACCGACCCGAACGAGGGGGAGGTGCTGTACGAACAGGTCGAACCCGACGCGCTGGACAGCCTCCTCGACGGGAGCGCCGGCGACCCGAAGGTGATGATCGAACTCTGGGGCCACCCGGTCGTGGTCACGTCGAACTGGGTCGCGGTGTACGCGACCGACGCGCTCTGATCAGAGCGTCTCCCACACCGGCGTCAGGTCCTCGACGGAGGCGCGGTAGGCCGTCTCGACCCGGTCACGGTCCGTCCGCGACAGGTCGCGGGCGGTCGTCACGTCGAGGCCGAACACGCCCTCGTCGCCACCCGTCCCGCCGGCGATCACCTCGTCGTCGCGGCGGCGGCGACGCGGGTCGTCGACGGCGTCGAGCCCCGCGTAGTCCCGGTCGCGCCACTCCGCGACGGAGACCGAGAACTCGGCTTTCGCGCGGTCGCGGTACAGCGACGGAAAGCCGTTGTAGGCGCTGAACGGCACCACCTCGCCGTCGGGCAGGGCGTAGTGGACGTTCGACGCCGCGACGTGGTCGAGGTCGTAGGTGTACGGGTCCTGGAAGTGGCGGACGCCGACGGGCAGAACACGGTCGAACCGGTCCGCCAGCCCGTCGAACCCGTCGGTGAACGCCGACCCGACCGCCCGCGCCGCGCCGGCGGCGCCCTCGCCGTCGAGCAGGCCGTCCATGTGCCCGACGAGCCGTCGCGCGAGGCGGAGCCGCGCGACCCGGCCCAGTTCGGCCGGGTCCTCGTCGCCCAGCAGGTCGCGCATATCCGCGAGCAGCCCCTCCACGTCCACGGCCTCGGTGACCGGCACGAGGTCGTCGCCGTCGACGAGGACGAAGGTGACCATCCACGACGCGAACGAGGAGGAGACGCCGTAGATCCCGTCGCCGGTGAGGTCCCGGAGCGCCTCGACCAGCGTCCGCAACGCGGGGAGCGGGAACCACGCCTCGGTCGGGATCAGGCCGTCGGTGCCCGCCTCGACGGCCTCGATCACGTCCGGGATCGTCACGCGCTGTTCCGCCCGCGCCGCGTCGGTCATCCGCCCGACGAAGGAGACGGGCTGGAGGTTCACCCCACAGACCACGTCGGCGTTCGCGGCCGCGAACCGCACGACGTCGCCGACCTGGCCGTCGTTCCACCCGCCGATCACCGTGGGGACGACCATCGCACAGAGCCCGGCCTCGCGGCAGGCGACCAGCGCGTCCGGGAACTCCCAGTGGCTCTTGGGGTTGGTCTCGGGGTCCACGCCGTCGAGGCTGGTGTAGATTCCGCGCGCGCCGGCGTCGGCGAGCGCGGTCGCCAGCCCGGGGTCGTGAGCGAACCGCCCGCCGTGGGTGTTGATCAGCACCTGCTCGGCGTATGGCGCGACCGTCTCGACGAGGTCGACGAGGTCCTCGCGCACCGTCGGTTCGCCGCCCGTCAGCTGGATGGCCTTCGCGCCGGCGTCCGCGAGCGAGGCGGCCATCCGCTCGACCTCGTCGCGGGTCGGCTCGTACAGCGGCTCCCCCGACTCCGCGTAGAAGAAACAGTAGTGACACGAGCGGTCACAGCGGTTGGTCACGACCAGGTTCCCGATGCCCGGCGTCGCGCCGGGGACGGAGCCACAGCAGGCGTCCGCGTCGGCACACGCCTCGCCCGCGTCGCTTCCGGCCCGGTCGTCCCACGCCCGCGCCCGGCGGTACATGGCGGCGTCGGACCAGCAGACAGCGGTCGTCCGGCCGTGGTCCGGGCACCGGCGCGTCAGCCGGATCTCGCCCTCGTGTTCGTGAGTCAGCGCCGCGACGGTCATCCGGTCGTGCGCGCCGTCGGCGACGCAGTCGGGACAGACGCTCGCCGTCAGGCGGAGCGGCGTCGCGCCCG
>JAZKRX010000044.1:0-19696 GCA_036626375.1 Haloferacaceae archaeon
CACGCTCGCTCCCGGAGGTCCCCCGTCGTGACCACGGTCGCTCCCGGTCGCTCGCGTCCGCTCCCTGCTCACGCTCGCTCCCGGAGGTCGCTCGCGTGACCGTCGTCGCCCTCGACGACACCGACTCCCGCGACGGGATGTGTACGACCTACCTCGCGGCGCTACTCGCGGACGAACTGGCGCGCGAGTACGCCGTCGAGCGACAGCTCCTCGTGCGTCTCAACCCCGCCGTCGAGGCGAAGACGCGGGGCAACGCCGCCTGCGCCGTCCACACGAACGCGCCCGCCGACGAGGCCCGACGGGTCGCGAGCGACCTGGTCGAGCGCCACGCCGCGACCGGCGAACGCACGAGTCCTGGCCTCGTCGTCGCGCCCGGCGACCCCGCAGCCGTCCCGCGGGGCGTCGAGACGTTCGCCCGCGTCGCCGTCCGCGACCACCTCGGGCTCGGCGACGCAGCCGCGACCGCCGACGCGGCGGGCTACGCCCACGAGGGGTGGGCCGGCGGGCGGGGCCGGATCGGCGCGCTCGCGGCCGTCGGCGCGTGGGCCGCGTTCGGCGAGTGGACCCACGAGCGGCTGGTCTACCGCCCCCGCGAGCGGTGGGGGACGACGCGAACGGTCGACGAGGCGGACGTGTTCGCGGCCGCCGCCGACGCCTACCCCGCGGCGTGGGACACGGTGGACCGCGAGGCGGGCGAGGCCGTCTGCGTGCCCGCCACGCCCGGACCCGTGCTGTTCGGGGTCCGCGGCGACGAGGCGGGCGTCGTCGAACGCGTCGCCGACCGGATCGCCCACGAACCCGCGGAGCGTGCGGCCACGTTCCACACGAACCAGGGGACCGACGCCCACCTCCGCGAGGCCGCGCTCGCGGCCGTCGAGGCCGGCCGCGCGTACCGCGTCGACGCGACGGTGGCGGCGGCTCCGGAGACCCGCGCCGGCGGACACGTCCACCTGCGGCTCCGGGACGGCGACGCGACACTCCCGGCGGTGGCGTTCGAGCCGACCAAGCGCTTCCGCGACCGCGTGCGGGCGCTCCGCCCCGGCGACCGCGTGACCGCCTGTGGCGAGGTCGGCGGCGGGTCGCTGAAGCTGGAGAAGTTCGCCGTCCGGGCGCTGACCCGGACCGAACGCGTCACGCCGACCTGTCACGGCTGCGGCCGGTCGATGTCGTCGGCGGGCGCGAACGCGGGCTACCGGTGTCGGGACTGCGGGACGGAGGAGGGCCGAAAAGTCGAGCAGGAGGTCGAGCGCGCGGTCGAGGCGGGCTGGTACGAGGTGCCGCCGCGGGCGCGCCGGCACGTCGCGAAGCCGCTCGTGCGGGGCGGGTTCGACGGGCCGACACACCCCGAGCGGTAGCGGCTACGCCGTCTCGGCCAGCGGGTCGAGCAGCGCGAGGTCGTGGAGCCGGAAGTCGTCGGTCAGTTCGGGATGGAAGGCGGTGCCGACGACCGGCCCCTCGCGGACGGCGACGGGACGGCCGTCGACGGTCGCCAGCACCTCGACGGCCGCGCCGACCTCGGCGACGGCGGGCGCGCGGATGAACACCGCCGGAAACGGCTCGTCGAGGCCGACGACGTCGACGCTGGCCTCGAAGGAGTCGCGCTGACGGCCGAACGCGTTCCGGTCGACGGCGACGTCTAAGAGGCCGAGGGTGTCGACACGCTCGTCGCGGGCGTCGCGCGCGACGACGATCAGCCCGGCGCAGGTCGCAAAGAGCGGCTTGCCGGCCTCGACGTGGGCGACGACCTCGGCGGCGATCTCGCGCCGGTCGAGGAGCCGCGATATCGTCGTCGACTCGCCGCCGGGGAGCGCGAGGGCGTCGCAGTCGGGGACGACGCCCGTGTTCCGGATCGCGACCCCCTCGACGTCGAGGCCGCGCCGGTCGCCGGCGCGCTCGACCGCGGCGACGTGTTCGGCCACGTCGCCCTGGACCCCAACGACGCCGACCAGCATCAGACGCCGCGGTCCTGCAGGCGCTCCTCGTCCGGGAGCGAGGCGTTGGACTCGCCTTTCATTCCGCCGCCGGCGGCGCCGGCGACCTGCGCGAGCGCCTCGGGGTCGTCCCAGTCGTTGACCGCGTCGACGATGGCCGTCCCCATCTGCTCGGGGTCCTCGGCGCCGAAGATGCCCGAGCCGACGAAGATGCCGTCACAGCCGTGGTACATCATCAGCGCGGCGTCGGCGGGCGTGGCGATGCCGCCCGCGGCGAAGTTGACGACGGGCAGCCGCCCCATCTCCGCGGTCTCGTGGACGAGGTGAGCGGGCGCCTCGTACTCGCGGGCCCACTCCTCGCGCTCCTCGTGGTTCATGCCCGTGAGCGTGCGGATCGCGCTCTTGATGTTGCGCTGGTGGTGGACGGCCTGGTTGACGTCGCCGGTGCCGGCCTCGCCTTTTGTGCGGATCATCGCGGCGCCCTCGTCGATCCGCCGGAGCGCCTCCTGCAGGTTGCGCGCCCCACAGACGAACGGCGCGGTGAACTCGCGCTTGTCGATGTGGAAGCGGTCGTCCGCCGGGGTGAGCACCTCGCTCTCGTCGATCATGTCGACGCCGAGCGCTTCGAGGATCTCTGCCTCCTTTCGGTGGCCGATCCGGGACTTGCCCATCGCCGGGATCGACACCTCGTCGATTATCGCCTCGACGTTCGCGGGGTCGGGCATCCGCGCGACCCCGCCGCGCTTGCGGATGTCCGCGGGGACAGCCTCGAGCGCCATCACCGCGACCGCACCCACGTCCTCGGCGATACGCGCCTGTTCGCGCGTGACGACGTCCATGATGACGCCACCCTGTTGCATCCGCGCGAACCCACGCTTGACGAGGTCGGTCCCGCGGCGCAGGTCCTCCAGATCGGTCGGTTCCGCCATACTCCGCCTTTGTCCCGCACCGGGTAATGCCTGTCGCAACACGCGCGTGCGCGGGCACGGAGGTGAAGTACCGTCGGCCCCTCGTCCCGGACGTGACCGAGACGCGAACCGAGCGCGACGGCCTCGTCGCGCGCTACGACGAACGCGGCGGCGAGCGACTGCTGACCTTCGAGCGCGACGGGCGGACCGCGACCGTCGCCCAGAACGCCGACGGCTACGCGATGCTGATGGTCAGAGACGCAGACGGCGACGAACTGGAGCGGTACTACGGGTTCGACATGGCGCTCGACCACGCCGCGGAGCTGCTCGGCGTCGCGCCGACCGACCTGCCGGTGCCCGCCGAGGCGGACGACATGGGGATGTAACCGCCCGGAGTCGGGCGCGTCACTCGGCCTTGAGGCCGCTGCCCGTCAGCGGGACGACCACGTCCTCGTCTTCCCCTACGGCGCCACGGGCGCGCAGGGCGTCGAGCGCGGCGGGCGCGACCGCACAGGTCGGCTCGACGTACAGGCCGGCGCGATGAAGGCGTGAGAGCGTCGGCTCGGTCGTCTCGCGGTCGACCGCGAGAACGTCGCCGCCGGTCGACGCGACCGCGTCGAGGATCTCCGCGCGCCGGACCGGCTCCGCGATCTGGATGCCGTCGGCGGCGTCGTTGTCGCCCGCGGCCGCGTCGGGGCCGTGACGCGCGGCAACGACCGGCGCGGTCCCGGCGGCCTGCGCGCCGTAGAGCCGGGGGAGTCGGTCGGTCCAGCCGGCCTCGGAGAGCGCCCGATAGCCCCGGTAGGCGCCGAGAAACAGCGTCCCGTGCCCGAGCGGTAACACGACCGCGTCCGGAACCGACCAGCCACGCCGCGCCGCGACCTCGTACGCCCACGTCGCGGTGCCGGCGAGGAAGGCGGGACACCACGCGTGGCTGGCGTACCACGCGTCCCCAGTCTCGACGGCCTCGACGCAGGCGTCCGTGACCGCCCCCCGGCCGCCCTCGACGCGAACCGGCGTCGCGCCCGCGGCCTCGATGGCCCGCAGTTTGGCCGGCTTGACCGACGCGGGGACGTAGATCTCGGCGTCGAGCCCCGCGCGGGCGGCGTAGGTTGCGAACGCCGCGCCGGCGTTGCCAGAGGAGTCGTCGACGAGTCGCTCGACGCCCAGGTCGAGGGCGCGCGCGACCGTCGTCGTCGCGCCGCGGTCCTTGAACGAGGCGGTCGGAGAGACGGATTCGAGCGTCACCCGCGCGTCCCAGCCAGGCGCCGTGACCTCGGGGGTGAACCCCTCGCCGAGGCTGGCGCGGGGGTCGAACGGCTCGGGGATCAGGTCTGCAAAGGCCCAGAGCCCGCGGTCGCGGTCGAGCGTCGCGGGGTCGGGCGGGTCGGGCGGGAGCGCCGACGCGAGCGACGACTCGTACGAGAGCGGCGCGCCGCAGGTGCAGCGCCAGCGGTCGTCGAACGTCGCGCCGCAGTCCGGACAAGCGAGGCGGGCGGGCATCAGCAGGTGTCGAGGTCGGTGCCGACCGAGCAGACGTACTCGCCGGAGGCGACCTGCGGGAGCCGCCGGGAGCGCCAGAACACGCCGGCGGAGTTAGCGGTGACGCGGGCCTTCCGCCCGCCGAACACGTCCGTCACGTCGAACAGCGGGTCGCCGGGCGAGACGTGGTCGCCGAGGTCGACCCGGAAGTCGACGATACCGCCCGCAGGCGCGCCGTACTGGTCGAAACCGGTCGCCCGGGTCTGGTCGGCCACCTCGACGGTTCCGTCGAGGAAGCCGTAGCCCCGCAGGACGCTGAACACGCCCTCGACGCCTTTCGCGATCGAGCGCTCGTCGAAGCCGACGCTCCCGCCGAGTTCGGGGTCGATCGTCGGGATGCCGTCGTCGGGCGCGACGCGGGCGAGCTGGCCGTCCGGCCCCTTCTGGTCGAGGATGTAGCCACAGCCGAAGGTGCGCGCGAGCTGGAGGCACTCGCGGTGGAGACGGTGGCGCCGGCCACAGCGCACCCGGACCTCCTCGATCATCCGCGAGGTCGAGCCCTGGTGGAGGTCGACCACGAGGTCGGCGTCGCTCGCCAGCGCGTAGGTGGCCGCGGCGATGCGCTCGCTGGAGGTGCCCTGGTGGTCGCCCGGGTAGGCTCGGTTGAGCTTCGTGTCGTCGATGGGGTTGCGGTGCTCGCCGACGAGGAAGCCGTGGTAGTTCACGACGCCCACGACGACGACGCTGCCAGCGAGGTCGGCCGGGTCGAGCCGCGGGACGACCCGCGAGACGACGCCGACGCCGTTGACCTCGTCGCCGTCGCTCGCCGCTTGGAGGTAGAGCCGGTCGCCGTCGCGGGCGCCGTTGACAACCGCGACGGGGAGGCCGACGGTACCCCCGTCGCGCCCCTCGCCGACCTCCAGCCGACCGGTGGCGGCCTCACCGGGTTCGGCGCTCGCGGTCCCGACCGTGATCATCGTGCGTTTCGACGGGTCGGCCCACTCTTTAGCCGTTCGATTGCGGCGACGAACGCGGGCGAGCGGAGCGCGGGGCTGACCGTCGTGAGGGCCCGCGACGTGGAGCGGCGAACGCGCAGCGCGGCGGAGCCGGGCCGCGGGGTGAGACGGCGGAGCCGTCGAACGCAGTGAGCCGCGAAACGGAGCGAGCCCCGAGCCGACGGACGTTTGTCCCCGCGGCCCCACCGACGGACGTGAGCGAGACGGACGCAGACGCGGGGCGACCCGTGGCCCGCGAGACCGAGGACGGCGCGGACGACCCGCCGCCCGACGACCGCCCCGAACGCCCCGGGGTCGCCCCGCTGGTCGAGCGCCTGCGGGTGCGCCGGAACGGGGTAGCGGGCGCCGCGGTCGGCGCGCTCGTCGCCGCGCTTCTCTACGCCGTCCGGGTGTTCGAGCTTCTCGGGCCGTTCGCGGGCCGGCAGACGTTCCCGGTCGTCGGTCCGGAGGGGTGGTTCCTGCTACTCGCGCTGGTCTTTGCCTCCTCGACGGCGGTCATCGTGGCGACGCTCCTGACGCTCGCGACGGGGTACGCGGCCGTGCGCGAGGAGACGCGCGGCGAGGCAGGCGAACCGCGAGAGGGCGACGAGCCCCGCTAGTCGAACGACCAGTCAGAGCCCACGGAGTCGGCGAGCCGGTCCGCGCTCCCGCGGGTGCCCTTGGCGATGAGGACGTCGCCCGTCTCGATCTGGGTGTCCGGGCCGGGCGACAGCAGCCACTCGTCGCCGGGGCGGCGGACGGCGATGACGCGCATCCCCGTCTCGGTGCGGACGCCGCCGCGGTCGCCGAGGGTCGCGCCAGCGAGCCGCGAGCCGGGCGCGACCGCCAGCCGCACTATCACCTCGTCGGACGCCTCCACCGCGGCGGCGACGACCGGATGGGCGTCGATGCCCCACAGCACGCCCTCGCCGAGTTCGAGCGCGGCGTCGCTTATCACCTCGGTCGCGGAGGCCAGCTGCATCAGCCCGCGCAGGGCGGTTGGGTCGTCGACCCGGCCCGCGGCGCGGAGCGTCCAGGCCTCCAGCATCGACTTGTGGCTGTCGACCTCCACCTCCAGCTCCGCGACCTCCTCGGCCAGCGCTTCGCTGTTGAACAGCACGGCGCCGTAGGCCAGGTCGACCGCGAGCTCGCTCACGTCTTTCATCAGCACGATCGTCCGGACGGCGCGTTCGAGGTCGTCGATGTCCGGCTCGGGGACCGCCGGGGGGACGTACCGCTCGCCGGTGACGAGCTCGTAGACGTCGGTGACGTGGTCCTCGCTGCCGCGCAGGAGAACCACGTCGTCCGGGCGCAAAACCGTCTCGTGGTCGGGGTTGAGGAGCCACTCGCCGGCGCGCCGGACGGCGATCACCCGGACGCCGGTTTCGGTCTCCATGTTCGCGTCGCCGAGCGTGCGGTCGGCGAACGGCGACTCGGGCGCGACGCTCCCCCGCACGAGCGTCTCCACCGCGGCGGGGAGCGCCGCCCGGAGCGCGTCGGGCATCCCGATGTCCTCGATGACGATCTTCGCGATGTCGCCCGCGGCGTCTGCGATCTTCTCCGCGGCGCCGACGACGCCCAGCACGGGCGCGAGCTGTTCGGCGTCCTCGGGGTTGCGCGCGGCGAGCAGGAGGCTCATCCGGGCGCGCATCTCGAGGAGGTCCATCTGCTCTTCCAGTTCGAGCACCTCCTCTGCGACCTCCGGGCTCCCCAGGAGCACCGACGAGTACGAGAGGTCGATCAGCAGCTCGGCTGTGTCTTTCATCTCGGCCAGCACCTCCTTGACGCTGACCGGCTCGTACTCGACGGTCGAGGGGTCCATGGTCGGGAGGGAGCCGGCGGCCGAGCAAAAGTCTCCCGACCGACGACAACGCTTTTCGCCCCACCGGCCGACCGGCGCCACATGACCTCAGAGCAGGCGGGAGAGGAACTCAAGCGCGGGCTCGAGGGCGTTCTCGTCGCCGAGTCGTCGCTCAGCCGGATCGACGGCGACGAGGGGCGGCTGATCTACCGCGGCTACGAGATCGACGACCTCGCCCGGGAGGCGAGCTACGAGGAGGTCCTCTACCTCCTCTGGCACGGCGAGCTCCCGACGCCGGCGCTGCTCGACGCGTTCCGCGACGGCATGGCGGCCGAGCGCGACCTTGACCAGGAGGTCCTCGACACCATCGGGTGTCTCGCCCGCGCCGACGAGAGCCCGATGGCCGTGATGCGCACCGTCACCTCGCTGCTGTCGGCGTACGACCCCGATGCCGACGACGAGGACGTCCAGTCGATCCCCGCGAACGTCCGGAAAGGCCGGCGAATAACCGCGAAGCTCCCGACCGCGCTCGCGGCGTTCGACCGACTCCGCCGCGGGGAAGAGCCGGTCGACCCCCACCCCGACCTCGGCCACGCGGCGAACTTCCTCTACATGCTCAACGACGAGGTGCCGGACGAGGTCGCCGCCGAGACGTTCGACATGGCGCTCGTCCTCCACGCCGACCACGGGATCAACGCCTCGACGTTCTCCGCCCGGGTCACGGCCTCGACGCTCGCGGACCTTCACTCCGCGGTGACGAGCGCCGTCGGCACGCTCTCGGGCGCGCTCCACGGCGGCGCGAACCAGAACGTGATGCGGATGCTCTTAGAGGTCGACGAGAGCGACAAGGACCCGCTCCAGTGGGTCCAGGACGCCCTCGCGGAGGGCCGGCGCGTCGCCGGCTTCGGCCACCGCGTCTACAACGTCAAGGACCCCCGAGCGCGCATCCTCGGCGAGCGCTCCGAGGCGCTGGGCGTCGAGAGCGGCGACGAGAAGTGGTTCCGCTACTCCGAGGCCATCGAACAGTTCATGGGCGACCAGAAGGGGATCGCCCCGAACGTCGACTTCTACTCCGCGTCGATGTACTACCAGATGGGGATCCCGATCGACCTCTACACTCCGATCTTCGTGGTCAGCCGCGTCGGCGGCTGGATCGCCCACGTCCTCGAGCAGTGGGAGGACAACCGGCTCATCCGCCCGCGGGCGCGCTACGTCGGCCCGGAGAGCCGCGAGTTCGTCCCCGTGGAAGAGCGGTGAGCTCACACTTTCACTTTCACTCCGCACGGCGGAGGTTTAGGTGGGGGCAGAGCCTATCGTAAGCCGCGGGTCACACGTACCCTCCCCCCACGTGGCTCCCGCGAGCCCCGTTTCTCCCCCCTTTCGAACCGAAACCGTGAACCGGGTGGCTCTCGGCCGGAGCGTATGCTCTCTCTCTCCGACGTCGAGGCGGCCCGCGACCGGGTCACCGACGTCGCGCGGCACACGCCGCTCGAGTACTCGCCGGGGTTCTCCGAGCGGACGGGGGCGGAGGTTCACCTGAAACTCGAGAACTTCCAGCGGACGGGGGCGTTCAAGATCCGCGGCGCGCTCAACCGGATCAAGACGCTGTCCGAGGCAGAGCGCGAGGCGGGCGTGGTGACCGCGAGCGCGGGCAACCACGCGCAGGGCGTCGCGCTCGCGGCGACCCGTTCTGGCGTCGACTCGACCATCGTGATGCCCGAACACGCGCCGATCTCGAAGGTCCAGGCCACGGAGGGGTACGGCGGCGACGTGGTGCTGTACGGCGAGGACTACGACGACGCGTCCGAGCGCGCCCACGAGATCGAGGCCGAAGAGGGACTGACGTACGTCCACGCGTTCGACGACGAGGCGGTGATGGCCGGACAGGGCACCATCGGCCTCGAGATCATGGAGGACTGCCCGAGCGTCGACACCGTGATCGTCCCCATCGGCGGCGGCGGCCTCATCTCCGGGATCGCGACCGCGATGAAGGGGGGCGACCCCGACGTGCGGGTGATCGGCGTCCAGGCGAAAGGCGCCGCGAGCGTCCGCCGGTCGCTCTCGCAGGGGACGGTGTACGAGCGCGACGAGGTCGAGACCATCGCGGACGGCATCGCCACCCGACGGGTCGGCGACCTCACCTTCGACGTGATCCGCGAGCGGGTCGACGAGGTGGTCGAGGTCGACGACGAGCAGACCGCCGTTGCCCTCACCGCGCTCCTCGAACGCGAGAAGGCGCTGGTCGAGGGCGCCGGCGCCGTCGCGCTCGCGGCCCTGCTGGACAAGGAGTTCGACTACCGCGAGGACGAGGTGATAGTGCCCGCGCTCTGTGGCGGCAACATCGACCTGAACGTCCTCACCACCGTCGTCCTCCGGGGGCTGATCGCCACCGGCCGCTACCTGAAGATCGAGACGGTACTGAAAGACCGCCCCGGCGCGCTCCGCGAACTCTCGGGGATCATCGCCGACCAGGGCGCGAACATCACGGCGTTCCACCACGACCGGACCGCCCGGGACGTGGCGATGCGGGACGCGCGCGTCGAGATCGAACTCGAAACGCGCGGCCCGGAACACGTCGAACGGCTGCTCGGCGCGCTCGCGGCCCGGGGCTACGACGTCGAGGTGCTGACCCACGAGGCCGGCGAGGTGCTTTAGTCCCCGGCCGCGTCGTCCGCCGTCGCGCGCTTCGCCGCCAGCCCGGCGAGGAACTCGGCCGCGCGCTCCTCGCCCAGGTCCATCAGGTCGTCGAGAAACGAGGGCGTTCGGTCGAGCTTCGTCGCGTGGCCGTACGCCCGACCGATCTCGATCCGGCGCACGTCGACGACGGAGAACCCCTCCTTGTCGAGTGACCCGTCGCGAATCCAGTCGTTCACCCGCTCGACGAACCGGATCTCCTGGTTGAGCGAGAGGTTGCCCGAGAGCTCGTTACGACGGTCGGCGATCTCGAGGAGCGTCCGGGGCGTCTCCGCACGGACCTGCGGGTTGATCTGCACCACCCAGATCTCGTCCGGCTTGTGCGCCGCGTCGACGCCGAGCAGGTCGGTGATCGGCGGGTTCTGGCTGAACAGCCCGTCCCAGTGGACGTGGCCGTGGAGGCGCACGCCGGGAAACAGCGTGGGGACGGCGGCGCTCGCGAGAACGGCCTCGGCCGTCACCGCCTCGTCGACGAACGTCTCGAAGACGCCGCCCTCGACGTCGACGGTGCCGACGACGAGCCGCGGGTGGTCGCCGGCACAGAGCTCCGGAACGGCGTCGAAGTCGACGTGGCGCTCTAGCGTCCGGCGGACGCGGGACTGGCCCCAGTAGCTCCCGGGCAGGACGTACGGCGTCACACTCGGGAGCGGGAGGCCCGTGTTCTCGGCCCACTGCCCCCAGACCGCGAGACCGTTCGCGACCCGGTCGACCGGGTCGTCGGCCGCGAGGTCGGCCCAGAGGTCGTCGAGCAGGTCGACCGCCGTCGCCTCGTCGCCCGTCACCAGCCCGTACCACGCCGCGAGGGCGTTGAACGCGCCGCCGGAGGTGCCGCTGAGCCCGACGAGCCGGTGGCGGTCGCGGTCCCACTCCCGGAACAGGCGCCTGAGCACGCCCGCGGTGAAGGCGGTGTGGCTCCCCCCGCCCTGACAGGCGATCGCGACGCTCGTCGGCTCGTCGTCGGCCCTGTCCTCGCGCTCTGCCGTCCGTCTGTCTGTCGGCTCCCCCGTCACTCGTAGGTGTGGGTGTAGCCGCCGTCCCAGAGCATGTCCCCGCCGTTGAGGTGCCGGCCGTGCTCGGAGAGCCCGAACACGAACAGGTTCGCGACCTGCGCGGGCGTCATCAGCTCCTTCGTCCGGGCCTGCCCGAGGAAGACGTCGTCGACCACCTCGCGCTCGGAGACGCCGCGCTCGCGGGCCTGGTCTGCGATCTGGTCTGTCATCAGGGGCGTGAGGACGTAGCCGACGCTGACGGTGAAGGCGCGCAGGACGCCATCGCCCTCGGCCGCGGTCGCGCGCGTCAGGCCGTGGAGTCCGTGTTTCGCCGCGATGTACGCGGGCTTGTCCCGCGTCGCGTAGTGCCCGTGGACCGAGGACATGTTCGCGACCGCACCCCCACCGGCCTCGCGGATGTGCGGCGCGGCGTGTTTCGTGACCAGAAACGGCGCGCGGAGCATCACGTCGAGCAGGAGGTCCCACTGCTCGACGGGGAACTCGGCGACGCTCGCGATATGCTGGACGCCCGCGACGTTCGCGACGTACCGGAGGTCGCCGCGGTCGGCGGCCGCGTCGACCACGCGCGCCACGTCGTCTGCGTCGGTCAGGTCGCCGACCAGCGGGTCGACGGCGCCGTCGGCGCCGAGGTCGGCCGCGAGACTGCGAGTCTCGGTCAGGCCGTCCTCGTCGATATCCGTCGCGGCGACGGTGAGGCCGTTGCACGCGAGCGCGATAGCCGTCGCCCGGCCGATGCCGGAGGCGGCGCCGGTGACCAGCGCCACGGTCTCGGGCGTGAATCGGTCGTCGGGAACGAGCAGGACGTCCTCGCGGGTCGTCTCGGGGGGCGTGAGGTCGGTCGTCCCGTCGTCCGTGTCGGGAGGTGCCATACCACACACGACGGCGCCAGCGGTGAAAAGCCCGGCCGCTTATGCGGAGGAGGACCGAACGCCGGCCGTGAAGCGAACGGTCGAGACCGACGATGCCCCCGCCGCGGTCGGGGCGTACAGCCAGGCGACGACGACCGACGACCTCCTCTTTACGGCCGGCCAGGTGCCCCTCGACGCCGACGGCGAGTTGGTCGAGGGCGACGTGGCCACACAGACCAGGCAGGCGCTGGCGAACGTCGAGGCCATCCTCGCGAGCGAGGGCGCAGCGCTGGCAGACGTCGTGAAGACCACGGTGTACCTCCGCTCGGCTGACGACTTCGCCGCGATGAACGAGGCGTACGCGGAGTGGTTCGACGACGAGCCGCCCGCCCGCTCCGCGGTGGTCGCGGCGCCGCCGGTCGAGGGCTGTGACGTCGAGATCGAGGCGGTCGCGACGGTCGAGTGACGTGAGTCCGCGGGCGCGCTCGGCGCTCCTGTGGGGAGCGGTCGGCGCCGTTGCCTTCCTCGCTCTCGGACAGGGCTACCGGCTCGTCGCCGCACTCGCCCTCGACACCCTCGGCCTCCTCGGGGTGGCCGTCGTCGTGGGGAGCGTGACCGCGCTGCTCGCCTACGCCGCGGAGCCGCGGCTAACGCGTCTGGGGCGGAACAAACAGCGTTAAGAGTCGGAGCCGGCTATCTCCGGACCGAGCCGGGATGGCCGAGTGGTAAGGCGCACGCCTGGAAAGCGTGTTCCCTCTGGGATCGGGGGTTCGAATCCCTCTCCCGGCGTCCTGTCACGCCTCGCCAGCGGCTCGTCGCGCCGCGTACGCCGGCGGGCGGTTCGGCGACGAGGCTTCGAAGCAGGGAGCGGGAGGTGAGCGAGCGAACGCGAGCGAACGGGAGCGACCGTGGTTCGAATCCCTCTCCCGGCGTCCTGTCACGCCTCGCCAGCGGCTCGTCGCGCCGCTCGCTGGCGGCGACGGGCGCCTCACTCGACCAGCAGGTGACGGTCGAGGTAGGTGATCAGCGTCTCGCGGGTGCGCGCCACGGTCTCGGGGTCGTCGAGCGAGACGCCGCGGATCATCGTTCCGAGGAGCGTGGTGTGGACGAACTCGGCGGCCTCGTCGGGGTCGGCCGCGTCGAAGCGGCCCTCCTCGACGCCGCGGCGGATCACGTCGGCGAACGCCGCCCGGATGATCGTGTCGGAGCGCCGGACGAGTTCGCGGTGGCTCTCGTCGTGGGGGGCGGCGGCCCGGATCTCGAGGAGGACCCGCCGGAACTGGGCGTCCTCGTCGTCCATCGGGACGGGTACGATGCGGTCGACGAGGGTCAGCAGGTCCTCGTACGGGTCCTCGCCGTCGACGGTCAGGCGCTCCGCGAGCTGGTCGAGCAGGTGCCGCAGGAAGTCGGTGAGAAGCTCGTGTTTGTCCTCGTAGTGGTAGTAGAGCAGTGACTTCGACTTCTCGAACTCGTCGGCGATGTGCTGGATCGTCGTCTCGTGGTAGCCGTGCCGACAGAGCGCGCGGTAGGTCGCCTCGCGGATCGCCGACTGGACGTCCGTCCCCTCGTCCACGTCGGTCTCCGGTATCGTCACGACTCCGGGCTACGAACCGGGGGATCAAAAACCGCTCGCCCCGCGGTCAGGCGCCGCGGTCGAGCGCCCGCTCGACCCGGTCGAGCAGCACGAGCGTCGGCGGGAGCGTCGCCAGCGCGGCCACGAGCGTCAGGGCGATGACGCCGACGGTGAGGAAGCCGAAGTCGGCGATGATCGGGAACGGCGAGGCCGCGAGCGCGCTGAACCCGAAGACGGTCGTCATCCCCGACACCGAGATGGCCTTGCCGACCCGCGCCGCGGCCGTCTCCACCGCGTCGAGCGGGGAGACGCCCGCCTGTCCGACCTCCTCGTAGTACCGCTCCATCACGATCACGGTGTACTCGGCGCCGATACCGACCGTGAGCGCCCCGAGACTCGCGCCGAGCGGCGACACCCGGATGCCCAGCCCGTACATGTAGAGCCCCTGCCAGCCGACGACGAACGCCATCGGGACGAGCGGCGCGACCGCCCGCGTCGGGTCGCGGTAGTAGAGGAGGAGCGCGAGGAAGACGAAGCCGAACCCGAGGAGCGTGGTGGTGTTGCGGCTCTCGATCTGGTCTACGATCGACGGCGTCGAGATGACGGCGGTCCCGGTCAGCTGGGCGTCCACCCCCGGCGGCGGGCGGGAGAACTCGAGCGCGGAGCGGACGTTCGAGATGAACGAGAGCGTGGCCTCGGTCGAGAGGTCCGGGCGGCTGACCACGACGATCCGGCCGTAGCCGTCGTCGACGAGCCGCTGGCGCTCGGGCGCCGGCGCCCGGGCGAGCGCGCGCTCGACTCCCGCCTCCGTCTCGGGGATGCGCCCGTCGTTGTACCGCCGCACCACCTCGGCGGGCGTCTGGACGCCGACGACGCTCGGCGTCCCCGTCGCGGCGCGGTCGAACCGCTCCATCCACCGCAGGGTCTCGGGGTGAGTCACCTCGCCCGCCACGAGGACGTCGAACTGGACCGCCGACCCGCCGCCGGTCTCGGCACGGAACTGCTCCAGGTCGAGCAGCGCGGGGAGGTCCTGCGGGATGAACTCCTCGGTGTCCGCGAGCGTCTCGAGCTGCGTGCTGGCCTGGAACCCGCCGGTGGTGATCAGCGCGGCGAACACGAGGACCAGGACGGGGTGGGCCGCGAGCGCCCGCGAGCCGGTGCCGAGCGCCTGCCCGAACGGACCGGGCGCTGCCTCCTCGTCGGCGGCGCTCGCGCCGTCGGCGGGAGCCGGGCGGTCGGCGGCCGACGTCGGCTCGGCCGCCTCGCCGTCGTCCGACCCGCGCGCCGCGTCGTCCGGGCGCTCCCCGCCGTCCGTCGCGGTCGCCGCGCTGGTCTTCGGCTCCTGTCCGCCGTACCGCCCCCGGACGCGCGCCCAGATCGTCAGGAGCGGGACGAGGACGATGAGCGCGGCGAGGAAGGTGAGGAGCACCCCGAAGATGGAGGTCTGTGCGAACCAGACGAACGCGGGCGAGTCCCGCGTCGAGATCCAGGTCGCGCCGAAGCCGAGGGCGGCGGCGAGCATCGCGATGAACACCGCGGGGCCGATGCCCGAGAGCGCCCGTGGGAGCGCCTCGCGGGGCGGGGCGCGCGCCAGTTCCTCCTCGTAGCGCTGGTGGAACTGGACGGAGTAGTCGATCCCCAGTCCGATCAGGATCGGGAAGACGGCGCTCGTGAGCGTCGAGTTCGGGACTCCCGCGTAGCCGATCGCGCCGAAGGTGTAGATCACCCCGACGAAGACGGCGACGACGGGGAGCAAGCGGAGACGAACGCCACGGAAGAGAAAGAACAGCGCGACGATCATCAGGCCGACCGCGAGGCCGAGCTGTTGCTGTGTCGAAGACTGGATCGCCGTCGAGAGCTGCGCCGAGAAGGCGGCCTGTCCGGTGATCGTCACGTCGACGCCGACCGGGAACTGCGCCCACTCGCTCGCCTCGACCGCGTCCGTGTAGACGGGGCGCTCTTCATCCTGGGAGAGCCCGGGAGAGAGGACGATGTTGACGAAGGCCGCGTCCTCGGCCCCGACGACACGGGCGATGCGCTCCTCGTCGCCGGGGATCGTCCCGTAGGCCGCCCGCACGCGGTCCGCGGGACTCACGACTGTCGCGACGTCGTCGCGGGCGGAGAGCCGGCGGTCGAAGCGGTCGATGGCCCGCATCGTCCGGGGGTCTGTTACCTGTCCGCGGACGAGGACGGCGACCGTCGAGCGGTCGAAGGTGTCCTGGAAGCGTTCGAGCGTCGGGTCGTCGGCGGTGAACGCCTCGTTGCCGGTGACGCTCGTGATCTGGGCGGCCCCGCCGAACGCGGCGACGAGGAGGACGAGGGCGACGGCCACGACGGCCACCGGGTGTCGCTCTATCGTCGCGCCGAGCGCCGCGAAAGCCGAGCGGATCACGCTACCGCCGCCGGAGGAGGACGTAGGCGCCTCCGGCGAGAACGATGACGGCTCCGACCGCTATCGGGACGACCGGCGGACCGCCGTCCGACTCGTTCACCGGGACGCCGACCGGGAGGCCGTCGGTGAACCGCATGTCGCCGTCGGGTTCGTCGTAGCGCACCTCGACCGAAGAGTCGTACGTCTTCGGGAGCGCGGACCCGCCGGCGCTGACGGCGAACGTCGCGGTCGCGGTCTCACCCGGCGCCAGTTCGCCGAGGAAGGCGCCGTCGTCGGCCGACGAGAGCGGGTCGGTCGGGAAGAAGCGCGCGTTCACCGCCGAGACAGGCTCCTCGCCGGTGTACCGGAGCGTCACGTCGAGCGTCCCGGAGCCGCCGGGCGAGACGCTGGCCGAGACGTTCGTCACTTCGAAGCGCTCCTGGCGCGGTTCGATCGTCAGCGCCTGCCGCAGCGGGTCGCTCACGGTCCTGACGGCGCCGGCCGCGTTCTCGTACTCGACGGCGAACGCGAAGCTGTTGGTGCCCGGCTCGGCGTCCCCGGCGACGGAGACGGTGAATCTCACCGGCGCCGACTCGCCGGGCGCGAGGTCGCCGACGGCGGCCTCGCCGTTCGTCGGCGTCACCGGCGAGTCCGACCCGCCGCGCATCCGCACCACGACACGCCTCGCGGGCGCCTCGCCGACGTTCACGAGGTCGGCGCGGACCCGTGCCTCGCTCTCGTCGACCCGGAACCGCTCGGTCTCGAGGTTTCGGAGCGCGAACGCCCGCTCCGCGCCGACGGTCACGCCGACGGTCCGTGGGTCGGCGCGTTCGGTCACGCCGTTCGTGTTCTCGTAGGTGACGTTCGTCCGGACGGGGTACGAGCCCGGCTCGGCGTCGTCGATCGCGCCGACCCGCACCGCCACCTCGCGACGCTCGCCCGGTGCCAGCCGGCCGACGAAGGCGCCCGTCTGTCGCTGTGGGGCGTTCGTCGGGCCGAAGTACACCTCGGGCGCGCCCGCCGAGAGCCCGAGTCGGGCGTCCGTGGCGACCCGCGTCCCGACGTTCTCGACGGTCAGCGCGAGCCGGTCCGTGTCGCCCGCGTACAGGCCGTCGGTGCCGCCGGTCGTCACGCGGAACTGTGGCCGGGCCTCGACGCGGAGCGAGACGGTCGTGCGCACCGTCTCCGTGGTCGTCACGAACTCCGGCTGTTCGAACTGGTCGTAGATGATCGCCCGGGTGTAGGTGTACTCGACCCGGACGGGAACCTGGTAGGTGCCCGGCGTTGCGTTCCCGACCTCGAGCCGGTAGTCGAGCGGGACCGACTGGCCCGTGGGGAGGGTGCCGAGCGTCTGTGACCCGGTCCTGACATCGATTGGCGCGTCGATACCCGACTCGACCACCTCGACCTGGACGTTCCGGGCGGTCGTCACCTGCTGTTCGTACTGAGGGTTGCGCGGGTCGCCCTGGTCGAGGCTACCGTCGTTGGTCACGACCACCGTCAGGCCGGGCGTCGAGCTCGCCTGCACGGGACCGGTCGGCGACGAGACGGACACCTCCGGTTCGCCGACGACCGCCGTGTTCGCGCCCGCTGGGAGGGAGAGCGCGGCCAGCACGAGGAGGACCGAGAGCGACAGCGCCGCGACGCGTCGACTGCTCATAGAGCTGAACGGGAGGTCAGGACGTTAAGACTGGCGACATCAACCGGCCCTACATAAACGTCTGCTCGCTCGCCGGCCTTCGAGGCGTGTGACCGAGTCTCGTGATCCGGCGCGAAGCGGAGCGGCCGGCCGGTCTCGGCGCGACGCGGCGGCGCGCGAGTGGGGCCGCTTTCGCCACGTTGATATAGAACGGCAAGCCAACTTCGCGTGATTATGAGCCAGCGACGGATGGCGGGCCAGCCCGTCATGATCATGGGCGAGGACGCCCAGCAACTCAGGGACCGCGACGCCCAAGAGTACAACATCTCGGCGGCGCGGGCCGTCGCGGAGGCGGTCCGAACGACGCTCGGGCCGAAGGGGATGGACAAGATGCTCGTCAGTTCGACGGGCGACGTGACCGTCACGAACGACGGGGTGACCATCTTAGAGGAGATGGACATCGACAACCCGACCGCCCAGATGATAGTGGAGGTCGCCAAGACACAGGAGGACGAGGCCGGCGACGGGACGACCACGGCGGTCGCGGTCGCGGGCGAACTCCTGAAACTGGCGCAGGACCTGGTCGAGCAGAACGTCCACCCGACGACGATCATCCGCGGGTTCACCGACGCGAGCGAGTTCGCGCGCGGCGAGATCGACGACGTCGCGACCCAGGTCGACGGCGACGCGGACCGCCTGCGCGCCGTCGCCGAGACGGCGATGACGGGCAAGGGTGCGGAGGCCAACAAGGAGGTCCTCGCCGACCTCGTCGTCTCGGCGGTCGAGGCCGTGACGGTCGAGGCCGAAGACGGGAGCCGGATCGCCGACGTCGGCTTCATCGAGTCCGGCACGGAGATCGGCCGCGGCGTCGAGGAGTCCGAACTCGTCCACGGCGCGGTCATCGACAAGGACCCCGTCCACCCGGACATGCCGACCGACTTCGACGACGCCCGGGTGTTGCTGACGCTCGACCCCATCGAGGCGGGCGAGGCCGACGTCGACGCCTCGGTGACGGTGACCGACAGCAGTCAGATCGATGCCTTCCTCGACGCCGAGGAGGCCGAGCTGAAGGAGAAAGTCGAGCTCCTGGACGACCTCGGCGTCGACGTTGTGTTCGCCCAGAAAGGCATCGACGACGTCGCCCACCACTACCTCAAGGAGGCGGGCATCCTCGCGGTGCGCCGGACGAAGAAGTCCGACATGCGGTTCCTCAAGGAGGTGCTCGGCGCGCGGGTCGTCAACGACCTCGAGAGCGCGACCGAGGACGACCTCGGGCGCGGCTCGATCGAGTACCACGAGGACACGGAGACGTTCCGGATCGAGGGACTCGACGAGGACAGCCACGGCGTGACGATGATGCTTCGCGGGTCGACCTCGGCGGTCGTCGACGAGATGGAGCGCGGCGTCGAGGACGCCCTCGACGTCGTCGCTGCCGCCGCGGGCGACGGACGGATCGTCTCCGGCGGCGGCGCGGTCGAGGTCGAACTCGCGACGCGGCTGCGCGACCACGCCGACTCCGTCGAGGGGCGCGAACAGCTCGCGATCGAGGCGTTCGCGGACGCGCTCGAACTCGTCCCGCGGACGCTCGCGGAGAACGGCGGGCTCGACCCCATCGACACGCTCGTCGACCTCCGCTCGGCACACGACGGCGGCGACGTGAACGCCGGGCTCGACGTGTTCTCCGGCGAGGTCGTCGACAGCTACGACGCCGGCGTCGTCGAGCCGGCGACGGCGAAACAGCAGGCGATCGCCTCCGCCGCCGAGGCCGCGAACCTCGTGTTGAAGATCGACGACGTGCTGGACGCCGGCGAAGGCGACGACGACGAGGGCGGTCCGGGCGGCGCCCCCGGCGGCATGGGCGGCATGGGCGGCATGGGCGGCGCGATGTGACGCTCGGGTAGGTCACGCTCTCTTTTCTAGACCCACCGCGCGAGAGCGCTACCGCCGGTGGCGCGTGCGTCGACGAGCCGACCGCGAAACGAAGGGAGGGAAGGGGACGCGTCAGCGGGGAAGCCAGGGGGTCGCAGACGGACGGCGGAGCGTTAGCGCGCCAGCGCGGGGCCGAGGGGCCCGTCCAGCCCACCGTTCAGAAACGTCCGGATCGTGTCGAGGACGTTCGAGGCGCGGTCGGAGGCCTGCGAGGGAAGCTCCTCGGGCGGGCCGCGCCGGACGTTCTCGGACTCTGCCGAGTCGTCGGCGTTCTCGGACTCGGCGTCGTCCGCGTCACGCTCGTCGTCTGCGTCTTCGGGGAGTTCAGACTCGTCGTCTTCGTCGTCCGCGTTCTCGCCCGCGTCGTCCGAACTGGAATCGTCCGAATCGTCGGGCGCCTCCGACTCGTCGTCTTCGTCGTCCGCGTTCTCGCCCTCGTCGTCGGCATCGTCGTCAGCAGTCTCGCACGCATCGTCCGCGTCGTCGGCATCGTCCGAACAGGAATAGTCCGCGTC
>JAZKRX010000045.1:0-18666 GCA_036626375.1 Haloferacaceae archaeon
GCCAACACCGACGCCGACGGCGCCCCCAACGCCAACGCCAACGCCAACGCCGGCGCCAACGCCGACGCCAACACCGACGCCCGAACCGCCGACGGACACTCGGGACTCCGACGGGGACGGTATCGCGGACAGCCGAGAGCGGTCGCTGGGGACCGACCCGAACAACACGGACACCGACGGTGACCTGCTCAACGACAGTCAGGAGCTAGTCGTCGGCATGGATCCGCTGGACCCCGACAGCGACGCGGCCGTGACCGCCGCGAACGAGTCGGCCAACGGGGTCGTGGACGGACGGGAGGACTTCGACGGTGACAGCCTCCCCCTCGCGCGCGAGTTCGAGTTCGGCACGGACCCCAGAGTCTCGGACACCGACGGCGACGGCCTGTCGGACCGCTACGAACTCGAGAAGTCGCTGACCGACCCCGGCGACACCGCCACGCGGGGCGCGCCCGACGGCACAACCGACGCCGACGGCGACGGCCTCACGACCGCGGAGGAGGCGCGACTGGGGAGCTACGCCTGGCTCGCCGACTCGGACGCCGACGGACTCGACGACCGACGCGAGCGGCGCCTCGGGGCCGACCCGCTGAGCAATGACACCGACGACGACGGGCTGAGTGACCGCTCGGAGATCCGCATCGGGACCACCCTCACGACGCCGGACACCGACGGCGACGGCACCCCCGACGGCGCGGAGACGTACACGACGCGGGCCACGAACGCGAGCCTCGGTGTCTCCGTCGCCGTCACCGGAACCGGCGACGTTGCGGCCGGGGTCGAGGTCGAACGCGACGCTCGACAGACGTTCGACACGCCGACACTCAGAAACGCCACGGCGACCCCGGTCGTCCAACTCACCAGCGACCGGTCGTTCCGCAGTGCGGACGTCTCGCTGTCGTACGACGACGACGACGTCGGCAACGAGTCACGTCTGAGCGTCTACCGCTACAACGAGAGCCGTCAGACGTTCCAGCGGCTCCCGTCGACGGTCGACCCCGGCAACGACACCGTGCGCGCGACCGTCTCCGGCTTCTCGACGTTCACCGTCATGAACCGGACGACCTGGAGCCGCGGCGTGTCCGCCGACCCGCCTCGGCCGGTCGCCGACGAGTGGCGCATCCCCACGTACCTCGACACGTTCGCCGACGGCCGCGCGGAGAACTGGACGCAGGACACGGAGAACAAGGACCCGACGCGCGACGGCGGCGGCGGCTTCCCGGGCTTCGGCGGCGGTGGGGGCTTCCCGGACCCTGTCAACGACCGCGGCGGCGTCGGCGCGAGCAGCCGACAGCTCGAGGTGCTCGCGTACGGCTGCTTCGTGACGCGCGCGGAACGCGACATCGGGGCGTACAACGGCACGGTCCGGGTCCGCTTCAACTGGTCGGAGGTCGGGATCAACGAGGCGAACCTCCACGAGGCGAACGTCTCCATCCTCGCGGACGGGACGCCGGTCAGCTACGCCCTCGAACCCGGGGCCAGTAAGCCAAGCACTGCCCTCGGCACACAGGGGACGTTCAACGCGACCGCCGAGGTCGACGGCAACGTCTCGATCCGACTCACGGTCCGTGCCGACCCCCCGGCCGGGAGCGGCGGGTTCTCCGACCGGACCTGTTCGCTCACCTACCAGGCAGGGAAGCGGCTCGTCGTCGACGACATCGAGACCAGCATCACCGTCGAGGACCCGGTCGACTCCGACGGCGACCAGCTCCCCGACAGTCTCGAGCGACAGGGGATCCCGCTCGGGACCGGCGAGACGCTCACGACCGACCCGACCGACCCCGACACCGACGGCGACGGCCTGGAGGACGGCGCCGAGATCCGCGTCAACAGGTTCATCGCTCGTGGGAGTGGCGGCTACTTTCTCTCACAGAGCGACCCGACCGACCCGGACTCCGACGGCGACGGCCTCCCGGACTACGACGAGCGCCAGATAGAAACCAACCCGCTCGACGGCGACAGCGACGGCGACGATCTGACCGACGGCTCGGACTACCAGCCGACGATCGCGAGAGACGTCGACCGAACGCCGCCGGTCGAGCGCGCGAAGTCGTTCGTCGAAGGGGCAGTACTCGGCGCCGCCGGTGCACCGAGCGGCGCGTTCTCCAGCCCCCGGTACAACCGAGTCGCCTACGTGCTCGGCGAGATCGCTATCATCTACGTTCCAGTCGTAGGCAAGCTGGCGGAGATCCGCGACATCGCCGCCAACATCCGACAGGGCAAGGAGCTGTCAGTAGCCATCTCCGTCATCGGACTCGTCCCGGGCCCGGGTGACGTCGCGAAGAGCACCAAAACGATCGTCCGCCACGGCCGCGCGAGCGCCCCGATCGCCAGAAAGACCGTTCGCGTCCTGGCGAAAACCGACTTCGTGGAGGTGACGCCGGGACTCAAGCGACAGATCCTCGCCGCGGGGCAGCTAGAGCGCCCCGCCAAGCGGCTGTTCGACGCGGCGGGTACCGCCGGCGGCTGGGGACTGCGCGGCATCCGGCTAGCCGGGGCGCTTCCGGACGACGTCCCCATGCGGCGGGTGAAGTACGCGCGGGTGGTCGACGACACGATGTTCTACGTGACCGAACCCAGGTGGGATCAGATCCTGGAACGACACGTTACCGGGACGCAGCGACCGGACGACGTCACGCGGTTCTTCCCGGCCGGAGAGCGCGTTCCTGCGGGCCGATTCCGGCCGGCTCGGAGGCTCCCCGGTCGGATGAGCCGGAACGACATCCGAGATGTCCTGTTCCAAGCCGCGGCCGACTCCACGGGCGGTGACCTCGGCGACGTCGCCGTCGGCCGCTTCGGAATCCAGGACCTCCGGATCGTCTCGTCGGCCCGGTACGACGCCGTGGTCGGCGCGTATCCGGAGACGGGTCCCGCCGTGTACGAGTGGAACGGGACCGCGTGGGTCAACGACCCCCCCTCGACTCTCTGAGGGAGGCGTCCGCCCCGAACTTACAGCCGTATCGCGCCGAGCAGCGCCGTCAGGATCGGAAGCAGGAACAGCGCGACCCCGCCGCCTATCAGCAGAGCGACCACGAGCAGGGGCGAGACCGACAACGGGAACTGCAACCCGAGCCACCCGGCGACGGTGTCGACGCCCGGGCCCAGTCGCGCCTCGCCGAACAAGTAGAACAGGACGCCTCCGACGACGACCGACGCGACGCCGATCCGGCGACAGAGTGTCGTCCAGAGCGGGACTTCGGAGAGGTCGACAGCGTCGCTCTCCGTACTGTCCGGTGACACGACCGGCGGATCGTGGAGCGAGCTAATAAATTGTCGTGACGCTCGGCAACTCGGGCTACGCTCGGATGCTTGCGCCGCCTCACGGGCGTCTCTGGCGCACGTACCGTCGGCGGCCGTCCTCGACGAGACGCCGGGGCCACGAGCAAGCAGGGCGGTGGGAGTCGGACGCGAGGGTGGCGTACCCGCGCTCAGACCGTCGACGACCGCGCCGACCACTCGATCAGCCGGCGAAGTCCCTCGTCGAGCCCCACGCTCGGTCGGTAGCCGAGCCGGTTCCGCGCCTTCGTGACGTCCGCACAGCTTCGGTCGATATCGCCCGGCCGAGGCGTCGTATGCCGTATCTCCGATCCTGACCCGGTCACCTCGACCACCAACTCCGCGAGCTCCCGGATCGAGATGCGCTCGCCCGTACCGACGTTGTACGCCTCGCCGGCCGCGTCCGTCGTCGCCGCGAGCAGGTTCGCCCGCACCACGTCGTCGACGTGAACGAAGTCCCGCGTCTGGCTCCCGTCGCCGTGGACCACGAGCGGGTCGCCGGCCAGCGCCCGGTCGAGGAACGCGTCGATGACGCCGGTGTAGTCGCCGCCGCCGTGGCGTGGCCCGTACACGTTGAAGTACCTGAGCACGACCGTCTCCAGGCCGTACAGGTCGTGGTAGAGGCGCGCGTATCTGTCGGCGGTGAGCTTCTCGAGCCCGTACGGCGACGTCGGCTCCGTCGGGTCGTCCTCCTCGACGGGCACCGCTTCGGGATGCCCGTACACCGCGGCGCTCGACGCCAGTACGACCCGGGCCGCCTCCTCGCGTGCCCGCTCGAGCAGGTCGAGCGTCGCACGGACGTTCACCGCGTGGCTCTCCTGCGGTCGCTCGACAGAGCGTTCGACGCTCGCGTTCGCCGCCTGGTGAAACACCACGTCCGTGTCTCGGGTAGCGCGCGCGAGCGTCGCCTCGTTCGTCACGTCGCCCTCGATGAACCGCGCGTCGTCGGGGACCCACGCCCGCCGGCCGGCGGAGCAGTCGTCGAGCACCCTGACGTCGTTCTCCTCGACCAGCCGCGCCGCGAGGTGGCTCCCGACGAACCCCGCTCCGCCGGTCACGAGGACCGTCTGTCCGGCGAGCTCCCGGTCGCTCATGCCGAATCCGTGACCGGTCTGGTCGGTCGGAGCGGGCAGTACACGGAGTCCGACGGTCTCTGCCTCATGTCACGACCCTGACGGCGTCGACTCCCACCATCCACAGCTGCCGGACGAGGATCTTCAGGTCGAACCAGAACGACTGGTTCCGGATGTACGTCACGTCGTACCGGAGCTTCTCTCTGGGCTCGTGTCCCGTGGCGCCGTTGATCTGCGCGAGTCCGGTCAGTCCGGGCTTGATGAACCAGCGCCGCCGCCACGCCTGTGCGTCCTGCTCCATGTCGTCGTCGAGTTGGGGGCGCTCGGGCCGCGGCCCGACGACGCTCATGTCGCCGACGAGGATCGCCCAGAGCTGCGGGAGTTCGTCGAGGTGGGTCTCCCGCAGGACACGCCCGACGCGTGTCACGCGGGGGTCTCTCCCCCCGTTGTCCTCTGCGCTGATCGTCGCGCCGGCCGCCGCCTCTGCGTCCGTGGTCATACTCCGGAACTTCGCGACGGTGAACGTCTCGCCGAACGCCGCGGTGCGAGTCTGGTGGTAGAGCACGGGGCCGCCGTCGTCGAGTTTGATCGCGGCCGCGACCAGCGCCATCACGGGCGCGAGCGCGACCAGGCCGACGGCGGCGAACCCGACGTCGAACAGCCGCTTGAGCGCGTAGTCCTGCGGGTCCCACGGCTCGAGGTCGACGTCGACGAGGTCGCCAGTCTCGACGTCGGTCGTCAACACGGTGTCGGCGTGGTCCTGGTGGACCTTCGCGGTCACGCCGTGCTCGTACAGCGTGTCGAGCGTCCCGAAGAACTCGGCGCGGTCCGGCCGCGAGAACGCGAGGACGGCGGTGTCGACGTCGAGCGTGACGAGTATCGTCTCGAGCCGCGAGAGCCCGCCGAGACAGTCGAGTTCCGCGAGCGGCGTCGCGTGCCCTCCGTCGGGGACTCCGACCACGTCCGGCGGGATCGGCTCGCGCTCGGTCGCTGCACGGCCCGACGAGGGTGGGGAAACGTAGCCGACTACCTCCCGGTCGGTCGCGGCGAGGACGTCCTCGATTGTCGCGGGGTCGTCGCCGACGACGATCGTCCGGTCGCCGTCGACGCCCGGCCGCCGCCGGATCGCGAGGAACCACGCCGGGACCGCGGCGGCGAGCACCCCGGCGGTGAGAAGCAGCGTCGTCCGCGGGAGCCGGTAGGTGTAGTCGAAGTAGCCGACGGCGGCGAGCGCGACTACTGCGACGAACACTCGCTTCTCGGCGACGGCGAGGGTGTCGAGCACCCGCCGGGGTCGGGGTTTGAACAGCGGCGCGGTCGCTCCGAGGACGACCGCGAGCGCCGTCAGCACCGCCAGCGTCAGGGCGCCGTTCGACAGCGTCGTCGCCGGCAGGCGGCCGAGCACCGGGACGAGCACCGCGAGCGCCTGGACCGTCGGGTGGTTCGCGACCACGACCGCGCCGGCGGTGAGTCCACACACTCCGGCGACTCCCGCGAGCCGGTACCGCCACCCAGTGGCCATCGCCCCAGATATCGAGACGTGCCATCATGACTCATCACCGATTGTGGCCTGCGCAATCACGCACCGTGTCGTGTCTCCGCGGTTCAAACGAGCGATTGACTCGGACCGTCGGTTCCGTGCGTCTCAAACGAGTGGTTACCGCCGGTCGCGACGCCGTGATCTGTCCGCCGCGCTCGGAACGTGCCCCGTCGCCGCGGTGGTCGATCACGCGCGACCCTCCCTCGCGAGCGACGCTCTCGGCCGTTGACCCCGTTCTGTGTGTCCCTAACGGCCGTATCTGTGGCATAACTAACGGATACGGCTCCGTACGGTAGCAGACGGCGCGACCGATGACCGACGACATCCCACTCTCGCGGCGGACGCTGCTCGGTGCGGCCGGCACCGTCGGCGTGGCCGCCGCCCTCGGCGGCGCGGGATCGATGGCGTTCTTCTCCGACGAGGAGGAGTTCGCGAACAACCGGCTCGTCGCCGGCTCGCTCGACCTGAAGGCCGCCTACTCGGAGCACTACTCCGACTGGACGCCGAACGACGAGGGGACACCCGAAGGCGAGGGCGTGGCGGTCCGGATGTGGGACGGCGCGCCCGCCACCACCGGATCGGCGACCGACCTCGAGTCAGGCGAGACGGGCCTCCCGACGAACGACGCGTGGCTGGTCGCCGTCGACGACCCCGACCAGTTCCTCGCGAACACGGCGACGCCGGACTCGCCGCAGGGCAATGCGAGCACCTGTGGTCTCGCTGCGACGGACGCGGACGAACTCGCCCAGCCCGTTATCGACCTCGGCGACGTGAAGCCGGGCGACTTCGGCGAGGTCACGTTCGACCTCCGGATCTGTGACAACCCCGGCTACGTCTGGCTCGAGGTTTCGAACGCCACGGCCTCGGAGAACGGCTACACGGAGCCCGAGCTCGAGGACGACGACGAGGACGGCCCCTCGACCGGAGCGCACGACCCGGCGCGGGTCGAACTCCTCGACGTCGTCCGGGCCGCCTACTGGGTCGACGACGGCAACGACTACCAGAACGGCGACGAGGCGCCCGCGGCGGTCGGAACGCTCCGGGAGGTGCTCGTCTCGCTCTCGGCGGGCGGCGCTCGGCTCGCGGGCGACGTCGACGCCGAGGATGGCGGCGGCACCGGCGACCAGGGCTGTTTCTCGCCCGAGACGACCCACTCGGTCGCGTTCGCGTGGTGGGTGCCGGTCGACCACGGCGACGAGATCCAGGGCGACTCGGTGAGCTTCGACCTGAGCTTCTACGCCGAGCAGTGCCGCCACAACGACGGGACCAGAGACCCGCTCCAGTCGTTCCTGAACGACGAGATGCTGTTCCGGCCGTCGCCCAACTGGGACGGGAGCGTCGACGACCGGACCGGCGAGGGCTCGCCGGTCGTCGTGGACAACAACGCGCTGGCGACCGTGCTCGACCCCGCCGGGAACGAGGTGGAACTGCCGCTCGCGTTCGACCCGATCGTCGTCCGTGTCGACGCAGGAACGACGGTCAGGTGGGTGTGGGTCCGCTACGACGCCCCGCCGCTGTTCAACGAGATTCCCCACAACGTCGTCGCGCTGAACGGCGAGTTCGACAGCGGCGCCCCCGTGCCCGCGAAGGCCGGCGACCCGGTCACGTTCAGCCACACGTTCTCGACGCCGGGCGTCTACCCCTACTACTGTACGCCCCACGGCGCGCCGTCCTTCGTCGGGTCTTCGCCCGGCTACGCGCCGGACGAGGCGCTCAACGAGTTCGGGATGCGCGGCGCGGTGGTAGTCGAGTAGCCGTCTACTCCACCCGCACCGTCTCGCCGTCGACCACCGCCGCCTCGGACACCGTCACTCGCCGGTCGCCGACCCGGTACTCGCCGGGGTGTGCGACGGTCACCGCGAACGCGCCCTCGGCGTCCGTCCGCGCCAGCCGCTCGTAGGTGAACGACGCGCCCTCGATCGACACGTCGGTCTCGAGGGAGACGGCGGTCGGCTCGGCGACGTCGAGGCGTCCCTCGACGGTCGCGCCGGGGACGAGCGTGAACACCTTGATGAAGCCGTCGTCGCTCGCGTAGACCGCGCGGTAGTGGGCGACTCCGGGCGTGTCGCCGACCCGGCTCCCCATGGCGTCGTGGAGCCGGCCCTGCATCCGCGTCAGGAAGCCGGCGCCGCCCTCGCCGGTCGTGACGACGAACCCGACGCGCCCGCGGAGCTCCTCGTACCACGCGACGGAGTCACCTCCCCGGATGAACGAGCCGTAGTTCCGCCGCGCGAACCAGTACGACTCGGACTCGCCGCTCACGAAGTGGTTGTACATCCGGTTTCGGCCCCACTCGCTGAACACGTAGCTCCGGGGATACGCCCAGCCGCGCGCGTCGGCGTACCCCGTCATCCACCGCGCGGCGGCGTGTTTGCGCGGGTCGATCGTCAGCCGCGTGTGGATCTCGGCGCTGTAGGCCGCCGGGAACCCGAGAACGACGGCGGCGAGCGCTCCGACCATCCCCACCCGCCACCGGTCGGAGGGCGCGGGCGCCGTCTCGTCGTCCGGATCGCCCCCGTCTGCTTCGGCGACGGGCACCCCCGGCTCCGCGGTCGGCCCCGTTCGTCGCGGACTCTCTCGCCCCAGCCCTGGCGCTCGCGTCAGGTCGAGCCACCCGACGAGCGCGAGGAACCCGAGCGCGCCGAACACCACGACGAACGGCGCGAGTTCGCCGGTGAACCGCCGCTGGAGGAGCGAGAGCGCGAGAAACGTCCACGCGTACGGGCTCAGGAGAAGCCAGCCGACTCGCTCGCGGTCGACCTGCCAGAGCGACCAGACCATCGCGGGGAGCGCGAGGAAGGGCGTGAACCCGAGCATGACCAGCGGGCCGAACAGTGGCCCCCACCGGTCGAGCAGCGACTGCATCTCTCCGATGGCCGTCGAGCGCGTGAGCAGAGAAACGCCGTGTTCGAGCGCGGCGAGAAGCTCCGGCGCGGCCGTCACCGCACCCCCCGCGAGGAGTGCGATGCCGACGAGCTCGGCGCCGACGAGCAGCGTCGGCGACCGGTCGAGACGGGCGACGGCGACCGCGCCGGCGAGGGTCACGACCGCGCCGCCGGCGACCAGCGCCGGCACGACCGCGACGGCGAGCGACTGCCACCCGAGGAGGGCGTGGGCGGCCAGGGCCAGCGCCCCGCCGCCCGCCAGCCCGGCGACGACCGGACCGAGCGCTCTCACCCGGTCGTGGGCGACCGCGAGCGGCCCGGCGAGCGCGACTCCGGCCGCCAGCGGCACGAGCAGCAGGGGCCCGGCCTCCCAGGCCAGCACCTGTCCCGCCGTTCCGACGGCGAGCGCGCCCGCGAGCGCAACCGTCCGGCGGCGCCACGGCCACGCGACCCCTTCGTCGGTCACCAGCGCGACGAAGGCAAACGCCGTGACCGCGAGCACCGGGTAGTCGAACGCGTGGTGGTCGGCGAACCCGAGGCCGGTCCGGAACGCGTGCCCGGGGACGACCGCGAACAGCGCGACCGCGGCGACCCCGACCCGTCGGTCGCCGCTCAGGTACGTCGCCAGCGCGTAGACCACGACGGCCGTCGCGAGCGCCGACGCGACCGGATACCACGCCAGAACCGCGCCGACGACCCAGTCGCCGCCGCCGAGCAGCTCCGCGACGACCGAGAGCGTCGCCACCAGCAGCGGCTCCCCGCTCGTCGCCACCGGCGGCGCACCGACGAGCGCCGGGAGGTCGAGCGGCGACGACGCCGCCTCGGTGGTCCGCGTGACGAGGTGCCGGTAGAGGTAGGGGTCGTTCGACGAGAGGACGACGTCGCCGCCGCGGTGGACCGCCGGAAACGGCAGGAGCCGGACCGCCGCGACGAACGCGAGCGCGACCCACAGCGTCCGCGGCGCCGACCGGAGACGCGCGAGCGCCCGCCGGCCGACGGCCGGGCCGGGAGACTCGCCGCGCTCGCCTCCCGACGACTCGGCGCGTTCCGCGCTCGGATCGGTCATCAGAGCTGCTGTTTGAGCTCGTCGCCGAGTTCGATCTCGAAAAAGCGCGAGCCACAGCCGTCGCAGGTGACCGCGGCGACGTCGAACGAGCGACAGCACGAGTCGACGGTCTCGTGGTCGACCGACACGGGCGCGCCACACTCGGTACAGCGCTCGATGAACATCCGCAGCGAGTGGAGCAGTTCGCTCCGGTTCAGCACGTGAAACCGGTCCCACTCGTCGGTCCACTCCCGCAGCACCTCGTCGGCGGCGAGGTCGGCGAGCAGGGCGGCGCCAGACTCCCACTGCCCGACCTGCCGGCCGTCGATGAACACCACCGCGGCCTCCGCGCCCCGGCGCTCGACCGTGTTGTCGGCTCCGGGGTCGAGGTCGAGGAGCCGCCGGATCTCCGTCTCGACGTTCCGGTCGTCGACGGCCTCGATCCGCTCGCGCCAGGCGCGTTGGAACTCCGCGTCGAGACAGAGGTCGTCGCGGTCGGCACACTCGGCCACGACGCCGAGGTCGACCAGCGTCCGCTCGACGTCTATCTCTTCGCGTTCGTCGACGTCAACGCCCCGGTCGCGCGCCGGCGTCTTGTCGAACCACCGCAGGACGCGGTCTGGGAAGTACCGCTTCGTGATCGTCGGCGTGTACGGCACGAGATAGCCCCGGAGGTAGACGACGAGAACGCCGACCGCGAACGTTGCGACGCCGAGCGGGACCGAGACCGTCCCGAGGAGCGCGCCCGCGGCCGCCGCGATGAGGACGTTCACCACGGTACACGGCGTACACCGGTTCTCGCCGGTGTACTCCGGCTGTCGGAGGCGCTCTGCCAGCCCGTCGAACGTCCGTGTCTCTCCGCTCATCCGTGGTCGATCACCGCCGCCGGTAGCGCGAGGCTCGCCGCGCCGGCTCCCTCGCCGTCCGGACTCCCTGTTCCTCCGCCGCTACGTTCGCCGTTGGGCTTAGCTTCTTCGCTGCCGCCACTCTCGGTGCCCTCCGAGACGGCCGTCGTCGCGTTGTTCGTTGGGGTCCCTGTCTCGTTCGTGTTGGCCATCCCGGCGTCGTTCCCGAACCCGTCCCAGTTGCCGATCACCTGGACCGTGTTCGGGTCGTCCTCGGTCCCGACCGACTCGTAGTCGGTCAGGAGACCGAGCGTCACCCCGCCGGCGGCGAAGGAGACGACGAGGACGGCGACCCAGACGGCGTAGATCGCCCACCGCCGCGACCGGAGACGGTCGAGCAGCCGCGCGACGTCGCGGGCGCGGCTCATCTGTCGACCTCCCCCGTTCCTGCCGCCGGCTCCGGCGCTCCGTCGTCGTCCGGCGGCTCGTCGCGCTCGCGCTCCGTGCCGCCGTCGGTCGTGGTCGCCGGGTCGGGGTCGGCGTCCTCGGAATCGCTCTCGTCCTCCTCGCCGCCGCTCGTCGCCTCCTTGTAGAGGCTCCAGAGCTCCGTGACGACGAGCAGTCCGGCCGGGACGAAAACCAGCAGGATGATCCCCTGCTGGGACTGCGCGAACAGCAGCAGGTGTCCCACGAACGGCACGTGTGCGAGAATCCCGAACTGCTCCGGGACGACGCCGATGACGGCGTCGGGCGGCACCGGGACGGGGTCGCGGTCCTCGTTCGCGTCGCCTTTCGTCACGAACATTCGGGTGCCGTCGCGCTGCACCGTGTCGACGACGCGGTGGGTCGTCACGTCCGTCCGTGCGCCCTCGACGTTGAACGTGATGATGTCGCCCTCTTCGATCTTCTCCGGCGAGCGCTCGTAGACGTAGATCACGCCGCCGGTCTGGAGCGCCGGCTCCATGCTCCCCGACAGCACGACGTAGCTCTCGCTCGCCCCGATGGTCTGCGGGACGGCGTAGGCGACAACCGGCGAGACGAGTACGAGGAGCACGACCACGATGGCGACGTTCACGACCGTCTCGCGGTCGAACGAGGGGCTCATGAGTCACCACCCCACGGGTTCGTCGAGGTGCCGTCTCGCCCGCGCTGTGCCACGCCGAACTCGACGCCGAACTCGACCGAGTCCGTCAGCACCACGTCGGCCGCGCTCTCGGGCAGGTGCCACTCTAGCGCGAGACACACCGGCACCGACCCGTCGGTGCGGGCGAGGTACAGGGGATCCCCGCTGACCCCCGCGAGACTTTTCGGCGCGACGAGGCCGTCGTCGTCGAACTCGTAGTCACAGCCTGCTCGCTCTCGCACCAGGACGTTCAGAACGTGCGGGAGTTCGCTCCCGTCTCCCTCGTCGTCGGCGGCCGCGGCTCGTTCGGCCTTCGTCCGCCCGTTCTCCGCCGCCGTCCACGTCCGGACACGTGCCCAGACGTCACGGCCTTCGTTCTTCGTCCGGGCACAGACGACCAGCGCTCCGCGGTCACCCGGCTCCACGCCGGTGAGCTCGACCGACGCTTCGTCGTGGGCGTAGTCGTCGAATCCGCCGCCACAGACGCCGTGTTCCTCCGTCACGGTCCCCGTCGAATCGTACGCCTTCCACGCGATCCGGAGGTCCATCCGCGGGCTGGAGAGGGTACTTCCCTCCGCGACGTTCTCGTCGGTGAGCAGGAGGACGCTGCTCCCGCCCGAGAGCGCGCCGATCGTGCCGACAGAGAGGGTGCCCGCGAGAAGCGCCCGCCGGCTCACCGCACCGCCCGCTCCCGCGTCCCCCTCGTCCCGGCTCGTCTCGTCGTCGTGTCCCGACATTATCTCCCTCCTCTCTCCGGCACGCCCCGGTCGAGGGCCGTTGCCCCCCGGTCCACGTCGAACGAACCCGGCGCGTCGGGCAAATCTATAGGCCGTTTGTGGCGCTGCCGGCCGCGCGTGCGCGTCGTAGTGTGGCGGTAACGACTCATTGCTGGCACTCCTGTGGCGCGAACTCGATTGCGAACTCGACCGAGTCGCCCTGGATCACGTTGATGTTGCCCTCGTCCGTGTCCATCCGCCAGTCGAGCGTGACACAGATCGACTCGTCCGGCCCCAGACACGGCCCCGTCTCGGCTGGGTTGCTCGCGCCGGCGTCGAGCGTGTACTCTCCGGCTACCTCGCCGAGCGACCCGGCCGCGAGCGGCGTGTCGCCCGTGTTGTCTGCGGCGTCGCAGGTGCCGTACAGCGGTACGTTCCCAACCCGGACGCCGGTGTCGTACCAGAGGTCGACGTCGATGAACTCTTGGAGTTCGCCGACGTTCGGCGTAGTGTCGCCAGCCTTGCGCTCGGGCTCGGTCCGCCCGTTCTCGCGCGGGTTCGCGGCGCGGACGCGCATCCGGATCTCCGCCGGCGGCGGCTCGCCCTCGTCGGCAGCCGTCGAGAGCCCGAGCGCCAGCGTCCCGCTGTCGCCGGGCTTGATATCCGGAATCTGCACCTGTCCGGGCGCGTTCTCCGGCGTCGTGCGCTCGCCGACCACGTCGCCGTTGTACCACTCCTTCCAGTCTACCTCGAGGCGGGCGCCGCTCCCGGCCGTCTGCATCTGGATCTGGCGGCTCTGCGTGAACGCCACCGTCCGTGCCTGCGCCAGCGTCCCGACTCCGGCGAACCCGAGGACGCCGCTCCCCGCCGCCAGCAGCGTCCGCCGGGAGATCAGGTCGTCGCGCGTCATCGCACGCCCCCCGTGCCGTCGTTGTGTCGACACTGTTCGGCGTAGAACCCGACGTCGAACCCGACCGAGTCGCCCTGGATCTCGTTGGCGTGGTCGACCGGAAGCGCCCAGCGGAGCCCGAGGGCGTGTGTCGCCGGCGCGGCGGCGAAGCAGTCCCGGGCCGCGGCGGCCGGGTCGCCACGCGCCTCGTCGAACGCGGTCGCCGGGCCGCCGTCGAGGGCCACTCCGTCGCCCGTCGTCGCGAGCGCGAGCAACTGCGCGAGCGAGCCGGCGAAGACGACGCGCTCGTCGGCGTCGGGCGTCCCGTCGCCGTCCGCGTCGTACCACACCGTCGTCCGGACGGCGTCCGCGAGGTCGCCGCCGCCGAACGGGACCCGGGGCTTCAGCAGGTTCGCCTTCAGCGCCCGCGGGGAGCGTGCGAGCGCGAACGCGCTCTCGAGCGTCGCCGTCTCGCCGGTCGCGAGCGACCCGAGCGAGTACGCCAGCGCGAACTGCGGGTCGCCCGGTCCGAACGCGTCGCCGCCCGACAGCGCGTCGCCCGCGACCACCCGGTCGAACGGGCCGCGCGCCGCGTCGACGTCGTGGGCGTCCGACCGGCGCGCGGCGCCGAACCCCGCGTACAGGTCCTCGCCGGTCCCGAGCGCGTCGGGCTGGACCTGTTCGACGTAGTCGAACCCTCGAGCGTCGTCACGGCGGAAGGTCGCCGTGTCGCCGGCCAGCCCTGCGAGGTCGTAGTCGACGAACTGGGTGACGGCGAGGTCGACCGGTCCGCCGCCGGTCACCGCGAACTCGTAGTCGACCGCGAGCAAGGGGTCGACCGGGTCGAGCGTGAACGTCCGCGTCACCTCGACGGTCGCCCCGTCGACAAGCGTCGTGGCGGTCGCGTCGTAGGCCGTCCCCGGCACGCCGCGGCGCGGGAACGACGGCACGAACGCCGGGTCACTCACCGTCGGGTCCCCGCTCGCGCGCCCGTCCTGGAGGGTAAAAAACTCCGAGAACAGCACGTCCGCGAGCGTCCCGTCCGGGAACGTGTACGTCCACGGGAGGAGCGTCAACAGCCCCGACGAGCCGAACGAGAGCAACACCGTGAGCCGGTCGTTCTCGACCGCCAGCACGCTCTCTCGCCCCTCTGTCGGCGGCGCGGTATCGTCGTACTCGTCGGGGTCCGCTCGCTCCGGCTCGGTGAACCCCGCGTCCGACGACCCGCGCAGCCGCGCGTCGAGCCACAGGTACCCCGGGTTGTCACAGAGCGCGAGGTCGAACGTCACCGCCCCGGCGTCTCCCGGCTTCACGTCGCCGAGATCGAGCAGCGGACGGGGCTCGCCGCCGGCGTCGAGGTCGTCGGGGACGTCGCCGAGCGCCGCACACGGGTCGGCGTCCACCCCGCCCTCGGGAAATCGCTCCTGTCGCGTCGCGCCGCTGACAGCCGCTCGCGCGCTCGCCTCTCCGTCGAACGACCGGTCGGCGTAGTACTCCGCCCAGCCGACCGTGAGGTCGAGTTCGCCGGCCACGAGTTGGTTGTTCGCGAACGTCTCCTCGTCGGTGAAGGCCGCCAGCGAACTCACACCTCCGAGCGTCGCGGCGGCACCGACGGTGCCGGCCGCGCCGAGCAGCCGTCGCCGGGAGAGACCAGACTCGTCGGTCATCCTCGCGTCATCCTCTTGGACTACGGAGCGACCGACGGTCGGCCGGTGAGGCTTTGAGGTGGACACGGTCAGAACTCAACCTTGTCTCCCTTCGTGTACCCCTCCGGGTAGGGGTCGGATGGGGTCTGGTCCATCTCTGTCCGATCCTGTGGCGGCTTCCAGACCGTCGTCACGGCGTTCCCGCCGTCGGCGCCGACTTCGACGGTGCCGGAGGCCTTCGGGCTGGTGAACGTGTACGTCGTGAACCGACCGTCCTGGTACGCGACCACGGCGTCGACGGGAACGTTCGTGTTCCAACTGACTTCCGTCGGGTCAGAGCCAGCGACGACACTCGCCATGAGCGTCACGTCGCCGACCCCGCTCCGGCTCTCGTCGACATAGGCCGCGAGGAAGCTGATCGCGTCGTCGCCGTCGACTCCGTCGTCGTCGTCCGGTTCGCCGCCGGCGTTGCCGAACCCGGAGCCGTCGTTGTGCCGGCACTGCTCGGTGTAGAACCCGATGTCGAAGCTCATCGAGTCGGTCTGGATCTCGCTGCCGACGTCTCGGGGAACCCACCACTCGAAACCCACGTAGGCCGTCGTCGAGTTCGGGAGGCAGTCGCGGCCGGGGTCGGGGCCGCCAGACCCGCCTGCCCCCGGCTCACCGTCGAGCGGCACCCCGTGTCCGGCCGAGAGGGCGTCGAGCACGTCACCCAGCGACCCGCGGAGGAGGAGCGTCTCGTCGGTCTGTCGGATGTTGTCCCCCTCGCTCGGGTCTTTGTCCCCGATGTCGGCGCCGTAGGAGCCGTCGACGCCCGTGTCGTACCAGACCGCCGCCCGAACCGCGTCGGCCAGTTCGCCTTCGCCCATCGTGTCGTCGCCGGCCTCCCGCTCCGGCTCGGTCCAGTCGTTTTCGAGGTTGCTCTGGAGCGCGCCGGTGAGCCAGACGTAGCCCGGGTTGCCACAGAGGTGGAACCCGAGGGTCACCTCGCCGAAATCCCCCGGCTTGACGTCCGAGACGTCGACCAGCGGGTCGCCCGGCTCGGTCGTCTGCGGGTTCGGCTCCCCGCCGATCCCGTCCTCTCCCGTCCTCGTCCGCAGCGAACTCGCCAGCGCCCCGGACTCGTCGGCGTCCGCGTCCAGGTCGCAGATGTCGCTGTCGTCCGCGAGCCGCTCCTGCCGGGCGTTGTACTCCTCGGTCCCGTCCGGCAGGATATCCGGAAACGCCTCGATCGCGGTGTTCTCGAGGAACGTCTCGCGGTTGGAGACGTAGACAAGCTTCTCCGTCGCCGCGGAGGGGAGTCCTTGTCCGACCGTCTCGTCCGTCGTGCTGACGGTGATCCCCGAACGCTCGTCGGTCGACCCGTCGGAGTAGTGTTCCTGCCAGTCGACCTTCAGGTCGAGGGTGCCCGTGACGACCTGGTTGTTCGCGAACTTCTCGTCGTCGCTGTAGAACGCGCTCGTCCCGAGGCCGCCGAGCGCCGCGGCCCCGCCGACCGCGGCGACGGTGCCGAGCACCTGACGGCGGCGCAGCTCCGTCGGCACGTCGGGGAGCGGGCCGCCGTCGCTGCGCAGGTCGGGCGTCGTGACGCTCGGGCGCTCTGCCGCCTCCGCCGACGACTCGTCGCCGAGCCACGAGTCGCTTAGCCAGGGGTAACTGAGGCCGACGACGGCTCCGAGCACCGCACCGAGGCCCACGCCGCCGCCGACGACGACTAGCCCGCCGACGATGGGGCCGAACGCCGCCACGGCGCGTCGGATGAACGCAGCGAACGTCGGAGCCGCTACGGACCCGCCGATCGCCACGGTGCCGACGACGGCGGCGGCCACGACCAGTCGCTCGCGCGAGCGGCCGTCACCGCCGAGGTCGACCGCCGGGCCGAGCGACCGCTCGTCGTCTACCAGCCGACCGAGCCACCGGCCGGCCAGCCCGGCGACACACCCGAGAACCGCACCGACCGCGACTCCGGCCGTCAGGACGACAGCGGTTCCGAGGGCCGGTCCGAGCGCCTCTACGACGCCCTCGACCGCTCCTTCGACCGCCGAAAGCACGGTCACGCCGTCGTCCTCCGTTCGGCGTCACTCGTCCTCGCGTGACGGTGAACCCAGACGCAGCTCCCCGGGTCGCGGCCTGTCGTCGCCGTCCGAGCGTGCCAAGGTCCGTTCATTGTTGTCGTCAGCCTGACCGCCCTTCCGTTCGACCGGGACGCTGCTGTACACTCTTTACCAAACGACATACCAACATAACCATAGGCTCGTTGTGCGGCGCGGGCGAGTCCAGAGGCAGCCATTTCTGACTCGTCGATCTGTTAACGACCGGCTGACCTCGGCCGTCGCCGCTCGGCTCGCGGTTAATCGCTCTCTACGCTGGCCGTGTTCGGCCGTTTCGCGGCCGGCCGGGCCACAACCTCTGTTTGTGTCCCGGCGAGGCGGGCTTGCTCAGAACTCTATCGTCGCCGTGTCCTGGACGAGGCGGCCGTCGACACGGATGGGCCCGGTGTAGGGGCCGGCGGGGCCGTGCCAGAGCGTCGCCGTGACCTCGGTCGTGCCCGTCGGCGGGAGGTCGGGGTCGGTCACGGTAAACGGCGTCTCGAATATCGGCACCGTCGCGCCCGAGTACGATCCGGTCGAGAACGGCGCGACGCCGACCAGCGAGTCCCGGCGGTCTGCTCGCCCGCTCCCGACGTCGGGGTCGTGGAGGCCGAGCACGAACTGCGGCAGGTCCGGGTCGAAGCCACGCGCCGCCGGCGCTCCCGGGGTTCAGCCGGATGTCCGGCGTCTCGCCGCTCTCGGGCATCTTCGCGTCGTCGGTCTCCTGCGGCGACGGGATGGGGTCGACAGGGAGCGACACGCCGGTCGTATCGGTGTCCGGGAGCCAGTCGACGTAGTGCTGACTCGCCGCGATCTTCAGGTCGAGTTCGCCGGCGACGAGCCGGTTGTTGGCGTAGCGCTCCTCGTCCGAAAAGAACGCCATCGTGCCCGCGCCGCCGAGCGCACCCGCGGCCCCGACGGTCGCCACGGAGCCGAGAAGCTTCCGTCTGGAGAGCTCGACTCTCTCACTCATTCCTGCGTGTCCCCGCTGTGGGGAAGCCCACCGGCGGAGTCGAACCGCCGTACGCCGAGTGGGCCGATGTCCGACGACTACGCGAGGGGGATCTGTCCCGCGTTAGCTGTTGCCCACGTTCCCGCCGCGGAAGCTGCCGTCGTTGTGGCGCTCCTGGGCGGTGTAGAACCCGAGATCGAACGTCGCGGTGTCGCTCTGGATCTCGTTGGCGTGGTCGACCGGGAGGTACCATGCAAAGCCGAGGTAGTGGACCTCGCCGTCGCCCGCGAACCCGTTGCGGTCCGCGTCGTCGTCCGGGTCGTTCACCTCGTCGTACGCGGACGAGCGGTCGCCGTCGAGCGGAATGCCGCCGTCGGAGCTGAGTGCGCTCAGCGCCTCGCGGAGCGTCCCCTGGAAGAACACTTCCTCGCCTTCCGTGACCCGACCAGCGACATCTCTGAACGCCCCTTCCAGTTCGGACTCGGAGGGGGCGGGGAAATAGTCTCCCTCGTCGTCGTACGGCGAGCCGTCTCTGAAGTCCGACTCGCTGTTGGGCGTCGTTCCGGCGATGGACTTGAGATACGCCTCC
>JAZKRX010000046.1:0-18403 GCA_036626375.1 Haloferacaceae archaeon
GGTCGGGTCGGGCGCCGGCGTCGCGGTCGGTGCCGCGGTCGCCGTCGGGGTGGGCGAGGCCGTCGGGACCGCAGTCGGGGTCGGAGTCGGCTGGTCCGGCGCCGCCGGCGCCGTCACGGGCGCGGCGTCGGCCGGCGCCACGCCGACGGCGAACCCGCGCAGCACGTCCATCGACGCGGTGACGGTCACCGTCTGGCTCGTCTCGTCGACCGACCGCTCGGTGTCGAGCGCGGTCCAGCCGTCGGCGGTACGCCGGTAGAGCGAGAGCCGCGAGACGTCACCGACCCGTTCGAGCGGGACGCGGACCGACGCCCGTGCGCCGGTGGTTCCGGCGACCAGGTCCTCGGTCTCCGTGCCGTACGCCGCGAGCAGCGTCGCGTTCCCGGGCAGCGGCGGCGCCTCGCCCGTCGCGTTGCGAACCCGGACGCTGAAGATCGGGTTCGGCTCGCGGGTCGAGACCGCGAGGTCGGTCAGGCGGACAGACGCGTTCGGGTCGAACGTCTCTGGCACCGCCCACCGCGTCGTCGGCGGGTCGCCGTTCTGGACGCGGAGGACGGCGTCCCCGTCCTCGACCGTCGTGTACAGCGGGTCCGCGTCGGCGTACGGGATCACCCAGCTCCCGGGGTCGCGTTTGGCCTCCTCGGCGAGCAGTCCGAGCTGGGCCTGTCGGTACCGCTGGGGGTGGAGCGCCCGCACCATCGTCACCATCGACACCACGATCCGGGGTGCGGGCTGGAACACGTAGTTGGGGTTCAGAACGACCGTCTGGTTCGCCCGGGCCGCGGTCGTCGTCGAGAGTCCGCTCGGCACCGACACGGAGCCGGTCCCGACGATCCACTCGGGGTCGGCCGCCGTGATCGCCTCGCTGTCGTAGGCGTTGTACCCCGTCCCGTCGCCGGCGAGCCGTCCGAGGTTCTGGCCGCCCGCGACGGTGACGATCTCGTCGACGAACGTGTTCCGGCCGGGCGTGAACCCGAAGGAGGGGACGAACACCCGCTTGTCCCGGACGCCCGCCGTTGCCCGGCGGATCGTCTCGACCTGCGCCCGGAGCTGTGCCGTCCGGGCGTCGGCGGCGTCACACTCGCCGACGAGCCGGCCGGTGAGACGTGTCTTCTGGTAGATGAACTCGACGTCGGTCGCGCTCCGGAACCGGTACACCGTGACCCCGCGCTCGCGGAGCGCCCGCACGTCCTCGGGGGCGATGATGTTCGCGGCGAGGACGACGTCCGGGTCGAGCTCGGCGACGGCGTCGACCGAGCTGTCCGTGAGCCGTTGCCGGTCGGTGTAGGTCAGGAGCGTCCTGTTCTCGTCGATGCCGTCGAGGTACGACGCGAACGTGGTGTACCCCACGACCGTCTCGCGGGCGTCGCCGATCTCCCACACCGTCTGGGCCGCGCTCGCGCCGAGCGTCACCACCCGCTCCGGCCGCTCCGCGACGGTGACGTCCGTCCCCGTCGAGTCCGTCTCGGTGAACGGATACGTACACCCGTTCGTCGTCTGTGCCACCTGCGGCGCGGTCGGTCCTGCCGCCGCGCGCGGCTCCGCCGCGGTCGGTGTCGCCGCGAACGCCGGCGCCGCGGCCCCGGAGACCACGACGGCCAGCACGACGGCGACCCGCACGAGTGCGCTCGTCACGCCTCGGTCGCTGACGCCTCTCAACTTAACTTTACCTAACGCAGTCGTGGTTGAATTTCCGGGCGGCAGGCCGCCGCGCTCGGTCCGCTCGCTCGGCCGCCGCGGGGTCGGACCCGTCGACGCGGCCTACCCGGTCGATTTCATCCCCGCCGCGACGCCTTTGACGGTCAGGCGGAGCGTCCGTCGCTCCGCGTCGCTCAGGTCGTCGCGGCCGAGCAGTTCGACCTGGAGGAGGTTCAGCGGGTCCACGTACGGGTTGCGCCGCTCGAGGTTCTCGTTGATCCACTCCCGCGGCGGGAGGTGGTCCCGGTCCGTGACCGCGAGCACCACGTCGACGGAGCGTTCGTACTCCGCGGCGATCCGGTCGAAAAACGGCTCGCCCGGCTCGCCCGCGAGCGCGGCGTACTCGCCCGCGATCCCGAGGTCGGTCCGGGCGAGCGAGAGCGCCGCGTTGTCGAGCGTCGTCCGGAAGAAGGGCCACTCCTCGTAGAACGTCCGGAGCTGGTCGAGGTCGCCGCCGTCGTCGAGGTACGCCCGGAGTCCGGTGCCGAGCCCGAACCACCCGGGGAGGATACAGCGCGCCTGCGTCCACGAGAACACCCACGGGATCGCCCGGAGGTCCTCGACGGTGCGCTCGCCGGACCGCGAGGCGGGCCGCGAGCCGAGGTTGAGGTCCTCGATGACGCGGATGGGGGTCGCCCGCTCGAAGTACCGCACGAACCCGTCGGTTTCGAGCAGGTCGCGGTAGGCGCCCCGGGCCGCGTCGGCCGCGGTCGCCATCGGGTCGTGCCACGCCTCGGGCGCACGGCCGTCGCCGTCGGCCAGAACGTCGTGACGCGCGCGGATCTGTGCGTCGAGCATCTGCTCGACGTTCCGCTCGGCGATCACGGGGGTGCCGTACTTCTCCGCTATCGCCTCGCCCTGTTCGGTGAACTTCACCTGTCCCGTCACCGTCTCCGGCGGAAGCGCGAGGAGCGCCTCGTGCATCGGCCCGCCGCCCCGGGAGATCGACCCACCGCGGCCGTGGAACAGCCGCAGGTCGACGTCGTGGTCGTCGCAGATGCCGGCGAGACGCGTCTGGTTCCGGTGGAGCGACCACTGCGCCGCCAGGTAGCCGTTCTCCTTGTTCGAGTCGGAGTACCCGAGCATGATCTCCTGGAGGCCGTCGCGCGCAGAGAGCGCCGCCTCGTACGCCTCGTTCTCGAACAGCGTCCCCATGATCCGGCGCGCGCCCGAGAGCGCGGACTCGGTTTCGAGCAGCGGCACCACGTCCAGCCCGCAGTAGCCCGGCAGGTCGGCCACGCCGGCCTGGTCGGCCAGGAACAGCACCTCGAGGACGTGACTCGGTTCCTCGGTCATGCTGATGCAGTAGGTGTCGACCGCGTCGACGCCGTACTCCCGTTGCCACTCGGCCAGTTCGGCGAACCGCCGGAGGACGCGGGCGGGCGTCTCCTCGAACGACCCGTGGTCGTCGACGTCGACGACGGGCCGTTCCTGCAGGATGGCGTCGGTCAGGGCCGCGACGCGTTCGTCCTCGGCCATCTCTGCGTAGTCGACGCCGGCGTCGTCGAGGACGGCCGCGACCGTCTCGGTGTGGTTCTCGCGGTGGTCGCGCAGGTCGAGGCTCGCGAGCGAGAACCCGAACGTGTCGACCCGGCGGACGATCGGCGCGACCGCGTCGTCGGCGATGACGCCCGCGCCGTGGCGCCGGAGGCTCTCGGCGATAGCCTCGAGGTCCGCGAGCAACTCCCCGGCGGACGCGTAGCCGCCCTGCCGGACGTCACCCACCCGCTCGACCCGCTCGCGCATCAGCTTCAGCTTCTGGCGGTACGGTTCGTTCGGGTACCGCGACTCGGCCTCGCTCGCGACGCCCGGCAGGCGTCCCTTGTCGGCGGCGAGTCGCTCTGCGAACCGCTCGCCGACCGCGAAGTCGCGGCTGTCCTGGCTCAGGAGCCCCGAGAGGCGCTTGAGCTCGTCGCGGTACTTCGCGAGGACGACCGCTCGCTGGCGCTCTAAGGTCTCCGCGGTCACCTCGGGCGTGACGTACGGGTTGCCGTCCCGGTCGCTGCCGGCCCACGAGCGGAACTCGAACAGCTTCGGCACGGAGACGTCGGGGTAGTGCTCGGCGAGCGCGCGGTCGAGTTCGTCGTAGACATCCGCGACGACGTCGAACAGCACGTTCTCCAGGTACCACTGGATGTTGAGCGCCTCGTCGGTGACCTCGGGGCGCCGGTCGCGGATCTGCGGCGTCTGCCAGAGCCCCGTCAGCTCCGCCTCGAGGCCCCGCTCCAGGCGTGCCTCCTCGCGGCCCGTCAGCCGCCGCTCGTCGAGCGTCTCCAGGGTCTCTGCGACGGAGCGCAGCTTCGCTTTCACCGTCTTCCGGCGCGCCTCGGTCGGGTGGGCGGTGAACGTCGGCTCGATGAGCACGTCGTCGAGCACCCGTTGGACCGTCTCGGCGTCCGCGTCGGCGGCGGCGAGGCGCTCGACGGTCGCCCGGAGGCTGTTGTCGAGCGTACTCTCCTCGACGCGGGTCCGGATCGCCCGCACCCGCTCGCGCTCCTCGGCCAGGTTCGTCAGCTCGAAGTACGTCGTGAACGCGCGTGCAACGACGTCGCGCGTCTCCGCGTCCAGCCCGGAGAGCGCGTCCCACAGCAGCTCTCGGGAGGTGTCCTCGTCGCGGCGGGAGTCGAGCGCCACGGTACGAACGCGCTCGACCGTTTCGAGCGCGTCCGGCGACGTCTGCGCCGCGAGCACCTCCCCGAGGAGCGTGCTCAGTTCGCGGACGTCGCGTTCGACGTCCCGTGTGTGAAGTGTCACACAACCTCGTGGGGACGGCCGCGGTAAAAGAGTTGATTCCGGGTCGAGTAACGGTTTTGGGCTACTCGACCAGCGCCGCCTCCAACAGCTCGAGCGGGTGCCGGATCTCGTAGCCCGTGCCGTGTTCCATCTGCATCGCGCAGGTCGGGCACTCGGTCATCCCGGTCGTCCCGTCGGCGTGCTCCATGTGCTCGAACATCTCCTCGCCGATCGCCATCGACTTCTCGTACTTCTCTTCTTTCCAGCCGTAGGTGCCGGAGATCCCGGAGCAGGACTCGCCCACGTCCTCGATCCCGACGCCGTCGAGCTCGCGGAACAGCTCCACGGACTGGTGTTCCAGTCCCTGGTTCCGGGCGTGACAGGGCGCGTGGTAGGCGAACTCCGCCGCCAGCTGGCCGTCGACGTCGGCCTCGCCGAGCGCGCCCTGGAGGTCCTCGTGGATCCGGAGGTACTCGACGGACTCGAAGGTGTGTGCGGCCACGTCCTCGATCCCCTCGATGTCGAACAGCTCGGGGTACTCCTGCCGGAGCGCCATCGAGCAGGAGGTACACGACGCGATGGCGTCGTACCCCTGGTCGACGAGGTCCGACATCGAGGAGACGTTCACCTCGGCGTGGCGGCGCGCGTCGGGGAGCATCCCGTTCGCGAACATCGGGGTGCCCGAACAGCGCTGCTCCGGCACCACGACCTCGTAGCCGAAGTGCTCGAACACCCGGACCATCGCCCGCCCGACCTCGGGGGTGTTGTAGTTGGAGTAACAGCCGTGGAAGTACGCGACTCTCTTGTCGGCGTCCGGGTCCTCGCCCCGGCGGTCGCGGGCGGCGCGGGCGCGCTCCTTCGAGCCGGCGGCGGCGCCCTCGCTCGCCCACCACTCGCGGAACGTCTCGGTCGCGAACGCGGGGAACTCCCGCTCTGCCGTGATCCCCATCGTCTTCTCCATCAGCCACCGCGCGGGCCCGAAGTTCATCGCGGCGTTCGCGATCCTGGGAGCTTTGCTCGCGAACCACGCCGACGTGCGGTAGTTCGCGAGCAACCGATTCCGCCAGTACTCGACCGACGTCTTCGACATCTCCTCGGCGACGTACTCGCCGCGGGCGGTGTTGTGCATCTGCGACAGCGGCACCCCCGACGGACAGGCGTTGTCACACCGCATGCAGTTCGAGCAGTCCATCACCGAGTCGTCGACGCTGTGCTCGTCGTCGTTCTGCTTCAGGCGCCACTGCTCGGGCCCCTGGAACTTCGGCCCGGGGAAGTCGTCGTCCACCTCCGCGACCGGGCAGTTGGTGTCGCAGGTGGAACACTTGTAACAGGAGTCGGCGCCGGGGCGCAGGTCGAAATCCGTGCTGTCGGGGAAGACGTCGACGGGGTCGAACTCCTCGCCCGCGTTCGGCTCGACGGGGTCGAAGTCGGGCGGGGATTCGGCGTCACTCACGGCGACCACCCCAGGAGCCGTGAGCAGCGCGTGGAACGACCGCGCTCATGCGACCTCCTCCGCGGCCGCGCGGCCGGCGGCGTAGCCCGTCGCGATCGACACCCCGCTCCCGGACTTCTCGGCGGCGAAGTCGTACCCCCCGAGCACCGACCCGGCGGCCCGGAGGTTCTCGAACTCGACCGACCCGTCCGCGCCGGTCGGACGCAGGTCCTCGTCCGTGCGGAGGCCGAACCGCGCGAACTCGTGGTCGCCGAACACCTCGGCGTCGAACCACTCGTAGCGGTCCGTCTCGTGCGGGACGTGGCAGTCGAAGATCGGCTCGTACACGGACTCGCGGTCGGACTCGACGCCCTTGCCGACGAGCCCACCCGTCGCGAGGACGTACTGGTCGGCGCTGTTCGGGATCCGCGCGCCGTGTTTCTCGACGTACACCGTCTCGACGTCCCCTGTGCCGTCGTAGTCGACGACGGGGTTGCCCGTCTCGATGCTGGCGCCCGCCTCGTCCAGCGCGGCGAAGAGAGCGTCCTCCAGGCGGAGGCCCGGGAGCGACGGCGGGCCCGAGGGAACCTCGAACACCTCGGCGCCGATCCGCTCTTCGAGCGCCCCCCGCACCGCCGCGGCGTGGTCGTCGCCGAGGACCGCCGGGAACCCGACCCGCGCTTCGCCGTCGTGGACCGTGTTCACCCGCTCGGCGAGGGCGTCGCGGACGGGGCGCTCGCGGTTCCGGACCGACACGTCGGCGTCTGTGTCGAGCAGCTTCGCGTACCGCGTCACCTTCGCGTCCGCCTGGAGGTCGCCGGGGAACCGGATCGTCGCCCCCCGGACGTCGAACGGGACGCCCGCCGCCTCGAGGTGGGCGGCGGCGTGTTCGGCGTCGAAGTCGGTCGTCGACTCGAAGCCGACGAGGAGGACGTCCCGTCGGTCGCTCGCGAGGCCGGCGCTCGCGCCCGCCGGGTAGCGCGCGGTCGGCTTGATCGTCCCGCCGTGGGTCGGCAGGAGCGCGTTCCGGTCGGTGTGCCCGCCGCGGTAGTCGGGCGCCGCCTCGTCGAACAGCGCGAGCGCCTCCCGGACCGTCTCGACGCCCACCGTGCGGTACGGGTGGCCGGACGGGAGCGAGGGGATCGCGTCGAACGGGTCGGCGTGTGGTCCCTCGCCGTCGGGAGTGTAGCCGAGCACGTCGACCAGTCCCGAGGCGTTCCGGAGCGTGCTCTGCTTGTAGGAGACGAGACGGACGTCCGCGCCTGCGCGGGCGGCCGAGAGCGCGCTCGTGAGGCCGGCGAGCCCGCCGCCGACCACCAGCACCTCTGACTCAATCGCCATCCGTCCCTCCGTCCGTCGCGACGCCGGCGTCCGCGGCGCCGTCGGCGCCGGCCGCGCCGCCGTCGAACGCGCCGAAGTCCACGGGCTCGCCGTCGGCGGGGTCCGCGTCGCGGTTCTGCGTCGTCGCGTGGAGCGCGTAGTTCAACATCGCCTGCGAGAGCTGGTCGCCCCAGAGCGCGTGGCGCTGGCCCTTCCAGCGCTCCTGGAGGAGTTCGTCCCACGCCGCGCGGACGGTCGCCCCGTCGTACTCGCCGTGGAGCTCGTTCGCCATCCGGTGGGTACAGAACCCGCCCTGGCAGTTGCCCATCGACGCCCGCGTGCGGAGCCGGACGGCGTTGAGATCCGAGCCGGCGTCCGCGATCGCGTCCTGGATCTCCGCGCGGGTGACGCCCTCACAGCCACAGACGGTCGGGTTCGGCTCGTCGGTCTGCAGCACCTCGTCGGCGCGCGAGCCGAGGCGCTCGACGCTCCGGCGGCCGATCGGTGACCGGAGCCCGAACTCGTCCATGTAGTCCCGCATGACGGAGAACTCCTCGCTCCCGGGCAGGGGGACCTCGGCCGTCTCGCAGTCGGCGTCGATCCCGAACTTCCCGCAGACGTGGTCGGATATCTGCTCGGCCATCATCCGGTAGGTGGTGAACTTCCCGCCGACGATGCTGGTCATCCCCGGGAGGTCGTCGCGCTCGTCGTGGTCGAGCAGGAAGAAATCGCGCGTGATGTCCGTCGGGTCCTCGCTCCCCACGTCCGGCGGCTCGTACAGCGGGCGCACGCCCCAGAACGACCGGATCGTGCGCGCCTCCGCGAGCATCGGCACCAGTTCGGTGAGCGTGTCGAGCATCAGCTCTACCTCCCACTTCTCCTCGGGGTAGTCCTCGGGGTCCTCGACCTCCTCGTCGGTCGTCCCGAGGATACAGGTCGTCTCGTGCGGGACGACGATGTCCGCGTCGCCTTTCGGCCGACAGCGGTTGATCACGGTGTCGACCTGCCGGGTGTTCATGATCGTCATCACGCCCTTCGAGGGGCGCACCTCGACGTCGAGCCCGGCCATGTCGCCGATCCGGCCCGCCCACGCGCCCGTCGCGTTGACGACGTAGTCGGCGCGGATCTCCTCGGTCCCGCCGACGGTCCCGTGGACGCGCTTCCCCGGGCCGGAGTCGTGCTCGACCTCCAGGCCGACGATCTCGCCGCCCTCGACGAGGAGGTCGGTCACTTTCGAGTGCGTCTCGATCCGCGCGCCGTGTTCCTGCGCGCTCGCGGCGTTCGCGACGACGAGGCGGAACGGGTCGACCGCGCCGTCGGGCACTCGGATCGCCTTGTCGATGTCCGGCGCGAGGTGCGGTTCCATGGCGCGGGCCTCCTCGGCGGAGACCACCTCGGCGGGGATGCCACACTCCCGACACCCCGACAGCTTCTCCTGGAAGTACTCCTCGGAGTCCTCGGGTCGCTTGACGAACAGCCCGCCGGTCATCTCGACGCAGTGGCTCGCGATATCCCGGAGGACGCGGTTCTCCTCGATACACTCCTCCGCGCTCTTCTGGTCGGCGACCGCGTAGCGGCCGCCGCTGTGGAGGAGTCCGTGCATCCGGCCGGTCGTCCCGTGCGTGAGGTTGCCCTGCTCGACGAGCGTCACGTCGAGCCCACGCATCGCGAGGTCCCGGGCGATGCCGGAGCCGGTCGAGCCGCCGCCGATGACGGCGACGTGTGGTGCCGATCCCATCTGTACGCCCCCCCTCGGAGCCGACACACTTTGATTCATCGGTGGTTCTGAGCCGGGAGTAAACAGATACGTCGACCGTGATACAGTCGTCCGCCGAGCGCAGACGGGCGACGCGACGGTGCCTCGGCGGTCGCCGCCGTCGCGCAACCACGCGCCGGAAAGCGGGCCACGTCCGGTGGTTCCGGGGCGCTCGGCGGGGCGGCGCCCTCGGCGCACCGGAGACACGTGTGAACCGGTAGCAGACGCCACGAGCCGGGCGATACCGGCAGATTGTGCGTGATGGATGAGTATGTTTACTGGCAGAGCAGGGGTGTTAGTAATATTTATTATGGTAGGAAAAAGAGGAGGTTGGCACGGCGACAGCGGCGGCCGCTGACGCCTGGAGGAGAACACGAATGGCAGACACCTACGTCGGCGCGATCGACCAGGGCACGACCGGGACCCGATTCATGGTCTTCGACCACAGCGGGCAGGTCGTCGCCAACGCGTACGAGAAGCACGAACAGATCTACCCCCAGCCTGGCTGGGTCGAGCACGACCCCGTCGAGATCTGGGAGAACACCCAGGAGGTCGTGAACGCGGCGCTCGACGAGGCCGGCCTCGACGCCGAGCAGCTCGAGGCGCTCGGGATCACGAACCAGCGCGAGACGACAATCGTGTGGGACAAAGAGACGGGCAGGCCCGTCCACAACGCGCTGGTCTGGCAGGACCGCCGCACCACAGACCGCGTCGAGGAGCTCAAGGAGGCGGGGATGGCAGACGAGATCCGCGACAAGACGGGGCTGGAGGTCGACGCGTACTTCTCGGCCACGAAGACGGAGTGGATCCTCGACAACGCCGAGCCGCTGAAGCTCGAGGCCTCCCGCTCGCGGGACCTCCGCGACCGGGCCCGAGACGGCGAACTCCTGATGGGCACCATCGACACGTGGGTCATCTGGAACCTCACGGGCAACCACATCACGGACGTCTCCAACGCCTCGCGGACGATGCTCTACGACATCGAGGCGATGGAGTGGGACGACGAGCTCCTGGCGGAGTTCGATATCCCCGAGGAGATGCTCCCCGAGGTGCGCCCCTCCTCGGACGAGGAGACGTACGGCGCGACGGACGCCGACGGCTTCCTCGGCGCCGCGGTGCCCGTCGCGGGCGCGCTGGGCGACCAGCAGGCCGCCCTGTTCGGCCAGACCTGCTTCGACGCCGGCGACGCAAAGAACACCTACGGCACCGGCGCGTTCTACCTGATGAACACCGGCGAGGAGGCCGTCGCGTCCGACAACGGGCTGCTCACGACCATCGGCTTCCAGATGTCCGGCGAACCCGTCCAGTACGCCCTGGAGGGCTCCATCTTTATCGCCGGCGCCGCTATCGAGTGGCTGGAGGACGTCGACCTGATCAACAACGCCGCCCAGACGGCCGAACTCGCGACCTCGGTCGAGTCCACCGACGGCGTGTACATGGTTCCGGCGTTCACGGGACTGGGTGCCCCCCACTGGGACGGCCGCGCCCGCGGCACAATCGTCGGAATGACCCGCGGTACGCGAAAAGAGCACCTCGTCCGGGCGACGCTCGAGTCGATCGCCTACCAGACCCGCGACCTCGCGGAAGCGATGGAGGCGGACTCCGGCGTCGAGATGACGTCGCTCCGGGTCGACGGCGGCGCGGTGAAGAACAACTTCCTCTGTCAGCTCCAGTCTGACATCATCCAGACCGACATCGCCCGCCCCGAGGTCGACGAGACGACGGCGCTGGGCTCGGCCTACGCCGCCGGCCTCGCCGTGGGCTACTGGGACTCGGTCGACGAGCTCCGCTCGAACTGGCAGATCGACCGCGAGTTCGAGCCCGAGATGGACAGCTCGCAGGCGGACAAGATGTACGGCCGTTGGGACGCCGCAGTCGAGCGCTCGCTCGACTGGGCGCAGGAGGACGAGTAGCCGATGTTCGTCCTGCAGTTCCAGCTCCTGGGCATGGGCATCCAGGACTGGCTGGCGCTCGCGATCGCCGCCTTCGCGGGCGGCGCGTTCGGCGCGGCGCTCGGCGCGCTCCCCGCGTTCATCTTCACCGGCTTCATGGTCATCGCCGGGGAGGCGGTCAACACGCTCGCGAGCGACCTCGCGGGCAACATCGAGGCCGAGATCGGCACCGGCATCACCGGCTTCGTCGCCTTCGGTCCGGTGTTCGGGCCGCACGTCTCGTTCGCGGGCGGCGCCGCAGCCGCGGCCTACGCCGCACGCAAGGGCTACATGAACACCGGCTTCGACTACCACGAGGCCAAGAACATCGCCCACGCGCTCGGGACGAAGCCCGACGTGCTCGCGGTCGGCGGGCTGTTCGGCATCCTCGGGATGGTCGTCCGGCAGGTGTCCGGCGGCCTCCTGAGTCTCCCGTGGGACCCCATCGCGATGGGTGTCGTGCTCTCGGCGGTGTTCCACCGGCTCGTCTACAGCTACCCGATGGTCGGCGACGCGCGCGGCGGCGGCCTGCTCGACATGGGGCCGTTCGAGCGCGAGGAGATGGTCGAGAGCCCCAAGCGCGGGAGCGGTGCCGTCGCCGACGGCGGCGTCGAGGAGCAGCGGTTCGCGGTCGAGCCCTGGCTCCCCCACCAGTACAAGTGGCCCAACGTGGCGATGATCGGCCTCGTCACCGGGATCCTCGCGGCCTACACCACCGTCCAGACGGGGAGCATCTTCCTCGGGTTCGGCATCAGCGCCGCCTCGCTCCTGTTCCTCAACTGTGGCGTCGACCAGATCCCGGTCACCCACCACATGACCCTGCCCGGCGCGACGGCGGCCGTCGCGTTCGCGGGCGGCGTCGGGTCGATGGCGATCCTGCCCTCGGTGCTCGTCGGCGGGCTGTTCGGCGTGACCGGCGCGCTGGCCGGTGAGGTCATCCAGCGCGTCTTCTACGCGCACTCCGACACCCACTTCGACCCTCCGGCGGCAGCCATCGTTGTCAACACGTTCGCCATCGCGGTGCTGGCGATAGTCGGCGTGTTCCCGTCGTCGGCCTGGGTGCCCCTCCCCATCTAGCGCCCGACTCACCACCCCACCGTGTCCAGTCTCGGGAGGCCACGACCCCGCGGCGCCCGCCCCTCGATGTGGCCGCAGTCGGGCGTGACGCGGCGAATCAGCCGCGGACGCGGTTCGACCAACCGCGGTCCTTTTGGGAGTGTGGCGGAATCCAGCGGTAACGAACGCCCGGAAGCATGGATATCGACGCGAGGATAAAACGACGACAGCGCCGGGACGACGGCCCACGGCTCGTCCAGGACTACGACGCCCTGTCGCCGGTCTACCACATCGACGAGCCGTCGGACCGGGCGCCCGTTTTCGAACGACTGCTCGACCACCTCGACCCGGTGTTCGACGGGACCCTCCCCCCGAACGCCTACGTTTACGGCGCGTTCGGAGCGGGGAAGTCCGCGGTCGTGACGGCGCTGTTCGCACACCTGGAACGGCTCTCGACGGAGACGCGCTCGATCATCCACACGAGCACCCGGGCGGGAACCACGACCACCCCGGGGTTCGTCTACGTCGACATGCGCGAGACGACGAGCGAGTTCGCGTTCTACCACACCGTCCTCGACGCGCTCGTCGACGAGTCGGTGCCCGAACACGGGATCAGCACGACCGAGCTCACGGACCGGCTCCACGCCATCCTCGACGGCTCGCGGACCGGCGTCGTCATCGCCGTCGACCACGTTGGAGACCCGGACGGCACCGACGGCGACGCGCTGATCGACCTGTTCGCCGGGCTGCCGAGCAACGTCAGCTGGCTCGCGGTCGGGCGGCTGCCGCCCGGGGAGACCGGCGTGACGACCTACACCGCGAGTTCGATCCACATCGAGCGCTACCAGACCCAGATGCTCGTCGACGTGCTGATGACCCGCGCCTCCGAGGGGCTCGCGCGGCAGGCGCTCGACCACGAGCTCGCCCGTCGGATCGCCGACTGGGCCGACGGCAACGCCCACGACGCGCTGACGGCGCTGTTTATCGCCGCCGACCGCGCGAACCAAGCGAACCGGACCCGCCTGACCGAGGCCGACGTGGACGCGGCGGTCGACGAAATCCCGCGCCCCGGCGTCTCGCTCGGGCGCGTCCTCGCGCTCCCGGCGAACAAGCAGCTCGTCCTGCGGAACCTCGTCGACCTCGACGACGAGGACCGCGCCTCGGTCACGGCGACGGCGGAGGCGGTGAGCGGGCGCCCCGGAGTCGACCTCTCGCGGGGGACCGTCAAGCGGTTTCTCTACGAGATCGCAGAGGCCGGCATCGTCGAGCGCGTGCGCTCGGAGCGGCGAGAGGGCAAGGGCCGCCCGCCGAGCCGGATCGAACTGCGGTTCCCGCCGACGCCGTTCCGGCGGCTGTACGACCTCGACAGATGACCGACCGCGTCGCCCCCGGCGACCGGGTCGCCCTCGCGTACGTCGGCCGGTTCGAGGACGGGAGCGTCTTCGCGACCTCGGACCCCGCGGTCGCCGCCGAGAACGACCTCGCGCCGGGCGAGATCGAGCGAAGCCCGCTCACGTTCACCGTCGGGGCGAACGAGGTGATCCCGGGGCTCGATGACGCCGTCGTCGGGATGTGCGAGGGCGAGGAGCGGACGGTCACCGTCCCGCCGGCGGACGCCTACGGCGAGTACGACGCGGAGAAGCTCCGCGAGTACGACGCCGAGACGTTCGAGGCGATGGTCGGCGAGTCGCCCGAGGTCGGCCTCCACGTCGAGGCGCAAAACGACCTCCACGGGGACGTCACGGCCGTCGCCGACGGGGTCGTGCGGGTCGACTTCAACCACGAACTCGCCGGGCGGACGCTCGTGTTCGACGTCGAGGTCCTCGCCGTCCGGTAGCTCGTCGGTGGCAACTGTTATACGAGTCCCAACTGTTCGCCCGGATAGTAGTGCCACCGCGTGACGGGTGATCACGTCTCGACACACGGCAGATGAGTCAGACATACATCGGCGCGATCGACCAGGGGACGACCGGGACCCGGTTCATGGTTTTCGACCACGACGGACGGGTCGTCGCCAACGCCTACGGCCGACACGAGCAGATCTACCCACAGCCCGGCTGGGTCGAACACGACCCGATCGAGATCTGGGAGACCGTCGAGAGCGTCACCACGCGGGCGCTCGCGAGCGCCGGCCTCGACCCCGGGGCCCTCGACGCGGTCGGAGTCGCGAACCAGCGCGAGACGACCGTCGTCTGGGACGCGGCGAGCGGGAACCCCGTCTACAACGCTATCAGCTGGCAGGACCGCCGCACCGCCAGCCGGATGGAGGCCCTCGACGACGCGACGGTCGCGCGCCTCCGCGAGCGGACCGGCCTCGAGCCCGACGCCTACTTCTCGGCGAGCAAGATCGAGTGGATCCTCGACAACGCCGACCCCCTCAAGCTCAGGCGCACCAGCCCCCGCGGCGTCCGGGAGCGGGCCGCGGACGGCGACCTCTGTGTCGGCACCGTCGACTCCTGGCTCGTCTACAACCTCACCGGCGAGCACGTCACCGACGTCACCAACGCCTCGCGGACGTTGCTCTACGACATTCACGAGGGCGCGTGGGACGACGCCCTCCTCGAGGAGTTCCGCGTCCCCGAGGCGACGCTCCCCGAGGTCCGCCCCTCCTCGGACGCCCAGGCGTACGGCACGACGGACCCCGACAGCGTCTTCGGCGCCGCGGTGCCCGTCACGGCCGCGCTGGGCGACCAGCAGGCCGCCCTGTTCGGCCAGACCTGCTTCGACGCCGGCGACGCAAAGAACACCTACGGCACCGGCGCGTTCTACCTCGCGAACACGGGGACGGAGCCGGTGCGGTCGGACCACGGCCTGCTCACGACCGTCGCCTACCAGCTCGCGGGCGAGCCGGTCCAGTACGCGCTGGAAGGGTCGACGTTCGTCACCGGCGCCGCGGTCGAGTGGCTCCAGGCCGTCGGGTTCGTCGACGACCCGGCCGAGACGGCCGAGCTCGCGCGGTCGGTCGACGCCACGAACGGCGTCTACGTCGTCCCGGCGTTCACGGGGCTCGGCGCCCCCCACTGGGACGGCCGCGCCCGCGGCACCATCCTCGGTATCACCCGCGGCACGGGCAAAGAACACGTCGTCCGCGCGACGCTCGAGGCGATTGCACACCACGCCCGGGACGTGGCCGAGGCGATGGCGGCCGACACCGGCGCCGGGACCGAGCTACTCCGCGTCGACGGCGGCGTGGCAAAGAACGACTTTCTCTGTCAGCTCCAGGCCGACATCCTCCAGGCCGACCTCGTCCGGCCGGTGGTCGACGAGACGACGGCGCTCGGCGCGGCCTACGCCGCCGGCCTCGCCGTGGGCTACTGGGACTCGGTCGACGACCTCCGCGCGAACTGGCAGGTCGACCGGCGGTTCCACCCGGAGCTGGACGCGTCCGAGGCCGACCGACGGCACGAACGGTGGGGCGAGGCGGTGGACCGCGCGCGCGGCTGGGACCGAGAGGGGTGATCAGCCGTTCGCGGGCGTGAGTTCGAACCGATCGAGAAACGTCTGGACCGTCGCGTCGGTGCCGACCACGGTGAGACGGTCGTCGGCCGCGAGCGTCCGGTCCGGGGGGACGGGCGCGACGACGCCGTCGTCGCCCTCGACGGCGATCACCCGGCAGCCGGTCGCCTCGTAGATACCCGACTCCGCGAGCGTCCCGCCCGCGAACGGCGCGGCCCCGACGCGGACGAGCCGCATCTGGCTCGCCGGCTCCAGCACGTCTTCGCCCCGGAGTTCGCCGACGACCATCCGCGCGCTCGTGCGCGGCACGGACAGCACGTAGTCCGCGCCGGCGCGCAGGGCCTTCCGCGTCGCGTCGGTGTCGTTCACCCGCACCAGCACCTCGGCGTCGGGGCTGAGCGAGCGGACCATCGCCGTCGCGAGCAGCGCCGCCCGGTCGTCCGGCAGGCAGACGATCACCGCCTCGGCGTCCGCGACGCCGGCCGCGTGGAGCGTCTCGCGGTCGGTCGCGTCGCCGACCACGTCGACCCCGTCGCCGGGGTCGGTGTCGACCGTCACGGCCTCGATTCCGGCCTCGGCGACGGCCGCGCGGGCGGCCCCGCCGACCTCGCCCGCGCCGAGGACCACCACCCGCTCGCGCTGGCCGAGCGCCCGCGTCGGACGGGTGAGTTCGTTCAGCGCCTCGATCGCGTCGGGCCGGCCGAGAACGACCAACACCGTGTTGGGCTGGAGCGTGGCGTCCGGGTCGGGCGGGAGCTGGAGCCGACCGTCGGTCCACACGCCGACGACGGTCGCGCCGGACTGGTCGCCGAGGCGGGACTCTCGGATCGACTGCCCGACCAGGCGGCTGTCGTGCGGGACGAGCCGCTCGACCACCTCGACGTCCGGGCCGAGTGCGACCGTGTCCCCGAGCGTCACCCCGAACGACGCCGCGGCCTTCTCGCCGAGGCGCTGGCCCACCACGGCGTACGGCGAGAGGACGCTGTCGGCGCCGACCGAGACCAGCACGTCGCGCAGGTCGCTGTCGTCGGTGAGCGCGACCACCTCCACGTCGGCGCGGATCGACCGCACGGTCAGGATGGTGTCGACGGTCGCCTCGCCGGCGTCGACCAGCACCGCCCGCGCGCTGGCGAGGCTCGCGCGGTCGTACGCCGCCGGGTCGTCCGGCTCTCCGCGGATAGCGTCGTAGCCCGCGTCCGAGAGGGTCCGTGGCGCGTCCTCGTCCGGCGAGAGGAGGACGTAGTCGACGCCGTTGTCCGCGAGCTCGTCGAGCAGGACGGCGGAGTCGCGCCGGTAGTCACAGACGACGACGTGGTCGCGCTTCGGCGGGAGGCGCTCGTCCAAGTCCACCTCCGCGCGGGTAAAAAGCGGGATGATCACCAGCCGGAGCGTGACGAAGCCGAGGCCGATCCCCGTCAGCTGGATGAACACCATGAACGCGTTCATCGCCGGCGTCTCCCACGGCGCGTCGGAGCCGTAGCCCGTGGTGGTGATCGTCTCGACGACGGCCGTGAGCGACCGCCAGAACGACTGTGGCTCGCCCTCGAGCCTCGCCATCCCGTAGTTGTACGCGAAGGTGAACGCGACGACGAGCGCGAGGATGCCGGCGAAGTAGACGACGATCCGGCGGTCCCGTCGAGACAGGTCGTCGACGAGTCGCTGGAGCGAGGCCATCGTCGTACGGCGCGGTCGCCGCGGGAATAAACCTCCGCGTGCCGGCGCGTGACGCTGTCCGCGCTGCCGACTTAATTTATTAGAGCACCGTACGAAAAATACGCCGGCGATTCTCACCCGCGCGGAGTCGCCGCGCCGGTTATAAAGAACAAGGAGAATACCCGCGTCTTTAGACGCGGGATGAATCCGACACTCCGAATGACACCTCATTTACAATATTCCAGTCGGATATTCAACTCCCGGTCGTTGATTTTAATAAGTATTTGTTTATAACTAGTTATGTACCGCAGAACGATGCTGGAGACAACCCGCACCTACGTCGCACGCATCACGAACCACGAGCAGGTTCGTGACGACCTCGACCAATGCGGGTTCTCCGCATCCAAACTGTGGAACGTCGGACGCTACTACATCCAACAACGGTGGGATGAAGACGGGGAGATCCCCGACGATGACGAATTGAAGTCGGAGTTGAAAGATCACGAACGCTACAGTGACCTGCATTCTCAGTCAAGTCAGCGAGTTCTTGAAGAGCTTGCTGAGGCGTTCACCGGCTGGTACAATTCCGACGACAGCAATAACCCACCAGGCTATCGGAAACGTGGTGATCGACACCCACGCTCCACTCTGACATCCTCCCACGACTGAAGTCGTGGGGTTCCACGGTCACAGACCGTGCCCACGACGGAGAGGTTCCCCACTCGTACGCGGTGGGGTTGTGGGCCGTGCCAGTACGGCCCCCGGCTCGGATAGCGGGATTCATGTACCGCCTCGCTGGCGTGCATATCCTTACCCGAGACTCGGTGCCACAACCAAAGAGACAAATCCACATGACTGTTTCGGCTACTGTCGGATTCATCCCACGGCTGAAGCCGTGGGCTTTCTCCTCGAACCCGTGTAAAGACCACTTCCTCCACACCCTCAGCAAACACATCGTTAAGCGGTGTGTCGAAGAAGGAGTGGAGAAGATTGCGGTTGGCGACCTCAGTGACATCCGTGAGGATGAGAACAGCGACTCGAGGAACTGGGGTGCGTCGGGGAACAAGAAACTCCACGGGTGGGAGTTCGACCGATTCACCCGTCTCCTCGAATACAAGGCCGAAGAACACGGTATCCTCGTTGACCGTGTGGACGAAGAGAACACCTCGAAGACGTGTTCGTGTTGCGGGCAAATCCGGGATAGCAACCGCGTGGAGCGTGGCCTGTACGTCTGTGAGTCATGCGAGACGACGATGAACGCAGACGTGAACGGTGCAGTGAACATCCGTCGAAAGATAACTCAGAGTCCCCCAACGGGGGATATGAGTAACGGCTGGTTGGCACAGCCCGGAGTCTTCCTGTTCGACC
>JAZKRX010000047.1:0-17761 GCA_036626375.1 Haloferacaceae archaeon
GCCGACACGACGCCCGACTCCGAGCCGGACCCGACGACCCCGGCGGCCGACGAGGTCGGCGACTTCGACGCCGGCGAGTTCGAGGACGACGACCTCTACGAGATGGACGAGGACGAGCGCGCGGAGGCCGAGGAGTTCGGCACGGAGTTCGCGACGGGGACGGAGGTCGACCCGGCTGGCGAGGCCGACATCGACGTGCCGGAGGAGCCGCCGGAGTCGACGTCGACGGCCGAACCGGACGACGACGAAGCCGACGCCGACGTAGACCTGGAAGACGCCGTCGTCGCCGCGATGGACGCTCTCGACGACGGCTCGGGTGCGGACCGCGAGGCCGTCGTCGCGAGCGTCGTCGAGGACCACGGCGCCGCGCCCGACGACGTCGAGGAGGCGGTCCAGGACGCGCTGATGAGCGGTCGGTGCTACGAGCCCGACGAGACGACGCTCAAGCCCATTTGATCGACCCGGTCCCCGGCGCGCCGGCGGCGACGGCGACCCTCGACGGCGAGCGCGCGCTGGTCGTCGCGGACGTCCACGCCGGCGTCGAGGTCGGCCTGCGCTACGAGCGTGGCGTCGAACTCGACTCCGCGGCGCCGGAGCGCCGCGAGCGGCTCGTCGCGCTGCTCGACCGGACCGGCGTCGACCGGCTCGTTGTCGTCGGGGACCTCGCCCACCGGATCGGCGGGCCGACCGGCGTCGAGGCCGCGGAGCTCCGCGACCTCGCCGACGCCGTCCTCGACCGCGCGAGCCTGACGCTCGTGCCCGGCAACCACGACGCGGGGGTAAGCGAGGCGCTCTCGGACCGCGCCGTCGACGTGCGCGACCCGACCGGCTGGCGCGCCGGCGACGTGGGCTTTGCACACGGGCACACCTGGCCCGCGCCCGCGGTGCTCGACGCCGACGTGGTGGTGACGGGCCACGAGCACCCGCAGGTGCGGGTGGAGGACGCGGTCGGCGGCGCGCGGACCGAGCGCGCGTGGCTCCGCGGGCGCCTCCGGCGCGAGCCGTTCGCGGCCCACCACGGCGAGGGGCTGGCGTGGCCAGCGACGGACCCCTCGCTCGTCGTCGTGCCCGCGTTCAACGACCGCTCGGGCGGGACGTGGGTGAACGTCGCGGGCGAGGGGTTTCTCTCGCCGTTCCTCCCCGACGCCCTCGCCGACGGCGAGGTCTACCTGCTCGACGGGACGCGCCTCGGAGACTACGAGCGGATCTAAACGACGCGGCTCGCGAGGTAGACGAGCGTCCCGGCCGCGGCGAGGTACGCGACCCACGGCGCGGGGGGCTCGAACGCGTCCGGGTCGCGCAGGGCGAACAGCGACGCGCCGAAGACGAGCAGTGCCGAGAACGCCGCGGCCGCCTCGGGAAGCGGGACGCCCGGGGCCGCCCGGACCGCGAGAATCGCGTCCCCCGCCGCGACGGCGCCGAAGACGGCGAGCGACCCCCACATCAGGAGGGTGTGGTTCACGCCGGGGGCGGGGCCGCCCGTCCCCTGAAGCTGTCGGTGAGACCACCTCGCGGTGCGCCGTCCCGCCGGGAGCGCGGCGCTCAAGGGGCGTCGGACCCAACCCCGGATCGATGACAGCGGGGGAGGAACTGGCGGGCGCGGACGCGTTCACCCACCTGAGCCGGGGCGTCCGCGACGCGCTCTCTGCGCGGGGGTTCCAGACGCCGACGGAGCCACAGCGCCGCGCGATTCCGCCCCTCGCCCGCGGCCGGAACGCCCTCGTCGTCTCCCCGACGGGGACGGGCAAGACGGAGACGGCGATGTTACCCGTGCTCTCTGCCGTCGACGACGCCGAGGAGCGGTTCGGGATCTCCGTGCTGTACGTGACGCCGCTGCGCGCGCTCAACCGCGACATGCGCGAGCGCCTGGAGTGGTGGGGTGACGAGCTGGGTCTCGACGTCGACGTCCGCCACGGCGACACCTCCGACTACCAGCGGTCGAAGCAGGCCGACGACCCGCCGGACATCCTGGTGACGACGCCCGAGACGCTCCAGGCGATGCTCACCGGCTCGAAGCTCCGGCGGGCGCTCGCGGACGTCGCCCACGTCGTCGTCGACGAGGTCCACGAGCTCGCGGCGTCGAAGCGGGGCGCACAGCTGACGGTCGGACTGGAGCGCCTCCGGGAGGTGAGCGGCCCGTTCCAGCGAATCGGCCTCTCCGCGACGGTCGGCGACCCCGCGGAGGTCGGGCGGTTCCTCACCGGCGACCGGGGGTGTGCGGTGGTCGAGATAGACGCCGCCTCGCGATTCTCGGTGGAGGTGGTCGCGCCCGAGGTGACCGCCGAAGACCGGAGACTGGCCGGCGAGCTCGCGACCGACCCGGATCTTGCGGCGCACGTCCGGACCATCCGGGACGTCGTGCGCGAGCACGAGTCCACGCTGATATTCGTCAACACCCGCTCGACGGCGGAGGCGCTGGCGGCGCGGTTCAAGCTGTTAGACGAGCCGATCGGCGTCCACCACGGCTCGCTCTCGCGGGACGCCCGGCTGGACGCCGAGGCGGCGTTCAAGTCCGGCGAACTGGACGGCCTGGTCTGTACCTCCTCGATGGAGCTCGGCATCGACGTCGGGCGGGTGGACCACGTCGTCCAGTACAACAGCCCGCGGGAGGTCGCCCGCCTGCTCCAGCGGGTCGGGCGCGCGGGCCACCGGCGCGACCGGGTGTCGCGCGGGACGATCGTGACGAGCGGCGCCGACGACACGCTCGAGGCGCTCGCGATCGCGCGCCGGGCGCTCGACGACGCGGTCGAACCGGCGGCCATCCACGAGGGCAGCCTCGACGTCGTGGCGAACCAGGTCGCCGGGCTCGTGATGGACGAGGGCGACGTCTCCGCGCGCCGGGCCTACGAGGTCGTGCGCCGCGCTCACCCGTTCCGCGACCTCGGCGAGGAGGCGTTCCGGTCGGTGGTGCGAGAGCTCTCGGGCAACCGCGTCCTGTGGCTGGACGAGGAGGGTGACCGGCTCGAGAAGTCGGGCGGGACGTGGCAGTACTTCTACGCCAACCTCTCGATGATCCCGGACGAGACCACCTTCTCGGTCTACGACCTCTCTTCGGGCTCGCACGTCGGCAGCCTCGACGAGCGGTTCGTCGTCAACTTCGCCGACCCCGGCTCGACGTTCGTCCACGGCGGGCGGATGTGGCGCGTCGCGACCGTCGACGAGGACGAGGAGCGGGTGGAGGTGTCGCCGGTCGGCGACCCGGCGGGCGAGGTGCCGTCGTGGGTGGGGCGCGAGATCCCAGTGCCCGAGGCCGTCGCGAACGACGCCGGGGCGGTCCGCGAGCGCGCGGCGGACCGGCTGCGCGCCGACGGCGCGACCGCCGAGTCGGTCGCACGCGAACTGGCAGACGAGTTCCCGGCCGACGAGCAGACGCTCGCTGAAGGGCTCGCCCCGGTCGAACGACAGGTCGAAGCCGGCTTCGCCGTCCCGACGGCGGACCGTCTCGTCGTCGAGGGGCAGGGCCGCGGGGTGGTGGTGAACGCTCCCTACGGCCACCGCGTGAACGAGACGCTCGGGCGGCTGGTCGCGGCGCTGCTTGGCCAGCGCACCGGCTCGTCGGTCGGGATGGAGGTCGACCCCTACCGGATCGAACTGGAGGTGCCCCGGGGCGTCGGCGCGCCCGACGTGGTCGCCGTGCTGCGTGAGACCGACCCCGACCACGTGCCCGCGATTCTCGAACTCGCCCTGAAGCGCTCGGACGCGCTCAAGTTCGCGCTGATAGACGTCGCGACGACGTTCGGCCGCCTCGACCGCGACCGCGGCGACCGCATGGGCGCCGACCGGCTGATGGCCGCGCTGGAGGACACGCCGGTGTTCGAGGAGGCGGTCCGGCAGGTGTTCCACGACGACCTCTCCGTCTCTGGCGCGGCGACGCTCCTCCGACGAATCGCGCGCGACGAGGTCGATGTGGTCGTCGAGCGCGAGTCCACCCCGGTCGGCGCCGGCGGCTCCTCGGGGGGACGGGAGTTTCTCGTGCCCGAGAACGCCGACGCGGGCGTGATCGACACGGTGCGCGAGCGCATCCTCGACGACGGCGTGGTCCTCGTCTGTCTCCACTGCGCGGCGTGGACGCGGGAGACGAAGGTCAAGCGCGTCCCCGACGACCCCGAGTGTCCCGAGTGTGGCGCGACCCGGGTCGCCGCGCTCTCGCCGTACGACGAGGAGACGCTCGCCGCCGTCCGGTCGGGCGACCCGAGCGAGGAGCAACGGTCGCTGATCGAGCGCGCCCATCGGACCGCGAACCTCGTCCAGGCCCACGGCAAGCAGGCGGTGATCGCCTTGCGCGCCCGCGGCGTCGGCCCGCAGACCGCGGCGCGGATCATCGGCAAACTGCGGCGCTCGGAGGAGGAGTTCTACCGCGACCTCTTGGAGCGCGAGCGGGAGTACGCGCGGACGCGGTCGTTCTGGGACTAGACGACCAGATAGGCGTCCGCCGCGAACAGAGTCAGGAGGAACAGCGCGAAGAAGGCTCCGACGACGACCACTCCGAACGCTCGGCGGTGCCAGCGCGACCGGAAGCGGTAGCGCTCGTGGCCGAACGGGTTCGTCGTCGTCTCTGCCGTCGTGAACGGGCTGAACCGCGGGCGCGAGAGCGCGAGCGCGACCGCCGTAGCGCCGACCGAGGGGAGAACGAGGGCGAGAACGTGCGCGAGTAGCACCCCGGCCGCTGTCATCGCCTGCCGGGTCGGCGCCCGCGCTCAAAAGCGCGGCGCGCTCAGTCGCCCAGCGAGGGCTGGACGCTCCGGAGTGCCCGGTCGAACATCCCGCTCGTCAGCACCACCTCGTCGCCGTGGTCGTTCGCCGTCTCGCCCTCGTAGCGCTCGGCCACGGCCTCGATGGCGGCCATCGCGGCCTCGCGCACCACCGCCTCGACGTCCGCGCCGGAGTAGCCCGCGGTCGACCGGGCGAGCTGGTCCAGGTCGACGTCCTCGCCCAGCGGCTTGTCCGCGAGGTGGACCGCGAAGATCGCCCGTCGCGCCGCGCGGTCTGGGGCCGGGGCCTCGACGTGGGTCTCCAGCCGCCCGGGGCGGAGGAGCGCGGGGTCGAGCGCCGCCCGGCGGTTCGTCGTCGCCACGACGGCGAGCGAGGGGTTGTCCGCGGCGCGGTCGAGCTCGGTGAGAAGCTGTGACACCACCCGTTCGCCGGCCTCGGACTCGCCGCTCCCCCGTGACCGGGCGACCGCGTCCACCTCGTCGAGGAGGACGATCGATGGCGCAGCCTGCCGGGCGCGCTCGAACACCTCGCGGACGGCCTTCTCGGACTCGCCGACGTAGCGGTCGAGAAGTTCAGGGCCGGCGACCGTCACGAGGTTCACGCCCGCCTCGGCGGCGGCGGCGCGCGCGAGCAGCGTCTTTCCGGTGCCGGGCGGGCCGTGGAGGAGAATGCCGGTCGGGGGCGTCGCGTTCGCGGCGTCGAACAGCGGCGCGTACGTGAGCGGCCACTCGACGGCCCGCGCGAGCGCGGCCTTCGCCTCGTCCAGCCCGCCGACCGCCTCGAACCCCTCCGTCGGCTGCTCGGCGACGTACTCGCGCATCGCGCTCGGCTCGACGCTCGCGAGCGCCCGCTCGACGTCCTCGCGTTCGACGTGGATGTCGTCGACCGCGGTGTCCTCGGCCCGGGCGCGCCGGAGCGCGGTCATCCCCGCCTCCTTCACGAGCGACTCCAGGTCGGCCCCGACGAACCCGTGGGTTCGCGCCGCGACGGCGTCCAGGTCGACGTCCTCGGCCAGCGGCACCCCGCGGGCGTGGACCGCGAGGATCTCGCGGCGTCCCCCTTCGTTCGGCGCGCCGATCTCGATCTCGCGGTCGAACCGTCCGCCGCGCCGGAGCGCCGGGTCCAGGCTATCTATCCGATTTGTCGCGCCGACCACGACCACGTCGCCGCGCTCGTCCAGCCCGTCCATCAGGGAGAGCAGCTGTCCGACGACGCGGTTTTCGACGTCTGCCTCGTCGTCTCGCTCGCCCGCGATCGAGTCGATCTCGTCGAAGAACACCACCGACGGCGCCGACGCCTTCGCCTCCGCGAACGTCTCGCGCAGGCGCTCCTCGCTCTCGCCTTTGTACTTCGAGACGATCTCCGGGCCCGAGACGGTAAAGAAGGCGGCGTCCACCTCGTTCGCGACCGCACGGGCGATGAGTGTCTTGCCCGTTCCGGGCGGGCCGTAGAGCAGGACGCCCCGGGGCGGCTCGACCCCGACGCGGGCGAACAGCTCCGGCTCCGACAGCGGGAGTTCGATCATCTCGCGCACGAGGTCGAGTTCGTCGTCCAGCCCGCCGATGTCCTCGTAGGTGATCCCCGGCGCGGGGTCGGGGTCACCGGCCTCGGTCGCGCCGTCCGCGTCGACGTCCACCGAGACGGTCGTCCGCTCGCCGACACGGACGGTGCCCTCGGGGTCGGTCGAGCGGACGCGCACCGTGCCGCCGACCCGCTCGACGCGGACGGTCTGGCCGGCGGCGAGCGGCCGGTCGCGGACGGCCTCGCGCGCCGCCGAGACGACCGTCTCGCGGTCGGCCTCGACCGGGGCGACCAGCGTGAGCGTCACGCGGTCCGCGACCGCCGGCGTGCCCGCCGCGGAGAGACGGACCGTCTCGCCCACCTTCACGCCGGCGTTGGCGCGCGTGTCGGCGTCGACCTGGACGGTTCCCGGCGGCACCTCTGCGCGCGCGGGCCAGCACTTCACGACCGTCGGCCGCTCGCCCTCGACGACGACGGGGTCCCCGCTCAGCACGCCGAGTTCCGACCGGATCGCCTCCGGCAGCCGGGCGATCCCCCGGCCGGCGTCGCGCTTCTCCGCCGCCCGCACGGTCGCTTCGACCGTCACCGGTACTCCTCCGCTATCGACTCCGCGGCCTCGCGGGTCGGCGCCGACCGCCAGCGCACCCGCCCGGCGTCGCCGTAGCTCAGCTCCTCTTTGACCGCGTCGCGCACGACCCCGACCTCGACGCCGCGCGAGCCCTCCTCGTCGGCGAACTCGTAGACGCCGACGCCGTCGGGCGTCTCCGTCAGCGTCTCACGGGTCAGCTCGCGCCACGCGACCGGGATCATCGCTACGCTGCCCCCGCGCTCTCGTCGTCTGCCTCGGCCACGAACTCGTAGCCGTCCTCGCCCCACTCGTCCTCGGCGAAGACGAACACCCGTTCGCCGGCGACCGCCGGGTCGGCGCGCACCTCGACGCGGTAGTCGCCCGCGCGGCCCGCGTAGACGCCCGGGAACACCTCTGTCTCGTCGTCCTCCGAGAGCAGGACGCGGCCGACGCCCGTCGCCTCTAAAATCTCGTCCTCGGTCGTCCGGTCCTCGACGTAGACGAGGACGCCGTCGGTCCCGTCGGTGACGAGAACGTGGACCTCCCGGCCGGGGCGGGTCCGCAGCGGTCCCGTCACCGCCTCCGGAACGCCGCGGTAGAGGATCGAGCGGCCGTCGAGGTACTCTACCTCGACGCCGTGGTCGAGGAGGTCGACGGAGATCGTCGCGGGCGCGACCTCGGAGTGTCCCTTCACGTCTCCTGTTCGGCCCGCGGCGGGCAAAAACGTCGCGCTCGGCCGTCCGTCCCGGGCTACCGGTAGCCATAACTGCCCCGCTTTCGGGACTCCGGGCGTGCAGGGTCGCGCGACCGCACTCGGCGCCGGGACGGTGTTGAACGCCCTCGCGACGGGTCGCGGGTCGGCGTTCGCCATCGACGCCGAGACGACGGCGACGGTCGAACTCGAGGACGGGAGAGCGGGCGAGGTCACCGGCGAGATAGCCGGGACCCCGGACCTCGACACCACGCTGATCGAACGCTGTGTCGAACTGACGACGGAGCGCTACGGCGCGGGCGAGGGGGGGACGGTTCGTACCGAGAGCGAGGTGCCCGCGGCCGCCGGCCTGAAGTCCTCCAGCGCCGCCGCGAACGCGACGGTGCTCGCGACGCTCGACGCGCTCTCGGTCCCCGTCGCCGACGACCCGGGACGCGCGCGCGACCCGGCCCCCGACGACCCGACCGTCGACCGGACCGACGCCTGTCGGCTCGGGGTCGCGGCCGCCCGCGACGCCGGCGTGACGGTGACGGGCGCGTTCGACGACGCCAGCGCGTCGATGCTCGGCGGCGTGACGGTGACAGACAACGACGAGGACGCGCTGCTCCGACGCGAGGCGTGGGACCGCGACGTGCTGGTCTGGACGCCCCCGGAGCGCGCCTACAGCGCCGACGCGGACGTCGCGCGCTGTGGCGCGGTCGCACCGGTAGCGCGTCTGGTCGCGGAGTTGGCGCTCGACGGGCGGTACGCGACGGCGATGACGGTCAACGGGCTGGCGTTCTCGGCGGCGCTCGGGTTCTCGCCCGACCCCGCCGTCGAGGCGATGGGCGACGCCGCCGGCGTGTCGCTCTCGGGCACCGGCCCGAGCGTCGTCGCCGTCGGCGACCGCGAGCGGCTGGAGCGGGTGCGCGACCGCTGGGACGACCGCGAGGGAACCACATGGCTCACGACGACACGAACGGACGGGGCGCGGACGGCGTGACCGACCCCGCCATCGACGACCTGACGCTCGACGAACTCCGCGAGGAGATAGAGACGATCGACCACGAGATAGTCGAGCTGATCGCCCGCCGAACGTACGTCGCCTCCTCCGTCGCGCAGGTGAAAGCCGAGCGCGACATGGACACCGTCGACGAGGGGCAGGAGGCGGCGGTGATGGACCGCGCGGCCGCGAACGCCGAGCGTTTCGACGTCGACGGCAACCTCGTGAAGGCCATCTTCCGGCTCCTCATCGAGCTGAACAAGATGGAACAGCGAGAGCGTCGCTGAGCCGAGCGGACTCGGGTCGGGTTCCTCGAGAGTTCCCGCCTCGAACCGACTACAGTCCCTCGATGAACCGCTGTCCCTCCTGTGGGTCGAGCACCTCCGCCTCGTAGTGGTCGGCGATCGAGGGAACGTACACCTTCGTCGAGAGCTGCTTTCGGTCGCCGGGGTCCATGTAGCCCATCGAGAGGTCGTCGGACCGCAGGAGAATGTCGTCTTCGTTGTAGAACGACACCCGGACGACCGCGCCCGAGCGGTCGCCCTTGTTGAGGACGGTCACCGAACAGGTGGCGAGCGACTCGCGGAGCGGCTCGACCGTCGCGGGCTCGCCGTCCTTCGAGAGGGTCACGTCGACGAGGTCGAGCGTGAGCGACGGCGTGTTGCCGGCCTTGAGGTAGGTCGACATCCGCCCGGCCATGGAGTCGATCCACCGCTCGACCTCGCCCTCGTCGTCCGGCAGCCGCTCGGCGAGGCCGGTGAGGTCCGCCCGCAGGTCGCTCACGAGCGTCTGCCGGTTCGACGGCGAGCGCTTGAGAACCTCGTACTCCCGCTTGAACGCCTCGAACTGTGCGTACGTCTCCTCGTCGTCGAGTTCAGCCTCGATCCGCTCGATAGCCTGGTCGAACCGGAGCAGCGGCGGCAGGTCCGCGACGTCGACGTCCCGGAGCACCTCGCCGTCGTCCGCGTCCGCGGCGGTCGGCGCGTCGGCCGCGGCTTTCGTCTGCGCTGTTGCTTTCGTCTGCGCTGCGGCCTTCGTCTGGTCGGATCGACCTCCTGTGCCGGAGCCGCCTGCCTCGGCGGCGGTTCCCTGGGCGATCTCGAGCGGCGACATCCCCTTCGCGATGACCGGCCGGTCGGCGGCGTAGAGCCTGTCGAACACGTCGCCCATCACGTAGCCGTAGGCGACGTGGCCGAGAAACGAGAAGACGACGAACGCGGCGAGGCCGAGCGTCGACGAGCCGAGCGTCGCCCCGAACCCGAAGACGAACCCGGTCCAGATCACCGCCCCGAACACCGCCCCTCTCGTCGAGAACTGCTCTCCGGGGAGGTACAGACCGATGGACGCGAGCATCAGCGGCCAGACGACGCTCCCGCCGATGACGAACAGAACGTAGCCGACGAGGGCGCCCTGGTCCCCGACGAACGGCGTGAGCAAGAGGAGCTCCGTCGTCGCGGCGAAGTTCGAGAACTCGAACCCGCCGAAAACCGACGACGCGAGCAGGAACGCGGTGAGCACGACGGTGCCGGCGAACCCCGCTATCGCCCCGAACACGCCGTCTTCGATCAGTTCGGCCAGCGCGCCAGATCCCGGTGTAGACTGTGAGCTCTCCATTCGATCGTGAACGTCGTAGGTGGTTCAGCAGTATAAGCTCGTCCCCCGGGCGGATGCCACAGGATCGCGGGCCTCACCGGTAGGTTTCGGCGAGAGCGTCGAGCGCCTCGTGGTGCTCCGTTGTGTGGGGCGCGGTGAGCGGGGAGACGCTCACCCTGCCGTCCATCACGGCCCGACGGTCGCTCCCGGCGGGTTCGTCGAGCGTCCCGTCGTGGAGGTGGCCCCACACCATGTCGTCGAGGTGGATGCGCTCGCCGTCGCGGGTCGCGCGCATGTCGTACGTCTCGGAGGGGTACGTGACGGCCATCGGCGCCAGGTCGCCGTCGGCGGGCGGGGCGTTGACGTTCAGATAGTCGGCTTGCTCGAACACGCCGGCGCCGAGCGCGTGGTCGACGAGGTACCGCGCCGCGTTTGTCGCGTTCGCGTACTCCGCGGGCTCCTCCGCGACGTCTTCCCACGGCGTCTCGCCGCCGGGCGGGACGAAAAGCGAGACGGCGACCGCGGGCACGTCGAAGAAGGTGGCCTCGACGGCGGCGCTGACGGTCCCCGACCGTCCGAGCACGTACTCCCCGAGGTTCGCGCCTTTGTTACAGCCCGCCACGACCACGTCGGTGTCCGGCAGGAGCGACTCCAGCCCCGCGACGACACAGTCCGCGGGCGTCCCCTCGACGGCGTAGCCGAGGTCGTGTTCGACCACGTCGACGCGGGTCGAGAGCCGGCGCCCCACCGCGCTCTGGTCGTCCGCCGGCGCGACCGCCGTCACCTCGACGTCCGGGAGCCCGGACAGCGCGTCGTACACCGCCCGGAAGCCCGTGCTCTCGATCCCGTCGTCGTTCGTCAAGAGTACGCGCCGGGGGGCCTCGTCCGCTGGCATTAGCGCACACAGCGGCGGTACCGACATAAGGGCTCGCCCGACGACACGCCGCTGGATCCGACCTCTCGGCCGCGGCGCGCCTCCCGGCGTCGCACCGCTCGTGACCGTGTTCCGGTCGACCGCGACGCTTCTCGGGGTCGCCGTCGCGCCGCCTCGTCCGGGCCGCTCACGCGACCCGGTCGACGACCGCCTCGCCGTCCACCACGAGGTTGTACGCCTCCTCGTCGTCGTTCCACAGCACGAGGACGTTCTCGACCGAGAGGACGGCGGCGTACGGCGCCTCCCGGAGCGCGCGGTTCAGCCCCGACTCGCGCGCGAGGACGGCGAAGTGGTCGTCGCGCTGGCTCCCGTCGCCGACGAGGAACAGAGGGTTGCCGGAGCCGTCCGTCAGGTCGTGCGAGAGCTTCACGACCAGCGCGTCGACCCGCTTCGTGACGTGGCGCTCGGACTCCGCGAGCCGGGCGTGTCGCTCCGTGTCGGCGCGGACGTCGACCCGCCGTTTGCCGTCCCGGCGCACCAGCGCGTACGCGTACCTGACCGCCGTGTTGACGAAGGTGCCGTCGCCCGGGCCGCCCGCGCTCGTGTCGTCGAGGGCCGTCTGGACGCCCGGCGGCGCGAGCGAGCGCCCGGCGTCGAACGACCAGCAGTCGTCCGTCGGGCGCGCTCCGGGCCACAGGCGGAGGGTGGGGTCGAAGACGGTCCCCGGGCCGTCGTCGGCGAGCGCGCGCTCGACCTCGCGCAGGCCGGTGGCCGTGTTCCGGTCCGCGGGCGCCAGCGCGACGAACGTCCCGTCGTCGGCGACGCGGCCGAACAGGTCCGCCGCGACGCCGGTCGGGTCGTCGAGCTCAGAGAGGACGTTCGCACAGAGAATCAGGTCGTACGGCGCCGCGCTCGCGGCGTCGAACGTCTCGACCCGCTCGCGGTGGACCGTGACCCGCGCCGACCGCGGGGGGTCGACGACCGCCTCGAAGACGTCGGCGGCCGCGTCGCTCGCCTCGACGGCGTGGTAGTCCACCACGCAGTCGTCGGGCAGAAGGTCGAACAGGGCGAGCGCCGGGCCGCCGACGCCGCTCCCCACGTCGAGGACGCGCAGGCGTCGCGGGAGGAGCGCGGCGCGGGCGAGCCGCGCGAGAACGTAGCCCGTCGCGGCCCAGTAGCCCGGCAGGTGGTAGACGGCGTACGCGAGCGCCGTGCGTTCGTCGTAGTCGACGGCGCTCGCGCGGAAGTAGCGCTCTTTCACCTCGGCGAGTCGCTCGCGCAGGCGGTCGCCCGACTCGCCGGCGGCCCAGTCGAGGCCCAGCCGCTCGACGAGTAGGTCCCGCAGCGCGTCCTCGTGTCGCGCGGGGAACCGCTCTGGCGCCCACTCGACCGGGGGCGCGGGGTCGTCGGCCACGGGGACGAACGTGCCGTCCGGCCGCTCGACGATGCCGAGGTCGTACGCCTCCTCGCGGAGGACGGTCCGGACGAGCGCGGGGTGGGGCCGTCCCTCGACGTACTCGTTGATCTCCTCGGGGTCTATCGGGCGCACGGAGCGGAGGTACCGCGCCGCGTCGCGGACGCCGTCGCGGTCGATCACGGGCCGCTCCCGGCGTCGTCGCCGTGGCTCTCCTCGCCGCCCGCCTCGCGGTACAGGCGCGCGAACGCCTCGTCGTCCGCCTCGGCGACCCGTCGCGCCGCGTCGGCCACCCGCTCCCCGCCGCCGAAGGTGCGCTGGATGTCGCGGTAGACCCGCGGGGTGCCGCCGGTCACGGTCGCCACGAGGTCGTCCAGGCGCCGGGAGACGGGCGTCGCGAACTCGGGGCGGGTCGGCTCGCTCGCGAGGCCATAGGCGAGGACGGCGGCGTGTGCGGCGGCCTGGACCGTCCGCATCGCCTCGTCGTGTTCGGTCGGGGTGGTGTCGAAGACGTGGTTGCCGGCCCGGCCGACCGCCTCGCGCACGCTGTCGGTGACCGGCCCCGTCGCGTCGTGGACGGCCGCGACGTTGCCCGGTGCGTTCGCGGGGGCAAAGAGAGGGTGGAGCGACAGGCGCTCGCGGTCGGGCGCGGCCTCGCGCGCCGCCGCGACAACCGGCTCCATAGCGCCGACCACGTCGAGAACCGCCCGCTCGGCGCGCGGCGCCTGTGTCGCGACCGCGTCCGGAGCGACGGGCATCGGGACGGCGAGGCAGACGGCGTCAAAGCGGTCGTCGCCGTCGAGCGCGGCGGCCTCGCCCCCGACCGTCTCGGCGGCCGCGCGGGCAACGGCGGGGTCGGCGTCGGCGAAGGCGACGTCGAGGTCGTCGGCGACGACCCGGGCGAGCCAGCGGCCCATCTCGCCGGCGCCCACGACCAGGATGTCCATGCGTCCGATCCGCCCGCGGCCGGGCTAAAGCGGTTCGGTGCGTTCCGCGGGCGCGACCCGCACCGCCGCGCCGTCGACCTCTCCCTCCTCGTGGTCGACCAGCCGCCGGGCCGTGAACCCGACCGACGCGGGGTCGACGGGTTCCGAGAAACGGACGCCGAAGAGGACCACCGGCGGCTCGCGGCCCGCTCCGACGAAGTCGATGGCGCGGGCCTCGACCGAGGGCTCGCCCTCGCCGCCCGCCGTCACCTCGAAGGTCGCGTCGAGGTCGCCCGCGGCCACCCGACCGACTGTCACGCCCTCTGGCGCCGTGATCCCCGCCTCGAACCGCCGGACGCCGGCCTCGGCGTCGACGACGAGGACGACCGCCGGCGCCCGGTCGCCAGCCGCGCCCTCGACGCCGAGTGCGTCCGCGAGTGCCGCGTCGACTTCCATGCGCGTTCGCCGGCCGGCGACGACAAGAGTCCGGCGTTCGGGAACTGCCCGTGCTACGGCTCCAGTCCGGTCGGGAGCGTCGTCAGGTTCTCGTAGCCGTCCTCGCGCACGACGACGATGTCCTCGACCCGGACGCCGCCCACCGCGGGGTCGTACAGCCCCGGCTCGACCGTGATCACGTTCCCCGGCTCTAGCTCGTCGCCGTCGGGCGCGACCCGCGGCAGTTCGTGGACCGCGAGGCCGACGCCGTGGCCCGTCGAGTGGATGAACCCCGTCTCCGCCGCGGGGTCGGTCCGGAGCGTCGGCAGGCCGGCGTCCTCGTACACCTCGCAGGCGGCGGCGTGGACGTCGGCGCCCGTCGCGCCCGGCTCGACAGCGTCGAGCGCCGCCGCCCGCGCCTCGTCGGTGAGGCGGTGCCACTCGGCGAGCGTCTCCGTCGGCTCCCCGCGCACCCACGTCCGGGTGGTGTCGGCGTGGTAGCCCGTCGCCTTCGACCGCGGGAAGATGTCGACGACGATCGGTTCGCCCGCCCGGAGCGGTCCGCTTCCCCGGTCGTGCGGGTCGGCGGCGTCCGCGCCGCAGGCGACGATCGTCTCGTCGAGCCCGCAGCCGTGTTCCAGCAGCGTCCGCTCTATCTCGACTTTCACCCGCTCGCTCGTCAGGGGGTCGCCGCCGTCGTGGAGGACGCCGTCGACGGTGTCGGCCGCTCGAATCAGCGCCCCGGCGGCCGCGAACGCCGCCTCGTTTGCGCGCTGGGCCGCCCGGACGTTGTCGATCTCAGTCTCGGTCTTGACCGCGCGGGCGGACTCGACGGCGTCACCGGGGTCCGTCTCGACGGACACGCCGCGGTCGCGGAGGCGGTCGGCGGTCCCGAGCGGGAACCGGTCGGGGGTGCGGACGGCCGCCACGCCGTGGTCCGCGAGCCAGTCGACGGCGACGCTCGCCTGCGCCGCGCGACGGCCGACCTCCTCGAGCCTGTCGCGGTAGTCGTAGTCCGAGAGCCGGGCGACAGAGACGGCGCGACTCTCTGTTTTCGCACGGCCGTACTCCAGTTCGGAGACGAGGAGGTGAACGCCCTCGGGCGTCCAGACCGCGAAGAAGGGGTCGGGCGCGTCGAAGCCGGTCACGTAGCGCTGGTTCGGGTCCTCGCCGTCGGCGTCGAGCAGGTAGCCGTCGGCGTCGTCGACGGCCCCGGCGAGCGCCGAGAGGTCGCGGTCGTCCATACCGGTCGCCCGCACGGCTTCGAGGTATGCCTGTCGGCGATCCCTGCCGCCGCTCCGGTAGCCATATGCCGCCCCGCTTCGCCTCGGCGAGCATGGACGCCACCGTCTCGCGCTCTCGCGTCGCCGGAACCGTTCGCGCGCCGCCGTCGAAGAGCTACACTCACCGTGCGGTGCTCGCGGCGGGCTACGGCGCGGGCGAGACGCTCGTGCGCTCGCCGCTCCGCAGCGCCGACACCCGGCGGACGATGGCCGCCGTCGAGGCGATGGGCGGGCGCGTGACGGACGCCGAGACGGACGCCGACGCCGTCCGGATCGAGGGGTTCGGCGGGCGCCCCGAGACGCCGGGCGACGTGCTCGACTGCGGGAACTCGGGGACGACGACGCGGCTCGTGACGGCCGCGGCCGCGCTCTGTGACGGCCTCGCGGTGCTGACGGGCGACGCGTCGCTCCGCTCGCGCCCGCACGGCCCGCTCCTGACGGCGGTCGAGAGCCTCGGCGGTCGCGCGGAGTCGACGCGCCGGAACGGGCAGGCGCCGCTGGTCGTCGGCGACGCGATGGCCGGCGGGCGCGTCGAGATGCCCGGCGACGTCTCCTCGCAGTTCGTCACCGCTCTCCTCATGGCCGGCGCGGTCACGGACGAAGGGGTCGCGGTGGAGCTCACGACCGACCTGAAATCCGCGCCGTACGTCGACATCACGCTCGAACTGCTCTCCGAGTTCGGCGTCGCGGCGACCGAGACGGCAGACGGCTACACGGTCGCGGGCGAGCAGCCCTACGCGGCCGAGGCCTACGACGTGCCCGGCGACTTCTCCTCTATCTCCTACCTCCTCGCGGCGGGCGCCGCCGCGGGAGAGGGGGACGGCGTCGTCGTCGAGGGCGCCCACGAGAGCGCGCAGGGCGACACCGCCATCGTCGACGTGGTCGAGCGGATGGGCGCGCCAGTCGCGTGGGACCGCGAGGCGGGCGAACTCGGCGTCGAGCAGGCGCCGCTCTCGGGTGTCGAGGTGAGCGTTGCCGACACGCCTGACCTCCTCCCGACGGTCGCCGCCCTCGGCGCCGTCGCGGACGGCGACACCCGGATCGTCGACGCCGAGCACGTCCGGTACAAGGAGACCGACCGCGTGCGGGCGATGGCCGAGGAGCTGGCGGCGATGGGCGCCGAAGTGACCGAGGAGCCCGGCGCCCTGACCGTCCACGGCGGCGAGACGGAGCTCCACGGAGTGCGGGTGGACGGCCGGGGCGACCACCGGATCGTGATGGCGCTCGCCGTCGCGGCGCTCGCGGCGGAGGGCGAGACGACAATCGCGGGCGCAGAACACGTCGACGTGTCGTTCCCCGGATTCTTCACGACGCTCGGCGCCCTCGGCGCGGACGTGTCGGCCTGACTCCGGCCCGCGCGTCGCCGGCGGCCAGCCCGGCCGGTGACCACACGCTTTAGCGACCGCCGGCCGTCGCCCGCCTATGATCGACCCAGCGGGAGTCCCCGAGTTCGAGCACGCCTACACGCCCGCGGACCTGTCTGTCGGCAGGGGTGCGGTCACGGACCTGCCCGACGCGCTCGACCGGATCGGCGTCGAGCGCGCGCTGGTGGTCTGCGGGTCGAACACGGGCGCGAACGACGACCTGATGGAGCCGGTCCGCGCGGCGCTCGGCGACCGCCTCGCGGAGGTGTACGACGGCACGACGCCCGACAAGGACGTGATGGGCGCCTACGGCGCGCTCGACCGCCTGCGTGCGACGGAGGCCGACGGGCTGGTGGCGGTCGGCGGCGGCGCGACGCTCGACGCGGCGAAGGCGACGCGAATCCTCGCCGCGGAGCACCGCCGGCCCGACGCGCTAGAGCGAGAGGCCGAACGGACGGGCGCTATCGCCGCGCCGGCGGACGCCGACCTCGTCCCGACGGCCGTCGTGCCCACCACCTTCGCGGGCGCGGACCTCTCGATGATCGGCTCGATCTCGTTTCCGGACGGTCCGCGCGCCGGGATGAGCGACCGCCGTCTGATGCCCGAGTTCGCCGTCTACGACCCCGACCTGTTCGACACCACGCCCGCGGGCGTCCTCCGCGGGTCGGCGATGAACGGCTTCGACAAGGGCGTCGAGTCCTGCTACTCGACGAACGCGAACCCGGTTATTCACGCGACGGCGATCCGGGGCCTGCGCTACCTCGCCGACGGCCTGCCGGACTGCCTCGACGACGACGCGGCGATGGAGCGCGCGGTCGTCGGCGTCGTCCTCGTCCAGTACGGCATCTCGCGGCCCCACGGGACGACGCTCGGGCCCATCCACGCGTTCGGACACACGCTCCGGAGCGAGACGCTCCAGCAGGGCGAGGCCCACGCCATCGCCGCGCCCCACGTCGTGAACGCGGTGCTCGGGCACGACCGGTCGGGGCTCGACCGGCTGGCGGAGGGGCTGGGCGTCGCCGCCGACCCCGCGAGCGTCGTGGAGGCGATTCGGCGCGTGCGGGACTCGCTCGACCTGCCGAGCCGGCTCCGGGACGTTGACGGGCCGAGCGAGGACGAACTCGACGCGGTCGCCGAGGCCACGGCGGACGACCGGCTGATCGGCTACGGCCCGGCGGGGTACGACCCGACGCCCGAGACCCTGCGAGAGACGCTCGACGCGATGTGGTGAACGCGGAGCGCGAACGAGCGGAGCGAGTGAGCGGTCCGCGAGACCGAGCGCGGGGAGGAACGACCCGCGTGAGGCGCGGGCGCGGCACGGACGAGCGGAGCGAGTGAGCGGTCCGCGAGACCGAGCGCGGGGAGGAACGACCCGC
>JAZKRX010000048.1:0-17647 GCA_036626375.1 Haloferacaceae archaeon
CCGCCCTCGGTCTCGTGGCGCTCACCCCGTTCGCGCCACGCACCCCCCGAAAGCGTTTATCCGCCCACAGTCTAGCTGCGGTCGATGCTGTTGGTCCTCTGCGTGGACCTCGACGACGACCTCGGTCGGAAGACCGGCCGGGAGACGCCCGTCGTCGGGCGCGAGGCGGTCGCGGCGGCGGCCTCGGATCTGGCCGTCGCGGACCCGGAGGACTCTGACGTGAACGTCCTGTTTCAGGGCGTGCGCGTCCACGACGACCTCGTCGAGAGCGACCGGCAGGCGGTCGAGATCGCCGCGGTGACGGGTACACAGGGCGGCGACGTCCAGGCCAACCGCGCGCTGGGCGAGGAGGTCGACACCGTCCTCGCCGGGCTCTCGACCGGGGAGTCGGTGAGCGCGGTCGTCATCACCGACGGCGCACAGGACGAGTCGACGCTCCCGGTGATCCGCTCGCGGGTGCCAATCGACAGCGTGCGCCGGGTGGTCGTCCGGCAGGCACAGGACCTCGAGTCGATCTACTACACGATGAAGCAGGTGCTGGCCGACCCCGAGACCCGCGGTACGATCCTCGTTCCCCTGGGAGTCCTCCTCCTCATCTACCCGGCGGCGACGCTCGCGAGCCTGTTCGACGTGCCCGGCGCGGTCCTGCTCGGCGTTCTCTCGGCGGTTCTCGGGCTCTACACGCTCTTTCGCGGGCTGGGGCTGGAGCGCTCCATCGACGACGTCGCAGAGCGGGCGCGCCGTCTGCTGTACACCGGCCGGGTGACGCTCGTCACTTATGTCGTGGCGGCGGCGCTGATGGTCGTCGGCGGGGTCCAGGGCGTCTCGCTACTGGAGACGGCCGGCGGGGTGGTGTCGAGCGACCCGGCGCTCGCGGTCGCGGCGTTCGTCCACGGCGCAGTCCGGTGGTTCGCGGCCGCGGGCGTCACGTCGAGTCTGGGCCAGGTGACCGACGAGTACCTGAACGACAGCTTCGAGTGGCGCTACCTCAACGCGCCCTTTTACGTCCTCGCCATCGCGCTCGTGCTGTTCGCGCTGACGGGCTACTTCCTGCCGGCGGCGCCGGGAGTGACGACGCTCTCGCTCACGGACCTCGCCTTCGGCCTGACCGCCGGAACGCTCCTCGGGGTGTTGTCGACGCTCGGGTTCGCGGTCGCGGAGTCGCGCTACCCGACGGTCACGGCGGAGGGCGCCTAGCGCTCCCGGACGACGACGAACTCCGCGAGGTCGCGGAGGTAGCCCCCTGCCTCGCGGTCGACTATCTCGGCGGCGTCGAGCGCCGCGAGCGCCTCGTCGGAACGCGCGCGGGCGCGGGCGTCTGCCTCCGCGGGGGTGAGGTCGGTCACGCGCACGACCGAGGGACGGTCGGCGGCCTCGTCCTGTCCCGCCGGCTTGCCGAGGTCGTCGGCGTCGCCCGTCGCGTCCAGCACGTCGTCGCGGATCTGGAAGGCGACCCCGACCTGCTCGGCGTAGTCGCCGAGCGACTCGACGGTGTAGGGGTCGGCGCCGCCCGCGACCGCGCCGAGCTCGGCCGCGGCGCGAAAGAGCGCGCCCGTCTTCCGGCGCGCGAGGGTCATGTACTCGGCCTCGTTCGTCGGCCGGGCGACGAGTTCGGAGGCCTCGCCCTCGCCGAGCTCGACCATCGCCTCGGCGGCGACCTGCATCGCGCGCTCGTCGGCCGAGAACAGGGCGAACGCCTCGCCGAGCAGGCCGTCGGAGGTGACGATTGCGGGGCCGTAGCCGTAGGCCGCCCACGCGCTCTCGGTGCCGCGCCGAACCTCGGAGCGGTCGATGATGTCGTCGATCACGAGCGAGGCGCTGTGGACGAGTTCGGCGCCGACGGCGAAATCGACCGCGTCCTCGGGCGCGCCGCCGACCGCCTCGCAGGCGAGGACCGTCACCGCCGGACGGACGCGCTTGCCCCCCGAGAGCGCGACCTGGTCGACCTGTTCGCGGAGGACAGCGGGCTCGACGGACTCGACCACGTCCGCCAGGCGCTCTTCGACCAGCGCCACCCGCCGCTCCAGGTACTCCATCTGGCAGATTCAGGGGGGCCCGAGTCAAGTACGTGACGGAAACCAGCCCCCCGCCTCACTCCTCGTCGTCGGGCAGCGAGATGAGATTCTCGCGCCCGAGACGGAGCTTCTCGACCCGCCCCTCGTCGGCCATCGACGACAGAAGCTGGGAGACCTTCGCGTCCGACCAGCCCGTCTCGTCGACGATGGCCGCCTGCTTCATCCGGCCGTCGTTGCGCTCCAGCAGGCGCTCGACCCGCTCGCTGTCCGAGAGGAGTTCGGGGTCGACCCCGTCCTCGTTCTCATCCTCGGACTCGGGTTCGGGCGCCGCCGCTTCCGACGTCACCGTGTCGTCCGCCTCGGCAGCGCCCGCGTCGCCTCCCGAACCGGCCTCGGGCTCGCCGTCCGCCGTGGCGCCCCCGCCGCGGCCGCGACGCGCGTAGGCGGCCGCGGCGGCGAGCGCGAGAACCACCGCGCCGCCGCCGAGAATCCCCCACGGCACCTCCTGTCCGGGTCGGGCGGGCGTCACCGGCCCGGTCTGGCGGTAGGTGATGCTCAGCCGCTCGGTGAACTCCCGGGGGCCCTCGAACCGGACGGCGTTGTTCTGGATATCGAAGGAGGGTCCCTCGGAGTCGACGATGCTGTAGCCCGGCGGCGTCCGGAGGACGAGCGTCTGGTCGGCAGTCAGCGAGCCGAGCCACGTCGCGTTACCGCCGAGCCGGAGCGCCTCGTCGAGGCGTAGCGTGTCGTTGGCGACGGGAGTGAGGAAGTTCGTCCACCGGAAGGAGACGGCGACGGAGCCGGTCGTGCCGTCGACTCCGCCGACCCGGGTGACGTTCTCGACTCGCATCTGCCGGCCCGTCGCGGCGGCGGCACGCTCGGCGGCGGTGACGAACGGGTCGGCGCGGGGGCCGTCGTTCGTCTCGCCGGCGCGGTAGGCCGCGGCGTAGTCGGCGAACGCCGCGCGCTCCTCGTCCGACTCGAGCAGGTACGTCGTCCTGACGGTGACCCGTGCGCTCGTGTTGCCGTACAGCGTGATCGCGATGGTCGTGTTCGCGGGCGCGTCGAGGCGTGCGGCGTCCGGACCGCCCACGGCCCGGACCTGCGGGTCGTCGCCGGCCGCCGGAGCGGGCACCACCCCCGCGAGGAGGAGCACCGCGACGACGAGGAGGGCCGTGAGACGCGGGGCGGGCCGCATCGTCGGAGGGTCACCACCGCCGATGAAAACGCTTTCCATCGGGGCTCTGTCGGTCGAATTCTCGGGTCGGCCCTTTTTTCTACGCGGACGGTGTAGCGCCACTCCAGTATGCGAGCCCTCCACCCGCTGTTCGCGGCGGTCCTCGCCGTCGCGCTCGTCGCCGTCCCCGTCGGGACCGCGACGTCCGGCGCTCCGGCGCCGGCCGCGCCGCCCGCTCCCGCCGTTGCTCCCCCGGAGCAGGGCGGCGCCGCCGCGCAGGTCGGCTCGCCGCAGGACGACGCGGCGACCCTGAACGGCTCCGTCGAGGTGCTCGCCCTCGCCGACGGCGTCGCGAACCGCTCGACCACCAGCCAGGTCGTCCTCGACGTCGGCCCGGCGGTGGCGGTCACCGCGAACGAGTCGAGCCACGCGCTCCTGACCCGTCGCGCGCTCACCCGGCTGCGCGAGGCCGACGACGTCGACGCCGCGTTGCGGCGGGAGCTCGGCCGACTGGAGACCCGGGCCGACGAGCTCGGGCGCTCGCAGCGCACGGTGCTCGCGGCGTTCGCGACCGGCGACGCCGACGCACGGGCGACGCTCCGCCGGCTCGTGCGGATCGACCGCGCGGCCCGCGCGCTCGACGACCGACGGACGAGCCTCGTCGCCGCGGCCCGGACCCGCGGCGCGAGCGTCCCGGCCGACCGCTCGGCCGCGCTCGGCCGCGAACTCGCCATCTACACCGGCCCCGTCCGCGCGCGGCTGGCGGCGGCGCTGACAGGCGACGCCCCCGCGACCCGGGTGTTCGTCTCGACGACCCCTCGTGGGGTGACGCTCGCGGCCCTCACCGAGTCGGGCTACGTCCGCGAGACCTACCGCGGCGAACTCCGCCGGACCGGCGGAGCGCCGATCGACCGGCAGACCGCGCGACGCGCCGTCGCCGAGGCGTACCCGACCGTCTGGGCGGGGCGCCGTGCCGTCGACGCGCAGGCGGCCAACGTCGCTCGCGTGCGCGTGACCTACGACGGCGGCGAACTCGCCGCGACGGTCGGAGCGCGCAACGCCCGGGTGTTCCGGGACGTCCACCGCCAGTCGCTCAGCGTCGCCGGCACGGAGGCGACCGCGGTCAACACCCGCGACGGCCTCCGGATCCTCGTCAACCGCTCGTACGCCGGCGGGCCGATGCAGATCCAGGTCGAGACGGTCGACGGCGAGCCCGTGAACGCGAGCATCACAGTCGGCCCCGCGGGCGGCAACAGCAGCCCGTACGGTGCGACCGGTCCGGACGGCGAGCGCTGGACGCTCACGCCCGCCGAGCGGTTCACGATCGTCGCCATCCGCGGCCAGTCGGTCGTGTTCATCACGATGGGGCCGGTCGAGACGCCCCGGGCCGGCGAGCGCTGAGCGAGGACTCTTCCCCGATGCCGGGCCCACCGTCGCCGTGGACCGTCCGGTCGCGCTCGCGCTCGCGCTGGTCGTCGCCGTCGCGGCCGGCGGCGTCGCCGTCTCGGCGCTTCCCGACCCCGCACCGCGGGCGGCGCTCGCGCTCCGTGCCGACGCCGCGACCGACGGTCTCCGCCTGACACACCGGGGCGGCGACCCGCTGGACGCCCGTACGTTCGCCCTGCGCGTCCGGGTCGAGGGGCGCCCGCTCCGTCACCAGCCGCCGACGCCGTTTTTCGCCGCCCGGGGGTTCCGCTCGGGCCCGACGGGGCCGCTCAACGTCGCCGACGACCCTCGGTGGACGGCGGGTGAGCGCGCACGGCTCCGCCTCGCGGCGACGAACGCGCCGCTGCTCGACCCTGGCGACCGGGTGACCGTGACGATACTCGTCGACGGAACGCGGGTGGCGCGAGCGAGCGCGCGAGCGCAGTAGGACCCGCGGGACGGGGCGGCCGGGTCAGGCCTCGGCCGGTTCGGGGTCGGGACGCTCGGAGCCGGCGGGCACCTCGGCGACCGTCGTGATCGCGATCTCGGGGTTGTACGCGGGGCCCATCGTGACGTGGCTCACGTCCCGGTAGCCGGCCTCGGCGAACATCCGGTCGGCCTCCTCCTCGTCGTAGAACAGCATGATCGCGTCCGCGACGCGTTTCATCACGGAGGTCCGGGGGTTGTTCGGCCCGACGACCAGCACCTGCCCGCCGGGACGACAGACCCGCCGAAACTCCGTCAGCGCGTCGACCGGGTTGGGCCAGTACTCGATCGACCCGGAGGACCAGACCACGTCGAAGGCGTTCTCGGCGAACGGGAGCCGTTCTGCGTCCCCGCGGACGAAGCGGACGCGGCCCTCCGTGCCGAACTTCGCGAACGCCTTCTCCATCTGGTGGATGCTCTGGTCGAGGCCGTGGACCTCGTCGACCCGTTCGAGCAGGCCCGCCGTCGCGAACCCGGTGCCGCAGCCGACGTCGAGCACCCGGTCGTCCCGGTCGAGGTCGAGGAGGTCGAGCGCCTCCGTACGCATCTCCTCGTTCCAGATAAACGGGTTCACCCGGTCGTACACCTTCGAGAGGTACCGGTAGAACAGCCGCGCCCGCGCCTTGTTCTCGAGGATGCCCATTAGCGATCTGTACGGGTGCGCGGGCATGAAGCCAACGGCTTCTGACGGCCGCGTGAGGACGGATCCGGGCGGCGGGCGAGGCCCTTCCGCAAACACCTTATACGCAGGTGGACGTACCGCCGGACGACAGGATGCCACGAACGGAGGTTCTCGAACGGGTCAAGGAGGCCGAGCGGGAGGCGACCACCCTCGTCGAGGAGGCCGAGAGCGACCGCGAGGAGCGGATCGCGGAGGCACGACGCGAGGCCGAGGCGATTCGCGAACGGGCGGAGGAGGAGGCCGCCGCGGAGCGCGAACGCCGGGTCGAGGAGGCGCGCGAGGAGATCGAGGCCGAGCGCGAGCGAATCCTCGAGAAGGGCCAGCGGGAGCGGCGCACGCTCCGCGAGGCCGCCGCCACCAACGAGGACGAGGCGGTCGAGTACGCCGTCGAGCGCTTCGAGGAGGCGATCCGTGCGCTCGAGTGAGGTGGTCCGGCCGTGAGCGTCCTCCGTCCAAAGCGGATGAGCAAGGTGTCGGTCACGGGCTCTCGGCGGGTCCTCACGGACGTGGTCGAGACGGTCCACGAACAGCACCTCCTCCACGTCACCGAGTACGACGACTCCTGGGAGGGGTTCGCCCCGGGCGACCCCGCGGGTGACGCCGAGGCGGCGGCCGAACAGCTCGTCACCGTCCGGGCGCTGGAGAGCATCCTCGACGTCGACGAGAGCGACGCCGGCCCGACGCGCGTCCTCGCCGACGCCGAGGTGGCAGACGAACTCGCGGACGTCCGCGAGCGGGTGAACGAGCTCGACGACCGGCGCGACGAGATCAGGGACCGCCTCGCCACGGTCGAGGAGGAACTCGAGGCCGTCGAGCCGTTCGTCGCGCTCGGGATCGACCTCGACCTGCTCTCTGGCTACGACAGCCTCCAGGTCGCGGTCGGCGAAGGGCGCGCCGACGGCATCGAGCGCGCCGTTGTCGACGCGGACGACCTCCGCGAGTTCGAGGTGTTCGCCGCGGACGGCGTGGTCGCCGTCTTCGCCCGCCCCGCGCCGAGCGCCGACGAGGGCGCGCTCTCGGACGCGCTGGTCGGGACGGAGTTCGCTGCCCTCGAACTGCCCGACGCCTCGGGCGACCCGAGCGAGTACGTCTCCGAGCTGGAGGCCGAGCGAACCTCGCTGGAGGCCGAGCTCGACTCCGTCGAGGCCGACCTCGAGGCACTGCGCGAGGAGGTCGGCGCCTTCCTCCTCGCGGCAGAAGAGTACCTCTCGGTCCAGGTCCAGAAGGCCGAGGCGCCGCTCTCGTTCGCGACGACGGCGAACGCCTTCGTCGCCGAGGGGTGGATCCCCTCGGAGAGCTACACCGAGTTCAAGCGCCAGCTCACCGACGCGGTCGACGACCGCGTCGAGGTCGAGGAGCTGGAGCGCGCGAGCTTCAGCGCCGACGGCAGCACGCTCCACCGCGAGGAGATCCCCGGCGACGGCGAGGCCGGCGCGGGCACGCCCGCGGCGGCCGACGGCGGCGACCGGGCCCGGGCCGACGGCGGGACGACGGCGGGCGCCGGCGCGGAGACGGTCGTGATGCGCGACGACACGCCCCCGGTCGTCCAGGACAACCCCGGCTCGGTGGGCTACTTCGAGACGCTGGTCGAGGCGGTCGGTCGCCCCGGCTACAAGCAGCTCGACCCCACCATCGTCCTGTTCCTGACGTTCCCGGCCTTCTTCGGGTTCATGATCGGGGACCTCGGGTACGGGATCATCTACATGAGTCTCGGCTACCTGATGTACCAGAAGTTCGACGCGGACGCCCTGCGGAGCATGGGCGGGATCACCCTCTTTGCGGGTGGGTTCACCGCGCTGTTCGGGGTCCTCTACGGCGAGATATTCGGCCTTCACCTGATCACGACGTACCTCTGGGAGGGCGCACTCGGCCTCTCGCACCCACCGATCGAGAAGGGGCTCTCCCCGAGTCAGATCTCGTGGGCGCAGGCCTGGCTCGTGATGAGCCTGCTCCTCGGGATCGTCCACCTCAACGTGGGCTACGTCTTCGACTTCTACGAGAACCTGGAGTTCCACGGCGCGAAAGACGCGCTGCTCGAGAGCGGGTCGTGGCTCCTGATGATGAACGGCCTGTGGGTCTGGGTGTTCTCGAAGTCCGCCGCGGGCACCGTCCCCGACTTCATGTTCACCGTCTTCGACGGCACCGGCGCGGCGCCGGAGGCGAGCGGCGAGTTCGCCCACGCCGCGTTCTCGCTCGGGTTCAACGGGTTCCCGGCGGTCGTCGGGCTGCTCGGCGCGGCCGCCTTCTTCGTCGGCCTGATCATGCTGGCGGCCGGTGACCTCGTCGAGGTCGTCGAGTTCCTGCAGGTCCTGGTGAACGTGCTGTCGTACACCCGGATCGCCGCGGTGCTCCTGGCGAAAGCCGGGATGGCGTTCACGGTGAACCTGCTCGTGTTCGGCGCCTACCAGGAGAACGGCGAGTTCCACTTCCTGCTCGGCCACGGGCCGGAGTGGGTCGCCGCGGAGTACGGCGGCGAGGCGACGGTCATCTTCGGCGGCCTGTTCCACGGCGGGATCGCGCTGGTTCTCGTCGGGCTGGTCGTGCTCGTGCTCGGTCACGCGCTGGTGCTCGCGCTGGGCGTGACGAGCGCCGGCCTCCAGGCGGTGCGGCTGGAGTACGTCGAGTTCTTCGGCAAGTTCTTCGAGGGCGGCGGCACGCCGTACAACCCCTTCGGAGCGGAGCGGCGCTACACCGCAGAGGAGTAGCCCGACCGGCGACACGTCTCGTCGCCGACCGATCCCGTTTCGCCGTCGTGAGGCGGGTAGCGCGCCCGAATCACGTGAACGACCGTGACTGTGCGGCGTCGGACTTGAGAACCTTTAAGCGCCCCTCCGGTGCAACGTGAGACTGTTCCGAGCGGTCCTCGGACACTCAGCCACCATGATTGAGACCGCAACACAGCTGGCGAGTGTCGTACTGCAAACAGAGGGTAGCGCGGCGGCCCCGGGTATTCCCCCGACCGCGGCCGCGGCGCTGGCCGTCGGGCTGGCGGCCTTCGGTGCGGGCTACGCCGAGCGCGGTATCGGTGCCGCGGCAGTCGGCGCCGTGGCCGAGGACGAGAGCCTCTTCGTCCGGGGACTGATCTTCACCGTCCTCCCGGAGACGCTGGTCATCCTCGCGCTGGTCGTCGTCTTCCTGGTCTGATCGCCTACCAATGAGCCTGGAGACGGTCGTCGAGGACATTCGAGAGGAGGCCCGCGAGGAGGCCGCCGCGATCCGCGACGAGGGCGAGGCCCGCGCCGAGGAGATCGTCTCCGAGGCCGAGGCGGACGCCGAGCGGATCCACGAGGAGGCCGAACGCGAGGCCGAGCGGCAGATCGAGCGCGAGCGCGAACAGGCCGTCTCGAGCGCGAAGCTCGAGGCGAAACAGGAGCGACTGGAGGCCCGGCGCGACGCGCTCCAGGAGGTCCGTGCCGCCGTCGAGGAGCGCGTCGCCTCGATGGAGGGCGAGCGCCGCGAGGAGCTCACCCGCGCGTTACTGGCGAACGCGGCCGAGGAGTTCACCGACGAGGCGTCGGTCTACTGTCGCGCCGAGGACGCCGACCTCGTCGACGACCTCACCGACGAGTTCGACGGCTTCGTCCGTGCGGGCGAGATCGACTGTCTCGGCGGCGTGACAGTCGAGAGCGAGTCGAGCCGCGTCCGGGTCGACAACACGTTCGACTCGGTGCTCGACGACGTCTGGGAGGACAGCTTGAAGGACGTGAGCGACCGACTGTTCCCAGACGGATGACCACGGCCGCGAGCGGCACGTCGAACCCGGAGTACGTCGTCGCGCGGGTCCGCGCCCGCAAGGCGTCGCTGTTCGACGACGACGACTACCGGAAGCTCGTGCGGATGGGGCCGGCAGAGATCGCCCGCCAGATGGAAGAATCCGCCTACCAGGAGGCGATCAACGCCCTCGGGGCGCGACACTCGGGCGTCGACCTCGTCGAGTACGCGCTGAACCGCGACCTCGCGGGGCAGTTCGACGACGTGCTCGACTGGTCGGAGGGGCGGCTGTACGACCTGATCGCCCGCTACCTCCGGAAGTTCGACGCGTGGAACGCCAAGACGGTCATCCGTGGCATCTACTCCGACGTCGACCGCGAGACCGTCGAGGCCGACCTGATCCGCGCCGGGGAGTTCCCCGGCCGCCTGGTCGACCGGCTGCTCGACGCGAGCACGATAGAGGAGGTCGTCGGCGTACTCGACGGAACGATCTACGGCGGACCGCTCGCCGACGCGCTCGACGACTACGAGGCGTCGGGCGAACTCGTTCCGCTCGAGAACGCGGTCGACCGGGCGTACTACGAGCAGCTCCTGGCGGACCTCGTCGTCGACGAGGCGACCGAGGTGTACCGGGAGTTCCTGACCGCGGAGATCGACTTCCGGAACGCCCGGAACGCCCTGCGGCTCGCCCGGTCCGGCGCCGACCTGGACCCGGGGGCGTACTACATCGACGGGGGGCGGCTGTTCTCGGCGTCGGAGCTGTCGTCGCTGGCGGGCAACCGCGACGAGCTGGTCGCGCGGATCCGCGACAGCATCTACGGCGACGAACTCGACGACGCGCTCGACGCGGTCGAGGAGACCGACAGCCTGATCGGCTTCGAGCGCGCGCTGGAGGCGGCGCTCCAGTCGTACGCCGACCGGCTCGGCTTCGTCCACCCGCTGTCGGTGACGCCGGTGATCTCGTACATCCTCGCGAAGGAGCGGGAGGTCGACAACATACGGGCGATCGCCCGCGGCCGCGAGGCCGGGCTCTCGCCCGAGCGGATCGAGTCGGAGCTGGTCGTGCTATGAGCCGGGAGATCGCCGTCGTCGGCAGCCCGGAGTTCACGACCGGCTTCCGACTCGCCGGCGTCCGGCGCTGCGAGAACGTGCCGGCCGACCAGAAGTCCGAGGAGCTAGACGACGCTGTCGAGGCCGTGTTGGACGACGACGGGGTCGGGATCGTCGTGATGCACGACGACGACACCGACCACCTCTCGCGCCGGGTGCGCGAGCGCGTCGAGACCAGCATCGAGCCCGTCGTCGTCACGCTCGGCGCCTCCGGCGCCGGCGGACTGCGCGGGCAGATCAAGCGTGCGATCGGGATCGACCTGATGGACGAGGAGGACGACGATACATGAGTCAAGCAACACAGGAGACCGTCGAGGACGGTGACGGCCGGATCGCGAGCGTGAGCGGTCCGGTCGTCACCGCCTCCGGGCTCGACGCCCGGATGAACGACGTCGTCTACGTCGGTGACGAGGGCCTCATGGGCGAGGTCATCGAGATCGAGGGCGACGTCACGACCGTACAGGTGTACGAGGAGACCTCCGGGGTCAGCCCGGGCGAACCGGTGCGGAACACCGGGGAGCCGCTGACCGTCGACCTCGGGCCGGGCATGCTCGACGCCATCTACGACGGTGTCCAGCGCCCGCTCGACGTGCTGGAGGAGAAGCTAGGGTCGGCCTTTCTCGACCGCGGCGTCGACGCGCCCGGCATCGACCTCGATGAGGAGTGGGAGTTCCACCCCGAGGTCGAGGCCGGCGACACGGTCGAGGCCGGCGACGTCATCGGGATCGTTCCGGAGACGGTGACAATCGACCACAAGGTGCTCGTCCCGCCGGACTCGGCGGGCGGCGAGGTCGTCGAGGCCCACGAGGGCGAGTTCACGGTCGACGAACCGGTCGTCGAGCTCGACACGGGCGAGTCGCTCACGATGCACCAGGAGTGGCCGGTCCGCGAGGCCCGGCCGACCGTCGAGAAGCGCTCGCCGCGCACCCCGCTGGTGTCCGGACAGCGCATCCTCGACGGGCTGTTCCCCATCGCGAAAGGCGGCACCGCGGCGATTCCGGGCCCCTTCGGCTCCGGAAAGTGTGTCACCCCCGATACACCAGTGATGCTGGCGGACGGCGAGACGCTCCCGATCGAGCAGCTGTTCGAGCGGCTAACCGACGATGTCCCCGACGAGGAGAAGACAGCCGAGACCCTCGTCGAGGCCGACGCCGAGATACTGACGTTCGACGAGGAGGGTGGGGAGATCCGTCCAGCCTCGATCTCACACGTCTACCGCGGCTCGACCGACCGCACTGTCCGTGTCCGCACGGCGAGTGGCCGCGAACTTGAGGTGACGCCGGCTCACAAGCTGTTCAGGATGCGGGGCGACTTGCGCGTTGAGGAGACGCCTGCGGGCGCGCTTGAGGAGGGCGATTCGCTCGTGATGCCCCGCCGGCTCGACGCCGACGGCGCGCCGGCAGACGTAGACCCGTACGCGCTGTTGCCGGACGCTCGAGCCGTCGAGACCTCCGTTCTCGAGACGCTGCGGGACGCGATCGAGACCGCGGACGCATCGAAGACGGAGCTCGCAGAGGAACTCGGCGTGTCCTACGACGTGTTCATGAACTACGCGCTCGGACGAACGGCCCCGACACTGTCGTTCGTCGAGACTGTCTGCGATCGACTCGACGTCGAGCGTCCGACCGTGTGCCGCGTCAAGCCCGGGAGCAACGGAAACTCAGTCAACGTACCGAGGTGTGTCGACACGGCGTTCGCGGAGTTCCTCGGCCTGGTGCTATCGGACGGGATGCTCACGGAGAAGACCGTCCGGTTCCACAACACCGATGACGCGCTCCGCAGGCGGTTCGACGATCTCGCCACTCGTCTGTTCTGCGTCGATACTGCCGAGACCGTTCACAACACGGTCGAGACAGTCGAGATCAGAAGCACCGTGGTCTCGTCGCTGCTCGCCGAACTCGGCGTCCCGGAGACGGCGAAGTCGACGACAGCCGGCGTCCCGGACGCCGTGCGACGCGGCAGCGACGACGCGGTTGCGGCGTTCCTCCGGGGCTACTACCTCGGCGACGGCTCGTTCAGCGGCGGTACGGTCGAGATCAGCACGTCGAGCGAGGCGATGGCGTCGGGGTTGACCTACCTGCTCTCGCGGCTCGGCGTGCTCTACCGGGTTCGTCGCCGTGAGAGCGGCGCGACCCGCATCACGGTCACGGGCGCAGACGAGTTGGCGGCGTTACACGACGTCATCTCTCGGGACGATGGCTTCGAGAAAATCAAGACTGTCGGCGAGTACGCTCGAGAGACGACCGCCAACACGAACGTCGATACGGTTCCCGTCGGTGCAGAGACGATGCTCGAGATCGCCGAGGCAGCCAGCTACGCCGAGTTCGCCGCCGCCGGCGTCGAGACGCCGAACTACACCGGACTGGGCGAACAGCCGAGCCGTCGGGCGCTTGACGCGATCGAGCAGGTTGTCGCCGACGGCGGGAGCGCTGTCGCCGACCGGGTCTCCGCAGTCGCCGACATGCTTGACGACGTGTTCTTCGACCCCATTGTGGAGGTCGAGACGGTCAAGAAGCAACGGACGGTCTACGACGTGACCGTCCCCGGCACGCAGAACTTCGTCGGGGGACACGTGCCGTCGGTGCTCCACAACACGGTCACCCAGCACCAGCTCGCCAAGTGGGCCGACGCGGACATCGTCATCTACGTCGGCTGTGGCGAGCGGGGCAACGAGATGACGGAGGTCATCGAGGACTTCCCCGAGCTGGAGGACCCGACCACCGGGAACGCCCTGATGGACCGGACCTGCCTCATCGCGAACACGTCGAACATGCCCGTCGCGGCCCGCGAGTCCTGTGTCTACACCGGGATCACGATCGCGGAGTACTACCGGGACATGGGCTACGACGTCGCGCTGATGGCCGACTCCACCTCGCGGTGGGCCGAGGCGATGCGCGAGATCAGCTCGCGGCTGGAGGAGATGCCCGGCGAGGAGGGGTATCCCGCGTACCTGGCCGCGCGGCTCTCGCAGTTCTACGAGCGCGCCGGCCTGTTCGACAACCTGAACGGCACGGAGGGGTCGGTGTCGGTCATCGGCGCCGTCTCCCCGCCGGGCGGGGACTTCTCGGAGCCGGTCACCCAGAACACGCTGCGCATCGTCAAGACGTTCTGGGCGCTGGACGCCGACCTCGCGGAGCGGCGACACTTCCCCTCGATCAACTGGAACGAGTCGTACTCGCTCTACCGCGACCAGCTGGACCCGTGGTTCGAGGAGGAGGTCAGCGAGGACTGGCCCTCTCGCCGGCAGTGGGCGGTCGACACGCTGGACGAAGAGGCCGAACTGCAGGAGATCGTCCAGCTCGTCGGGAAGGACGCCCTGCCCGACGACCAGCAGCTGACCCTCGAGGTGGCCCGCTACCTCCGCGAGGCGTACCTCCAGCAGAACGCGTTCCACCCGACGGACACGTTCTGTTCCCCGCAGAAGACGTTCCGCATCCTCGGCGCGATCAAGACGTTCGCCGACGAGGCGTTCGCGGCGCTGGAGGCGGGCGTCCCGGTCGACGAGATCACGGACATCGACGCCGCGCCACAGCTGAACCGGATCGGCGTCCAGGAGGACTGGGACGAGTACGTCGACGAGCTGGAGTCGGACATCGAGGCCGAGCTCCGGGAGAAGTACTGAGATGAAAGAGTACGAGACAATCACCGAGATCAGCGGCCCGCTGGTGTTCGCCGAGGTCGACGAGCCGATCGGCTACGACGAGATCGTCGAGATCAAGACGGCGAACGGCGAGACCAGGCGCGGCCAGATCCTCGAGTCGTCCGACGGCCTCGTCGCCATCCAGGTGTTCGAGGGGACGTCCGGGATCGACCGCAACGCGTCCGTCAGCTTCACCGGCGAGACGCTGAAGATGCCCGTCACCGAGGACCTCCTCGGGCGGGTGATGGACGGGACGGGACAGCCGATCGACGGCGGTCCCGAGATCGTTCCGGACAGCCGACGCGACATCGTCGGCGCCGCGATCAACCCCGTCTCGCGGGAGTACCCGGAGGAGTTCATCCAGACGGGCGTCTCCGCGATCGACGGGATGAACACGCTCGTGCGGGGCCAGAAGCTCCCGATCTTCTCGGGCTCCGGCCTGCCGCACAACGAACTCGCCCTGCAGGTCGCCCGGCAGGCGACCGTCCCCGAGGAAGAGGGCGAGGGCGACGAGGGCTCCGAGTTCGCCGTGATCTTCGGCGCGATGGGGATCACGGCCGAAGAGGCCAACGAGTTCATGGACGACTTCGAGCGCACGGGTGCGCTGGAGCGCTCGGTCGTGTTCATGAATCTCGCGGACGACCCCGCCGTCGAGCGGACGGTCACGCCGCGGCTGGCGCTCACAACGGCGGAGTACCTCGCGTTCGACAAGGGCTACCACGTCCTGGTCATCCTGACGGACATGACGAACTACTGTGAGGCGCTGCGCGAGATCGGCGCGGCCCGCGAGGAGGTCCCGGGGCGCCGGGGCTACCCGGGCTACATGTACACCGACCTCGCCCAGCTGTACGAGCGCGCGGGCCGGATCGAGGGCCGCGAGGGGTCGGTGACCCAGATCCCGATCCTCACGATGCCGGGTGACGACGACACGCACCCGATCCCCGACCTGACGGGGTACATCACCGAGGGCCAGATCTACGTCGACCGCGACCTCAACTCCCAGGGCATCCAGCCGCCGGTCAACGTCCTGCCCAGCCTCTCGCGGCTGATGGACGACGGCATCGGCGAGGGGCTGACCCGCGCCGACCACGCGGACGTCTCCGACCAGATGTACGCGGCGTACGCGGAGGGCGAGGACCTCCGCGACCTCGTGAACATCGTCGGCCGCGAGGCGTTGTCCGAGCGGGACAACCGCTATCTGGACTTCGCCGACCGGTTCGAGGCCGAGTTCGTCGACCAGGGGTTCGAGACGAACCGCTCGATCGACCAGACGCTCGACATCGGCTGGACCCTCCTCTCGGCGCTCCCGAAGGAGGAGCTCAACCGGATCGACGAGGACCTCATCGAGGAGTACTACCTCGAGGAGGACGCCGAGACCGAGCCGGAAGCGGCCGCGGACTGACGACGCGGCTCGGCTCGGCTCTTCCTCCTCGCCGTTCGCGGTCCACCCAGCGCCGCGAGCGGTCGGAGCCGCCGGTTCGGTCGACCGCCGCGACGTGGGCCACGCCGTCGGGCGAGCGAGCTATGTGTCGCGCCGGCCCGTTTCGGCGCCCGCGATCCCGACACGCACATCAGGGGTGCGGGCGTGCGACCCGACGTGTCACGGCTCCGCGTCGCCCGTCTCCGTCGGCTCGCCCGTCTCGTTCTCGTCGTCTCGCTCGTCGCCGGGTCGCTCGCCGCCGGCCCCGTGGCCGCGCAGTCCGAGGACTGCGAGCCGCCGACGCACGCGCTGGTCGTTGACGACGGCCGCCCGACGGTGCTGGCCGCCTCCGCCGGCTGTGCCGACGGGCGCTACGTCTACGACGAGTCGTGGGCGGCGACGTACGCGCCGCTCGGGAACGAGAACGGGACGGACGGCCTCCCGGTCGACGTGCGGGACGCGACCGCGGCGGCCGACGGCGGGTGGTGGCTGCTCGGCGAGACGGCGCTGTACCGCGTCGACGACGAGTGGGCGCCGACGGGCGAGACGGTCGCTCTCCCGACCGCGAACGGCACGCGGGCGACGACGGCGAACGACACCGGCCGGTTCGCCGCGGTCACGCGCGACGACCGCGGCCGGTTCTGGCTCGCCGGCGAGCGCGGGCTGGTCGTGCTGGACGGCGCGAGCGGCGAGGCGAACGCGACGGACATCGGCGACGCGACGGGGCTGTACGCCGAGAACGGGTCACTCTGGGCGCTCCGGAGCGGCGTGCGCGGCGGGCGGGTGACGGCGTACGCGCTGGGTGACGGCGGCGTCGCGAACGCCACGGCGACCGTGGAGCGGACGGTCCGGGTCGGCCCCGAGGTGCGCCGGCCGGCGGACCTCGCCCGGGGCGAGCGCGGGTGGCTGGTCGTGAGCGAGGAGCGCAACCTGTTCGTCTACGGCCCGGACTGGACGTACACCGGCGAGCGCCACGGCTCCTCGGGGCTGTTCGCGGCGGTGGCGTTGCTCTCGCCCGCGATGTTGCTCGTCGTGTTCGGCGGCGTCGTCGTCTGGCGCCTCCGGCCGTCGATGCTCGGCCGGTACGTCGTCGTCGCCGTCGTCTCGACGGTGCTCGCGGTCGCGGTGCGGCAGTCCCTGCTCCCGCCCGCGGCGCGAGAGCTGTACGCGCTCCCGGGCGCCGGGATGGCGGGCGTCCTCCTCCTGCCGTGGGCGCTCGCGGTTCTGACCCTCGTTCGCCGTGGGGCGTGGGCGGTGCTTGCGGTGATCCTCCTCCTCGGCGCGGGGGTAGCGCTGCCGATCGCGTCGGAGTACGTGATCGCGGTGTAAACTACCCCACCCTACTCGCTCACGGCTTCGCCGTTCGCTTCGTTGCGGGTGGGGCTTTCGCGTGGACTCCCGCTCTGGTCGGACTCCCCGGCAGGAGGTTCATACTCTCCGTTCGCGTTCAGCGTCCCGCGATTCAAGCGCACGCCTACGGGTGCGCCTCCGTCGTCGCCAGTTTGGTTCCGGCGGAGATACCGCAGTCCAATGTTCTTCGCGGCGTTGTAGTCGGCGTGGTTCTCGTAGCCACAGTTCAGACACGCGAACTCCTCGCCGTCGCGGTTGTCCGGGTGCGTGAACCCACACGTCGAACATCGCCGTGAGGTGTTCTCCGGGTCCACCTGTTCGACGTCGATGCCGCGCGGTTCAGCCTTGTATTCGAGGTATTCGTACAACCGTTCAAACGCCCATTCGTGTCCCCACGACGCGCCAGAAAGGCTGTCGCGGATGCCGGTCAACTCCTCGAACGCGATGACCGAACAGCCGTTCTCGGCGGCCTCCTCGATGATACCGTTTGCAATCCGGTGGAGCATCATCGTGAACCGGCCAGTCTCTTTGCGACCGACTGCTTGGATGTTCTCGTGAGCGTGGCGGCTCCCACACTGCTGGAGGTCGCCACGCCGTTTTTCGTACTCTCGTCGCCAGTGGTCGAACTCGT
>JAZKRX010000049.1:0-17621 GCA_036626375.1 Haloferacaceae archaeon
TGATCGGTGTCATCCTCATGGTCGCCATCACCGTCATCCTGGCCGCCGTCATCGGTACCTTCGTCCTCGGACTCGGACAGAACGTGCAGAGTACGCCACAGGCGAGCTTCGGCTTCGACTTCGATCGGAGTAATACAAGTGTTAATGTGACACACAACGGTGGCGACCGGCTCGAAGTTGGGGAGAACACGAACAACGTCCGGATAGTGAGCACTGATAACGACGAGACGACGTGGATCGGCACGTCAGTCTCTGAGAAGACAATCTCGGCCGGGAGTACGAAGGAACACGTCTACAGCAACAGCGGGACGAACGTCCGCGTCGTCTGGACCGGCACTAACAACGAGTCCTCTGCCACCCTCGGACAGCAGGAAGCGCCCGCGTAACAAGTCTCTTCGTTTCTCTTCGTTTTGTTCTTTCAGAATCGCTAGCCAACAGTGTATTCGCCCCGTGAAATGGGTCAGCCCTTTTTATTCACCTCCCGGGACACGTCTCGGGTACGTCAAGACAATGCAACTCAAACAGCTCTTGACGGAGGACCGGGCGGTCAGCCCGGTGATCGGCGTCATCCTCATGGTCGCCATCACCGTCATCCTGGCCGCCGTCATCGGCACCTTCGTCCTCGGACTCGGACAGAACGTGCAGAGTACGCCACAAGCCAGCTTCAGCTTCGACTTCAATACGACCTCATACAACGTGACGGTCACGCACAACGGCGGCGACCGGCTTCAGGTCGGGGACAACACGAACTACGTCCGTGTCGTCTCACCTGGAAACACGTCGTACTGGGTCAACGGTACAGCTACCACCCCGGATTCGATCAGCGCAGGAGACTCGAAGGGGCACGACTTCGGGAACGGCGACACCGTCCGCGTCGTCTGGACCGGCACTAACAACGAGTCCTCCGCCACCCTCGGCTCCCAGGAAGCGCCCGCGTAATCGACCGTTTCCTTCCGTTTTTTCGGCCACCGACCAGCGGCGCCGACGCGCATTTGTACCGCCCCGGCGACCCCGAGAGCATGCTCGATGCCGGTCCGCTCGTGAAGGCGCGCGAGACGCTCCGGGTGTTCGCGAACTCGCGCCCGTCGCTCGGCGAGCTGCTCGCGAACCGCCGGAGTCGGTTCGAGCGAATCCACGCGATACTGCCCTCGACCGCCGTCGTCGGCGAGGAGGTCGAACTCCTGGTCCAGGCGTGGGACCAGTGCGAGCGACTGATCGACGGCTTCGACGGGGCCGTCCGCCTGTCGAGCACCGACCCCGAGGCCGACCTGCCGGGACGGATTTCGTTCCCGGCCGCGAACGGCGGGGTGACGACGGAGGCGGGGCTCCGGTTCGGGAGGCCCGGGATCCACTACCTGACGCTGGAGCGCGTCGGGACCGGCGAGCGGTTCCACACGAACCCGGTCGTAGTCCACGAGGAAGAGCCGGACCGGCGGCTCTACTGGGGCGACATCCACCTCCACTCGCGGCTCTCTGACGGCACCGGGTCGATGGCACGGGGGCTCCGGTACGGCCGGGACGTGATGGGGCTGGACGTCGCGGCGTACACCGACCACGACACGATGGGATTTTTCATCCCGCCGTCGCTCCAGCGCCGGCGGATGCACCGCCGCTACTTCGACCAGATGCGGGAGACGACGGCGGCGTTTCACGACGAGGGCGACTTTGTCACCCTGTTCGGCTACGAGTGGACGAAACAGCCGAACCGCGGCGGGCACATCAACGTCTACTTCGACGGGGTTGAGGAGACGGTGCTCTACGACTCGCACGCGCCCGAGTCGAACACCTACGAGGCGCTCTGGGACCGCCTGCGCGAGTGGCAGGCGGGGAGGGACGCGCGCGTCCTGACGGTGCCACACCACCCCGCGGAGGCGATGTACCCGTTCGACTTCTCGGCGGTCGAGTACGACGACGAACTGGCGCCGCTCGTGGAGGTGTACAGCCAGTGGGGGTCGAGCGAGCGCCCGGCGAGCGACGGCAACCGTTACCCGCTGGCGATGGGACAGGGAGAGGTGGACGAGCCGGGCCACTACGTTCAGGACCTGCTCGCGATGGGGTATCGCGTGGGGATGAACGCCTCAGCGGACTACCACGGGCCGCACCCGGGCCACTCGCTCATCCACACTCGCCCGCACCTCCCGGCGCTCCGCGAGTGGCTCCGCGACGGCCTCGGGTGGGGGAGTATCTGGCGGGTCTGGGACGAAGGGTCGTACGCGGGCGGGCTCCACGCGTTCGAGGCGACCGACCTCACGCGCGAATCGATTTTCGACGCGATGGAACAGCGGCGGGTGTACGGCACGACCCAGCCGGACCGGATCGTCGTCGACTTCCGGGTCGCCGGCGCGCCGGTCGGGAGCGAAGTCGCGGTCGCGAGTGAGAACGCGCCGCGCGACGTGGCGGTCACGGTCGCGGGAACGGGGCCGATAGAGCGCGCCACGGTCGTGAAGAACAACGAGCCGTGGCGCGAGGTCGAGTCGCCGGACGACGGCGGGGACGGACCGCGCGCGCGTCGGGTGGTCGAGCGGACGTGGACCGACGACGTCCCCGTGACGGGGCTGTCGTGGGACGACGACCGGGGGACCGAGGCCGACGTCTACTACGTGCGGGTCAGCCAGACCGACGGCGGGGCGGCGTGGGCGGGCCCGACGTGGGTCGCGCCGTCGGACCGAGGGGTTGAGTAGCGTCCGGTCCCGAGACCAGGCATGAGCGAAGACGACGAGGACGGTCTGTTCGGCCGCGACGCCGTCCTGCTGGCGACGGTGCTGGTCGTCGGCGTCGCGGGGACCGGGGTCGTCAGGCGACTGCTGGGCGAGGCGGGGCTGAACGACCTCGGTGCGCTCGTCTGGATTCTCGGCTACGGGGGGACGGTGCTCGTGGTCTGGTACGGCTGGATCCGTCCGCTCGACATCGGCGGGCCGTCGCGTGGCCTGTCCGACGTCGAGGAGAGCGAGGAAGAGACACAACCTTGAATATCGCCACCGAGCCATCGACGCTCATGCTTCCGCTCCAGGTCATCGACAGCTTCCTCCTGGACTACCACCTCGGCCACGTGCTGGTTCTCGGTCTCGTGGTGACGACCCTCGGAGCGGTTCCGCTGGGCTCGCGACGGCTCGTCGCGATCAACACCGGCGTCTTCGGCCTTCTGTTCATGCTGACGCCGGTCGCGCTGATGCCGAGTCTCTACCTCTTCGTCGGCATGGCGCTGCTGGTCGTCAGTCCGATTCTCTACGTCACGGCCCGCTGACCGGCCGGACCCGCGTCGCTTAACTCGGCGGGGGCGCTACGGCGAGTATGGCAGCGTCGGGCGAGGACGGCGGGACGGTGACAGTCGAGTTGCCGTGCGACGAGCGCGTCGACGCCCGCGCGTTCGACCTCGGGATGCGGGAGTACGACTGCGCGTGTGGCGCGCGCCACGCGGTCGTCACCGACGCCCACCCGTCCGAGCGGTTCCTTCCGGGCGTGGTCGTCGAGACGCTCCGCGAGGCCGTCGAGACCACGAGCGAGGAGATGCCGGAGTTCGGCACGCCTCACCTCCTCGGCCTCGTCGTCGAGGAGTTCCCGGGCGAGGTGGCGGTCGCGGACGTGACCGACGACCCTGACCTTGGCTACGCGCTCCTCTGGGTGACCGACTTCGACTCGCGAACGCTCCACGAGACGATAGTCGAGCTGGTGGTCGAGCTGATGGAACACGCGGTGAGCCACGCGGAGGACGACGACGCCGTCCGGCAGTTCGAGGCGTCGATGCTCGATTTCGACGTGAGCGAGTTCGTCGAGCGGTACCGGGCGGAACGAGACCTCTCGGCGGACGACGTTCGGGCCTAGAGACGAGACCGCCGCAGTCGCCTGTCTGACGGTCGTACGACGGTTGTCTCACTGAAACATAAGATGTCACGCTACGTGTGTATGACACAGCCATGCGTACCCGTCGCCGCGAGTTCGAGCGGCTCCGCGGAGTGCTCTCGGAGGCCGACGAGCCGCTGACCGCGCGGGAGATCCTCGCACTCCTCGACGACGAGGAGACCGACGCGTTCGACAGCCCCCATCGTGTGGCGACCGTTCTCGGGCGCCACGCCGACGGGGGAGATGTCGAGGTCGTGCGGGACTCGCCGTACCGGTACCGTCTGAACACGTAGCGGCCCGCTCGGCGGGCCGAGAGCGACCGCCTCGGCCCCTTCCGCCGGGCTTATTACGACGTCCGGACTCCTCCCGACGATGACCGACGAGGACCGGACGATCCTTCTCATCGGGAGCGGTCCGATACGCATCGGCCAGGCAGCCGAGTTCGACTACTCCGGCGCGCAGGCCTGTCGGGCCCTCCAGGAGGAAGGAGCGCGGGTGGTGCTGGTCAACTCCAACCCGGCGACGATCATGACCGACCCGGAGATGGCCGACCGGGTGTATATCGAACCGATAACGACCGACGCGATCGCCGAGATCGTCCGGAAGGAAGAGCCGGACGGGGTGATCGCGGGGCTCGGCGGGCAGACCGGGCTGAACGTCACCGCGGAGCTCGCCGAGCGCGGCGTCCTGGATGAGTACGACGTCGACGTGATGGGCACGCCGCTCGACACCATCTACGCGACCGAGGACCGGGAGCTGTTCCGCGACCGGATGGAGTCGATCGGCCAGCCCGTCCCGCGCTCGGTCACCATCGACGGCCGCGACGGGGTCGACGACGCCGTCGCGGAGGTGGGCGGCCTCCCCGCCATCGTCCGCACGACGTACACGCTCGGCGGGCAGGGCTCGGGGGTCGTCTCGGACAGAGACGAGCTGATGGAGATGGTGCGCCGCGGGCTGCGGCTCTCGCGCAACGGCGAGGTGATGATCACCGAGTCGATCGACGGCTGGGTCGAACTGGAGTACGAGGTGATGCGGGACGCCGACGACTCCTGTATCATCATCTGTAACATGGAGAACATCGACCCGATGGGGATCCACACCGGCGAGTCAATCGTCGTCACCCCGTCGCAGGTGATCCCGGACAAGGGCCACCAGGCGATGCGCGACGCCGCGCTCGACGTGATCCGGGAGCTCGGCATCCAGGGCGGCTGTAACATCCAGTTCGCCTGGCGCGACGACGGGACGCCCGGCGGCGAGTACCGCGTGGTCGAGGTCAACCCGCGCGTCTCGCGGTCCTCCGCGCTCGCCTCGAAGGCGACCGGCTACCCCATCGCCCGCGTCACCGCGAAGGTGGCGATGGGCAAGCGCCTCCACGAGATCGAAAACGAGATCACCGGCGAGACGACGGCGGCGTTCGAGCCCGCCATCGACTACGTGGTGACGAAGATCCCGCGCTGGCCCGTCGACAAGTTCGACGAGGTGGACTTCGAGCTCTCGACGGCGATGAAATCGACCGGCGAGGCGATGGCCATCGGGCGCACCTTCGAGGAGTCGATGCTCAAGGCGCTGCGCTCGACGGAGTACACTCCCGCAGTCGACTGGACAGAGGTCGAGGACGCGGAGCTAGCGGACAACTACCTCGCGACCCCGCGGCCCGAACGCACCTACGCGGTCTTCGAGGCGTTCGACCGGGGCTACGACCTCGCGGAGATCGCAGAACTCACCGGGATCAAGGAGTGGTACCTCGAGCGCTACGGCCGGATCGTCGAGGCGGCGCGTGACGCGCCGAACGGCGACCTCGCGGGCGCCGCGCGGGTCGGCTTCACCAACCACGAGGTCGAGGCGCTGACCGGCGGCGGCTTCCGCGACCGCAACCCCTCGTGGCTCCCCGCGGAGGAGACCCGGACCGACGGCGGGCCGAGCGTCGAGGCCATCGAGGCCGACGTGCCCGGGCGGACGTACAAGCAGGTCGACACCTGCGCGGGCGAGTTCGCGGCCCAGACGCCGTACTACTACTCCTCGCGCAAGCCCGAGTGGCTCCGCGGGCCGTACGAGGGCGACGCGGCCGCAGGGGAGCTAGAGGTCGACCGCGACGCCGAGTCCGTGATCGTCGTCGGCGGCGGCCCCATCCGGATCGGTCAGGGCGTCGAGTTCGACTACTGCTCGGTCCACGCCGTGCGCGCCCTCCGCGAGGAGGGGATCGACGCCCACGTCGTCAACAACAACCCCGAGACGGTGTCGACGGACTACGACACCTCGGACGGCCTGTTCTTCGAGCCGATCACGGCCGAGGAGGTCGCCGACGCCGCCGAGGCGGCAGACGCCGACGGCGTGATGCTCCAGTTCGGCGGGCAGACCTCGGTGAACATCGCCGGCCCGCTCCACGAGGAGATCGAGCGCCGCGGGCTGGACTGTGCGGTCCTCGGGACGACCGTCGAGGCGATGGACCTCGCCGAGGACCGCGAGCGGTTCAACGCCCTGATGGACGAACACGGGATCGCACAGGCGGTCGGCGGGACGGCCACGAGCGAGGGAGAGGCGCTCGAACTCGCGCGCGAGGTGGGCTACCCCGTGCTCGTCCGGCCGTCGTACGTCCTCGGCGGGCGGGCGATGCGGGTCGTCCGCGACGACGACGAGCTAGAGGAGTACATCGAGGAGGCGGTCCGGGTGTCGCCGGACAAGCCGATCCTGATAGACGAGTTTCTCGCCGACGCGGTCGAACTCGACGTCGACGCCGTGGCCGACGGCGACGACGTGCTCGTCGGCGGCGTGATGGAACACGTCGAGAGCGCGGGCGTCCACTCCGGCGACTCCGCCTGTGTCATCCCGCCGCGGTCGCTCGACGACGCGACGATGGCGCGGGTGCGCGAGGTTGTCGAGGAGATCGCGGTCGAACTCGACACCGCCGGCCTGTTGAACGTCCAGCTCGCGGTGACGGGCGTCCACGACGACGCCGAGTCCGAGGTGTACGTGCTGGAGGCGAACCCGCGTTCCTCGCGCACGGTGCCGTTCGTCTCGAAGGCGACGGGCGTCCCCATCGCCAAGCTGGCGGCGAAGGTGATGACCGGGAAGAGCCTCGCCGACCTCGACGCGACCGAGTCGATCCCCGAGTTGGCGAGCGTGAAGGAGGTCGTCCTGCCGTTCGACCGCCTGCCGGGCTCGGACCCGCGGCTCGGCCCCGAGATGAAGTCGACGGGCGAGGTGATGGGCACCGCCCCGACGTTCGGGAAGGCCTACGACAAGGCTCAGGACGCGGTTGGCAAGGGTATCCCCGAGTCCGGCACCGCGGTCGTCGACCTCTCCGCCGACGAGTTTCCCGACCCCGAGAGCGAGGCGGGCCAGGAGCTCCGCGAGCGGTTCGCCGAACACTACGACCTCGTCGACTTCGACGACGAGGCGGCGTTCTCGGAGGCGATCCGCGAAGGCGAGGTCGACTTCATCGTCTCGCGCGCCCGCGACCCGCTCGAGGTGGCGGTCGAGGAGAACGTGACCTACTTCTCGACGGCGGCGAGCGCCCGCGCGGTGCTCGAGGCGCTGGCGACGAAAGACGAGCCGCTGGCGGTCGAGGCGGTTCAGGACCACCCCCGGCGCGACGAGCGCTGGGGCGCCTGAGCCGGACGAACGCTTTTCTCCCCGGGCCGTGGGCGTCGGGCATGGCAGACGACACGGACGGCGAGACGGTCGTACGCGAGGCGTTCCCCGCGATAGCGCGCATCGAGGACGACGACCTGCGCGCGGGCGTGGTCGAGGCGTGGACGACGACGCTCGCGGAGACCGGCTGGGACCTCGCCGAGGTGCCGTGGTTCCCCCCGCTCCAGGCGGAGTGGGGCCTGCCCGACGAGCGGACGGTCACGCACGTCCGGGACGTGGTCGCCGCGAGCGAGGCGCTGGCGGGCGCGATGGTCGAGCGCGGCGCGGCGCTCTCCACGGACCTCGTGCTCGCGGGGGCGCTCGTTCACGACATCTCGAAGCTCTACGAGTTCGGGCCGCCCGAGGGCGTCGAGACGACGGTCCACGAACTGCTCGGCCATCCGAACTACGGAATCGTGCCGGCGGCGCGGGCGGGACTGCCGCCCGAGGTGCTCCACGTGATCCTCGCGCACTCGCGGCGGACGGCAGTCGAGCCGGAGACGCTCGAAGCGCAGGTCGTCACCGGCGCCGACCGGGTGGCGGCGGCGTCTATCCGGGCGCGCGCGACCGAGTCACGTTAGCTTGTCGAGCGCGGGAAAAAACTCCGCGCTCGGGCCGGCGATGCGGACGGGCGGACCGCCGCGCGCGATCCGCACCTCGGCCGGCGGGTCGAGCGGGTCGCTCCGGCGGCCGTCGCAGACGACGGTCGCGGGGTAGTCGCCACGGACGGAGACGGTCACCTCGCTGTCGACGTCGAGGACGAGCGGCGGCATCGGCTCCGCGGGCGCCATCTGGTTGCAGATCAGGGCGTCGACGTCGTGGTGGACGAGCGGGCCGTACTCCGAGAGGTTGTACGCGGTCGATCCGGTCGGGGTGGCGACGAGGACGCCGTCGGCGTCGCCGGCGGCGTAGCGCGCGCCGTCGACCGACACCGCCGCGTCGATGCCGCCGCCGCGGCCCCGTCGCGGCCCGGCGACGACGACCTCGTTGACCGCCGGGTCGAGGCCGAGGTCGGCGTCCCCGGCCTCGACGGCGAGCCGAGGCATGTCGCGGGTCTCCAGCCGGTCCTCCTGAAACGCCGTCACCTGCTCGTCGACGGCGTCGACGGCCTCCGCCGGCCCGACGGCGTTGAGAAAGCCGACCTCGCCGAGGTTGACGCCGACGATGGGCGTCGCGCCGGCGCCGCGGGCCGCGAACAGGAACGTGCCGTCGCCGCCGACGGAGACGATCAGGTCGCACTCGTGGTAGTCCTCGACCGCCGCCCCGTCGTCGCCGAGCGCCGCGGCCGTCGTTCGGTCGACCCGGACGGCGACGCCGCGGCGCCGGAGCGACGCCCGCAGGTCCCCCGCGAGCCGTGCCGCCCGGTCGTTGTGGTGCTGGGCGACGATCCCGACCTCCATGCCCGCGGCTTCGCCGTGGGTGATAAAAAGGCTCGCGAGGTCGGCCAAGCTTGAATACCACGCCGCTCGCAGGCGGAGTCGTGTCGCGTGGGTTCGTGGGGACGGGGGGCGAGCGGCCGTGAGCGACGAGGACGACTGGTTCGCGCGGGCGCTCGAAGGGCAGGACGGGGAGGGCGGCGAACGGGAGGACGGGACCGAGTCCGCCGACGAGCGGTCCGACGCTGGCCCCGAAGAGGCCGAGGACGGAGCCGACCCGGCAGCGAGCGACGCGTCCGCCGAGACCGTCGACGGCGACGTTCCGGACGACTTCGGGGACTTCGCGGCCGCGTTCGAGAACGCGCCGGCGCCCGGCGAGGGGGGTGGGTTCGACGACGAGTTCGACGAGTTCGGCAGCGGGGAGTTCGGCGGCGAGGGAGGCGGGTTCGACGACGAGGCGTTCGAGTCAGACATCCCCCGGGTGGAGATCGGTATCGAAGGGTTAGACGAGATGATCCTCGGCGGCGTCCCCGAGCGGTCGCTGATAGCGGCCATCGGGAGCGCCGGGACGGGGAAGACGACGGTCGGCCTCCAGTTTCTCTCACACGCGCTTGAGAACGGGGAGCGCTGTGTCTACATCACGCTGGAGGAGACCAGCGAGCGCATCGTCGACACCGCCGACGAGAAAGGGTGGACGTTCTCCGACCACGTCGCTGCGGGCGACCTCGCGGTGGTTGATCTGGACCCCGTCGAGATGGCGAACAGCCTCGGGAACATCAGCTCCGACCTGCCCGACCTCGTGGAGGAGTTCGGCGCCTCGCGGCTGGTGCTCGACTCCGTCTCGCTGCTGGAGATGATGTACGACAGGGCGCCACGACGACGCTCCGAGGTGTTCGAGTTCTCGCGCTCGCTGAAGAACGCCGGGGTGACGACGATGGTGACCAGCGAGGCGAGCACCGACTCGCCGTACAACTCCCGCTACGGGATCATCGAGTACCTCGCGGACGCCGTGTTCGTCCTCCAGTACGTCCGTCCCTCCGACTTCCGGGAGACGCGGCTGGCGGTCGAGATACAGAAGATCCGCGACGCGAACCACTCCCGGGAGACAAAGCCCTACGAGATCACCGACGAGGGGATCAGCGTCTACCGGCAGGCGAACATCTTCTAGCGCGACGGCGTCGGCGCGAGTCGGGTGTCGCCGCCGAGGTCGAGTTCCTCGTGGTGGAGGCGCCTCGACCGGCCGGCGCGCCTTCCGCTCGGTTTCGACGTCCGCAGCGCCGTCGTCGGGGCTCACGGAGACGGTAGGGAGCGACAGGCCACCCCGTGGTACCGGAACCGCGTTCCGAGGCGTGTGTCACCGCGCTACGGTGACGGGGACCGGCGAGCGCCGCACCACCGTCTCGGCGACGCTCCCGAGCAGAACCCTGGATATCCCCGCGCGGCCGTGGCTCCCGAGGACGACGTGGTCGACGTTCTCCCGCTCCGCCACCTCGACGATTGTCGAGGCCGGCCGTCCGACCTCGACGAGTCGCTCGACGGTCGCCGTCTCGGGGAGCGGTTCGGCGGCGGCGTCGAGCAGCTCGTCGGCGCGCTCGCGCTCGCGGTCGTACCACGTCTCCGCGGTCGTCGTGACGGCCTCGTAGCCGGCCGCCGACGGGTCGACGACGTGGAACAGAACCACCGTCGCCGACGGCCACTCCGCCGCGACGAACTCGACGGCGGCCTCCGACGGCGGCGAGCCGTCCACCGCGACCAGCACGGTCCGTAGCATACGTCGCCGTACGCCGCCAGGGGAGGAAAAGCCGTCGCGCGCTCAGTCGCCGTGGCGGGTCACGCAGACGGGCAGCCCCGTCACCTCGACGGGTTCGGAGTTGTCCGGCGAGTAGACGACCATCCGCCCGCGCTCCATGTACGGCACCTTCCGCTCCAGTTCGGCGGGGACGTTCACCGACCTGATCGCGTCCTCGTCGCCGAGGTTCAACACGACCCGCGTGTTCACCTGCTTGAACACCGGTTCGGCGATGTCTTGCGGGTCCTGTGTGATGAGAAAGAGCCCGAGCCGCTCTTTCCGGCCCTGTTTCGCGGCCTCGGTGAACTTGCCGACCACCTGCCGCGCCTGGACGCTGTCGGCGTCCGCGAGGAAGTTGTGGGCCTCGTCCATCCCGAGGATCACGGGCGTCTCGTCGATTCGCCGGAACGTCGGGTCGTTCGAGAGCTTCTCGTCGACGAGCAGGGAGGCAACGGCGAGCACCACCGTCTCGGCCGCGCGCGAGTTCGTCAGGTGGTAGGTCGGGACGACGGTCAGGCCGCCCGGCCGGACGAGGTCGTGGACCGCCTCCGTCACCGGCGTCGCGTCGGTGTCGAACACCTGGCCGGGCGCGGCGTGGACCCGCCGCTTCACGGCGTCGAAGGTGGCCTCGTGGACCCGCCCCGTCTCGTCTAGCTCCTCGCGGAGCGCGGGGTCGTCGAGGTAGGTGAGAAAGTCGCGGTAGGTGCCGTCGTCGCCCGCATCGCGGAAGAACCGCGAGATGAGGTGTCTGAGCCCGTCGTACTGGTTGTCGTTGAGGCTCGCCCCCGCGACCAGCCACGGCCGCGACCGGGCCATCGAGAACGGCACCGTGAACCCCTGCTGTTCGGCGCGGTGGTCCGCGCCCGGGTAGGTCTGGCCACGCACCGTCGGCACCATCGCGAGCGTGTCGTCGTGCCCGCCGTGGGCGACCCCCTCGCGGTCGAGACGGCGCGCGTCGTCGGCCGAGAGCGCCTCGTTGTCGTCGTGCATCTGGGCGTACTCGTCCTGCGGGTCGAACTGAACGACCGCGGGGCGGACCTCGCGCCCGTCGTCCATCGGGTAGGTGCGGTCGGCGTCGAGAAACTGGCGGAGAACGTTCTTCGCGGCGTGGGTCTTGCCCGACCCCGTGCCGCCGGCGACGAGGGTGTGCCGGAAGACGAGGGGGTCGCCGGCGTCGTGGTCGTCGTTCAGGCGGTAGTCGACGGTCGGCGGGTCGGCGCCGGTACGGACCCGTTCGCCGCCGACCGAGAGGTGTCCGAGGAACACGCCCGTCTCGGGGATGTTGAGCCCGGTTTTGATCGTCGCCGGGTCGGCCGCCTCGCGGACGACCGCGCCCGGCTTCGGAACGCGGTCGGTCGAGCGCCGCGAGAGGTCGTCGCCTTCGCCCGACAGCACCGCGACGGGGGCGAGCGTCGCGACGAACTTGTAGTCGCGCTCCTCGACGCCGGAGCGGCGCATCGCGCGGCGGGCGTGGATCTCCGTGGCGTCGTCGGAGCGGAACTCCTGGGCGTACTCCAGCGCCGTGATCCGGCAGAACAGCGCCTCGTCGTCCGGGTACGGGACGACCAGGTACTTGCCGAGGCGGACGCGCTCGCGGTTGCCGACGGTGACGAAGGCGCGAAGCTGCGTGTCGTCGCCGTCTTCGGCGACGCGGAGGCCCTCGGAGACGGAGACGGCGCCGAGCCCGCGGTCCTCGCCCGCCGCGTCGATATCGTAGGGGTCGAAGGGGCGCTCGCTCGCGTCGTCGGCCGCGGAGCCGGCGTCGGCGCCGTCGTCGTCCGTCCCCTCCGTTTCCCCCCCGAACTCGGTGAAGTCGCCGAGGTCTGACACGGACAGTTCACGCGTGCGTGTCGTCGTATGTCTTTCCCCGTCGAGGCGGGCAGTTCATTGCCGGCGCGCTCCGAGGAAGGGCGTGATACTGGTCCGCGGCCACGGCGGAGGGACGGCGCTCACGGGCACGGTGTTCGAGCGCGGCGAGGAGCCGCCCCGGTTCAAGGGCGCGCCCGTCGAGGAGGCGCCGTACGTCTGGGTCTGTGACGAGTTCTACGAGGTCGAGAGCGGCGGGTCGGTCGCGGAGATTGGGGGGAAAGAACTGCGGGTGGCGTTCGAGACGCCGATGCCCCGCGGGTTCGAGACCCGCGAGGACGCGCTCGCGGCCGCGCGCGAACACATCCGGACGCAGTTCGCGCGGGTCGGCGTCCCCGGCGACGCGGTGCGGATCGAGGAGGAGCGCGTGGACGACGGCGCGGACGCAGAGGCAGTCTGAGGCGACCGCGGGGCCGTACTCTGTCCACCGCACCTCCCGCGGCTCACGTCCGTTCGACGGCTTCGCCGTCACCGGCGACTGCGTCGCCGGTTGCGCGCGGGAGCTCTGCTCCCGCGTTGCCTCACCTCGCGGCGCGCCTTCGGCGCACCGCGCAGTCGCCGCGGTCGGTCTCGCGGGCCGCTCCCTCGGTCGCTGTCGACCCCTGCTCCCGTTCGTCGTGCCTCCTCACGGGAACTCCGGTCGCGCCCCGCGCTACTCCTCCCACCGAACCTCGTCGTACGTCCGCACCCGCTCGCTGTCCAGGCGCTGCTCGAACTTCCGGCGGAGCGACGCCTTCTCCGGGCGGCCGATCCGTGCGAGTTCGTCCGCCTTCTCGACGGCCGGCGGCGGGCCGCGTCCGACCGCGACGTCGTGGACCACCTGTCGCGTCAGCGCGTCCCGGTCGGCGTCGTCCTCGACCGCCGCGTACGGCGCCTCGACGCGGTAACAGACGTCCACCCGAGGGTCGTAGACGTACATCGTCGTCACCTCGTAGGCCGCGGGGTCGAGCCGGCGCTCGACGCCGAAGGCGTCGCCGTCGGCGGCGAGTGCGCCGTCCGTGCCGCCGCGAGAGCGGAGCCACGAGGTGAACGTGAGGCGGTCGGTGAGGCGCTCGCCGTCCTCGCGGCGTTCGAGCAGGCGCCGAAAGAGGGCGGTGTCGTCGGGCCACGGCGAGCGCACGCCGCGCGCCCGGAGTTCGTTCGTGAGCGTCCCCCCGGAGGGCGTCTTGACGAACCCGACCACGGGCACGCCGCGTTCGACGAACGTCTCGACCAAGCGGACGTAGTTCTCGACGACGGCGCGGGGCGTCGCCTCGGCGGCGACCGCGGCGAGTTCGCGGTCGCGCTCGCGCCAGGAGAGCAGTTCGGTGGGGTAGAGCGGCCCGTCCAGCACGAGGAGGTCGGAGACGACGTTGGCGTGGTAGCGCGCGTGGGTCGACTCCGCGAGGTAGAGCGAGAGCGCGTGGACGACGCCCTCGGCGTAGCGGCTCACCCGCGGGGCGTGGAGGACGCGCTGGCGGCTGTAGCCGTCGTCGTAGGTCGTCCAGTCCTCGGGGAAGCTGATCGTGGTGTCGCTGGCGTGGACCGTCGCGACGAGGTGCCGGGAGCGGTGGAGGTCCAGGTCGGTGGGGACCGACGCCATCGCGGCCTGCGCGACGTCGATGACGAGGCCGTTCTGGAACGTCGTCGGGTTGATCGTCCCGGAGTCGACGCCGTGGACGGTCGAGAAGGGGGGGTCCGAGAGCGCGGCCTCGTCCACGTCGGCGGAGCGCAGGCGCTTCTCGCCGACCGGTTCGACGACCGGGCCGTCGTCGTACAGCGGGAGGTACTCCTCCCAGACCGTGCGCGCGAGGTCGGGGTGGTCCGAGTCGTCGACCGTGCGGGCAATCGCGCTCGCGAGGTCGGCGATCCCCTCGACGTGGACGGGGTCGAGCGTCACGGCGGATCTGCGGGCGGAGGTGAGAAAAGTCGGTCGCCCGTCAGTCCTCGTCGCTCCGCAGGTCGGCGAGGACCTGCTCTGTAGCCTCGCTCACGTCGACCCCGCGCCGCCGGGCGTAGAGGACGGCCGCGGCCTCCAGCGTCACGCCGAGTTCGCGCTGCCGGTCGTTGATGGCGGCGACGGCGGCCTGTTTCTCGGCACCCGCCGCGACCACGCGGTCGAGGATCTGCTCGAACGCCGACTGCTCGCGCAGCACCGACTCGTCGGGCGCGAAGTCGTCCGGCACCGCGACCGCCGTGGGGTCGAACTGGGCGATCACGTCGTTGCCGTCGCGCTCGATCAGCCCCCGTCCCGCCGCGACGTCGACCAGCCGCTTGGCCTGGTCCGGCGAGAACCAGTCGCGGTCGAGCGACAGGGCGACGACGAACGCGCCCTCGCTCACGCGGTCGGTCCCCTCGTCGCGGAAGGGGACGGCGGCGGCGGCCTCCAGGCTCACGGCCCGACTGCTCGCCCGGAGATATTCAAACCACTCGGAGCCGATCCGAGCGGTTCAAGTGCGCGCCCGCGGCAGAAGAGGGTATGAAAGACCAGGGGCCCTCGCCGCGGAAGCGAACCGGCGGGCGTCGCGTGCGCCCGCGCAAGAAGAAGCGCCACCAGCTCGGCCGCGACCCGACAGAGACGACCGTCGGCGAGCCACGATTTCAGACCGTCGACTCCCGGGGCAGCACGACGAAGACCCGCGCGCTCTCGACGGACGTCGCCCACGTCGCCGACGGCGGCGAGACCGTGGAGGCGACAATCGAGAACGTCGTCGAGAACCCCGCGAACCCGAACTACGTCCGGCGGAACATCGTCACGAAGGGCGCGCTGATCGAGACCAGCGCCGGCACGGCCCGCGTGACCTCTCGCCCCGGCCAGACCGGGCAGGTCAACGCGGTTATCGTGAACGAGTAACGAGGGGCGCCGAACGACGGAGGAGTGAGGCGGCCCTCGACGCCGTCCGAGGTGCGGGAATCGAGTCCGGTTTGGACGCCACACGGAACGACAGTAGGACCATCACAGAGCGACTGCTCCGCCTCGCGGGCCGGCGCTTCGCGCCGCCGCGCGCTTTTTTTTCCTCCCGCGGTTCGCTCCGCTCACCGCGCCCGGTCTCGCGGCGCTCGCGTCGGTCGCGCCACGCCCGCCGCTCCGCGGGTCACTCCGTTCCCCGCTCCGCCTCGCGGCCCGGCGCTTCGCGCCGCCCCGCGTTCACGGCGTCGGCGCCGCCTTCTGGAGCGCCGTCTCGGCGACGTTCCCGCCGTAGTCGGCGCTCCGGGAGAGCGAGTCCACAACGAGACCCAGCAGTTGCGCCCGCGCCGGGTCGAGGTCCCGGAGGTACGCGTCGATCTCGCGGGCCCGCTCGTCGATCCCCGGGACGGCCTCGCGCGCGTCGTTCGCGAGCCGGGTCGCCTCGGTGCTGTCCTCGATGAACAGCGCGTCCATCCCCCGCTCGATGACCTCGACCGCCTCGTCGTGGAGCTCGTCGAGCGCCTCGGCCACCTCGGCCGGTGGCGACCCCTCGAACTCCCGCGTGAGGTGGGCGATCTTCGTCGCGTGGTCCGCGACCCGTTCGAGCTGGCGCGCGGCGGAGTGGTAGTCGAAACAGACCTCGCGGGGGACGCCGAGCTCCTCGGCGGCCTTCGGCGTGCGGATGGTGGCACGGAAGATGCGTGAGACGACGAGCCAGAGGCGGTCGACGTCGTCGTCGCGCTGGATCACGTCGCTCGCGAGGTCGGCGTCGTCCTCGACGAGCGCGGCGACCGCGTCCTCCAGCATCGAGAGCGAGATGAGCCGCATCCGCGTGACCGCGTTGTGGATCGAGAGCTCCGAGGAGTCGAGCAGGTCGCGGATCACCACGCGGTCGCGGGTCTCTTCGAGCACCTCGAGGCCGACGAGTCCCTGCGTCGCCTCGCGGATCGTTCGGCGCTGTTCGGTCGTGATCCGCCCGCTCTCCAGCGCGATGATGTCGAACCCGCTCACGTACATCGTCATCACGGCGCGGCGGAGCTCCTCGCCCGACAGGTCGCTGATGTCGAGCGTCCCCTCCGTGCGCTCGTCGCCCGTCTGGGGGGTCAGAAAGAGCGAGTCGCCCTCGGGGTAGAACGCAACCTCGCTCCCAGCGCTGACGCCGTTGTCTGTCGCCCACCCTTTCGGGATTGAGACAGTGTACGTCGACCCGCCGGTCACCTGGACCTTCCGCGTCTCGACCATGCCCCGTCGTGGTCCGCAGGAGAACATAAATCTGGCTCTATCTATATACACTCCCCCATTCACCTAGAATACGACGAACACGGGCAAACTGCTGCCGTCTAGGTGCGAACGCTCTATCGGTTATATACTCCACGGACGACGCTCGGCGCGGGAGACGATGACGGGCCGCCAGGCACGCGCGCCGACTGGTGGAGCGCGCGTCCGGGCCGTGAGGCCGAGCTGGCCGGCGTCCGGTGTGTCGGACCGACTCGACGGCGGGCGCGGCAGTGGGCGGATTCGTAGAGGTTTCAATATAGTAAACAATATAAATATATACTACCATAGCGCTCTCATAGAAAAGACCTTTATTCGGTCTATTTTGATATCGACTGATGCCTGAGGACAAGCGAAGCGGTGGACGCGTGTCTCGGCGCAAGTTCATTACCACGTCGGGGGTTGTCGGGGTTGCGGCCCTCGCCGGCTGCTCTGGCGGTGGCGGTGGCGGCGGCTCCGGTGGGTCCGGCGGCTCCGGCGGCGGCAGCGGCTCCGGTGGGTCCGGCGGCTCCGGCGGCGGCAGCGGCTCCGGTGGGTCCGGCGGGTCGCAGCTCTCCGGTGACATCCGTATTTCGGGTAGCAGTACGGTCTACCCGGTCGCCCAGGAGGTCAGCCGGCGGTTCCAGCAGAACCACTCCGAGGTGAGCTTCAACCTCACCCGGGACGGGAGCTCCGGCGGGTTCGAGAACGTCTTCATCCCGACCGACAGCGACATCAACAACGCGAGCCGGCCGATCGCCGACGAGGAGGTCCAGCGCTGCCGGGACAACGGGTTCGAGCCGGTCGAGTTCTTCATCGCGCAGGACGCGCTCACCGTCGTCGTCAACAACGACAACGACTGGGTGGACTCGATAAGCATCGAGACGCTACGGGAGATCTGGTCGCCCGACACCGCGCCCGAGACGTGGAGCGACGTCAACTCCGACTGGCCGGACGAGCCGTTCGACCTCTACGGCGC
>JAZKRX010000050.1:0-16362 GCA_036626375.1 Haloferacaceae archaeon
CCGGACCCACCCGAGCCCTCCGTTCCGGACCCACCCGAGCCGGAACAGCCAGCCAGTCCAACGATGCCTCCGATACCGACCGCCTCGATGAATCGACGTCGCGGGAGAGAACTCCTTGACACAGCATACAACAACAGCGATTTTGGATGTATAAAAATTATGATTATCGTTACTTGCAGTTCGTGGCGACACAGCGGGCGGCGCGACGAGCGGGTGACACTGTGTGCAAAAACACCACCGCTTCGGGAGGGAGAGCCACGCGAGCGGTGTCGCAGCGGCGGCCGTGGGGCCGAACCTGGTCACGCCCCGCGCTCACCACGACACGACCTCCTTGTCCTTCCAGAGCTTCCCGCCCGGCCCGTCGCGCATCCGTGCGAGCCACACGGGCGTCTCCGCACCCGTCTCGACGCTCCGGTGCGCCCCGGAGCCGCCCATCTCCGTGCGGACCCACCCGGGCGAGACGCCGCTCGCGAGCAGTCCCTCGTCCCCGTACTCGGCGTGGAGGTACGCCGTCAGGCCGCCGACGCCGACCTTCGAGATCCGGTAGGGCGGGTAGCCCCCGCCCATCGAGCCGTCGGTGTACCGGCCGAGCCCCGAGGAGAGCGTCACGACCCGCGGGCGCTCCGTCTCGCGGAGAAGCGGGAGCGCGGCGCGGGTCACGAGCGTCGGCCCGCGGAGGTTCACCGCGAACGTCCGGTCGATATCGGTCACCTCCGTCTCGTGGAGCGGCCCGGCGCGCGCGAACACGCCGGCGTTGTTGACGAGGACGTCGAGCCGACCGGCCTCCTCGTCGATCCGGTCGGCCGCGGCCGCGATCTGGTCGTCCTCGGTCACGTCGAGTGCCACGGGGCGCAGGGCCGGGTCGTCCACGTCGTCGGTGTCGCGCGCGCCGGCGTACACGGTCGCGCCGCGGTCGGCGAGGTCGGCCGCGACCCGCGCGCCGATGCCGCGCGTCGCGCCCGTGACGAGGGCGACCTGTCCGTCCAGCGAGTCGTAGAGGGAGACGTCGGGCACGGCCGAGGAAGGGGCGGGAGGCTGGTATACCCTCTGGGTTACTGCCAGGTCACGTACGCCAGCACGGCGATACCGACCGTCTCGAGGATCTGGAGCACCATCATGAACTCGACCGCGAGCGGCGGCATCGCGGGGGCGTTGAAGTAGAAGTAAAGCGCCACGGCGTTCTCGGCGAGGAGGAACGCGGCGAAGGCCATCGTCCCGAGCGTGAGCGGCGCCCGGACCTCGCGGTAGGTCCGTCCCCAGATGACGAGCAGCCCGAGCAAGAGCACGACGTTGACCGCGGCGGCGACCCGCGCCGCGTCGAGTATCAGACTCATGCGATCCCCCCGCTCGTCTGCCGGTAGGTTCGTGCGTGGCTCATCTCAGTCCTCCATCCGCGAGACGATCTCCTCGACGGTCTCCCAGTGCGCTCTCGCCCGGTCGCTCGGCAGGTAGACCGTCCCGTAGTCGGCGTCGCTGCTCGTGACGATCCCGTTCCGTTCGAGCACGTCGAGGTGGTGCCGGACGGTGTTGTACGCCAGGTCGAGCTCCTCGGCCAGCTGGTTCGCGTTCCGCGGGCGCTCCTCCAGCAGCCGCAGAATCCGGGCCCGGTTCGGTCCTCCGCGCGTGCCGGCGAGGGCCTGCCAGAGGACCGTCTCCATTCCAGGTGGTCTCCCGACCGGTCGGAAAAAGAAGCCACCGCATCCGCGGCCGGCGGGCTCGCCCGGCTGCGAGAGCGGCGACGCGGGGGGACAGACGCGGGGAACGAGCCATCGGTCGTCGGGATCTCTCCATTCGTCCAGACCCTCATAAAATCACGTTTCGAGGCTTCTTCGTCGGATCTTCGGGAGAGTTGAGTCCGAGTCACGAAATGATTCAACCCGGTCTCGGCCCTCCGTTCGTTCGATGTCAGACTCGACGACGCGGCGGCGCGTACTGCTCGGAGTCGGAACCGGCGTCGCAGTCGGCCTCGCCGGCTGTTCCGGAGGCGGCGGCGGGGGCGACACCGAGACACCGACCGAGGGCGGGATGGAGACGGCCACGCCCACCGAGACGCCGACGGCGACGGCCACCGAGTCCCCGACGCCCCAGGGGACCGCGATGGTCCGGGTCGCACACATGTCCCCGAACGCCCCGAACGTCGACGTCGCCGTCGACGGGTCGACCGTCCTGGAGGACGTGGCCTTCGGCGCGGTGAGCGGCTACCTGGAGGTGCCGGCGGGCGAGCGACAGGTCACGATCACCGCGGCGGGAGGCGGGCCGACCGTCTTCGAGGGCGCGGTGTCGGTCGCGGCCGGCGCCGCCTACACCGTCGCCGCGGCCGGCGAGGTCGGCGACGGCGCCGACGAGCCGTTCGCGCCCCTCGTGCTGGAGGACGACAACGCGGCCCCGGGCGACGACACCGCTCGCCTCCGGGTCGTCCACGCCTCCCCCGACGCCCCCGCCGTCGACGTGACGGCCGCGTCGAGCGGCGACGCGCTGTTCGACGGCGTCGCGTTCGGCGAGAGCGGCTACGTCGAGGTCCCCGCGGGCGACTACACCGTCCAGCTCCGCGGCGACACCGAGGCGAACGACGGCGACGTGGTCGCGAGCTACGACCTGAATCTCGCCGGCGGACAGGTCTACACCGCGTTCGCGGCGGGCTACCTCACCCCGGACGACGAGCCCGCCGACACCGCGTTCGACCTGCTCGTCGCACGGGACACCGGCGGCGGCGGGATGGTCGACGTCGGCACGCCGGACGGCGGCACCGGCCGCGTCCGCGTCGCGCACGTCTCGCCGAACGCCCCGAACGTCGACGTCTACGTGGACGGCTCGGCCGTCCTCGAGGACGTGGCGTTCACGACCGTCAGCGACTACCTGGAGGTGCCGGCCGGGACCCGGGCGGTCGAGATCACCGCCGCGGGCGACCCCGACGCGTCGGTGTTCGCAGGCGACGTGACCGTCGCGGCCGGGACGGACTACACCGTCGCCGCGGCCGGCGAGGTCGGCGACGGCGCCGACGAGCCGTTCGCGCCTCTCGTGCTGGAGGACGACAACGCGGCCCCCGGGAGCGACACCGCCCGGCTCCGCGTCGTCCACGCCTCCCCCGACGCCCCCGCCGTCGACGTGACGGTCAACGCCGGTCCCGTGCTGTTCGACGGCGTCGCCTTCGGCGAGTCCGGCTACGTCGACGTCGGAGCCAACGACTACACCGTCCAGCTCCGCGGCGACACCGAGGCGAACGACGGCGAGGTCGTCGCCGACTACGACGTGAGCCTGAACGGCGGGTCGGTGTACACCGCGTTCGCGACGGGCTACCTCACCCCGGACGACGAGCCAGCAGACGTCCCGTTCGACCTCGTGGTCGCGCAGGACGCTTAGCTGGTCGGCGGTCCGAACTCTCCCGAGAGCCGACGTGTCCGGCCTCCGAGGTGCCAGAAAGGATTTCAAGGCCGAGGCGACTCGGGTGAGACGTGGGTGGGGTGACACCGGGGTTCGTCGCGGTCGCGGGGCTCCAGACCGCGGTCGTCCTGACCGTCGTCGGCACGCTGGTCCGCGAGCACCTCCAGAAACGCCGGCGCCGCCGGCGGCTCGTGGACGAGCGACCGGACGACGAGTAGCCGGACCGGGCGGAACGCGTCGGCGCGCGGAGCGGCGCGGCCGTCCGGTCAGTCGGCGTCGTGGATCGCCCGCCAGACCCGCTCCGAGGTGAGCGGCGTGTCGAGCGTCTCGACCCCGAACGGCTCGAGGGCGTCGACCGCGGCGTTGACGACCGCGGGCGGCGCGGCGATAGCGCCCGCCTCGCCGACGCCTTTGACCCCCAGCGGGTTGTGCGGGCAGGGCGTCACCGTCGAGTCCCACTCGATGTCGACGGTGGTGTCGGCCGTGGGCATCGCGTAGTCCTGGAGCGACCCGGTCAGGAGCGTCCCGTTGTCGTCGTAGACGGCCTCCTCGGTGAGCGCCTGCCCGATGCCCTGGACGACCCCGCCGTGGATCTGCCCCTCGACTATCTTCGGGTTGATCTGGGTGCCCACGTCGTCGACGGCGACGTACCGCCGGAGGTCGACCTCGCCCGTCTCGGGGTCGACCTCCACCGTCGCGGCGTGGGTGCCGAACGGGAATGTGTAGTTCGCCGGGTCGAAGTACGTCGTGGCCTCCAGCCCGGGGTCGACGCCCTCGGGGAGCCCGTCGCGCCCGTCGTAGGCGACCGCCGCGACCGCCCGGAGCGACACCGACCGGCCCGGCGCGCCGGTGACGTGGAACTCGCCGTCCGCGGCCTCGACGTCCTCGGGGGCGACCTCCAGCCGGTCCGCGGCGATCTGTCGGGCCGTCTCGACCACCTCCCGCGCGCTCTCCTCGACGGCGCTGCCGGCGACGGGCATCGCGCGGCTCCCGGAGGTGCCGTTTCCCTCCGCGACGACCGCGGTGTCGCCCTCCTGGACCTCGACGTCGTCGAAGGAGACGCCGAGAACGCTCGCGGCGATCTGGGTGTACGCGGTGCGGTGGCCCGTGCCGATCTCCGCGGTGCCGGTCTTGACCACGACGCCGCCCGAGGGCTTGACGCGCACGAGGCCGCTCTCCAGCCGCCCGGGGGCGGAGCCACAGGCCTCGACGTACGCGGAGAGACCGACCCCGAGGTACCGGCCCTCCTCGCGGGCCGCGGCCTGCCGCTCGCGGAACCGCTCGTAGTCGACCATCGAGAGCGCCCGGGTCAGCGTCTTGTCGTACTCGCCCGAGTCGTACGTGCGCCCGAGCCCCGTCTCGTAGGGGAACTGGTCGGGGTCGATGAAGTTCCGCCGCCGGAACTCGGCCGGGTCGATCCCGAGTTCGCGCGAGGCGCGCTTGGCGAGCCGCTCGATGAAGTACGTCGCCTCCGGCCGACCCGCGCCGCGGTAGGCCGACGTGGGCGCGGTGTTCGTGAACACGCCCGTGGTGTGGACGTACGCCGCCTCGACGTCGTACTGGCCGTTGGCCATGATCCCGAGGTTGGTGGGCACTCCCGACCCGCCCGGGATCAGTTCGCCGCCGACCGGCACCGTCGTCTCGGCACGAAAGCCCCGGAGCCGGCCGTCGTCGTCGACGCCCGCCTCGGCCTGGACGAGGTGGTGGCGGGCGTGGATCATCGACTCGAACTCCTCGGTCCGGGACGCGACCCATTTCACCGGGCGGTCGAGCGCTATCGCGCACCACGCCGCGAGCAGGTGTCCGGTGTACGGCCAGAGCTTCGCGCCGAACCCGCCGCCCACGTCCGGCGGGCGCACCCGAATCCGGTGGTCCGGGAGGCCGAGCGTCTCGGCGAGGTCCGCCTGAACCTGGTGGGGGTTCTGGGTGGACATCTCGACGGCGAGTTCGCCGTCGGCGGCGCGGTACCGCGCGACCGCGGCCCGGGGCTCCATCGCGGTCGGAGCGACCCGGTTGATCTCGAGGTCGAGGTCGACAACGTTGTCCGCGGCCTCGACCGCCGCGTCGGCCGCCGCCGCGTCCCCGGTCGACCAGTCGAAGGCGACGTTTCCCGGGGCGGAGTCGTGGACGGTCGGGGCGTCGTCCGAACGCGCCGCGACGGGGTCGACCACCGCGTCGAGGCGCTCGTAGTCGACCGCGACCGCGTCGAGCGCGTCGCGGGCTGCAACGCGGCTCTCGGCGACCACGGCCGCGACCGGCTGTCCCTGGAAGGTGACCGTCCCGTCGGCCAGGAGCGGCCGGTCCGGCGCGACGGCCCCGGTCTCGGTGTCGGACTCGGCGCCCCCGCCCGCGGGGTCGTCGGTCGGCATGTAGCCCGGGGCGTCCGACCGCTCGATGTCCGCCCACGTGTACGCGCCGAGAACCTCGTCGGCGGCCGCGGCCTCGCTCACGTCGACCGACGCCACCCGGGCGTGGCCGTACCGGCTCCCGAGCAGCGCGAGGTGGGCCTCGTCCGGGTAGGAGATGTCGTCGGTGTACTCCGCGTCGCCGGTGATGAGGTGGGGGTCCTCGCGTCGCTGGACGGCGGCGCCGACGAGGTCGCTCGGCCGCACGTCGTCCGCGTCGACCGTGTCGAAGGTCATCTCCGTCACGCGCCGGGAGCGTCGGGCGGTGTCGTGTCGCGGTGCATCGTAGAGCTACCCAGGAACGAGAGACACAAAACTACTCTCCCGGACACCGGCGGCGGTGGCCGTCTACTCGACGTGGATCGCCTCGACGAGCGACTCGGCCGTCGGGTCGACCGGCCCCTCGTTCTCGAGGTGGCGAACCGGACTCGCGGCCTCCGACGCGAGCGACACCGTCGCGGTCCGGTTGATATCCTGCTGGAACTGCACCTCGCGGGGGGAAGGGTCGCCGTAGTCGCGGTCGCTCTGGAGCCGTCGCTCGACGATAGCCTCCGGCGACGCCTCGATGACGACGAATCGGTCGGGCAAGACGCCGTCGAAGCCGTCGTCGGCCAGCCCCGTCAGGTAGCCCTCGGTCGTCTCGGCCGCGAGGTAGGTGTTGAGCAACACCTCGTGGGCCGCGCTCCGGTCGGCGACGTACTCGCCCGCGCGGCGCTGGAGCCGTCGGATCTCGCGGGGCGAGAGGCTGTTGAGCTCCGCACGCTGGCCCGCGAGCCCGTGTGCGGCCGCCTGTTCGAGCATCACGTCCCGGAAGTTCAACAGCTGGACGTCGTCGTCGAGGTGGCGGCGCGCCGTCTCGCAGACGGTGGACGCACCCACTCCGGGGATGCCGGAGACGAGCGTGAGCCCCATCAGAACGACACCTCCTCGTCGTCCATCCCGGCCTGTGACCCGCGGTCGTCGTAGTGTTTCCGCCCGACGAACGCGTCGCCGACGAACGTCACCAGCGCGTCGTACAGGGCGTCGGCGGAGTCGAACCGCTCCTCGGGACACCGCGACAGCACCTCGGCGACCGTCTCGTCGTCGCCCATCGGCGCCTCCAGTGACACCTCGCCGATCTCGTCTATCACTGCCTCGGTCGTGATCGGGAACGACAGTCTGCGAGTGAACAGGTCTCGTGTCTCTGGAAGTCTCACAGACGTTCGTTACGGAGTCCAGCCGTAAACCGTTACGGGAGACGTCACACGGGTGGCGACGCGGGCCGGCGCCGTCGTTACGGGTCTCTGGGCCGATCGGGAGGTATGGCGACCGGTCCAGACGACCCGCCCTACCCCGTTCGTACCGCGCGCGCCGCCAGCCGGTCGGTCTACCAGTCCGCCGTCGACGTGGCCCTGACCGGCGTGGTGACGCTCCTCCCCGTCGTCGTCACCGTCTACGTCCTCGACGCGGCGCTCGGGATCATCGTCTCGGTGCTCGACCCGATCGTGAAGATCCTCCGGTTCGTCGGCGTCCTCGGGACGGTGCGCTCGAACGTCGTCGTCGCCTTCCTCGTCGAGGTCGGGATCTACGGCAGTACGGTCGAGTTCGTCTCCGAGATCACGGCGATGCTCATCCTCGGCGTCGTCGTCGTTGTCGTGGGGTCGCTCGCGCGCAACCGCTACGGCGAACGGCTGGTCGACGCCTTCGACTACCTGTTCTCGATCGTCCCCGGCCTGGGGTCGGTCTACCGTGGCTTCCGCAGGATGGGCGACGCGGTGCTCGAGTCGGAGGCCGAGAACTTCCGGTCGGTGAAGCTGGTCGAGTTCCCGCGCGACGGCTCGTTCGTCCTCGGGTTCGAGACGACCACGCCGCCGCGGTCGATCCGCCGGTCGGCCCGCGAGGCCGAGATGACCACGCTCTTTCTCCCGCTCGCGCCCAACCCCGTGATGGGCGGGTTCCTCGCGCACCTGCCTGACGACCGGATCAGAGATCTGGATATGACCGTCGAGGAGGGTATCCAGAGCGTCGTGACGAGCGGCATCGCCGTCGGCGAGGAGGCGGCGCTCACGCCCGAGGAGCTGCGCGAACTGGGGATCGACCCGGACCCTGGCGAGGAGGGGTGACGCGGGGCGCGAGCGAGCAGACAGGTGCGCGGCCCAGACGACCGGGGACGACGGACGGCTGACCGCGGGTTTTTGCCGCGGGCGACCCAGCCTGCGATATGTCACACGTCGGTATCGTCGGCGCGGGCGCGGCGGGCGCGGCCGCCGCCCACGCCCTCGACGACCACGCGACCGTCACCGTCCTCGAGAAGTCAGACGTCGTCTGCGGGCGCGCGGCCACCCGAACCCGGGGACGGGGGCGCGGCCAGGTCACCTACGACTACGGCGCGAACTACCTCAAGGACGACGACGAGCGGGTGGCCGACCTCGTGACCGGACCGCTGCGCGAGGGGCTGGTCGAGACCGAGGGGTCGATCCACGTCTTCGACGCCGACGGCGCGGTCGACCAGGGACGGGCGACAGAGGGGCACAAGTGGAGCTACGAGACGGGGATCGCGACGCTCGCGGCGCGCCTGTTCGACCGGACGGACGCGCGAATCCGCCACGGCGTCCGGGTGCGCCGCCTCGTTCGGGACGACGACCGCTGGGTCGTCGTCGACGACGACGGCGAGGAGTGGGGGCCGTTCGACGACCTGGTGCTCACCCCGCCGGCGCCACAGACCGCGCGGCTGCTCCGCGCGGGCGAGCCGGGCGCGCGCCGCGTCGCTCTCGCCGACGCCGCCGAGGCGGTGCCGTACCGCTCGATCTACACCGCCGTCTGTGGCTACGAGTTCGAACTCGACCGCCCCTACTACGCGCTGGTCAACCCCGAGCGCGACCACGAGGTCGGGTGGATCTCCCGCGAGGAGTGCAAGCCGGGCCACGTTCCGGCGGGCCAGACCGTCCTCGTCGTCCAGGCGAACCCCGAGTGGTCGGTCGCCCACGCCGAGGCGGAGCCGGAGGCGGCGACCGCCGAACTCGCCGGCCACGCCGCGCGCGTGGTCGGCGACGACCGCCTCGCGGAGCCGGCGTGGACCGACAGCCAGTTCTGGCGGTACGCGCTCGCCGACGACGCCGTGGCGCGCGGACCGGTCGAGGACGCCGCCGCGACGAACCTCCACGTCGCCGGCGACTGGGTGGCGGGCGCGCCGCGCGTCCACGCCGCCGTGCGCTCCGGGCTCGACGCGGGCGAACGGATCGCGGACCACCGAGGCTAAGACCGGGGCTCCCGCATCCCGCGCATGGACTGGGCCGCGCTCGTCGCCGGGGCGCTCTGGGCGATGCTGCCCGCGTACGTCCCCAACAACGCCGCGGTGCTGCTCGGCGGCGGTCCCCCGATCGACGGCGGTCGCACCCTCGGCGGGCGGCGCCTGCTCGGCGACGGGAAGACGTGGCGCGGAACAGCCGGGGGGATCGGCGTCGGCCTCCTCGTCGCCGGCGCGCTCAACCTCGCGCGGCCGGCCGTCGCCGCGCGTCTCGGCGTCGACCTCGTCGCCTTCCCGCTCCTCGCGGCGCTCGGCCTCGCCGCGGGCGCGATGCTCGGCGACGTCGGCGCCTCCTTTCTCAAGCGACGGCTGGACCGCGAGCGCGGCGCCGCCGTCCCCGGGCTGGACCAGCTCGACTTCGTCGCCGGCGCGCTCGCGCTCGCCGGCCTGTTCGCGCCGGCGTGGACCCGAGCGGCGTTCTCGCTTCCCGCGATCGCTGTCGTGGTCGTGGCGACGCCCCTGCTCCACCTCGGGACGAACGTCGCCGCCTACGGGGCGGGGTTGAAGACGGAACCGTGGTGAGCGGGACGCGCGACCGACGCGGGAGCGAAGCTCCCGCGGGCAACCGGCGACAGAGTCGCCGGTGGCGAAGGGAGCGGGTCCCGAGACCGAGTACGGTGACGGAGGAACCGCGCGAGGAGTGGTGAGCATGGGGCGACGAACGGAGTGAGTCGGCCCGCGCGGCGGAGTTCCTGCGAGGCGAAGCCGAGCGGGAGCAGGGAGCGCCGTAGGCGCGAACGAGCGGCGCGAACGGCGTGAGCCGCAGGCGCGAGACGCCGTCAGGTACGCTTAACCCGTCTGCTCCGCCCAACGGCGTATGGTCGAGACCGAGGCCCTCGTCGCCGCGCTGCGCGAGGCCGACGCGGTGCGCTACGGCGAGTTCGAGCTCTCACACGGCGGGACGAGCGAGTACTACGTCGACAAGTACCGCTTCGGCACCGACCCGACGCCGCTCTCGCTGGTCGCCGAGGCGTTCGCAGAGCGGGTCGGGGAGGAGCGGCTCGCCGGCGTCGCGGTGGGAGCGGTGCCGCTGGTGGTGGCGACGGCGCTCGAAACTGGCACGCCGTATCTCATCGCCCGGAAGGCGACGAAGGAGTACGGCACCGGCAACCGAATCGAGGGGGACCTGACCGCGGGCGAGCGGGTCGTCGTGCTGGAGGACGTCGCGACGACGGGTCAGTCGGCGCTCGACGCGGTCGAAGCGCTCCGCGAGGCCGGCGCAGTCGTCGAGCGGGTGCTGGTCGTCGTCGACCGCGAGGAGGGCGCGCGCGAACTGCTCGCGGACGGCGACGTCGAGCTGGAGCCGCTGGTGACCGCGAGCGACCTGCTGGGCGCGCGGGGCGACGAACGAACGGAGTGAGTCGGCCCGCGAGACAGACCGCGGCGACCGCGCGGCGAAGCCGGGCCGCGAGGTGAGACGGCGGAGCCGTCGAACGGACGTGAGCCGCGGGAGGCGTGCGTCGTTCGCCGCGTCCGTGGCTATCCGCGCCCCGGAGACGACCCAACATATTCATGTTCGTGTAGATCCCTCGGACCGTGTGAACAGGGCAGCGAAGGCACGGCTCCAGCTCCGCGCCGTTGCCGTGCTCCGGGCGCTGAAGCGGAGCCGGACGTACGACGAACTCGCCGCGGAGACGGGGCTGCCGGCGGGCGACCTCAACCGCTACGTCAACGGACACGTCCTGCCGGGCGTCGAGCGCGCCCGCGCGGTTGTCGAGGGCGCGGGCCGGGAGACGGTCGTTTCGGAGCTCGAAGAGCGGATCCGGCTGGACGCGGAGGGGTACGTCGACAACTCCGAGGTCGTCTTCGACCAGCCGTTTCTCGACCTGCTCGCGCCCGTCGTCGCGGCGGACTTCGACGACCCCGCGCCCGACGTCGTGCTGACGGCAGCGACGGACGGAATCACCTTCGGCGCGGCGCTCGCGAGCCACCTCGGCGCGCGGGTGGCGTACGCGAAGAAGTCCCGCGAGACGGCAGTCGAGGAGTTCGTGGAGGCACGCGACCGCCTGGAGTCGGGCATCGAACTCACCTACTACCTGCCCAGGGCGGCGCTCGACGAGGGCGACCGGGTCCTGGTCGTCGACGACCTCGTGCGCTCGGGCGAGACACAGACGCTCCTGCTCGACATCGCCGACCGCGCGGGCGCGACAGTGGTGGGCGTCGCCGCTCTCATCGCCGCCGGGGACGAGGGGCTGGCCCGGGCGCGCGACCGCGTCGACGCGCCGGTGGCGGCGCTCGTGGCCCTCGACTGACCCGTCGATCCACGAACGTGGGTATCCGCTGCCGGCCGGAGCCATCAAGATTCAAGTAGATGACTACACGACGGAGCACATGGCTACGAGCGAGAGCGGCCTCAGGGGGGCACTCGCAGACTACTTCAGCCTCGACGAGCACGACACGTCGGTGTCGACGGAGGTGCTGGCCGGGATCACCACGTTCCTGACGATGAGCTACATCGTCGTGGTGAACCCGAACATCCTCGCGGCGGGCGAGAACGCGCCGGGAATCGCGGTCGCCGGGCTCTCGCGCCCGGCGGTGGTGTCGATGCTCGCGGTCGTCACCATCCTCGCGGCGGCGGTGGCGACGCTGATCATGGCCGTCTACGCCAACCGGCCGTTCGCGCAGGCGCCGGGGCTCGGGCTGAACGCCTTCTTCGCGTTCACCGTCGTCGGCGCGCTCGGGGTCCCGTGGCAGACGGCGCTCGCCGCCGTCGTCGCCGAGGGACTGATCTTCATCGTCCTCACCGCGGTCGGCGCCCGCGAGTACATCATCCGGGTGTTTCCGGAGCCGGTGAAGCTGGCCGTCGGAAGCGGGATCGGCCTGTTTCTCACCATCATCGGCCTCCAGGCGATGAACGTCGTCGTCGACGACCCGGCGACGCTCCTGACGCTCGGCGGGGTCGCCTCGGACCCGGTCGCGATCCTCTCGGTGCTCGGGCTCTTTCTGACGTTCGCGCTCTACGCCCGCGGGGTCCGCGGGTCGATCATCCTCGGCATCCTGCTGACGACGCTGGCGGGGATGGCGGTGACGTTCGTCGGCCTCGTCGACCCCGGGACGGTCGCGCCGGCGTTCGTCCGCAACGGCGGCCTCGACTTCTCGCGGGCGTTCGCGCCCCGGTACGACATCACGCCGCTGGCGGGCGCGTTCGTCGCCGGCCTCGGCAACGTCGAGGCGTTCTCGTTCGCGCTGATCGTGTTCACGTTCTTCTTCGTCGACTTCTTCGACACCGCGGGGACGCTCGTCGGCGTCGGACAGGCCGGCGGGTTCCTCGACGAGAACGGCGACCTGCCGGACATCGACCGACCGCTGATGGCCGACGCCGTCGGCACCACCGTCGGCGGGGCGCTCGGCACCTCGACCGTGACGACGTACATCGAGTCGGCCTCGGGCGTCGAGGAGGGCGGCCGCACGGGGCTGACGGCGCTGACCGTCGGCGTCCTCTTCGTGTTCGCGCTCGCGCTGGTGCCGCTCGCGACCGCCGTCCCCCTGTACGCCTCCCACATCGCGCTGGTCGTCATCGGCGTCGTGATGCTCCGGAACGCGGTCGAGATCGCGTGGGAGGACGTCACCGACGCTATCCCCGCGGGCCTGACGATCCTCGTGATGCCGTTTACGTACTCCATCGCGTACGGCATCGCGGCGGGTATCGTCGCCTACCCGGTCGTGAAGCTCGCCTCCGGAAAGGGGTCGGAGCTCCGGGCCGGCCACTACGTCCTCGCGGGCGCGTTCGTCGTCTACTTTTTCGTCCGGACGAGCGGCGTGTTGACCGGCACGCTCTAGACGATCCACGAGGCTTATGCTCGACGCCGTCTCGACCCCCGTAGCGTGGACCGTCGACGCCTCGCTCGCGGCCTCGTTGCTCTCCTCGTCGGCTCGCTCGTGCTCGCAAGCGCCGGAACGACCCTCGCATACGAACCCGACGCCCAGCCGAACCTCGGCAACGGCCGGGTGAGCGAACCCGCCGGAAGCCAGACTGTCGTCGGCGTCCAGGGCTTTCACCTCGACGGCGCCGGAAACGTCAAAAAGCCCCCGCGGCTGGTCGGCGTCGAGCCCGACGCCGAAACCGCGTGGGTGTACGACGGGACGAACCGGGCGTCGTGGTACTACGACGTCGACCCGCTGCCCGACGACGACCTGCTCGTCACCTCCATCTCCCGGCACGACACGGTTGTCCTCCGGATGGACCGCGAGACCCGCGAGGTGGTGTGGCGCGAGCGCCTCGACATCAGGGACACCCACGACGTCGACCTCCTCCCGAACGGGGACCTCGTGGTGGCGAACATGCGCAACACCAACGAGACGACCGGCGTCTCGAACGACCGCGTGTTCGTCTACGACCGCGAGACGGACACTGTTACCTGGGAGTGGCGCTTCCGCGACCACTACCCGAACGACACCGACGGCGGCTTCGACGAGGACTGGAGCCACGTCAACGACGTCGACCCCGTCGACAACGGCTCTGCCTTCCTCGTCTCGCCGCGGAACTTCGACCAGGTTATCAAGATCGACCGCGAGACAAAAGCGATCGTCTGGCGCCTCGGCGAGGACGAGGCCCACGGGATCCTCCACGAGCAGCACAACCCCGACCTCCTCGCCGGCCCGAACGGGGAGCCGACCGTTCTCGTCGCGGACTCCGAGAACGACCGCGTGGTCGAGTACGCCCGCCGCGACGGCGAGTGGGTGCGCACCTGGACGCTCTCGGGCAACCTGAGCTGGCCCCGCGACGCCGACCGGCTCCCGAACGGCAACACCCTGGTCACCGACACGCTGAACCACCGGGTGGTCGAGGTGACGCCGACCGGCGAGGTGGTCTGGGAGTACTACGCGACGTGGGGGCCGTACGACGCGGAACGGGTCGCGGCCGGCGACGGGTCGAACGGGCCGACGATCGCCGAGCAGAACGCGACGGGGAGCTACGAGGTCACCGGCGGGGAGAGCGAGGCCGCCGGCCGGATCGGGCCGGGCGAGTGGCTCTCGGTCCGGTTCTCGGGGACGCCGCTCGCGTCGCCGACGTCGGCGTTCGCCGCTCGGTGGGCCCACGTCGCGCCGTGGGTGCGGCCCGTCTGGATGGCGCCGTGGAGCCTCGCGTACCTCGCGCTGGCGCTGCTGGTCGTCCTCGGGTGGGCGGGCGCCGAGGCCGTTCTCGCGCGGCGACAGATCGCCGACACCGCCGGGCGAGCGGCCGCGCGGGTCCGGTAAGCCCGGTCGTCGGGGGGTCCTGTGCGCGTCGCCCGCCGCACGGCGAACACTTCTTGTGGGCGGCGGTTCTCCACACGATCATGTCGAACCTGACGCTGTACGAACTGCCGGGCTGTCCCTACTGCGCGAAAGTCAAGACGAAGCTATCCGACCTCGGTCTCGACTACGAGTCGATCGAGGTGCCGCGGTCGCACGGCGACCGGACAGAAGTGAAGGAGGTCAGCGGCCAGACGGGCGTGCCCGTGCTGGTCGACCCCGACAACGATATCGAGGGGATGGCCGAGAGCGACGACATCGTCGCCTACCTCGACCGGACCTACGGAAGCTAAGACGACGGAGTCGGCGTCCCCCTGACGCGGACCGTTCGCGCCGCCTCGACGTGTCCCCGTACGCCGAGCGTCGCCGTTCCGTCGTCGGCCAGCGGAGCGCCGCCAGGAACCGGCCGTCGACGTCCGAGACGTTCGTGACCGTCAGCGAGACGTCGAACGAACCGGCCGTCGTCACGCGCTCGGGGACCGAGAGGTCGTCGAGCGCGAACCGTGGCTCGGGAGCGGCCGGCCGTCGTCGGCCCGGGTCGGCGAGGACGCCGCCCGAGCCCATCGCCGCCGCGTAGGTGACGTTCTTGCGCGCGACGAGGCGGTCCAGGGTGATGCCGTCGACGGACGTGGGCGTCGGCGAGTCGGCTCCGGGGCTCGGCGACCCGGTCGTGGGGTCGGGAGACGACGCCGTGGCCGGCGCGTCGCCGGTCGAGGTCAGACAGCCGGCGGGGAGGAGCGCGGGGCCGGCGCTCGCGAGGAGGACACGTCGGTTCACGCCGCGGAGGTGTGGTCGCGGTGGGGTAACTGTCTCGTGGCGCTACGCCTTGTCTGTGGCCTCGTCGGCCCGCTCGCGGACCAGCCGACGGACCTCCTCTGGCCCGTTCGTCTCGCGGAGTTCCTCGCACGCGACGACGGCGGTGCCCTCGACGGAGCGGCGCTTCGGGCGGCCCTCCGCGAAGTAGACCGCGCGGGTCTTCGTCACCTCGCCGAGCGAGGAGAGGAGCTTCGCGCGCTTCTCCGCGGCGCGGTCGAACGGGGAGTGGCCGGTGAGCAGGTGATCGTCGTCCTCGGACTCGTCCTCGGTGACGGAGTCGAACGGCGACCGGACGGTCGGGTGGACGGTGAAGCCCGCCCGCGAGAGGACGGCGACCACGTGTTCGTCGTCCGGGTCGGCCTCGGGGTCGTCGGGCGTCGGGTCGGCGTCGCGGACCTCCTCGGCGCCGTCGAGGACTGAGACCGGCGCCGAGAACGGCTTGTCGAAAAGCTCCTCCAGCCGCACCGCCACCTCGACGCTCGCGTTCATGCCGTCCTCGTACTTCGAAACTGTTCTCCGTGACACCCCGAGTTCGGTGGCGAGCTTCCCGAGGCTCCAGTCTCGCTGCTCGCGTTCGTCCGCGAGCAGATCGCCGTCGATGTTGACGTACAGGCCGCCCGGGGCGGCGTAGATGAGCGGCGGGACGTCCTCGACGAACAGGTCGTAGGCGGTGTCCGGGTGGAGCACCGGGACGCCGTGTCTGAAGTACGTCACCTCCGGCTTGAGTTCCTCGTCGCGGGTCCGGAGCCCGACCACCATCGGCGTGGCGTCGAGGTAGCTCCCCAGCCGGCGGAGCTCCGCGCCCGTCGCGGCGTCCAGCGCGTCGACGTTCCCGAGAATCTTCAACAGCAGCAGGTCCTCGCCGCGCCGCGCCGCGAGGTCGAAGCTCTTGGGCCGGAGCGCACACCGGTCGCTGACGAGAAAGCCCGCGTCGCGGAGCATCGCCGTCAGGTTCTCGACCAGCGCGGTCCGGGACATACCATCACCTAGACCGGCGACTCTACAAATACGTTGTGTCGGCCGGAGACGGCCCGTCCGGCGATCGGTCGTCGGCCCGGCCGGAACGGTTTTGTACGATGTCGTGGGGAGAGTCACCAGAGGGAAACGCCGAAGCGCGTCGAGACCGAACGGCAGCCGTGACGCCGAACGCGGTCGATTCGCTCGCTCACCGCCCGCTCCCTGCTCACGCTCGCTCCCGGAGGTCCCCCGTCGTGACCACGGTCGCTCCCGGTCGCTCGC
>JAZKRX010000051.1:0-15694 GCA_036626375.1 Haloferacaceae archaeon
GCCTACGAGCGGTCCGTTCTCGCCGGCGTCGGGGGCGTGCGGCGCTTGTGGGCCGTCTCGGCACACCACCTCGCGACGCGCTCGACGGCGTCGAGCGGGAGGTCGAGGCGCTCGGCGACGGTCGCAGGGGTCTCCGCCTGGTCTACGAGGCCGTGCAGCGCCCGGTCGCGGGCGACCCCGTCGAGTGTCACCCCGTTGCGCGCGGGCGGAGCCCCCATCCGCTCGGTTCCGACGGCGTCGGTGCTCGTCGGCTCCGGGAGCTCCAGCTCCGCGGCGAGCGCGCGCACCTCCGTCCGGTAGAGGTCGCCGAGCGGGAGGCAGTCGACGCCCGTGTCGCCGTGTTTCACGGCCGTTCCGGTGAACAGCGCGGTCCGGTCGGCGGTCCCGAGGACAACGCCGTTCGTCACGTTCGCGACGTAGTACAGGCAGGCGGTGCGGAGCCGCGCGAGCGCGCTCTCGGTCGCGACGAGGTCGTCGGTCGCGCCCGGACTCGACTCCATCGCCGTCTGGAACGCCGCGAGCAGGGGCGTGAGCTGGACGCGCGTGTGTTCGAGCCCGAGCACCTCGGCGACGAGCTCTGCCTCCTGGGCCGCCTCGGCGTGCGTGAGGTACGCGGGCATCACCAGGCCCGTGACGCGCTCGGGTCCGAGCGCGTCGGCCGCGAGCGTCGCGACGAGGGTGGAGCCGAGGCCGCCGTCTAGCGTGACGACCGCTCGGTCTGCGCCCGCGTCGGAGACCACGCCGGCGAGGAACTCCCGGCGCTCGCGCTCGACCGCCGCGAGGCGTTCTGGCTCGGTCACGAGTCCCGTGTCGTCGGCGGACACGGCTGCCCCGGGGGCGTCGCCACGCATCGGCGTCATCCGTGCGACGTGGTCGGCGGCGCCCTGCGACGTACAGTACCCGGTTCCGCGGAGGAACTCGACATCTTGGTAGTGTATCAGCGATGTAGCGAATATACGTCTTGTGTTAGTGGCGTATATGACACAAGTGCCACTCACAGGGCCGCCGCGACCGACCGGGCCGGCGCGCCGTTCGTAGCAGGAGTCGACTCGCCTCGGGCGGCGCTCTGTTGCCGACCGCCCTCGCACCCCCGGCGTCCTCCCCGCCGCGTATCACGACACCACGTATTTTTTCCGTGATTTCTCTCGATCCGGGCGAGCGTTTATATGTCGAGAGCCGGAGTTAGCATTGTATGACGCTGACAGAGCCGGCGACCGTCGTGGGTGTCCTACTCCAGGCGACACAGGCAGACGCGCTCTCGCAGATCCAGAGCGACGTCCTTCTGAGCTCCTCGCTGTGGGCAAACGTTGCCCTCGCGGGGCTCTCGATCGTCCTGTTCGTGTACATGGGTCGAAACGTCACGGACGACCGGGCCCGCCTCATCTGGGGCGCGACGCTGCTCATTCCGCTCGTCTCGATCTCGAGCTACCTCGGGCTGCTCTCCGGGCTGACCGTCGGGTTCATCGAGATGCCCGCCGGGCACGCCCTGGCGGGCGAGGAGGTGATGAGTCAGTGGGGTCGGTACCTCACGTGGGCGCTCTCGACGCCGATGATCCTCCTCGCGCTCGGACTGCTCGCGGACGTCGACCGGGGGAGCCTGTTCACCGTCATCGCCGCCGACATCGCGATGTGTGTGACCGGGCTCGCGGCCGCGCTGGTCACGTCGTCGTACCTGTTTCGGTGGGCGTTTTACGCCGTCAGCTGTGCGTTCTTCCTCGTCGTGCTCTACGCCCTGCTGGCCGAGTGGCCGGCGGCTGCGGCCGCGGCCGGCACCGACGACATCTTCGGCACCCTCCGGGTGTTGACGGTCGTGCTGTGGCTCGGCTACCCGATCATCTGGGCGCTCGGCGTCGAGGGCCTCGCAGTCGTCGAGTCGGTCGGGGTCACGTCGTGGGGCTACTCCGGGCTGGACATCCTCGCGAAGTACGTGTTCTCGTTCCTCCTGCTGCGGTGGGTGGCGGCGAACGAGCGAACCGTCGCCGCCGGGAGCGACTCGCCCGGGCGCGCGACGCCCGCCGACGACTGACGGCCGCTAGCCGTCCGTCTCCGCGGACTCCTCCGCTTCGAGGAAGCCGTGGTACGGACAGACGTACTCGTCTCTGATGAGCTGCTCGTCCACGATATCCAGCCCGAGGTCGTCGAGTTCGCCGGCGATCCGGTTGAGGTCGTCGTGCGACCGGCCGATCGCGTTGACGTAGACGTTCCGCGTTCCGGTCATGATCTCGCGGACGGCGGTCACCCCGTGGATGCCTCGTGCCCGGTCTGCGAGGGCGTCGCGGTCGGGGACGGACGCCGTACAGATGATCTTCGTGTACAGCGGGTAGCCGGCGAGTTCGTAGTCGATGTCGATGTGGTACCCGCGGACGATCCCGCTCTCCTCGAGCTTGTTGAGCCGGGTCCGGATCGTGCTCGGCGACAGCCCCAGTTTCTCGCCGATCTCGCTCGAAGAGATCCCCCGCGCGTCCTGCTGGAGGTGGTACAGGATCTGCTTGTCGACCGAGTCGAGCTCGCCGTCTCTCATCAGCCTCTCTTCGTCGCCCGAGCAGGTATCAGTCTTGCTCCGTCCGGCCGCGCCGCCGCCGCGTCCGTCTGCCCGGAGTTGATAACGATACGGTATTTTGAGCCATTTTATTTCACGATCCGTTATTATAAACTGGGTATTTATGCGTATCCGTCTCTTACGCCGGGTACGGAGCAGTGAGATCGGTCCAATGATACCCACGCTAACCAACACGATTTCGCGTCGGTCGGCCGACAGCCGCCCGACGGACGACCCGCCCCGGAGCTCGCAGTTCGTCCTCGGCGGCGACCAGGTCGGGCTGGCGATAGCAGAGCGCCTCCAGGCCGCCGGGCACGCCGTGACCGTCGTCGACGAGGGGTACGACGACGCCGGCGTCCCCGGGGTCGCGGGCCCTCCGACGGACGTCGACCTCCTCGCCGAGTCGGGGCTGGCGACCGCCTCGACCGTGGTCGTCGCCACCCAGTCGGACGCGCGGAACTTCCTCGTTGCACAGCTGGTGCGTGTCCACTTCGACGTCCCTCGGGTCGTGGTGCTGGCGCACGACCCCGACCGGCACTCGGCGCTCGCCGCGGCCGGACACGAGCCGTTCTGCGTGCCGACCGCACTGTCCGAGACGGTGACAGAGCACGTATGAAAGCGCTCGAACGAGACCTCGGGCTGCCGTCCGTGCTGGCGATCAGCATCGGCGCGATGATCGGGAGTGGCATCTTCATCCTGCCCGCTCTCGCGCTCGAGATCGCCGGGCCGGCGGTGATCTTCGCCTACGCGCTCGCGGGGTTGCTCGTCGTGCCGGCGGCCCTCTCGAAGTCGGAGATGGCGACCGCGATGCCGGAGGCCGGGGGGACGTACATCTACATCGAGCGCGGCATGGGGCCGCTGCTCGGGACCGTCGCCGGTGCCGGAACGTGGTTCTCCCTGTCGTTCAAAGGTGCGCTCGCGCTCGTCGGCGGCGTCCCGTACCTCCTCCTGTTGCTCGACCTGCCGCTGACGCCGGTCGCGCTCGGCCTCGCGACGGTGCTGATCGTGATCAACGTCCTCGGCGCGAAACAGACGGGACGGCTCCAGCTCGGAATCGTCGTGGTGATGCTGGCGGCGCTCGGCTGGTTCGCCGCCGGGAGCGCGCCCGCCGTCCGGTCGGCCAACTACGCCGGGTTCTTCGACGCCGGCGTCGGCGGCCTCCTGGCCGCGACCGGGCTGGTGTTCGTCTCGTACGCCGGGGTCACGAAGGTCGCGAGCGTTGCCGAGGAGGTCGAACACCCCGGCCGGAACCTCCCGCTCGGGATCCTCGGCTCGCTCGCGTTCACCACGGTTCTGTACGTCGCGCTGGTGGCCGTGCTGGTCGGCGTGACCGACCCCGGGAGCGTCGCGGGGTCGCTGACGCCCGTCGCGGTCGCCGCCGAGGCGACGCTCGGCTCGGCCGGCGTCGTCGCGATCATCCTCGCGGCGGTGCTCGCGCTGGTGTCGACGGCAAACGCCGGGATCCTCTCCTCGTCGCGGTACCCGTTCGCGATGAGCCGGGACAAGCTCGCCCCGCCGTCGCTGTCGACCGTGAGCGACCGCTTCGGCACGCCGGTCGCCTCGATCACGCTCACGGGGGCGGTGTTGCTGGTGCTCATCGCGTTCGTCCCTATCCTCGACATCGCGAAGCTCGCCAGCGCGTTCCAGATCGTGGTGTTCGGGCTGATCAACCTCGCCGTCGTCGCCTTCCGCGAGGGCGGGTCGGAGTACGACCCCGAGTTCACCGCGCCGCTGTACCCCTGGCTCCAGGGCTTCGGCGTCCTCACCGGTGGCCTCCTGCTCACACAGATGGGGACCGTCGCGCTCGTCGGCGCCGCCGTGATCACGGCTGCGAGCGTCGTCTGGTACCTCGCCTACGTCCGGCCACGGGTCAGCAGGGACGGCGCGGCGGCCGACGCCGTCCGCCAGCGCGTCGGCGCGGAAGCGCTGACAGAGACCGAGTCCGCGATGACCGACCGCCCCCGCGAGGTGCTCGTCGCGCTCACGAAAGATCTCGACGCGGCGCGCGAGCGGTCGCTGGTCGCCCTCGCGGCCGACCTGGTCCGGCCGGACGACGGCCGGCTCCACGTCGTCCGGTTCCAGGAGGTCCCCGACCAGGTGCCGCTCACGGACGAGGTGACGGCGCAGTCGTCGGCCGACCGTTCGTTCGAGGCGCGGGTCGCGTCGCTCGGGCCCGAGCTGGGCGTCGATCTCGAGGCCGACGAGGTGGTCAGCCACGACACGAAACACGCGATCGTCAACCTCGCCGCGAACCGCGGGACGGACGCCGTCGTCGCCGAACACGAGCCGCTCCGGCTCCGCTCGCGGCTGTTCGGCGACCCGATCGACTGGGTCGTCCGGCACGCCCCCTGTGACGTGTTTCTCGTGGACAACCTCGGGTACGACCGCCCGGACCGCGTCGCGCTCGCCGGCGACGGCGCCCCGTACCCGCCGTTGGCGGTGAACGCCGCGGAGGCGCTCGCCGTCGCGAACGGCGCCGCGCTCTCGCTGTGGGCGCCCGCCGCGCCGACGGGGGCCGATCCGGCTGCCCGCACGATCGACGAGTACCAGTCCGACCTCGCCGACCTGCTCTCGGTGCCGGTCCGTTCCGAGTCGGTCAGAGCCGACGGCGGCTACCCCTCCGACCCCGACGTCGTCGTGCGCCGCGGCGCCGAACAGCGGCTCCGGACCGCGCTGTTCGACGACCGGCCGGTCGTCCCGCGTCCGGGCTGTACGACGGTGGCGGTCTACCCCCACGAGTCGCGCCGGCCGCGGCTCGCGCGCCGGCTGCTCGAACGGGTCGCGTTCTGAGCCGACACCGTGGCCCGCGGCCCCGACCGCCACCGCGAGCCCCGCCCCACCCGGCAACGGCGCGCGGCAGAACGTGTGTTACCCGACAGCGTCGGCCCACCTCGGTGTCCGGACACGCTCACGAAGGCGGACTCGACGGCCGGCGACTGAGGGCGTTCGGACTCAGGCGCGTTCGACGGTGACGTCGCCGTCGGTCGTGCGGACCGTGAGCTGGTTCGTCCCGTCGCCGACGGTGCCGGTGACAGTCGTCTCCGTCGCCGTCCGGACGTCGTCTAAGACGTCGACGGCGGTGACCTGCCCGTCGGCGGTCGTCGCCTCGACCGCCGCGTCGACGCCGTGGCCGAGCGTGACCGTCACGTCGCCGTCGGTAGACCGGACCGTCCCCGTGCCGTCGACTGCCGGGACGGCGGCGGTCACCGTGCCGTCGTCCGTACGGACCGTGCCGACGGATCCGGGGTCGTCGACAGAGACGTCGCCGTCCCGCGACCGGGCGACGACGACGCCGTCCACTCGCTCGACGGAGACGCTCCCGTCGGTCGTCCTCGCGGTGACGTCGCCCCGGACGCCGGTCGCGGTCACGTCTCCGTCGTTCGTCTCGACGGTCACGTCACCGACGGTGTTTCGGACGACGACCTCGCCGTCGTCTGTCTCGACGCGCTCCGTGGCGACCGACGCTGGAACGTCGACCTCGAGGTCGACCGTCCCACCGCCGATACCGGTCACGTCCGGCTGTCGCGTGCTCAGACGGAGCGCGCCGCTCTCGACGCGGCTCCGGACTTCGAGCTCCGAGAGCTCCGTCTCTCCGTGGGCCGTCTTGTGTGCCCGAACGCGGACCGCGTCGCCGTCGGTCCGTTCGATCCGCACGTCGCCGTTCGCATCCGCGACCCGGAGTCGGTCGACGGTCGTCCGGTCGACCCGACGCTCGACGGTCGTCCCGGTCGTCTCGACCTGGACGAACGAGTCAGTACAGCCGGCGAGCCCGGCCGTTCCGGCCGCTGCGACCGCACCGAGGACGGCGCGGCGGGTTCGAGACTGTTCGGCGGGCGGGGCGTCGGCGGTGGTGTCTGTGTTCGAGGACATCTGTCGTATCGAGTTCAGGCACCGTCCGTCTGGTGGGTGGCGTCGTCGCCGAGCAGTACGACGGTTGCGAACCCGCCGAGCCGCGCGAGGCCGTTGAGCACGTGGAGGGAGCCGAGCGCGACGACCACGCCGAGGCCGGCGGCCGCGAGCGCGCTGGGAAGCGTCTGGACGGCGTACGGGCCGACCACGTAGCTCGTTCCGGCCGCGTCGTAGAGCAACGGCGCGGCGAGCAGGCTCCCGGCGACCGAGGCGGCCGTGACGAGCGCGACGAACGCCACGACGCCGAAGACGAACTTCAGGGGAACGAGCAGGAGGCTCGTCCACGTCGTCGGCTCGGTCAGCAGCCGCTTCGTCGCGGCCAGCACGGCGTCGAGACTGTCGAGTCGGCCGTCGAAGGCCCGGAGCGCCGGCGGCGGCGTCGCCTCGACGCCGAGGAGCCACGCCGCGAGTTTCGCCTCGAAGCCGGCGACGCCCGCGGCCGCGGCGACGGTCACCACCAGCAGCGGCACGCCGACGAGCGTGACCGCGAGGCTGCCGGCCGTCGAGAGCCCGGCGGCGAGCCCCACGAGGTAGACGAGTCCGAGCGGGAACGCCAGCACGAGATACGCCAGGTTGCGGTACGTCTGTTCGCGAAGCGGAACCCCGACGAACTGCCGGAGGGCAGCGCCGGGACCGTGTCGGAGGGCGTCTGTCATCACGACGGCTACGGCTTGGGGGGAGCGACACGTATAAACAGAGCCCGAGCCGCCGACCCGGCGACGCGGCACAAGATTCAAGTAGAGAAGCTGGCCCTCAGTCGAACGACCAGTACAGCGCAACGAGTCCGGCGGTGTGTGCGAGCGTCACGCCGAGGACGGCCTGTGCGTCGCTCAGGCGCGCCAGCGGCGCGGCGACAGCGCTCACGAGGTACGGCACGACCGCGACGAACAGAACCCCGACCGCGAGCAGTCGCATCGTCTCGCTGTCGTTGCGCCGGTAGCCACGGTACGCGAGGTAGGAGACGTAACACCCGAGACCGGCGGTGAGCGCCGCGGCCACCGTCGTCACCGTCGCGAGCGTCACGTTCGATACACCACCGCGAGGACCGCGAGCAGGCCACACAGCCTGCTGATGGTCGCGACGAACCGTCGCTCGGTCGCGGTGACGACGCCGACGTTACCGGCGACGAGACGGACGAACATGGGTGTCGGCGCGAGCAGAAGCATCCCGACCGCGAGGTACAGCAGCGGGCGTCGCCGCGTCCGGAGGTAGCCCTTCGTGTAGCGGTAGGTCACCACGACGGACAGCACCACGGCAACGAAGAACACGAGAATCGCCGCGACCGCGGTCGGTGCCGCGCCGCCGACGGCGTCGACCTGTGTGACCACGTCGACCCCCCGGAGCGCACGCATAGTCGGCACGGTCATCCCGAGAGCTCCTCGTACAGCCGGGTGAAGCGGTCGGCGGCCGTCTCGTCGGCACGGTCGATCTCGACGACGAACCCGTCCTCCGTGAGGTCGATGGTCACCTGCTCCAGACGCGCGGCGTACACCTCGTGGTGGTGTCCGCCGGGGTCGAGCCGCTGGACGCCGTCGATCAGGTCGCGCTCGCGGAGCCGCTCGACCCGCCGGTAGACGGTCGACTCGGATGCGTCACAGGCGTCGCTCAGGGCCTCCGCGGAGCGTGCGTCCTCGTACGTCTCGACGAGAATCCGGCGCGCGTAGTCGTCTTCGAGGAGCGCGTAGATGTCGTCGTCCTCTCGCTGCTCCCCGGAACTCATCGGGCATCGGTTCGGCACGTCTCAGAAAAACGGTGGCGGTCCAACGGGCTCTGTGCCGCCACGCCCGCGCCCCGGCCGCCGTGATTTAATCACGTGGCAGCCGTGAACGGAGACGACACGGATGTCCGACGTGGTCCCCCGGATCCGCGAGTCGGTGCCGACGCCCTCCGCACGGACGGTCCTCACGGCGCCGGCCAGGCGCCAGACGTACGGAAACCTGCTGTACCTGATCTTGTCGTTCCCGCTCGGCCTCGGATACGCCGTGTTCGTCTCCGTCGGCCTGTCGCTGAGCCTCGGCCTGAGCGTCCTCCTCGTCGGCGTCGTGCTCCTCGCCGCCGTGTTGCTCGTCACGATGGGCGTCGTGACCGTGGAGCGGTGGCTGGCGCGCGTCTTGCTCGGGGTCGACATCGACCAGCCGGGCTGGCGCGTCGCCGGCCGCGACGGCCCGCTCGACGGAGCGATGCGACTCGTGCTCGACCCCGCCGTCTGGCTGGGACTGCTCTTTCTCGTGACGAAACTCGCCGTCGGCGTCGCGGCGCTCGTCCTCGTGACGACGCTTCTCGCCCCGACGCTCGCCCTCGTGGCGACGCCGCTGTACTACGACACCCCCGGCGTGCGGGTCGGACTCTTCCTCCCGTCTGCGCTCACGAGAGAGCTGTCGCTGTACGTCCCCTGGAACGAGCTGCTCGTCGGCGTCTCCTTCGTCGTCCGGGTCACCTCCTGGCAGGTGACGACGCTCGCCGACGCGCTCGCGATGTCGGCGCTGGGGCTGGTCACGCTGGTACTCGCGCTCAATGTGTTGAACGCGGCCGCGTGGCTCGCCGGACGGTGGACCCGTCTCCTCCTCGGCGCGTCGGTCGCCGACCGTCTCGGCTAACTGGGTGTCGTCTCGTCCCGCCTCTACCGGTCGTGACCGGCGCTCGCCAGCGCGTGCGCTCGCTCGTTGTGCGGACTCGGCACCGACCGGTATGTCACGTCGGGGATGTCTGCGACGTGGTCTCGGATCCGCGCGACACGGCGCCGCTCGACACGGCCGTTCGGCTCCATCCCGTCCGCCGGGTCGCACGCCCGCAGGACCGCGTCGGCGTCGCCGCGGACGTGGAGCGAGGCGACCCGGTCGAACGCGCGGTCGACCGCGGCCACGGCTTCGAGGAGTGCGCGGTACTCCAGCGCAGTGTTCGAGACGACCGCGCCGACCGACCGCGAACACTCGAACAGCGGGGTCGCACCGCGGACGACGTAGCCGAGCGACCCCGACTGCGGCGTCGCGTTGTCCGGGCCGTAGCGCACGCTCGCGTCGAAGGCGACCTCCAGTGACGGTGGAAACGCCGTGTCCACGGGACAGCCGGGACTGCGGACCGGACGACTATAGCTCTCGCGCCGCCTCTGCTGGCGTCTCTGTCGCGAGCTGGTCGAGCGAGGCGGTGGCTCGTCTTGACCCGTCGGCGTGTGGGTGTCTCTGTCGACCGGAACTAGTCCTCTTACGGTATCGCTGGGCGCTGATAGCTATCCTCGTACCACCAGAATCCGGGTGTTGCGTCGCCGGTCGCGGTAGCCGCTCCCCGCGGGCGGCTTCAGGTCGAGGACGAGTCTGCCCTCCTGCTGGTTCGCCCGCAACTGCGGCGTGATCGAGAGCGTCGCGGTTCCGTCGTCGCCGGTCGTCGCGCGCGCTACGCCGTCTAGCGTCGCGCTGTCGCTTTTGACGAGTACCGTCGCGTCCGCCACGGGTGCGCCGTCGGTGCCCACGACGGTCACCGTCACCTCCGTCGTCTCCGGCCCCACAACCTCCGGTTCGGGTCGAACGTCGAGCTCGGTCGTCGTCAGCCCCTGGACGCCCGAGAGGAGGTTGAGCATGATGCTCAGGCTGGCGACGCCGACGACCAGCGCGATCACCAGTCTGATCGGGAGGCCCTCGATCCCGCGCTCGTCGCGGCGGAACGCACGCAGTCGGTCCGTGTCGAACACGGGCCGGCTGGTCGCTCCTTCGTACTTGAACGCGAGGCCGGAGGTTCAAATACGAGCCCGCGGCCACGACCGTCGATGTACGCTCTCGGCCGCTCTGCGGACGCGACCGGACCGACGGGCCGCCTCGGCCACTACCGCGCGGCGGACGGGACTCGGGGCGCGCCGGTCGAGGTCGACCTCGACCGCCCGCACGCGGCGCTCGTCGTCGGGAAACGCGGCTCGGGTAAGTCCCACACGCTCGGGGTGTTGGCGGAGGCGGCCGCCGCCGCGCCCGGCGTCGCGCCCGTGGTCGTCGACCCGATGGGCGCGCTCGGCGGCCTCGCGGCGGGTGCAGGCCGGGTCGTCGACCCGCGCGTCCGCGCCGACGCGGTGCCGGCGCGCGACTGGCCCGCGCTCTTCGGCCTCGACCCGGCCGGCGGCGCCGGTGGGCTCGTCTGGCGCGCGGCGGCAGAGCGTGCGACGCTCGACGGGATGGCCTCGTTTGTCGGAGAGACGGACGCCGCGCCAGCCGTCTGTCGCGCCGCCGCGAACCACCTCCGTCTCGCGGACTCGTGGGGCGTCTTCGACTCGACCGGGCTCGGCCCGACCGGCCTCGCCGACGGCGACGCGGCGGTCCTCGACTGCGCCGGACTCCCCGACGCGGCTATCGGCGCCGTCGTCGCGGGCGTCGCCCGAGCGCTGTACGACGCGCGGGTCGCGGATCGGATCGAGCGGCTGCCGTGGCTCCTCGTCGACGAGGCACACGCGTTCCTCGACGGCGGCGCGGCCGACCCCGCGCTCCGGACACTCCTCACCCGCGGCCGGGCGCCGGGCGTCTCGCTCGTCGCCGCGACACAGCGCCCCGGGGCGCTCCCGGCGGTCGCGCGCTCGCAGGCCGACCTGCTCGTCGCGCACCGCCTGACCGCCGAACCGGACGTCGCGGCGCTCGCCGCGGCGACGCCGACGTACCTCGACGGCACACTCAGAGAACGCCTGCCCCGCGAGACGGGCGCCGCGGTCGTCGTCGACGACGCCACGGAGTCGGTCCACGGCGTCCGGGTGCGCGAGCGCGAGACGCCACACGGGGGCGAGACGCCGCGAGCGAGCGCCGTCGACCCGTGACGCGCAAGGGGTTTGTCCCGGCGCTCCCGTATCCGAGCCGAGACGCATGGCCACCTCGATCGAACGCCGTCGCGCGGTCCGGTGACGACCGCACCGGCCGTCGGTCGGGAGCGGGTGCTCCTCGCCGGCGTGGTGTTCGCCGTCCTGTTCGCGCAGGTGCTGCTCTACCCCGGGATCGACCGGCTGGTGACCGCGCTCGGCGCACCGGCCGTGCTCGCGGGGAGCACGTGGTTCCTCGGCGCGGAACTCGCCGCCTCGGTCGCGTTCGTGTGGGTCTGGGGGAGCGTCAGCGACGCCCGCGGGGTTCGCGTCCCGCTGATCCGGCTGGGTGCGGTCGTCGCCGCCGCGAGCTACGCCGCGCTGGCCGTCCTGCCGGGGATCACGACGCTCCCGTTCGCGGGCGCGCTGGTCGTCCGTGCGGTCCAGGGCGCGGCGACGGTCGGGGTGCTCTCGCTCGCGATGACGATGCTGATGGACCTCCCGGGTGGGCACGGGCGGAACATGGGCGCCGCCGGGGTCGCCATCGGGGCCGGCACCGCGCTCGGGGCACCGGCCGGGGGGCTGCTCTACGGCTGGGGGCCGTTCGTCCCGCTCGCGGCGGCGTCGGGCCTCGCGCTGGCCGTCGCCGTCCTCACGACCCGGCTCGCGGACCGGGCGCCGACGGCCGACCGGCGCGGGGGCTTCGCGGCCGTCGTCGGGCGGGTTCGCACGACGCCGGGGCTGGCCGTCCCGTACGCCTTCGGGTTCATCGACCGGCTGTCGGCCGGCGTGTTCGCGCTGGCGGGGACGCTCTACTTCCGGACGGAGTTCGGCCTCTCGCCCGCCGCCACGGGGGTCGTCCTCTTTTGTTTCTTCGCACCCTTCGCGCTGTTCCAGTACCCGTTCGGCGCGCTCTCGGACCGGGTCGGCCGGACTGTCCCCGTCGTCGTCGGCTCGGTCGGCTACGGCCTCGGAGTCGCCGCGGTCGGACTGGCGCCGACCGCCGCCGCCGCCGGCGCCGCGATGGTCGCGGTGGGTGTCGTCGGCGCGTTCATGTCTCCCGCGACGATGGCGCTCGTCACCGACCTCGCGGGCGCTGACGGGCGCGGGGTCGCGATGGCCGGGTTCAACGCGACCGCGAGCGTCGGCTTCCTCGCCGGGGTCGTCCTCGGCGGGACCGTCGCCGACGCCGCCGGGTTTACCGCGGTGTTCTTTCTCGCCGGCGCGGTCGAGGTCGCACTCGCAGTCCTCGCCGCCCCGGCCGTGGTTCGGCTCGTCTCGGCGGGGTCGGGCGACGCCTGACGCTCGTCCGTTCGGAGCCGACCGCGGCGGTCGGCCTCTGACCGACGGAACTAAGTTGGTTTAGGCTAGCCGAAAAACCAGACGGAGCCGCCGAAACCGACGATGACGACCGACACGAGACGAACCGGCAGGGACGACCGACCGACAGCCGGGGGCGCGTAGCGTGCCGGTTCGCACCCACGTCGACGGGGCCCGCGACCACGCCCGGGCCGAGCGGCGGGCGCTCGCGGACAAGCGCGACGCGTTCGCGACGTTCGCCGACCGGGTCGAGCGGCTGGCGCCCGAGTCCCCGTCGTCGCCGGCGTCCACGGCGAGCGGCGGGCTGGTACGCGACGTGGCGGCGACCTCGGACCGCTGTGCGGCGGTCCGGACGGCGTTCGCGGAGGCGGTCCGCCCCCACAGCGTGGCGGACGTCGACGGTGACGAACCCCTGCTGGAGACGGTCCGACAGGAGCTCTCGGAGCCGATCGCGGTCGCGCTCGCCCCGGCGACCGAGGCGTCGTTCTCGCCCGCGCTCAAGCGGGCGGTTCTCACGGAGACGACAGGTCGACGGACCGAGAACGACGTGCTGTACCGGGCAGTCGACCGGGAGACGACCGAGCTCGACGCGGCCGCCGAGGTCGTCGACCGGATCACCGGGTGGATCGCGACGGCCGACGAGACGCCGCTAACCGACCTCGGGTTCGAGGCGCTCCGTGCCCGCCACGAGACCCTCGCGCGCCACCGGGAGCGGTGCGACGACCTCGCCGCCCGGCGCCAGTCGTTCCTCGACGGGACGACGAGCGAGGGGCCCGACGCCAGCATCGGGCACCGGCGGCTCGTCGTCTTCCTCTACCAGTCGTTCCCCGTCGACCACCCCGTCCTCGCGACGGTCGCCCGCCTCGACGACGCGTGCGCCGAGTGCCAGCGCGCCGTCCGGCGCCACCTCGTCAGGCGGGTCTGACCGTGCCCCGACGCACGCGACGGCGACGCGCACGGCTGTGGGCGACGCTCTACCTCCGTGTGGTCGGCGGGCCGACCGACGAGGACGACGACCCGGACTCCGGCGACGAGCGCCGGGGTGGTCGGTGAGGGTGCCACCGACTTCGAACTCGTTTGGCGGTGCCCGAACGCCCGTGGTGACCGATCGCCGGCGCTTGCTCTGTCCGACACGCCCCGGGCCCCACCGAGAGCGCCGTCGTCCCGGGCTCTCGGCAGCCGACGGCGTCTGGACGGGCCGCGGTCACCCGGCAGAGCGGACGCCCGCGACCCAATGGAGCGAGCGTGCGCGTGGTCGTTTGCGGGGGGACGCCCCGACGACACCGACGCGGCGCTCGCCGGCCGGCCGCGCCGAGGCGAGCGCACACCTGGGCGACGGCCGCGATCCGGGCTCCTTTTGACGACGCCGACGGTGACGCGATTAGGATGCCCTCCACGAAGACGAAGGCACTCGCAGTCGCCGTTGGACTCGTCGTCGTCCTGAGTCTGATCACCGGACTGTTGGCGTACCGACAGGTGCCCGAGGGACACGCGGGCGTCGAGAAGGAGTGGGGTGCGGTCACCGGCACCACGCTCGACCCCGGCGCACACTGGAAGGTCCCGGTCATGACGACGGTCCAGGCCGTCGAGACGCGGCCGCGGACGTACACGATGAGCGCGACCGAGGGCGAAGGAGACCGGTCGCGGGCGGACGCGATCACGGTCAAGACGATCAACGGCTCGTCCGTCGACGTCGACCTCACCGTCCGGTACCGGATCAATCCGGGCGAGGCAGACACGTTCGTCGAGGACTGGAACCGCGAGCGACAGATGGAGGAGCGGCTCATCCGCCCGACCATCCGGACGGTCCTCCGCGACGAGGCATCGAGCCTCCAGACCACCGGGACCGACGCAATCTACACTCAGACCGGCCGTGCCGCGCTCGAAGAGGCCGCGCTCGGAGCGCTGCGACAGGAGTTCGAGGACGAGCCGATCACGCTCGAGGCCGTCCAGATCCGTAACATCGACCTCCCCGACCAGATCGACGAGACGCTCGACCAGAAAGAGCAGGCCAAACAGCAGGTACAGGTCGAGCTAGAGCGGGTGAGACAGGAAGAGGCCCGCGCACAGCAGAAGGTCGTTCAGGCCGAGGCCGACGCCGAGGCGATCGAGATCCGCGGTGAGGCGCTCCGCGAGAACCAGGTCGTGCTCCGACAGCGCTACATCGAGGCGCTGAAAGAGGGGAACACGGTCTATGTCCCGACCGAGAGCGGCGGGATCACGCTCACCCGCGACGTGAACGGCACCGCCAACGCAACCGCCGTGAGCGGCTGACTCCCGCGGTCGGCGCGCCCTCGACCGACCACGGGTTCGAGGACTGCGCGCCCGCCACGGGTCGCGCGCGACCACGGACACCGTTCGACCCTCGCGGACCGGCGTCGAGCGTGGCTCCGCGAGACCGCGGGTGACGACCCGGGAGGCCGCCTCTCCTCCTGTCGGCCGGACACTCCTGTACGGACGCGTACCGTCGGTCACCCGCTGGCCGCGACGGTCGCCGTCACATCCAACTCGCTCGCGCCCGTGCTTTCGCCCGTGACGGCCGACGCGCGCATCACCGACTCGCGGGTCGTCTACGACCCGCCGGCCTGGCGACTCCTCTCCGCGAACGTCGCGCTGGCGACCGCGACCGGGCCGGACGGACAGGTCGTCGAGGGCGTCGGCGCGACCCTCGTCGGCACGGGCCGGGCGGTCGCGAGGGCCGAGCGGAGCGCGCGGGCGATGCTCGCGCGGACCGACCTCTCCTACCGTGTCGGGACCGTCCTCGACGCGCGTGGGAACAAGCGCGTGCGCCTCGACCGGACCCAGGACCCGCCGCGCGTCGCCGTCGAGTCGGAGTCGTTCTGTCTCCGGAACCTCGTGGCGATCACCGCGACCGCGGCCGACGGTGCGTCGACGACCACGGTCGGCAGGGCGCTGTTACGGGTGCCGTTCGGCGCCGGCGCACACCACCGGTGTCTCCGGGCCGCGGTCGCGAACGCCGAACGGGACCTGCGCGGCGGCCCGAGCCGCTACTGAGAGTTAATCGAGCGGAACCCCACCCGTTTACGTGTGGGTCTGAGCCGTGTGGAGGATGTCGAGCCGCGCGACGGCAGTTCTGTCGTCGCTCGTGGCCCCGGCGGCGGGAGGCACGACGGCCAGCAGCCGGACGGCGTGTGTGACAG
>JAZKRX010000052.1:0-14538 GCA_036626375.1 Haloferacaceae archaeon
CCGCTCCCGGTGCCCGTCTCGAACGAGCGGGTCCGGGCGACGTACGACCGGCTCGCGGGGGCCTACGAGCGCGTCCTCGGGCCGGTCGAGGGGGCGAGCCAGCGCCGGGCGGTCGCGACGCTCGCCGAGACGACCGACCTCTCGGGCGCGCGGGTACTCGAGGTCGGGTGTGGCCCGGGCGCGCGGCTCCCGGGGCTCGCGCGCCGCGTCGGCCCGACGGGGACGGTCGTGGGGCTCGACGCCGCGGCGGGGATGGTCGGGGCGGCCCGCGGCCGCGGCGGGTCGGTCGTCCGGGGCGACGCCCGGCGGCTCCCGCTGGCGACGGGGAGCGTCGACGCCGTCTGCGCGCTGGACGTCCTGGAGCTGTTCTCGGCGGCCGACCTCGCGGCGGTCCTCGGCGAGGTTCGGCGCGTTCTCCGGCCCGACGGACGGCTCTGTGCGGTGGTGATGGCGACCGACGACGTGCCGGACTCCGGGTTCCTCCGGGCGTACGAGTGGGCGTACCGACACCTCCCGGGCGTGGCGGCGGTCGGCTGCCGGCCGGTCGACCTCGACTCCGCCCTCGCGGACGCGGGGTTCGTCGTCGAGCGCCGCGAACGCGCGGTCCGCGCGGGCGTCTGGCCCGTCCGGGCGGTCGTCGCGCGGCTATAGCTCGGCGACCCACTCGGCGACCGCCGCGGCCATCTCGTCGGTCGTCCCGACGAACCCGTGACCGGTCGGGAGCGAGACGACCGGCCACCCGCGGTCGCGCGCGGCGGCGACGACGGGCACCGCGTCTACGCGCTCGTCCCGGTCGCCGACCACGACCTGCCCGGGACAGGAGAGCCCGGCAACGGCGGCGGCCGCGTCGAGGCCGGCGGTCCGGGCGGGCGGCGCGACGGCCGAGACGCCCGCGACGGCGGTCTCGCTGGCGGCGACGAGGGCAACGGCGGCGCCGAACGAGTAGCCCACGAGGGCGACGCGCACGACGCGGTCGGTGGCCCACGAGACGGCGCTTCTCGCGTCGGCGACCGCGCCCCGTCCCTCGTTCCACGGCCCGTAGTCGACCCGGAGACAGGCCGTGTCGCGGTCTGTCAGGGCGTCCGACATCGCCCGGAGACGGGCGTCGGCGCGTGCCCCGCCGGCCCGGGGGTCGGGCGGACAGGCGACGACGAGGCAGGGCGCGTCGGCGGGTCCGTCGAGGCTCGCCCGCGCGTCGCGACCGCCGGGGACCGAGACCAGGTCGCTCACGGTCGGCGGTCGGGCGAGGCGAGCGTAGGCGTGTCGGTCCGGGACGACCGCGGTGCTCAAGCGCGTCGAGGCCGTTGGAGTGGTATGGCCCCCGATGGCGTCGATACCGTGCTGTTCGACTGCTGGGGGACGCTGTTCACGACCGCGCCGGCGTCCGGGCCGGCGGTTCCGATGTACGTACTCGCCGAGGGGCTGGGGGTAGAGCCCGACGCGGCCTTCCGCGACGCCTACGAGGAGGCGTTCATGCTCGCGCGCCACGACGGCTACGAGCGGCCGGTGCGCCGGCTGGCGCGGGCCGTCGGGGCGGAGCCGGGGGAGACGCGGGTCGCGTCGCTGGTCGACCGGCTCGAACGGCTGGAGGCGGCGCAGGTCGCGTACGACGATGCCCTGCCGGCGGTCGAGCGGCTCCGCGACCGGGGAGCCGCGCTCGCGCTGGTGACGAACACGGACGCGACGAGCCTCGCGCGCCTGCGCGAGCGGTTCCCGGTCGACGAGGCGTTCGACGCCGTCGTCGCCTCGTACGAGGTCGGCGCGCTCAAGCCCGCGCCCGCGATGTTCGAGACGGCGCTCGACCGGGTGGGGGCCGACGCGGGCGAGGCGGCGATGGTCGGCGACTCGCCGGGGTCGGACGTGCGGGCGGCGCGTCGGCTCGGGCTCCGGGCGGTGCTGGTCGACCGCGCGGACGAGTACGGGTGGCTGAACCACGAGCCGCGCGTGCCGGACCTGCGGGCGCTGGACGAGCACGTGTGACCGGATCGGCTCACGTTTTTACTCTCGGGCGCACAATCCCGACTATGGGAGTCCTCTCACGCGCCTCGTACGTCGTCAAGTCGAAAATAAACGCGCTGTTGAACAGAGCCGAGGACCCGTCCGAGACCCTCGACTACTCCTACGAGAAGATGCGTGACGAGCTCCAGGACGTCAAGGAGGGGATCGCGGACCTCACGACCCAGAAGAAACGGTTAGAGATCCAGAAGCGCCGGCTGGAGAAAAACGTCGAGAAGCACAACGAGCAGGCCCGCGAGGCCGTCCGGCAGGACCGCGACGACCTCGCCCGGGAGGCCCTGGAAAAAAAGAAGGCGAAGATGACCCAGATCGAGGAGCTGGAGGCGCAGATCGCCGACCTCCAGGAGACACAGGACTCGCTGGTCGAGAAGAAAGACGAGCTCCAGAGCCGGGTCGAGGAGTTCCGGACGAAAAAGGAGACGATGAAGGCGCGCTACGAGGCCGCCGAGGCCTCCACGCGGGTGTCGGAGGCGATGAGCGGCGTCGGCGACGAGATGGGCGACACCGCCCGCGCCATCGAGCGCGCCGAGGAGCGCACCGACGAGATGGAGGCCCGCTCGGAGGCGATGGACGAGCTCCGTGACACCGGCGCGTTCGACGACGCGCTCTCCGACAAGGACCAGATCGACAGAGAGCTCGACCAGGGCCGGAGTAGCCGCGAGGTCGACGCGGAGCTGGAGACGCTGAAAGCCGAGGTAGAGGGCGAGAGCGCGGCGGACGACGCCGACGCGGCGGCAGACGACGTCGACGTCTCCGACGAGGCCGTCGAGGCGGACCTCGAAGAGCTGAGAGAAGAGTGACGGGGCTCGCAGCCGCCGCGCGCGAGTCGCTCGACGCGGAGACGCGCGCGGAGTTCGACCGCCGGGTGGCGGCGCAGGGCGAGCGCCTGCGCGCGGACGTCGAGGACGGCCGGCTCGACGCGACGAACTACGCCGTCGGCATCGAACTGGAGGCCTACGCCGTCGACGAGGCAGGGCGGCTCTCGCGGGTTCCCGACGACGTCTTCGAGCGCGCGCCCTGTGCGAAGGAGCTCGGCCGGCACAACGTCGAGCTGAACAGCGACCCGGCGGTGATGGACGCCGCGGGGCTGGTCGACCAGTCCCGGCAGGTCGAGGAGCGCGTCGCCGCGACCCGGGCGGCGCTCGACGGGCGCCTCGTCCTCGACGCGATGTGGACCTGCCCGCCCGCGGGCGGGAGCGAGGCGTACCTCTCCGCGACGCGCGACGACGGAGGGGTGGTCGTCGCCGAGGAGATGCGCCCGAACGCGCGGTACTGCGCGCTCGACAACGACGTGCTGGCGCGCTCGGGCGGCGCCGTCGAACTCGACCTCCCCGGGGTCGACCTGTCGCTGCCCTCCGTCCTCGTGGAGTCGCTCGCCACCTCAGTCCAGCCACACCTCCAGGTGCCCGAGGCGGCGGCGTTCCCCGACTACTTCAACGCCGCCCTGCGGACGACCGGCCCACTGCTCGCGCTGACGGCGAACGCGCCGCTGCTCCCCGTGGACCTGTACGACGACGTCGACCCGTACGACCTGCTGGAGCGGACCCACCACGAGCTCCGGATCGGGGTGTTCGAGCAGTCGATCAACGGCGGCGCGCCGCCGGGCGAGGGGAACGTCCGGCTCCCGCGGGACCTCGGCTCGACCGCGGAGGCGATAGCGCGCGTCGTCGACGACCACACGTACGCGCCGGCGCTGGTCGACGAGGACCACGAGGTCGACCTGTACGCCGACGAGATCCCGGAGTTCGACCGCAAGCGCGGTATCTACTGGCGCTGGGTCCGCCCGGTGTTCGGCGGGCAGGCGGTGGCGAACGAGGGGGGCGCGTCGGTCCGGGTCGAGTACCGGCCGCTCCCGACCCAGCCGACAGTCGCGGGCAACGTCGCCGTCCAGTGGCTCGTCGTCGGCCTGCTCCGCGGCCTCGTCGAGACGGACCACCCGCTCGCCGACCTGCCGTGGGCGGACGCGCGAGACTGCTTCTACGACGCCGCGCGCCGAGGACCGGCGGCCGACCTCGCGTGGGTCACGCGCGAGGGCGAGCGGACGGCAGACCCGAACCTCGTGTACGACGACCTGTTCGCGACGGCCCGGGCGGGCCTGCGCGCCGCCGACGTCGACGGGGCGACGATAGACGAGTACCTCGCGCCCGTCGAGCGCCGGCGCGAGACGGGGCCGCCGAGCGCGTGGAAGCTCGACCGCGTGCGGGCGGCGCTCGACGACGGCGCGCCGTTCGAGACGGCGGTGACCGAGATGCAGCGCGCGTACGTCGAGCGGGCGGCGTCGGGAACGCCGTTCGTGGACTGGGACTAGCGCGGCCGCGCGCCCGTCCCCGGCCGGTCGTCGGTCAGGTCGATCCGGCCGTCCGAGAGGTCGAACGCCTCGTACGGGTCGGCGCCGTCCGCGAGCAGGAGCGCGCCGTCGAGGTCGGCGTAGTCGAGCAGGGGCGCGAGGTGACACGCGGCGGCGATGCTCGCGGTCGTCTCCAGCATACAGCCGAGCATCACCTCCAGTCCGTGGGCGCGAGCGGCCGCGATCATCCGCCTGGCCTCGCGCAGCCCGCCACACTTCATCAGCTTCAGGTTCGCGATGTCGGCGCGGTCGGCGATCTGCGGGATGTCGGGGAGGGTGCGACAGGACTCGTCGGCGGCGACCGGAAGGGGGCTTCGCTCGTAGACGAACTTCAGTCCCTCGGGGTCGTCGGCCGGCACCGGCTGTTCGACGAACTCCACGTCCTGGTCCGCGAGCCACCCCGACTTTCGCACCGCCTCGCGGGGCGTCCACGCCTCGTTCGCGTCGACCCGAATTCGGACGTCTGGCGCGGCCTCGCGCACCGCCGCCACCCGCTCGCGGTCGCGGTCGGCCCCGAGCTTGAGCTTCAGAATCCCGTGCCCGCGCTCGACCGCCGCCTCGGCCCGGTCGGCCATCGTCTCCGGGTCGCTGATGCCCACCGTGAACGAGGTGCGCGGCGCGCGCTCGGGGTCCAGCCCCCACAGCCGGTACAGCGGCACGCCGAGGCGCTTCGCGGCGAGGTCGTGGACCGCGACCGAGACGGCGGCCCGCGCCGCCGGATTCTCCCGGACGGTCGCGTCCATCTCGCGCTCGATCCGCCCGAGGGCGTGGGGGTCGCTGACCCGCTCGACGGCCGCGAGGAGGTCGGGGAGAACGGCGTCGAGCGTCGCCGGCGTCTCGCCGTAGTGCGCCGTGGGCGTGGCGGCGCCGACGCCCGTCCGGCCGCCGTCGTCGGTCACCCGGACGACCGCGACCTCGGCTGCCTCGCGGGTGCCCCGCGAGATGGTGAAGGCGTCGGCCAACGGGATCGTCCGGCGCTCGAACTCGGTCGTCAGCATACGGCGGACAGCACCTCCGCGGCGTCGAAGCGGACGGGGTCGGTCGCGGGCGCGCCGACGGCCTCCGCGTAGGTGTCGAGCGCCTCGCGCGCGGCCGCGTCGTCGGCCAGCGACGAGGTGTTGAGCGCGCCCGCGACGACCTCCGTCTCGTGGACGGGCGCCGCGAGCGACTCGTAGCGGTCGACGTAGCCCTCCGGCTCGAGGAGCGGGAACGACTCGTAGCCGTGGACGGCCTCGCGCCCCGCGGCGTGACACAGGACGAGACGGTCGGGCATCGCGCCGTGGAGGATGCCGCAGGTGACCGCGGAGTACGCCGGGTGTGTGATGCTCCCCTGCCCCTCGACGACGAGCACGTCGTGGTCCGCGGCTCCCCGGAGGACTATGTCCTCGACCGCGCCGGCGGTGAAGTCACTCACCACCCGGTCGATAGGCGTCCCCCACCCCTCGATCATGATGCCGGTCTGGCCCGTCGGCACCATCGCGGCGTCGATACCGGCCTCGCGCGCGGCCAGGACGAGCTCCTTCGCGGTCGTCATCTTCCCCGTCGAGCAGTCGGTGCCGACGGTCAGGACCACCTCGGCGTCGACGTCGGCCGCGACCCCCTCGGAGACCGTGATGTCGTCCGGGGGCCTGCGAACGTCCCAGATGTCCACGCCGTGGTCCGCGGCGAGGGCGGCGAACTCCCCGTCCTCCGCGAGGAAGTAGTGGAGGCCGGCCGCCACGTCACAGCCCCGCTCCATCGCCGTCCGCACGTCGGGCCGCCACGACTCGTCGAACCCGCCGCCGATTGGCGCGATGCCGACCACCAGCGCGTCGACCGCGGGGGCGTCGGCCATCGACGCGACTATCGGCGCGTCGGGCAGGTCGGGGACGTGCTCCGTGACGCGCTCGCCAGGGTTCGTGCGGTCGAGGACCGCGGCCACCTCGTAGTCGGCGTAGCGCAGGATTCCGACCGCCGTCTTCGCGCGCTCCGGAAACTTCTCGTGGGCGAGAACCGCGACCCGGTCGTCGGCGTCGAGCATACCGACCCGCTGGCCGGGCGGGGTTATGAATCGCCCGGGGTCAGCGCGTAGCGCCCGGTCGAGAGCGCGTCGCGTCGGGCGGCCGCGAGCGCGTCTTCGGGGTCGCCCGAGGCGTCAACGGCCGTCCGCGAGAGCGCCGCCACCTCCGAGAGCGCGTCGAGACTCGCGCGGTCGCCGGTCAGCACGAGCGGCGCGTCGACGCCCGAGAGCGCCTCGCGGGCCCGGTCGTGGTGGGCCGCGATCTGTTCGTCGCGCCGGCGTTCGTACCGGCTCTGCGAGAACCCGCCCTTCGAGTGGTTCGCCTCCACGTCGGCGGTCAGCGTGGTGAGGTCGACCCGCTCGCCGTCGTCGTAGACCCCGAGGGCGAAGCGGTCCGCGCGGACGAGCGCAACGGCGTGGCGGGCGGGAGGGACGAACCACGACTCGTCGAGCCGGAACCGCTCGCCCCACGCGACGAACGGCTCGGGCGGGAACGGCGGGTCGAGCGCCGCCCGGACGACGCCGTGGTCGTCCGTGAGCGCGAGACACGGCGCGGCGCGGGCGACAAGCGGCGCGCCGGCCCCGAACGCGGCCCGGACGTCGTCGCCCGGCTCCTCGACCATCGCGGTCAGGAGCGTCTCGGGCCCGCTCTCGACGCTCCGGAGACGACCGAGGACCGCCTCGCGCTCGCTCGGCGCGAGCCGCTCGACCCGCACGACCCCGCGGTTCGTCTCGTCACCCTCGGCGCGCTCGACCCGGTCTTCCAGCTCCGCGACCCGGTCTTCCAGCCGGTTCACCCGCTCCTCGGCGTCCTGCCGGGCGCTCGCCGCCTCCGCGCGGCGCTCGCGCTCGGCCTCTAGCTGGGCCTCGTACGAGTCGCGCTCCTCGCGGAGCGTCTCGATCCGCTCTTTGAGCTCCGTGCGCCCGAGCAGGTCGTCGATCATCCCGTCGGCGCGGGCTACTCGCGCGGGCGTGAAAAGTGGCGTCCGTTCGGCGTCACTCCTCGCCCCGGAGCCGTTCGCTCCGTCGTTCGTACTCCTCGTCGCTCAGGTCCCCGCGGGCGTACGCGAGTCGGAGCTCCTCCATCGCGGCGTCGCCGTCGGACGACCCCGCGAACGCCCGGTAGAGGAGATAGCCCCCGCCGACGAGGACGACGATCCCGAGCAGGCGGACGAGAAGCGCCGCGGCCACGGCCCAGCCAGGGACAGCGGTGCCGCCAGATCCCATCATCGGTCCGTAGCCGCCGCCCATCATCGATCCGTAGCCCATCCCGCCGACGGCGACCGGCAGGAGGAGAACGAGCGCGAGCGCGACGAGAACGACCAGTCCGACCTGTCTGGCGGTGTCAGTCGAAGACATCGGAGCCGTAGGCTACACCGACGAGCGTGAAGTCGGTTTCGTCGGCGACGGCGGTCAGGCGAGCGCGTCGTGGTTCGGGCCGTAGCCCGCGTACCGGAGGAGTTCGCCCGCGCGCTCCGGCGTCGCGAGCAGCACCTCGCGTCGGTCCGGGAGGCCGTCGTCGTCGGCCATCGACTCCGGGACGGCGAGCGTCCCCGTGGGGACGGCCTCGTCGCCGTGGACGGGGAAATGTGCGCTCTCGCCGCCCACCTTCATGACGAGCGGGGCGTCGAGTCGCTCGACGCCCTCGCCGGTCGCGTAGAGCTCCTCGTTCATCCGCTCGTGGTCGTCCTCGTGGATGGCCGGTTTGTCGCAGTCCCGGGGCTCGACGTACAGCCGACCCAGGTAGTAGCTCGCCGAGAAGCGTTCGAACATCTGTGCGACTAGTTCGCACACACCACGGGACTTAACTCTTGTCCGGCTGGTCGTCGTCTGGTCCGGCGGTCGCGGCGGTCATCGACCACACGGCGACGACCCCGAGGACGACCGCGGGGAGCATCGGGAGGACGAGCATCGCGGCGAGGAAGGGGAGGCCCGCCTGGGCCGGTGCGGCGGGGAACAGGTAGACCGTCCCGGGGACGACGAGGACGCTCGCGACGACGGCGGCGACGAGGAGCCACCCCTGTCGGCCGAACCCGTCCGGGTCTGGCTCCGGGTGAGTGACGCGGGAGTCGCCGTCGTCGGACACGACCCCACGTTGGCGAGCGCGAGTAAAGCCGATCCGGTTACCGCTCCGAGTCGGGTACGACCACGACCTTGCCGAACCCCTCGCGCTCCTCCAGCAGTTCGTGCGCGCGGGCCGCCTCGCTCATCGGGAGCACCTCCCGGACCCGCGGCTCGAAGGTGCCGTCCCACACCAGCGAGAGGACGTCGTCGACCTCGCCGGGCGTGCCCATCGTCGAGCCGAGCACCTCCAGCTGGTTCCAGAAGATCCGGTTGATGTCCGTCTCGGGCCGCCCGCCCGTCGTCGCGCCGCAGGTGACCAGCCGGCCGCCTTTCGCGAGACACTTCAGCGAGTCCGTCCACGTGTCGGCGCCGACGTGGTCGACGACGACGTCGACGCCCCGCTTGCCGGTCGCCTCGCGGATCCAGTCCGTGAGCGACTCCTCGGTGTAGTCACAGACGTGGTCGGCGCCACAGTCGCGGGCGTGTTCTAGCTTCGCCGCCGAGGAGGCCGTCGCGTACACCTCGGCGCCGGCGTGGTCGGCGATCTGGACCGCCGCGTGGCCGACCCCACCCGAGGCGCCGAGGACGAGGATCGACTCGCCCTGCCGGAGCGCCGCGCGGGTCTTCAGCATCCGCCACGCCGTCTGGAAGACGAGCGAGGCAGAGCCCGCGACCTCCCACGGCACGTCGTCGGGGACGGCCACGAGGTTCTCCGCCGGCACGGCGACGCGCTCGGCGTGGACGCCCGGGACGTGCTCGCCCATGATGTGATAGGAGACACACCGCGTCGGGTCGCCGTCGCGACAGAACTCACAGGTTCCACAGGCGACGCCCGCCGAGACGGCTACGCCGTCGCCCGGCTCGAACCGGTCGACGCGCGCGCCGACCGCCTCGACGACCCCCGCCGCGTCCGACCCGGGGACGTGGGGCATCTCCAGGTCGACGCCCGGGAGCCCGCGGCGGGTCCACACGTCCAAGTGGTTGAGCGCCGCCGCCTTCACGTCCACCAGCACCTCGTCGGCAGCGGGGTCGGGGTCGGGGAACTCGCCGTACTCGATCACGTCGCGGTCGCCGTGCTCCGAGAACTGGACGGCCTTCATGCGCCGCCCCTCTCTCCGGGAGGACATAGCGGTTGGGCTACCCCCCGCGCCGTGTCGACGCCGCCGATAAGACGCCGGGCGACGAGCGGGAGGTATGACCGGATACGACGGCCACGACGGTAGCGGCGACGACCACCACGGAGACGGCGACCACGACCACCACCATCACGACCTCGACAGCCTCGGCGTCGCGGTCCTCACGGTCTCGTCCTCGCGGTCGCTCGACGACGACCCGGCGGGCGACGCGCTCGTGTCCGCCGTCGAGGGCGAGGGCCACGAGACGGTCGAGCGCGCGGTCGTGACCGACGACCGCGCGGCGGTCGAGGGGCGCGTGCTCGACCTCGTGGCCGCCTCCGCCGTCGACGCCGTCGTGACGACGGGCGGAACCGGCGTGACGCCCGACGACGTGACCGTCGAGGCCGTCGCGCCGCTGTTCGACAAGAGCCTCCCCGGGTTCGGCGAACTGTTCCGCCGGCGGTCGTACGACGAGGTCGGGACCCGGGTCGTCGGGACGCGCGCGACCGCCGGCGTCGCCGACGGCGTGCCCGTGTTCTGTCTCCCCGGGAGCGAGAACGCGGCGCGGCTCGGCGCCGAGCTGGTGGTCGCGGAGGCGCCGCATCTGGCGGGGCTGGCGCGACGGGACTGACGCGGGGCGCGAGCGACGGAGGAACGGAGCGAGCGGTCCGCGAGACCGAGCGCGGCGCGCCGAAGGGGGGCCGCGAGGTGAGGCGCGGGAGCGTCACTCCCGCGACGCGCGGCGCCACGCCGCTCCCCCCGCGACAGACGCTTTTAATCCCGCGGGGGCGTAGGCGGGGCTATGAGCCAGCAGGAGCCCCCGGAACGGGACGACGACGCCGAGTTCGCGGGGTCGAAAGACGAGGACCTGCCGAGCCACGAGGTGACAGAGGGAGCCGAGCGCGCGCCCCACCGCTCGATGTTCCGGGCGATGGGCTACGACGACGAGGACCTCTCCTCGCCGATGGTCGGGGTCGCGAACCCCGCGGCGGACATCACGCCCTGTAACGTCCACCTGGACGACGTGGCCGCGTCGGCCTACGACGGGATCGACGACTCGGCGGGGATGCCCATCGAGTTCGGGACGATCACCATCTCGGACGCCATCTCGATGGGGACCGAGGGGATGAAGGCCTCGCTGGTTTCGCGGGAGCTGATCGCCGACTCCGTCGAACTCGTCGCGTTCGGCGAGCGCGTCGACGGCCTCGTCGTCGTCGGCGGCTGCGACAAGAACATGCCTGGGATGATGATGGCGGCCATCCGCACGGACCTGCCGAGCGTCTTCCTCTACGGCGGGTCGATCATGCCCGGCGAACACGACGGCCGAGAGATCACGATCCAGAACGTCTTCGAGGGCGTCGGCGCGTTCGCAGAGGGCGACATCAGCGGGCGCGAACTCGACGAGATCGAGCGCCACGCCTGCCCCGGCGCCGGCTCCTGTGGTGGGATGTTCACCGCGAACACGATGGCCTCGATATCGGAGGCGGTCGGGTTCGCGCCGCTCGGGAGCGCATCGCCGCCCGCGGAGGACGACGCGCGCTACGACGTCGCCCGCGAGGCCGGTGAACTCGCCGTCGAGGCGGTCGAGGCGCGCCGGAAGCCCTCCGACTTCCTCTCCAAGGCGTCGTTCGAGAACGCTATCGCGCTCCAGGTCGCGGTCGGCGGCTCCACGAACGCCGTCCTCCACCTGCTGGCGATGGCGGCGGAGGCGGGGATCGATCTTCAGATCAGTGACTTCAACCGGATCAGCCGCGAGACGCCGAAGATCGCCGACCTCCAGCCCGGCGGCGAGCGGGTGATGAACGACCTCCACGAGGTCGGCGGCGTCCCCGTGGTCCTGAACGAACTCCACGAGGCCGGCCTGCTCCACGGCGACGCGCTCACGGTGACGGGGAGGACGCTCGCCGAGGAGCTGGACGCGTACGACCCCCCGGCGGTCGCGGACGTGGACGCCGACTTCCTCCACACCGTCGACGACCCGATCCACGAGCGCGGCGCGATCCGCATCCTCACGGGCAACCTCGCGCCCGACGGCGCGGTGATCAAGATAACCGGCGAGGACCACCTCCACCACGAGGGGCCGGTGCGGGTGTTCGAGAGCGAGGAGCCGGCGATGGCGTACGTCCAGGAGGGGAACGTTGAGTCGGGCGACGTCATCTGCATCCGGAACGAGGGGCCCCGTGGCGGGCCGGGGATGCGCGAGATGCTCGGCGTGACGAGCGCTGTCGCGGGCCAGGGCCACGCCGAGGACGTCGCCCTGTTCACCGACGGACGGTTCTCGGGCGCGACCCGTGGCTTCTCTATCGGCCACGTCGCGCCGGAGGCGTTCGCCGGCGGGCCGATCGCGGCGCTCCGCGACGGCGACCAGGTCACCATCGACATCGACAGTCTCGAACTCTCCGTGGACCTGACCGACGCGGAGATCGAGGAGCGACTCGCGGGGCACGACCCCGAGCCGGCCTACGAGGGCGGCGTCCTCGCGAAGTACGGCGCGCTGTTCGACTCGGCCGCGAACGGCGCCGTCACGAACCCGGGCGTCACGCGGGACTGACTCAGCCGAGGTACGGCCGCGTGGCCGCGCCGAACCCCGCGGCCCCGACACAGAAACTCACCACCCCGCCGACGCCTGTCAGCGCGAGCAGGCCGTTGATCCCCGCGCCGACCAGCAAGGGTTTCGCCCAGCCGTCTGCGCTCCCGACGAGACGGTCCCCGACGGCGAGGAATGCGACCGCCGAGCCGACCGCCCACGCGAGGTAGGCGACTATCGCGAGCGGCAGGGCGACGACGAGGCCGACGACCGTTATCGCGAGGACGACGGTCACGAGGACGACGAAGAGGAGGACCACCAGCCCGTAGCCGAACGACCCGAGCGGTCGCTCGACCACCTCGTCCATCCGCGAGCGCGCCCAGTCCGGCGCCAGCGCGACCAGTATCGCGCCGACGAGCAGGGTCGTCAGGGCCGCGCCGACGGCGCCGCCGGCGAGGCCGAGGAGGGAGGTGACTGCGTCGGGGAGGGTCTGGAGGGGTGTGAGGAACACGCCCCGCGGTTCGACGCCGCCGCCGATGTAGCTTCGGGGAATGCGATGGGTTGGTGTCGCCCGGCTGCAGATCGTGACGGCCGCTCGCGTCATAACCGCTCTCGCCCCCGCTGCGTACTCGCTCTTTCGGGACAGGGCAACGGAGAGGCACGACCAGCGTTCGTCGCCCGTCTCGTCGCGAAGCGCGCCTACGTGAACGCTATCGAGACACCGAGAGAACGCCCCAGACGTCACTCACCGAGCAGAGTCGTAGTGGGACCGCCGTGATTCGAACACGGGTCCAACGCACCCCATGCGCAGAGGATACCACTACCCCACGGTCCCTCGTCCACACAAACCGCCGTTCGGCTCTTAACCGCTTCGCCTTCGCTCAGACCAGCACGCGGTCGAGCGAGACGACCTCGCCGCGCTCGGCATCGGGGTCGCCGACGAGCGTCCCCACGGCGACGGCGGCGCCGTCGGGCGTGTAGACGGCCACGGTGTCGCCGCGCGCGGGGTCCTCTGTCACCGCGACGACGCCCGGGGCGTAGACGGGCGCGCCGTTCGCCACCTCGCGGGCGGCGGAGGGTGGAATCGTCACGCCCGCGAGTCCGTCGAGCAGGCGTTCGGCGGGCGAAACGGCGTCGCGGAGCGGGGCGGGGTCACCGTCGCGCGCGAACGCCAGCGCGTCGACGAACTCGTGGAGGTTCACGAGGTCAGTGTCGTCGAACGGGCCCGTCGCCGTGCGCCGGAGGTGGCCCATGTGCGCGCCGGTGCCGAGCGCCAGGCCGAGGTCGTGACACAGCTTACGGACGTAGGTGCCGGACTCACAGCGGATCCGGAGGAGCGCGCGGCGGTCCTCTGTCTCCAGCGCGTCCAGTTCGTAGATCTCTCGCGTCCGTAGCCGCCGGGAGACGGCGCTCCGGCGCGGCGGCTTCTGGTAGAGCTCGCCCTCGAACTCGGCGAGAGTCGCCCCGAGGTCGTCCGGCGCGCGGGCGTGGAGCTCGAGGACGGCGACGTACTCCTTCGGCGCGGTCCGGAACCGCTCGACCAACCGCGTCGCCTCGCCCAGCATCGTCGGGAGCGACCCCGTGACCTTCGGGTCGAGCGTCCCGGCGTGGGCCGCGCCGCCCAGTTCGGGCCCGCCGTCGAGGTCCGCGAGCGCCTCGTCGACCAGCCGGCGGACCCACGCCGCGACCTGGTGAGCCGAGGGGCCGGGCGGCTTGTCGAGGTTGACGACGCCAAATCTCAGTAGAGCGGCGGGCGAGCGCTCGGCGGGCGGGCCGCGCTCGATCACGTCCGGGTCACTCTGCGTCGGCCCGGCGGAACTCGTAGCGGACGCCCTCGACCGGCATCGCGCCCTCGTCGCCCGCGTCGGTGTAGGACTCGACTGCGGTGCGGACGACGGTCGCGGCGGCGTCCGGCCCCCAGCGCGCGGTGTTGAGCACGAGGTCGTAGATCGAGAGGTCGTCGATGTCGATGTCGTAGTACGACCGGTAGCGGCGGGCCTCGCTCTCGGCGCGACGGCGCGTCTCCGTGCGCACCGTCTCGACGGACTTGCTCTCGCGCTCTGCGATCCGGGCGACCCGCACGGAGAGCGGCGCGGTGAGCCACACCCGGATGTCGGCGGCGTCGCCCGCGAGCCAGCCGGCGAGCCGCGACTCCAGGACGAGGTCCTCGCGGTCCCGTGCGAGCTCGTACTGCCGGCGGTCGAGGTCGTAGTCGATCGCTGCCTCCTCCTCCGCGAGTTCGTTGAGTTCGACCGGCGAGAGCCCCCGCTCGTCGGCCACGCGCCGGAAGATGTCGCCGCCGCTCACGTGGTCGTAGTCTATGGCCTCGGCGAGCGCCGCCGCGAGCGTCGACTTCCCGCCGCCGGCGGGTCCCGAGACGGTTATCAGCATACCACGGGTCCGCTCCCGCGGCTCAAAGAAGTTGCCATAGACGTGGCACGCGGGCGAACGACGTGAGCGAGCGGGCCAC
>JAZKRX010000053.1:0-13487 GCA_036626375.1 Haloferacaceae archaeon
CCCCACCGTCTACCTAATCGGCCGCAGCCACATCCTATGGCGCCGGAGCGTTTCCAGCTTCCTGTAATTCCAACGTAGAAGCTGTATCAGCGATTAGCCTCAGTTTCCCGAGAGTGTCGCTGTCCATAGGGTAGTTTGGCCACGTGTTACTGAGCTATATGCTACGAGTCTAAACTCGTACAACTAGCATGGCTAAATCGGACTCCAATAGCAATGGCCTCCGGCAGGATCAACCGGAATGTTGCCCCCCGAAGGGGGCGGTGGCGGGAAATGCCAAATAGACCATCGTTCAGGTCCAGGTCGGCGCACCCAGTCGGGTGTCGCCGACCCATCAAGGCTCACATCAGATCCCGTCTTACGGCGGACCGCAGGGGTGGAATCCTCATCTCGCTTCCGGACCAGCACATCGGGGAGGACGGGTCATAAACCCATCGAACCCCACGTGGGCCGGCGGTCACCACCCGCGTCGGGAGGCGGCCAGTGCGTCCCACACGAACCCGGTCACACTCATAAGGGCTCCGGAACGCGTGCGGGAGGTCGACCCCCACGAAGGGAACCGACCGTCGCATCCCACACGAGCCCCGTCGCACTCATAAGGGCGTCGGATTCGGGCTAGCGTCCAGCGGGCCCGTCAGGGCCCTCGGCCGCCGGGCGACCCCGGCGACGTCTGCGTACTTACACAGAACGCCGGGGTATAGAAAAGGCCGTCGTTCCGCCGGCGCATCGCCACGCGATCGCACACCGCGGAGCACGGTCGCCGACGTGGCGAGCGGTGCCCGAGTCCGGTCTGCCTGCTGTCTCTGCCCGTGTGTGTACGGGACGAGGCGAGCGAGCTGTCAGGCGGTGACGGTCGGAGCGGCGAGCGAGTGAGACGGCCAGAAGGAGCGCGGGGAGGCAGCGGCTGACGACGGTGGTGTCGCGCGGCCGGAGGCCGGTCGCTCATCCCTCGCGTCACGTCCGGTCCGACCGGGTGGTAGCCGCGCGAGTCTGCGTGCGGGCCGGCGGCGCTTCAGCGTTCGGTTCGGCTACTCCTCGATGTGTTCGATCCCCTGTTTGGACACGTTGCCACGCGTTATCTCGCCGTCCATCCACCCGGGCTTGTCGTCGGGCGCCTCGTCCACCCACGCCCAGCCGTGGAAGACGTGAACCTTGTCTGTCCCCTTCTCGCGCAGGCGCAGTTCCGTCGGGTCGTCCTCGGCGTCCGTCTCTGACCTCGCCGGGTCGAGCCGTCTGGCGGCTTTCAGCGCCGCCTGTCGCGGCATGCTCCCGGAGAACACGCTGGTCTCTGTCCCGTCGTCCTCGCGCAGCACGAAGTTCCGTTTCCCGTCCTCGCGCACCATGTTATCTACCTCCGTGAGAGCAAAGCACATGGTAAACTATAAACATACCGGGCGATCGGCCCCCCGTCTGTCGGTTTTCGGTCCGACAGCCCGCCGAGCCGACGGGCGGGTGCTAGACAACACTTATGGTGCCGATGACCGGAAGGTCGAGGAAGAACGACCGCGATGGTCCGGAAAAAGAAGCTCAGCCCGAGTGGCGCGAAAGACGAGAACGGCGAGTACCACAACGTCCACGTGAACCTCCACGAGGACGAACTCGCCGTCGCCGGCCTCGACATCGGCGACGAGGTGTTCGTCCGGGTTCGCGACGGCAAGATCATCATCCAGAAGGCCGACCCCGACGAGGTCGAACACGACTTCTGACCGCGTGACGGACGGCTACGACCTCCTCAAGCCCGCACTGTTCGCCGTTCCGCCGGAGACGGCCCACCACGCCACGCTCCGGGCGCTCCGGGCCGTCCAGCACACGCCCGTCCGAGACCTCCTCCGCGGCCGCTACGTCGTCGACGACGACCGACTCGCGGTCTCGGCGTTCGGCCTCGACTTCCCGAACCCCGTCGGTGTCGCCGCCGGCTTCGACAAGAACGCCCACGTCCCCGTGGGACTCGCCGCACTCGGGTTCGGCCACGTCGAGGTTGGCGGCGTCACCGCCGAGCGGCAGCCGGGCAACCCCCGTCCCCGCGTCTTTCGTCTCCCGGAGGACCGCGCGCTGATCAACCGTCTCGGGTTCAACAACGAGGGCGCCGACGCGGTGGGCGAGCGCCTCCACGACGAGCCCCTCCCGGACGTGCCTGTCGGCGTCAACCTCGGCAAGTCGAAGGCGACCCCGCTCGACGAGGCGCCCGCCGACTACCGGTACACCTACGAGCGCGTCGGCGGCGCCGTCGACTACGCGGTCGTCAACGTCTCCTCGCCGAACACGCCCGGCCTGCGGAGCCTCCAGAACCGCGAGGCCCTGTCTGCCATCCTCGCCGAACTCCAGGACGCCGGGGCGCACCCGCTCCTCGTGAAGCTCTCGCCCGACCTCCCCGGCCCGGCCGTCGAGGAGGCGATCGCGGTGGCCGAGGACCACGACCTCGCGGGTATCGTCGCGACCAACACGACGACGGAGCGGCCGGACGGGTTACATCATCCGAACCGCGCCGAATCCGGCGGGCTCTCGGGCGCGCCAGTCGAGGAGCGCGCGACCGGGATGGTCCGGTTCGTCGCCGAGCGGACGGACCTGCCGGTAGTCGGCGTCGGCGGCGTCTCGAACGCGCAGGGCGCGTACGCGAAGATCCGCGCCGGCGCCTCGGTCGTCCAGCTGTACACCGCCCTCGTCTACGAGGGCCCCTCGGTCGCCCGGGCGATCAACGAGGGAGTGCGCGACCTGCTCGACCGGGACGGCTTCGACTCGGTAGACGAGGCCGTCGGCGCCGACCGCTAGCGGACGACGACCGCGGCGTCGCCCGCGTCGAGCAGGTCGCCCTCACCTTCGTACTGCCGTTCCCGTTCGATCTCGAACATCGCCGGGGAGAGCCGTTCGCCCGCGACGACGAGCTCGTCGTCCTCGACGGTGAACTCGCCGGCCTCGATCGCCGCGTCGATGTCGCCGACTGTCCCGCCGAACTCCGGCCCGACGAGCGAGTAGTCGAGGTCGACGCCCGTGACGACCTCCTCGACCTCCGCCGTCTCCTCCGTGGTCGTCAGGTCCGCGACGTGCATCACGCGCTGGATCGCCCGCTCGAACCCGTCGACGCCGCCGTGGACGACGACCTCGTCGAGCGGCGCGTTCAGCGGCAGACCGCGCTCGCTCTTGTACCGCCGGAGCGCGCCGATGACCGCCATCGCCCGCTCGCCGGCCGCGCGGTCGGCCTCGACCCCCAGCGCCGTGGGCCAGTCGGTCAGGTGGACGCTCTCGGCCGTGGCCTCGTCGCCGTAGCAGTCCTGCCACACCTCCTCTGTGACGTGCGCGAGAATCGGCGCGAACAGGCGGAGGAAGCGCTCGTGGGCGGTCCGGAGCGTCCACGCCGCCGAGGGGTCGTCCTCGTCGCGCAGCCGCCCTTTGGCGATCTCGAGGTAGTCGTCACAGAAGGTGTGCCAAAACGTCGCGCGCAGCTCGTCGCGGGCCTTCGCGAACGCCCGCTCCTCCAGGTGGGCGGTCACCGTCTCGACGGTGCTGTCGAGCTCCGCGAGCAGCCACCGGTCGAGCGCACGGAGCTCGTCGGGCCGCTCGACCGGCTCCGGCGCCAGCGACTCGACGAGCTTCGAGGCGTTCCAGAGCTTCCGGAGCAGGCGCTCGCCGGCCTTCAGCCCCTTCTCGGAGTACGGCAGGTCGTCGCCCACCGCCGACCCGGCGGCCCAGTACCGCGCCGCGTCGACCGGGTACTCCGCGAGAACGGCGTCCGGTTCGACGACGTTCCCAACCGACTTCGACATCTTCTCGCGGTTCTCGTCGAGCACCATCCCGTTGATCATCACGGAGTCGAAGGGCACCTCGCCGGTGTGTTCCAGACACTTGACGACGGTGTGAAAGAGCCAGAAGGAGATGATGTCGTGGCCCTGCGGGCGCATGTCGACGGGGTACAGTTCGGGGTGTTCCATCCGGAACTCCCCGCCCGTCTCGACGGCCGCGCCGCCGTCTGCCTCCGCGGCGTGCCAGTCCCACTCGGCGTTGATCAGCGGCGTGAGCGACGAGGTGGCCCACGTGTCGAAGACGTCCTCCTCGGGGACGAACTCGTCGTGGCCGCACGCCGGACAGGCGTCGACCGGCGGGTCGTCCGAGAGCGGGTCGACCGGCAGCGCCTCGCGGTCGGCGGTGACCACCTCGTCGCAGTCCGCACAGTACCAGACCGGGAACGGAATGCCGGAGGACCGCTGCCGGGAGATCGCCCAGTCCCACTGGAGCCCCTCGATCCAGTGTTTGTACCGCGTGAACATCTTCTCGGGGTACCAGTCCATCTCCCGGCCGGCCGCGAGGTACTCCTCTTTCTTGTCGAGTAGCTTCACGTACCACTGCTCGGTGACGAGGAACTCGACGCCGGTCCCACAGCGCTCGTGAACGTTGACGGTGTGTTCGATGGCGCGCCGGTCGCGGAGCGCCCCGACCGCCGCCAGGTCGTCGACGATGGCCTCGCGCGCCTCCGCGCTCGACAGCCCGGCGTACTCGCCGGCCGCTTCGGTCATCGTCCCCGACTCGTCGATGGCGACCCGGAGGTCCAGGTCGTGGGCCTGGTACCACTCGATGTCGGTCTGGTCCCCGAACGTACAGCACATCACGACGCCGGACCCAGTCTCGCGGTCGACGCGTTCGTCCGCGAGGATCGGCACCGTCTGCCCGAAGATCGGAATCTCGGCCGTCTCGCCGACCAGATCCTCGTTCTCCTCGTCGTCCGGGTGGACGAAGACGGCGACACACGCCGGCAGGAGTTCGGGCCGCGTCGTCGAGATGACGAACTCGTCGCCGCCGACGACCTGGAAGGCGATGTCGTGGAAGTGGCTGTCCCGGTCGTCGTCCTCCGTCTCGACCTGCGAGATGGCCGTCTCGCAGTCCGGACACCAGATCGTCGGCGCGCGTTCGCGGTACTCCCGGCCCTGCTCGTACAGGTCGAGAAAGGAGAGCTGGGAGATCCGGCGGACCCGCGGCTCGATGGTCTGGTAGGTCCGAGACCAGTCGACGGAGATCGCGAGGTCGCGGACGTTCTCGCGGAACTGCGCCTCGTACGCCGTACAGACCTCCCGGCATTTCCGCTGGAACTCCCGTCGGTCGAACTCCTGGTGGCGGATCCCCAGTTCGTCCTCGGTCAGGCGCTCCGAGGCGATCCCGTTGTCGTCGAAGCCGAAGGGGAAGTGGACCGTCTCGTCGCGCATCCGGTGGAAGCGCGCGACGAAGTCCTGCAGGGTAAACTGGTAGAGGTGTCCCATGTGGAGGTCACCGGAGACGGTGGGCGGCGGGGTGTCGATAGCGTAGAGCGTATCCGGGTCTACGGACGCGTCGCCCGTGTACGCGTACGTATCCTCGTCGACCCACCGCTCCTGCCACGTCGGTTCGACCGTCTCCGGGTCGTATTCTCCGCTGGGCATCGGTCGTAGGGGCGTAGGCCACGAACCGCTGTTAAACGCCCCGGTCCGCGCGGGCCGACGGCCTCACCGCAGGGCCGCGAGGTCGAACTCGAACGCCGCGACCGGCAGTTCGAGGTCGTGTGCCACGAGTACGGCGGGGTGGAGTTCGCCGACGACGCCGACCCGCTCGCCGTCCACCTCGACCGCCGCGACCCGCCCGTCGATAAACGAGGGGTGTTCGACCGGCGGCGTCGCGAGGGGCGCGCCGAAGTCGTCGAGCAGGGCGACGAGCCGACCTTTCGCGTCCTCGTAGCTCGCGTCCGGGCGCGCCAGCACGCCGGCGGCGTGGCGAGACTCCGCGACGCCCGTCGGCTCGTCGTCGTCCCGACGCGCGGTCAGCCCCACCTCCGCGAGGTCCTGGGGGTACGACCGGTGGGTGTTGTTCTCCAGAACCGTCAGGAGCGATGGGAGCGCCCACGTCCTGAGGATCGTGTAGTCCTCGCTGTACGGCTCGACTATCTCGACCGGCGGCCCGCCGCCGAGGACCCCGTTCCCCGCGTCGACCCGCATCCGGTCGAGACAGTCCGGCTCGTTCGTCATGTGGAAGTTCAGGAGGTCTTCGAACCCGAGCCCGACCAGCTGGGTCCGGACCGCCGACTCCAGGCGCGAGCCCTCGCGGCGCTCGCCGACCGTCGCCACGTCCGGGTACCTCGGTTCGAGGTCGTTGAACCCGTACGCTCGCCCCACGTCGTCGATCAGGTCGAGCGGATGGAGCACGTCGACACGGTACGGCGGGATCTCGACCTCGTAGGCCCCGTCCTCGGCCGTCGCGTCGAGCCCCGACCGCTCGAACAGGTCGACGACCTGCGCCGTGTCGAGCGAGACCCCGAGGACCGACTCGATTCGGTCGTGGGCGACGTGTTTCGTCTCGACCGCGAGGTCCGGCCGCCGGAGGTGTGCGCCCGCCGCGGGCGGCTCCGTCCCCTCCGTGTACGCGACCTCGACGTCCTCTATCGTCGCCCCGCGAGCGTCGAGCGCGTAGCAGATCACCGCACACATCCGGTCGACCGTCCACTGGTCGGTCCCGGTCAGTTCGATCAGTAGCTCCCGCGACGCCGTCGAGACCTCCGTGCGCCGGCCGTTGATCACCGGCGGGAACGAGAACAGCCCGATCTCGTCGTAGATCGCCGGGTAACGGTCGAGGTCACGCACGAGGTCGGCGTACCTCCCGCCGGTCGGGTGGTCCTCGAGGACGTCCGCGGGCGTCATCTCCGCGTCCGCGTCGAGCGGGACGAACCGGTCCCCGTCGGGGTCGACCCCACGGTAGGTGATAGTGTGGGCGGGGCCGGCGGGCGCGTCGTCCGCGAGCGCCCGACCCTTCAGCATCGTCAGGTCGTGGATCCCGATGGCGCCTTTCGCGCGCCCTCGGCCCATCGTCGCGTGGAGCTTCTCCTGGAGCTGGATCAGCGAGTCGAGCGCCGCCTCGTCCAGGTCGACGCCGCGCGCGACCGCGCCGGTGACGTACGGCCGCTCGGACGGCACCGTCTCGTCGACCTCGATCGTCCAGTCCGGGTCGTTCGTCCCCGGGACGTACACCCCGCGGTCGTCGCCGTACTGGTAGCGCAGCGAGCGCGCGACCCCCTCGACCGAGAGCCGGTCGAGCCGGTCGGGGCCGAACTCCAGCTGCATCTCGCCGTCGTCCGTCTCGCCCTCGTACTCCAATCCGAGGGCGAAGAGGTCCGCCTTCAGCTCCTCGTCTCCCTTCTCGTCGTGGCCGGTCAGCCGCCGGAGCTCGTCGGGGTCGACGTCGACGACGGGCATCAGTAGAGCACCTCCTCAGAACGGAGGAGCTCCAGGTCACAGAGCGTCCCGTGGACGTCCCGGATGTCGTCGAAGCCGTAGATGAGCATCAGGAGCCGTTCGAGCGCGAGCCCCCACGCCATCACGTCACACTCCACGCCGAGCGGGCGGAGTACCTCGTCGCGGAAGAGCCCGGAGTTGCCGATCTCGATCAGCTCGTCGGTCTCGGGGTGGCGGCCGAACAGCTCGAAGCTCGGCTCCGTGTACGGGTTGTAGTGGGGCTTGAACTCCAGGTCCTCGATCCCGAACTGCCGGTAGAACTCCTCGAACGTGCCCATCAGGTCCCGCACCGAGAGGCTCTCGGCCATCACCCACCCCTCGATCTGGAAGAACTCCAGCAGGTGGGTTGGGTCGAGCGTGTCGTTGCGGTACACCTTCTCGACGGAGAAGAAGCGCTGGGGCGGCTCCAGCTCGCCGACCGCGTGGCCGGAGAGGTGCCGCATCGACAGCGAGGTGGTGTGCCCGCGCAGGTCCACCTCGCGGGCCACGTCCTCGGTCCACGGCGAGTGGTAGCCGTCGCCGTCCGGCCCGACACCCTCGCGGTGGGCGGCCGCGACCCGTTCGACGAGGTCCGCGGGCAGGTCCGCCATCGGCGGCACGTCGAGCGCGAACTGGTCCCAGTGGGTCCGTGCCGGGTGGTCCTGTGGCATGAACAGACAGTCGTTGATCCAGAACTCCGCGTCGGCGTGGGGGCCCTCCATCTCCGAAAAGCCCATGCCGACGAGAACCTCCTTGACCCGCTCTGCGGTCTGGCGGAGGATGTGGACCCGCCCGCCCTCGACGGCGGGCGCGTCGGCCTCGACGTCGTACGCCGCGAACTCGACGTCGCGCCACTCGCCGGAGGTCAGCAGCTCCGGCGTGAGCCGATCCACTGTTTCCGCCGCCTCGACGCCCTCCATCATCGCGGTGACGCCAGCGTCGGTCAGCGTCAGCGAGCGGACGGTCGACTCGTCGCGCTCGACGAGGCCGCGCTCGACGAGGCGGTCGAGCGTCGCCGCCTCGACTCCGTCCGTCTCCTCCGCGGCCACGGCGTCGAGCGCCGCCGCCTCGGGGTCCGCGTCCGGGTCCGTGTCCGGGTCGGGAGCGACCGCGCCGGCGTCGACGACGCCGTAGCCCTTGCGCGCGAAGTTCGAGAGCGCGATCTGGACCGTCTGGCCGGAGAGCCCCGCGGCGTCTGCCGCGTCGCCGATCGGAACCGGGTCGCCGCCGACCGCCGCGCGGTAGAGCCGGACCTCGGGCAGGCCCTCGCTCCGGTAGCGCTCGCCTTCCGCGGTGAGGTGGTGGTCGACCCGTTCCGTCTCACCCACGGCGACCAGCCCCTCGTCCCGGAGGTCGAACGCCGCGCCGGTGACCGTCTCGGGTTTCAGCCCCGTCTCCTCGGCGACCGTCGCGACCGTCCGCTCGTCGGTCGCAGAGAGTGTCTCGAGGACCGCAACCTGTGACTCGGGGAGCCTCATTCGATACTCTCAGTCCCGCCCGTCTCCGGGTTAGGCGTTCCGGTGACGTCCGCTCCGCCCCGGACGGCGGGGCCGTCTCCGCGGAGACCGGTTGCCGTCCGAGCGCCGCGACGTGGCTACTCCTCCGCGGCCGGCACCAGCCCGTCGCCCGCCCGGTCTGTCTCGACCGACAGGCCGAGGTCGTCAAGCACCGCTTCGGCCTCCGCGCGCTTCTCCTGGTGGTCTTCGAGGAACGCGCGCATCAGCTCGGCGGCCTGCTCCTTGCAGTCGCCACAGAGCCGCTCGCCCCCGACGCACTCGTCGTAGACGCGCGCCGCGAACTCGTCGTCGTCGCCCGCGAGTAGGTATGCGTACAGCTCGTAGACGGGGCACTCGTCGGCCTCGCCGCCCAGTTCGCGTTGCTCCTCGGCGGTGTCACGGCCGCCCGTCGCGGCCGCTTTCACCTTGTCGTAGCCGTCCTCGGGGTCGTCGAGCAGCGAGATGTGCGAGGCGGGAACCGACGAGGACATCTTCCCGCCCGTCAGCCCGGTCATGAACCGGTGGTAGACCGAGGAGGGGGCGACGAAGCCGAAGCCGCCGGTCTCGACTTCCACCTCGCGGGCCAGGTCGTCGGCCTCGGCGAGCGAGAGGTCGAACGCGTCGACGTGTCCCTCGTACACCCGCTTTTCGCCCGAGACGGCCTCGACAAGCGCCTCGAACGCCTCGTCGGGGGCCTGCCGCGCGAAAAAGCGCGTCCGGGGGCGCAGAGGCTCTCTCCCGGCGTTCTCCAGCTTCTCGACGACGCGGTCGCGGACCGTGGTCGGCTCACCGTCGGCCGCGACCCACGCGGCGGCCTCGACACACCGCGGCGTCTCGGGGTCGTCGGCGTACTCGGCGCGGCGGTCGTAGGCGTCGGCGACGAGCGGCCGCTCGTCGTCGTCGAACTCGACGGAGGCGTACGCCTCGCTGGTCTTGAAAAACCGCGTCCGAGCCGCCACGTCACGCGCGAGGCGCATGTGCGGGTCCTGGTCCGGCCCGACGGGGACCACGGTCGGCTTCGGACCGTCGAGCTGTGGGTAGAGGATGTCGGCGATCTGTGTCACCACCGACTGCATGTGCGAGACGCTGGTCTCGCCGTCGAAGCCGTAGATGGACTCGAACTCCGCGAACCGGGCCGACGAGCCGAGCTCGAAGGCGAGGTCCTGGAGCTCCCGGTTGGTCGACTGGCGGTAGAGCTCGCCCGCCTCGGGGTCGAACCCCAGCGCGAGCAGAGAGAGCAGGTAGTCTCGCGCGTGCTCGTCGATCTCGTCCCAGGAGAGCCCGCGCGCCGAGTGCGCCTCCAGGTCGGCGATGAGCGCGTAGGCGTCTCCGCCCTGCTGCTGGTGCCAGATGATCTCGTCGAACACCAGCTTGTGCCCGACGTGGGGGTCGCCGGTGGGCATGAACCCCGAGAGGACGGCGAAGGGGTCGCCGTCGCGCATCGCCCGCGCGACCCGGCGGTAGTCGCGGTGGCCGAAGATGACCCCGCGGCGCATCAGGTAGTGGGGGTCGGGCACCGCGGGCAGCAGCTCGTCGAACGACTCGATCCCGAACTCGGCGAACAGCGACCGGTAGTCGTCGACGGTCGAGGAGCCCCACGGGTCGAGGGCCGTCTCGTCCGCGCCGGTCGCGACCGTTTCGTCGTCCGTGGGAGCGTCCTCGGTCATGGGTGTCGGCGGCTCACGGCGTCAGCCGCGTCGCCGCGAGCCACTCGACCGATTCGGGGCCGGTCGCCGCAAAAACCATTCGCTTCCGCACCCCGCCCGCCAGCCGCACGTCGAGCGACAGTTCGCGGGGCTGGATGCGGTCGGACCGCTCGACGGCCCGAACGAGCCGCTCGGAGTGTCCCATCTCGTCGACGGCGGTAAACGAGTCGTAGGCCCGGAAGTCCGCGCCGAACTTGAACCCGCTCTTGGGCACCGCGCCCGCGGCACGCATCGCCCGGTAGACCCGCAGCCGGCGGTCGAACCGCTCGCCCTCGACCGCGCGACCGCGCGCTCGGGCGCGCTCGGGGTCGAGCGCCAGCGCCCCCTCGCTCGCGAGGTGGGCAGCCTCGACGAGCGACAGCTGGAGCGGCCCGCCCGCAGCCGACCGCCCGGCCAGCCGCTGGCCGAAAAACCCCCGCTCGTACAGCGCCGCGGGCGGGTCCCACGCGACCGCGCGGTCGGCGAGCAGGTCGGCCGCGACGCCGTCGGGGAGGCTCGCCGGCGTCCGGTCGCCGTCGCCGCCCGGCGATTCGAGCGCGCACTCGAAGTACGTCGGCTCGCCCTCCTCGTCGACGACCGCCACGGCGGTCGGGTCGGCGGCGAGGTCCGCGACCGAGAGCGGGTCGCGTTCGCCGACCACCCGGACGCGGTACGCCACCGCGCCGTCGCCCGGGCCCGTCCCGCGCGGGTAGACCACGACGTCACAGCCCTCGTCGGCGTCACCGGGGGTCCAGCCGGGACGCGCGGGCGAGCAGTAGAAGCCACGGTCCCGCAGGTCGCGGTGGACGACGAACGCGCGGAGCCCGCCGGTCAGGCGCAGGAGGCCACGGAGGTCGAGTCGCTCCTCGCCGTCCCGGACCGCGTCGAGGTCGCCCCGGAAGAGGAGGTGAGCCGCCTCGACGGGCGCGAGCGCAACCTCGTTCCCGTCGAGCGGCCGCCCGTAGCCGCCGGAGTCGTGGAACCGCTGGCGGGAGTTGCCGCCGACCACCACCTCCGGGCCGTCCGGACCGTCGCGGAGTCGCCCGTCCATACCGGCGCGGGGCGCGGACGGGGCATATGCTCTGTGGTCAGCCGCTCCGCCCGTCGGCGTCGTCCGAGCCGTCCGCGCCCTCGGCGAACGCGTCACAGGTGCCGTCCAGACACCGCTCTCCGGTCGCCGTCTCGAAGACCGGCAGGCCACAGTCGCAGTCGTCGACGACGACGCCCGCGGGGACCGAAAAGGCCGTCTCGCAGTCCGGGTAGCCGTCACAGCCGGCGAGCAGGCGGCCGCGCCGGCGGACGATTCTCAGCTCGTTCCCGCAGTCGGGGCAGGTCCACGCGCGGTCGAACCGCTCGCGCACCGCGTCGTCCAGCGGCTCGCAGGACCGGTCGACACACACCTCGAACGCGGCGCCGCGCTCGGCGCGCATCAGCGGGAGCCCGCAGTCGTCACAGGTCCGGTCGAGCACCGTCGCGCCCGCGACCAGCGGGTAGCGCGCGCCGGAGTCGGGCGCGAGCACGGCGCCGTCGGCCCGGACCAGCGGCCCGGACGCCTCGGGGTGGTCCGGGGGCGCGGTCCCGACGGGGACGCCCGCGTCGGAGGCGGGCAGCGTCGCCCGGCCCGCGACGGCGTGGGCCTCGACGCGGAGCCGTCGCTCGTCTGTCCGCGCGGTCACGACGAATCCGTCCTCGTCGTCCGCCACGGTCAGGGCGTCGGGGCGGGTGAGCCACGCCACGGGCTGGTAGCCGGTCCGGTCGTGGACGAGCGTGGTGCGGTCGGGCTTCAGGAGGCAGACGACGTGGCCGCGCTGGACGCGTTCGTCGGCTCCGTCGTCGAAGCGCACGGTACAGTCGCCGGCGAGGACGCGAATGGAGTCCACGGACGCGCTGGTCGCTCCTTCGCCCTTGAGCGGCGGTGCGTGGACTGAAGAGCGGTGGGTCCCGGGGAGGAGTATGGACGACCCGGACGCGGGACGGCTCGGCCGTGGCGACGGGCGGCGCGACCCGCCCCGTCCGCCTGCGGCGCTCCTCCTCGACGTGGACGGCGTGTTGGTCGACAGCGAGGAGCGGTGGGCCGACGCCGAGCGCCGCCTGATGGACCGCGCGGGCGCCGGAGAGGTCCCGCGGTCGGCGGTCCGGGGGATCACCCCCGCGGAGACGTACGACGTACTCGCCGAGCGGGCCGACCTCACGGTCGACCGCGAGACGTACGTCGGGTGGTACGACGAGGTCGCCGAGACGGAGGTGTACGCCGACGCGCCCCTGCTCCCCGGCGTCGGCGACCTGATCGCGGACGTCCGGGCCGCCGGGGTGCCCGTTGCGCTCGTCTCGTCGGCGCACGCGCGGTGGATCGAGTTCGTCCTCGAGCGCGCCGGCGCGACGGTCGACGCGATGGCCACCGGCGACGAGGAGCGAGCGGGCAAGCCCGCGCCCGACGCCTACGTCGCGGCCGCCGAACGGGTCGACGCCGACCCGGCGGACTGCGTGGCTGTCGACGACAGCGCCGTCGGGGTCGAGGCGGCGCTCCGGGCGGGCGCGTACGTGATCGGGTACGGAACGGACGAGGAAGACCGCTCGGCCGCTCACGAGCGGATCGCGGAGCCGGGGGCGCTCGTCGCGCGCCTGCGGGAACTCGCCGGGGCGTAGACACACGAGACGCCGGGGCGGACAGGCGCGTCGAGCCGACCGGCGGCTACGCCACCGTGACCGTCCGCTCGTCGACCACGGGCGGGAGCGGCAGGTCCGGCGTGACGACCTCGACACGGTATGTCAGTTCGTCGGCGTCGGCGGCGCCGAACACGCCGACCGGGAGCGTCGTCGCCTCGCCGGCCCGGAGGTACGACGACCCGGTCGACATCTCGCGGCCCTCGACCGTCACCCGGACGCCGAGTCGTCCGCCCCCGCCCGCGTTCTCGACGCGCACCTCGCACATCTCGCTCTCGCCGCGCCCCACGCTCGCGGGGGGGTCCCACGAGATGCGGGGCGCGGGCAGGTCCGCCGCGGCCTCGACCACCCGCTCTGCGACGCCCGCGGCGAGGCCCGCCCGCTCCAGTTCGGCCGCGCCGGCGCGCACGAGGTCGCCCGGC
>JAZKRX010000054.1:0-13233 GCA_036626375.1 Haloferacaceae archaeon
GGGGCCGTCTCGCGGGCGGACGTGGCGCGCCTGCTCGCCGCCGCGCCGACCACGCCCGCGGCCGCCGACGAGACGTTCGAGGTCGTCGCGACGCCGCGCTTTCGCGACCGCGCGGTCCCGGTCGACTGGCGGCTGCCACGCCGACCCGGCGCGGCCGGCGGGGACTGACCGGCGCGCCGGCTCGCCCGCGGCACTTTTCACCGCGCCCGACGCGCCGTCCGCATGGCACCCCCGCCCGTGACGACCGGCACTGCCGTCGTGTTCGGTCTCGTCGCGGTCACGCTCGCGGTCTTCGTCTCCGAGGCGCTGCCGCCCGACGTCACGGCGATCGGCGTCCTCGTCGCGCTGGCGGTGCTGGAGCCGCTGACGGGCGTCCCGCCCGTCGACGCCATCGCCGGGTTCGCGAGCCCCGCGACGGTGACCATCCTCGCGATGTACATCCTGAGCGAGGGGGTCCAGCGGACGGGCGTGGTCGAGCGTCTCGGCGCGGCCATCGCCCGGGTCACGGGGGGCGACGAGACGCGGCTGCTCGCGGCCACCGTCGGCGCGACCGGCCTGTCGGCCGGCTTCGTCAACAACACGCCGGTCGTCGCGGTGTTCATCCCGATGGTGACGGGGCTGGCCGAGCGCGCGGGGATCTCGCGGTCGAAGCTGCTCCTCCCGCTGTCGTACGCCGCGATGCTCGGCGGGACGCTGACGCTGGTGGGGACGGCGACGAACCTCCTCGCGAGCGAGTTCGCGCGCGGACTCCCCGGTCGCGGGCCGATCGGGATGTTCGAGTTCACCCCGCTCGGAGTCGTCGTGTTCCTCGTCGGCGTCGCGTACCTCCTGACGCTCGGGCGGTGGCTCACGCCCGCCCGCGTCCCGCCCGACGAGGCGCTCACCGAGGGGTACGGCATCGACGACCGTCTGACGCGGTTCGAGGTTCCCGCGGGCGCCGAACTCGTGGGGCGCCCGGTCGACGAGGCCGTCGGCGAGTTCGAGGCGTTCCTCGCGACGACGGACCTGCTCCAGGTCGAGCGCGACGGCGAGACGTTCCACGCTCGCGGCTCCGACCAGACCGTCGCGGCGGGCGACCGCCTCGTGGTCCGGGCGACGGCGGGAACGGGAAACCGCCTCGCGCGGCGGTTCGGGCTCCGACAGCTGACGCGCGCGGACGTCTCGCAGGCGGACCTGCTCACCGAGCGGAGCGTCCTCGTCGAGACGGTCGTCCCGCCGGACTCCCCGCTCGTCGGGACGACGGTCGCGGACTCGCGGCTGGAGGCGCGGTTCGACGCCACCGTCCTCGCGGTGTTGCGCGGCGCGGACCTCGTCCACGAGGGGCTCCCGGCGGTGACGCTCGACGCCGGCGACACCGTCCTGCTGTACACCACGCCCGAAGACCTCGTGCACCTCGGCGAGAAGGGCGGCCTCGTGCCGACGCGGGTCCCGGCAGAGGCGACGGCGCCCGTCCCGACCGGCGGGGACGGAGACGCGGCCGAGCGCGCGCCGCTCGGCCCGACGACGCCGTACGCGCTCTCGATCATGGCGGCCGTGGTCGGCCTCGCGGCGCTCGGACTCGTCCCGGTCGTCATCGCCGCGCTCGGCGGGGTGTTCGCGATGGTGGTCACCGGCTGTCTCACGGCCTCGGACGCCTACGACGCGGTGAGCTGGAACGTCGTCTTCCTGCTCGCCGGCATCCTCCCGCTCGGGGTCGCGCTCCAGCGCACGGGCGGCGTCGAGTTCGTCGCCGCGCTCCTCGTGGGGAGCGCCGACGTCCTGCCGCTGCTGGCGGTGCTCGCGCTCTTTTACCTCCTCACGGGCGTTCTCGCGAGCCTCATCACGCCCGTCGCGAGCGTCGTCCTCATGATCCCCGTGGCCGTCGACACCGCGGGCCAGGTCGGCGGCGACCCGTTTTCCTTTCTCCTCGCGGTGACCTTCGCCGCCTCCGCGGCGTTCGCGACGCCCGTGGGGTACCAGACGAACCTGATGGTGTACGGCCCCGGTGGCTACCGATTCACCGACTTCGTGCGCGTCGGCGCGCCGCTCCAGGTGCTGCTCGCCGTCGTCGTCCCGCTCGGGATCGCGGCGCTGTTCGGGGTGTAGCGGCGGGGTGCCTGCTCGGACCCCGCGACGGGCCGGTTCGGTAGCTTTTTGTTTATTTAGGTTAGCCTAAAATACATGACGGGCGACGCCACAGAACGCGAGACGCCGGCCCGAGGAGAGAGCGCGACCCCCGGTGAGGTCGTCGTCGTGGGTGGCGGCGTCGCCGGGCTCTCCGCGGCGACGTTCACCGCCCGCCACGGTCTGGACACGCTCGTCCTCGACGCCGGCGGGTCGATCCTCCGACGAAACGCCCACCTGGAGAACTTCCCGGGCTTCCCGGCAGGGGTCAACCCCAGACAGCTACTCGACCTGCTCGACGAACAGGCCGCCGACGCGGGCGCACGACGCCGCGAGGCGACGGTCACGCGCGTCGAACGGACCGACGCCGGGTTCGCCGTCGAGACCGCGGCTGGCGAACGCTACCGCACGGAGTACGTCGTCGCGGCGACGAAAAACGAGACGGGCTACCTCGACGGGGTCGACGGCGTCGGGGTCGTCGACCGCGGGAAGACGTTCGTCGACACCGACGAGCGCGGGCGGACCGGCGTCGACGGCCTGTACGCCGCCGGCCGACTCGCAGAGAAGCCACACCAGGCGGCCGTCTGCGCCGGCCACGGCGCGGAGGTCGGCGTGACGATCCTCGAGGACGACGACCGGCCGTTCTACCACGACTGGGTCGCGCCGGCGGGCTACTTCACCGACCGCGGGCGCGATCTCCCCCCGGGCTGTGAAGAGATCGACGAGGACGAGCGCCGCGAGCGGGAGGTCGACTCGCTCGCCGCGACCCGCGAGCGCTTCGCCGAGCCACATCCGGACGACCAGGAGACCCACCCGAGCCTCCGCGAGGACTGACGCCGGGCGCGTTCGGGCGGTCGACGCGGTCGCGTACGGCGTCCAGGCGACGTGCGACGTCCCCTCGCAGAGGCGGTCGCGATGGTGCTTCCGGAGGTGCTCGCGTACGCCCTCCCGGCGGTCGTCGACCGGCTGGCACGGCCCGGGACGCGGATCGACGGCGCGGAGGGCGCGCCGCGCTCGCGGTCGGCCCGGGGCTGTTGGGCCACACGCTCGTCGACTGGGCGCTCGTCTAGCTCCGGTCGAGGGTCGCCGCGGTCTCGTTGCTGGGCGAACCCGTCGGCGCGACGCTGCTCGCGCTCGTCGTGCCGACGCCCGCGACGGCCGCGGGGCGCGGCCGTCGTGTCCCAACATCTATGCGAACCCGGCCCGTGGAACTCCCGATGGTCACGAGACGCGGACTCCTCGGCGGCGTGACGCTGGCGCTCCTCGGCGGGTGCGCCGGGACGACGCCGAACGAGTCTGGCGCGGACGGCGAGACGCCGGCCCCGACAGAGAGTCAGACGGCCACGCCGACGGAGGCCGAGGCGTCGTACACCCAGACCCCACACACGGGCTGTCAGCCCGGGGCGGTCGAGGTCGACGGCACCTGCGAGGTCGCGGCGTCGGGCCAGAACGCCGAGATCTTCGACGCGACGGACCTGGCCCCGATCACCGCCGAGCGGACGACCGTCGGCGACGCGCCGGGCTATCTCGCGCGGCCAGCCGACGACGGGACCTACCCCGCGGTCGTGATGATCCACGAGTGGTGGGGGCTGAACGAGAACATCGAACGGATGGCCGAGATCCTCGCGGGCCACGGGTACGTCGTCTTCGCGGTCGACCTCTACGACGGCGAGGTGGCGACGGACTCGGAGACGGCCGCGCGGCTGTCGGGCCAGGTCCGCGAGAACCCCGACGAGGCCGTCGCGACGATGGCCGGCGCCGTCGAGGGCCTGCGCGGGATGTCGGCGGCGACCGGCCGGGTTGCGAGCCTCGGGTGGTGTTTCGGCGGCGGGCAGAGCCTCCAGTTGAGCCTGAGCGACGCCGCCCTCGACGCGACCGTGATCTACTACGGGACGCTCGCGACCGACGAGGCGACGCTCCGGCAGATCGACGGCCCCGTCCTCGGGGTCTTCGGCTCCGAGGACCAGGTCGTGCCGATAGACGACGTGCGGGCGTTCGACGAGACGCTCGGCGACCTCGGCGTCGAGCGCGAGATCCACGTCTACGAGGGCGCGGGCCACGCGTTCGCGAACCCGAGCGGCGAGAGCTTCCGGCCCGAGGACACCCGGGACGCGTGGGCGAAGACGCTCGACTTTCTCGACCGGGCGCTGACGGAGTAGTCCACCGCGCCCCGACGGCGCGGGAGAACGGAGCGAGCGGCGGCGGCCTACGCCCGAACCGCGCGCCGCTGGTCGGGAACGACGTCGAGCGAGGCGTCGGTGTCGCCGAGGACGAACAGGCCGTAGTACCGTAGCGCGGTCTGGATCGGCACCGCGACGAGCAGGGAGAGCACGAACAGCGCGAGGACGAAGGCCAGGACGGCGAGGCCGACGAGTCCCCAGCCGACGGGCGCGACCGGGCCCGTGAGCGCGAGGCCGAGGAGCGCGACGAGGCCGAGGGGGATCGCGAGCGCGAGGCCGGCGAGAAGCGTCGCGAGCGTCGCGAGAAGACCGGCGGCGATCCGGAGCCCGAAGACGACGACGGCGTAGGCGGCGTACTGCTTCCACTGGCCCCTGAGCGTCGGCCAGAACCGCCGCCACGCCGCGAGGACGCCACACTCCTCGAGGATCATCGTCGGGACGACGAACGTCGTCGTGAACCCGCCGACGACGGCGCCCGCGACCGCGACGACCAGGGCGACCGGAACCGCGACCAGCAGGAGCAGGAGGGTCCCGACCGGGGCGATTCCGAGCAGGGCCGGCGCGACGGCGACGCCGACAACGAGGGCGACGACCGCGAGCGTGGCCAGCCCGAGCGCCAGCCGGAAGCCGAACAGCCGCGCGCCGCGGCGCCAGTGCGTGCGCCAGTCGTCGCGAATCCGCACCGTCTCGCGCCGGAGCGACTCGACGAAGACGAACTCCATGACCGCGCCGACGAGCGCGAACCCGAGCGCGAGGGCGACCAGGAGCGCGACGACGCCGGCGACGACCAGGAGCTCGGTCGACCCGAGCGAGCCGACGGACGCCGAGGGGGCCGGCGCGCCGCCCGTGTTCGACGGGGCAGCGTTGCCGGCCTGTCCGATCTGTCCGACGCCGCCGCCTCCGCCGCCGACGAAAAAGACGACTATCGCGAGCCGGAGCCACCGCCCGCGGTCGAGCGGGAGCAGGAACTCGCGGGTCGCGTCGACGGCGTCGCCGATGTCGTCGAGCGCGTAGAGCGTCATCGGCGGACCTCTGGAGCGCGGCGGGCGACGGTGGTCGGGGGGGAGTCGGGGCTACACACCCGTGGAGGGGAGGGGGGCAAACGGGGGGACACGCCCGGGAGACGGGACGCCCGAACCAATAGCACTGTTGATACGCGAGCGACGGCGGCCGTGGCGAGGACGCGAGACAGCGTCGCGGGCACCGCGCGGGACGGCGACGGGCCGAACGGGTTCGGGGAGAGAACGAACCACCGGGCGGCCCGAGCGGCCGTCAGAACTGGGTCGCGGACCACGTAGCGCGTCCGACCGAACGTTGAAACGGATCGAACCGTTACGGACATATGCTATGTGCCACCACCACACGACAGACTGGACGACGAAGCGCGCCGTCGACGAGGACGAGACGGAGGCCGACGACGAGCGGCCGCCGGCGTTCGAGGACGAACGGGACGTCGACGTCGAGATCCTCACCGACGGCGGCGACGAGTAAGGCGAGCGCCACAACCCTCGATTCTTTCCGGCCGATGTCGTCCGGAGCTGCTGGACCGTGTGGCGTGAGATCACGGCGCGTCCACCCGAAACGATCCCCGACAGATGGCGGACGCGCGTCAGACGCGCGACGGCGCGAGGCGGCACACGAGCGCGTCGAAACGCCGCAGGTCCCGGTTTCGGGCGTGACCTCGAACACGCCGACGGTGCCGCTGACCTCGTAGCCGACACAGAGAAACGGGTTCGCGACCGGGCTGTCCTCGGCGGGGACGAAGGTGACGCCCTCGGGGGCGAGGTCGCGCGTGGCGGCTCGTCGCCGTCGGGGCCCACTTCGACGGCGAGGAAGTCGTCCTCGGTCACCGAGTAGTCGCGGGTGATCGCCATCTGGACGACGCCGGCGAGCCTGGGGTGGGGACGTCGTAGACGACGATGCCGCTCCCGCCCTCCTGCCCGACGAACGCGGACGTGCGCGCCCCGACCCGTCTGGGTTCGACACTCTCGGTCATGGGACCGCTCCCGGTGACGCTCGGGTGGCCCGCCGGGCGACGGAGCGAACCGTGGCCGACCCGTGGCATCGGTGGCCACGCACCGCGGCACGTCGCTCCACCCGAAGCGATCCCCGACAGATAGCAGACGCGCGTCTGACAGTCTACCGATCGCCGACAGACCGGGCAGATGACGAGGCTCCCGCAAAAAGTTGCGTCTGTTCGGCCGCGTCGTGGCGGGGGCTGGCGGCCATGTGCCGTGAACCGGCACAGACCGGCCCGCGAAGGCGGGATCTCGGTAGACGAGCGACAATCGCCCCAACCGTGCGCAGCCCCCGGCAGCGACCCGTCGAACCGGTCGTCGCCGGAGATCTTCTTATATACTCTAATTATCTGTCTGTGAATTTGCCGGTGATGTTATATATCAGACCCGGTCCTCGGGACGATCAGATGAACGAGACACGGGGCTGGGGCGACGCCGCCTCGGAGGGTACGAAGGCGACGATCGACCGGCTGTACGAAGAGATCCGGGCGACCGAGGACGGCACAGAGATCAGGTTCGCGCCGGACCAGCCGCTGGAGCCGGTGCTCGGCCAGGTACTCGACGGGCTGTTCGACGAGGAGGCGGAGCGGCTCGACGAGGCGATGATCAAGGAGAACCTCGACGACATCCTCCTGCTCCTGATCGCCGGGCGCGAGTCGGACCGTCACGGCAAGGCGCTGATCGGTGACCTCACGACTGTCTTCGACGCCCACCTCAGCCCGGGGACGGTCTACCCGCGGCTCCACGACCTGGACGAGCGCGGCACACTCGACGTCAAGCCGCTGGTCCGGACGAAGGAGTACGAGATCGCGGACGAAGCGGCGGTGGTCGACCGTATCGAGTCGTCGATGCGACAGCACCTCGCCATGGGGATGTTCCTGCGGGCGGCGCTGTCGGAGCTCGACTGAGCGTAGCGCCGGGACGACGGCCGTTTTGCCTCGTCTGCGAACAGCCGGCGCGCTACCGCCCGGGCTCGACGTCGACCGACAGCGACGAGTGACCGAGGAGCGTCGCGACCGCCGCCTCGGGGGGCTCCTCCGGCGCCACGAGCGCAGCGTACCAGCGGACCAGCGCCTCGAACGTCTCGGCCACGTCGTCGCCGTCGCGCGTCAGCGTGTCAGTCCGTGACTCGGCGCGGGCGCGAGCGGTGAGCGCGAAGGCGCCGTCGGGGAGCGGAACGGTCACGTCCGGGTCGGAGGCGCGCCCGGTCGGAGGGGGCGACGCAGGGGCGTCGTCTCCTGGCTCCACGACGTAGCGCCCCTCGTCGAGGGATCGAACGCGGTCGTCGTCGGCGTCGATGTCGAGGTCGTCCGGGTCGAGAACACCCTCGTCGTCCGGGTCGTCGGGCATCGTCTCGACCGAGACGACGCGGTACTAAAGCTCTCGTGGCCGTCGCTCGGCGGGTGGTGAAAAAACGGAGAAGGTGTTCGCCTGAGCGGCCGACTAGACCGGAGCGTACTGACCGGTCAACACGTCCGGGACGTTGATCCCGTAGGTCGTCGTCGCGCCGGACTGGTCGACGATCTTCAGCTCCGCGCTGGCACCCTCAGATAGACCACCAGAACCGCCGTCGATCGCCTCGACGTCGATCGTGATCTCGATTCGCTGGTCGGTGTTTTCGAGCACGGTGTCCGAACCGCCACCGGCGACGGCCGACGTGGTGAAGACGGTTCCGCTCAGGGAGCCTCCCTGCGTCAGCGTCTCCGAGTTGCTCGAACTGGTGTACTCGATCGTCGACTCGCTGAGGTCGATCGGGTCCGAGCCCGGCGACTTCTTGACGACGAGCGTCACCGTCTCGACGACATCGTCCGTGTCGCTGTCGTCCGCGGTCGCGGAGACCACGTCGATCTGGTTCGAGACCTGTGCCTGTGCGTCGTCGCCGGTGTCGGACGCCCGCGACTGGAGCTCCCCGGCCGTGTTGATCAACACGCCCGCCGCCACGGCCGCGACCAGCACCAGCGCGATGAACACGATCAGCGTACCGATACCGACCTGCCCGCGCTCGTCCGGGTCAGTGATGCGTTCGAACATCGTTAGACACTCACGAACGTCCGTCCGGTCAGGACCTCGGGCACGTTGATCCCGTAGGTCGTCGTCGCGCCGGACTGGTCGACGATCTTCAGCTCCGCGCTGGTACCCTCGGCCAGACCACTGCTCTCGATCGACGAGACGTCGATCGTTATCTCGATCCGCTCGTTGGTGTTCTCGAGCACGGTGTCCGAACCGCCACCGGCGACGGCCGACGTGGCGAACTCGGTTCCGCTCGTACTCCCGGCTCGCGTCAGCGTCGCCGACTCGGTCGAACTGGTGTACTCGACCGTCGACTCGTTGAGGTCGATCGGGTCCGAGCCCGGCGACTTCTTGACGACGAGCGTGACCTGCTCGACGGGGCCGCCGCCGCCATTAGTGTCGCCGGTCGCGGAGACCACGTCGATCTGGTTCGAGACCTGTGCCTGTGCGTCGTCGCCGGTGTCGGACGCCCGCGACTGGAGCTCCCCGGCCGTGTTGATCAACACGCCCGCCGCCACGGCCGCGACCAGCACCAGCGCGATGAACACGATCAGCGTACCGATACCGACCTGCCCGCGCTCGTCCGGGTCAGTGATGCGTTCGAACATCGTTAGACACTCACGAACGTCCGTCCGGTCAGGACCTCGGGCACGTTGATCCCGTAGGTCGTCGTCGCGCCGGACTGGTCGACGATCTTCAGTTCGACGCTGGCGCCCTCGACCAGGCCGCTCTCGATACTCGAGGTGGAGATCTCGATCTCGATCCGCTCACTCGTATCGTCGAGGACCGTGGTCGGCCCGCCGCCGACCGGATTCGTGGTGAAATTACTCGTGGTGGCGCCACCGGAAGCGTACCCGAGCGTCTCTGACGCCCCCGAGCTGGTGTACTCGATCGTCGTCTCGCTGAGGTCGATCGGGTCCGAGCCCGGCGACTTCTTCACCACCAGCGTCACCGTGTCGACGCTGCTGCTGCTGATTTCACCGGTCGCGGAGACCACGTCGATCTGGTTCGAGACCTGTGCCTGTGCGTCGTCGCCGGTGTCGGACGCCCGCGACTGGAGCTCCCCAGCCGTGTTGATCAGCACCCCCGCCGCTACGGCTGCGACCAGCACCAGCGCGATGAACACGATCAGCGTGCCGATGCCGACCTGTCCGCGGTCGACGTCTTCGAGTTGTGGGCCGTTCATCTGTCGTTCCCACCTACACGAACGGGGACAGGTCACTTAGACCGACGAACGCTTTCGAGCCCCGACTCGCCGCTCGGATCGAGCCTCGAAACGCGGGCCGAGTTCGTCCGGCGTCATATGCCGGTCCGGCCCGACGCCTCGACCACGACGTCCGCGGACACACGCTCACCATGCTGGAATCTATCGCTCGACTGTTCGGCGAGGACCGAGACGAGACCGACGAGACACAGGCCGACGACCCGCCGGGAGGGGCCGACGACCTCGAGATAGCGCCCGATCCACCGGTCGAGGAGCCGGCGGGACCGGACACCGTCGAGCTGTCGAACCGGATCGACGACCTGGAAGACGAGATCGAGTCGACCGCGACCTCGCTCGACGCGATCCGCAACGCACAGGAGGAGACCGCCGACTCGGTCGAGGAGGTCAACGAGACCGTCCGACGGCTCGCCGGGATCTACGACCAGGTCGCCGCCGCGGAGAACCCGTTCGTCGGTGACGGGGGCGAGTCGAGCGGCGTGGCCGACGACGGTCCGGGCGACGGAGCCGGCGACGCCGGCACCGTCTCGTTCGACGACCTCGACGGCGACGAGCCGGTCTCGACGGACGACTCGGACGAGGCCGACACGGCCGCCCGGACCGATCAGCCGACCGCACCGCCGGAACACAACGGGAGTGCGTCGTCGGACCACGACGACGCGGGCGGCGCGGCCGGGAACGGCGAGAGCGAGGCGGCAGACCCGGCGTTCGACGCCTGGGAGCCGGACGAGACGGACGGCGAGTCGGTCCCGGCGCCCGAGTCCGAGCCGGAGCGCCCGGCCGCGGCGGGCGAGCCCTTGGTCGAGACGATTCCGTCGGGCTACGCGGGCGACCTGCTCGTGATGGAGTGGCTCTCCCAGCTGATGGACCGGTCGGGGCCGGCGGGCGCGCTGCGCGCGATCGAACACTACCGCGACCTCGGGCTGGTCTCCGAGACGGTGCGCGACCGCGTGGTTGCGGCGCTGGGCGGCCCGTCGCTCGACGTGTTCGTCGACCCGACGAAGCCACACGAGCCGACGATCGAGGAGCACAGGATCTCGAACACCTACCTCCACGCACTCCGGGACCTCGAGGACTGATGGGCTTCAGCGTCAGCGGCGCGACGGTGGTTATCGCGGTCGGCCTGCTGGTGAGCGCGGCGACGCTCTACCCTGCGCTCGACCGGTACTCGGAGCGACGGCTGGAGGCGGTCGACGGCGACCACGAACGCGCCCTCGACCGTCAGAACACCGCGCTCGGCGCGGCGAACGCGACCTACAACGCGAGCACTGACCGGCTGGTCGTGGCAGCCGAGAACACCGGGACGACGACGCTCGACGTGGACCGTGTCGACCTCTTAGTCGACGGCAGGTACCGGACGGTGTCGGCGGCGAACGTCACCGTCGACGGCGGCGCGGGCACCGCGACGTGGCTCCCTGGCGAACGGCTGCGTATCGAGATCACCCGGTCGACGGCGCCGAGCCGCGTGAAGATCGTCGCCGGGCCGGGCGTCGCCGTGGCCACGGAGGTGAGGTGAGTGGCCAGCGGCTCCGTCTCGGAGCTGATCGTCTTCATCGCGGCGGTGAGCGTCGCCGCCGGCGTCTCGGGCGCGATGGTCACGACGGTCGGGGGGATCACCAACTCGCTCGACGACCGCGGCGAGAGCGTCTCTGCGGCGATCGAGACCGACGTCGAGATCATCAGCGACCCCGGGAGCGGCGCGGTGTACGACGGTGCGAGCACGGAGGTCACGCTGCTGGTCAAAAACACGGGGGGGCGGACGCTCCCGACGGACAACACGAGCGTCGAGATACTGGTAGACGGCCGGTACGTGGCACCGTCTGCCTACGCCGTGACGACCCTCGGCGGCGGCGCGTGGCGCGACGGCGCCGTCGTTCGCGTCACCGTCGACCGGTCGCTCGGTGCCGGCGACCACCGCGCGACGGTGATCGTACAGAGCGACCGCGAGACGATCGGGTTCAGAGTGTGAATCACTACTCCGTCGGCCTCGAGGGGCGAGACCGTGTGAACAACGCCATCGGCGGCGGCTTCCCCGAGGGGAGTCTGGTGCTGCTGGAGGGCGAGACGGGCACGGGAAAGTCGGCGCTCGTCTCCCGGTTCGTCTACGGGCTCTGTGCGGAGGGGACGAGCGTCGGGATGGTCTCGACGGAGTCGACCGCGCGAGAGTACATCGCTCAGATGCACTCGCTGTCGTACGACGTGGTCGACGCGCTGCTCGACGGGCGGCTGACGTACTTCCGTGCCCCGACTGACGCCGACCGACCGCTCCTCTCGCGGCTCCTCTCGCCCGGCGGACTGTGGGACGCGAGCGTGGTCGCGGTCGACGGGTTCGGGGCGCTCTGTCGAAACGACCGGACGTTCGGGCCGACGCTCGACAGCGGGGACGAGGACCGGGCGATGGAACAGGTGGTCGCGGGGGTCGACCCGCCGCTGGCCGCCGGCAAGGTCGTGATAGCCACCGTCGACCCCGCGGCGCTCACCGACCGGGCGCTCCGGCCGCTCCGCGACGCCGCGGACGTCTACGTCGAACTGCAGACGAACGTGGTCGGACAGGAGATACGCAAGCAGGGACTGGTTCGCCGGTTCGCCGGCATGAAACGTCCGGTCGACGACACGATCAGCTTCTCCGTCCAGCAGGGGCGGGGCGTCGTCGTCGAGTCCCGCACGGTGGCGTGAGATGAGCATCGGGTCCCGACTCGACGGCGAGCTCGCCGCGGTGGTGGCCGACCACCGACACGTCCGCGAGCACGTCCGCGGCATCGTCGAGGACGGCGGCTCGGTGCCGACCTACGTCGACGAACCCCGGGAAGAACACGCGACGAGCAATCCGAACGTCCTCTTTCCGGCCGACCCGCCGATCTACGTTCACGTACGGGGGGCGCCGGGCGAGGACACGGTGTATCACTGTCTCGAGCCGACGCTCGGGGGTGGCGACGACGTGCTGTACGAACAGGTGCGGGCGGAGGTACTCGACCGCTCTGCCACCCGGCCGGCGCCGACGACCGACGAGGAGTTCACCGCTCACCTCGACGACCTGTTGGACGAGATACTCGTCGTCGACGAAGGGGGCGGGTCGCTGCTCAACCGGGTGCGAAGCTCCGTGCTCGGCGACCAGTTCGTCGTCGACCGGGCGACCTACGAGCGCATCCAGTACGTCCTCCAGCGCGACATCGTCGGGCTCGGCCCGCTTGAGCCGGTGATGGCAGACCCCGAGAACGAGGACATCCACGTGATCGGTCCCCACGGCTGTTACGTCGAACACGGGGTGTTCGGAATGGTCGAGACCACCGTCGACTTCGGGAGCGTCGACGAGTTCTCGAACTGGATCCGTAACATGGGCGAGCGGATGGACTCGCCGGTGTCCGACTCCGACCCGATCGTCGACTCGACGCTCCCGAACGGCTCGCGGATCAACATCATCTACTCCGACGACGTGAGTATCAAGGGGCCGTCGCTGACGATCCGACAGGGCGAGGACGTCCCGCTGTCTATCTTCCAGATCACGAAGTGGGGGACGCTCTCGCCCGAGCTCGCGGCGTACCTCTGGCTCTGTATGGAGAACGAGCAGACGGTGTTCGTCGTCGGCGAAACCGCCTCGGGCAAGACGACGACGCTCAACTCGACGTTCTCGTTCATCCCGCGGGACCACAAGATCTACACCGCAGAGGACACCGCCGAGGTCAACCCGCCCCACGACACC
>JAZKRX010000055.1:0-12710 GCA_036626375.1 Haloferacaceae archaeon
GGGATGCTCGCCGACGCGATGGGGGTGGGAGGGGCCGCGACGGGCGACGAGGCGACGGCCGTGGAGGCTCCGACCGGCGAGACGCCGCCGCGAGCGCCCAGCGGGGACGGCGCGGCTGGAGCCCCACCGCCGGCGGACGGCGACGGCCGGAGCGACGCGCCCGAGCCGTCCGACGCGAACGATCCCGACGCGGGCGGCGACGGGCCGCGCGACGAGCGGACGACGGTCAGGATCACCGCGGACGTCGGCGAGATCTACGGCGTCGACGACCGGGACTACCACCTAGAGGCCGAGGACGTGGTCGACCTGCCCGCGGACAACGCGGCGCCGCTCATCGAGAAAGAGGCCGCCGAGCGGCTATAGCGCGGCGGATCGGGTCGCGCTGGACGAGGACGAACCCTCCAACGACCAGCAGGAACCCGACGAGCGCACCGGGGCCGAACGGCTCCGCGAGCGCGACCACGCCGACGACGGTCGCAACGACGGGAACGAGATACGAGACCAGGCTCACGCGGAACGCGCCGACGCGCCCGAGGAGCGTGAAGTAGACGGCGTAGGCGAAGGCGCTGCCCGCCAGCGCGAGAAAGGCGAGCGACCCGAGCGCCACGGGGGTGGCGCCGGCGAGCGAGAGCGTCTCGCCCGCGACCCGCGCGCCGGCGTGGAGCACGAGCGCGCCGAGGGCCATCGACCACGCCGCGACGACGATCCCGTCGCTCTCTGCGTCGGCGCGCTCTACCAGGACGTTCCCGGCCGACACCGCGACGACGGCGCCGACGACCAGCGCGACGCCCCGCGGCTCCGCCCCGGCGCTCCCGGGGTTCGCGACGAGCGCCACGCCCGCGATACCGAGTGCGACACCCGCGAGTTCGACCGCGTCGGGCGCACCGTCGTCCAGCAGGGCCGTCCCGCCGGCGGCGGTCAGGACGGGAATCAGGCCGAACAGGATGCTCGCGACCCCGCCGGTGGTGAACTGCTGACCGAGAAAGAGGAGGCCGTTGCCGCCCATCAGGAAGACGCCGCCGACGAGGACCGCCTCTCGGTCGCCCGCGCCCGTCGGGAGCACGCCGCGTCCGCGGACGACGGTCAGCGCCGCCAGGAGGACCGCGGCGCCGACGTAGTACCGGAGCGCGGCGAGGGCGAGCGGTGAGACGGCCGTGAGGCCGACCTCTGTCGCGGGGAACCCGCCGCCCCACACCAGGCCGAGACAGACGAACAGCGCCGCGTCGCGGAGCCGTGACACGGAGACGATCGCGGCCGCGTCGACAAGACCCTACTCGTTCTTGCCGACCAGTGCGAGGTCCCGGCGGTCGGTCCGCTCCCAGGTGGCGTCGACGATGAACGGGAGAACAGGCGCGCGGTGAGGAGCACCGCAGAGCGGTTCCCGGGCGCCGATTGAAAGGGCGGGGCGGCCGGCTACTGGAACGTCCGGCCCGTCTCCTGGTCGCGTCCGACCTCGGACGTCCTGAACCGCTTTTCGATCTCGTCGTAGCGCTCGCGGGTCTCGTCGGTGACGCTCGCGCCAACCTCGCGCAGCGCCGTCTCGAAGTGGTCCATCGTCACCCGGACGTTCCCGACCGAGTCAGCCATCTCCTCGCGCGGGACGCTGTTGACGAACTCGCGGGTCGCCGCCATCGACGCCTCGCGACAGACGGCCTCGACGTCTGCGCCGACGTACCCTTCGGTCCGGCGCGCCAGCCGGTCGAGGTCGACGTCGTCCGCGAGCGGCTTGTCGCGGGTGTGCACCCCGAAGATCGCCCGTCGGGCGGCCTCGTCGGGGACGGGCACGTGGATGTGCCGGTCGAGCCGCCCCGGGCGGAGGAGCGCGGAGTCGATCAGGTCCGGCCGGTTCGAGGTGGCGATCACCACGACGTCCTCCAGCGTCTCCAGCCCGTCGAGTTCGGTCAGGAGCTGGCTGACCATCCGCTCGCCGACGCCGGAGTCGGAGCTGTTCTGCCCCCGCTCGCCGGCGATTGCGTCGATCTCGTCGAAGAAGATCACCGTCGGGGCGTTCTCACGGGCCTTCGAGAACACCTCGCGGATACCCTTCTCGGACTCGCCGACGAACTTGTTCAGCAGCTCGGGCCCTTTGATCGAGATGAAGTTCGACTCGGCCTGGTTGGCGACGGCCTTCGCGAGCAGGGTCTTGCCCGTGCCGGGCGGGCCGTACAGCATCACGCCCTTTGCGGACTCCAGGTCCATCGCCTCGAACACCTCGGGGTACTCCAGGGGCCACTGGATCGTCTCGCGGAGGCGCTCTTTGGTGTCCTCCAGCCCGCCGACGTCCTCCCAGGTGACGTCGGGGACCTCGACGAACACCTCGCGGAGCGCGGAGGGTTCGATGCCTCTCAGCGCCTGCTTGAAGTCGTCGTCGGTGACTTCGAGTGACTCCAGAACCTCGGCGTCGATCTCCTCGGCCTCGAGGTCGATCTGCGGGCGGATGCGCCGCAGCGCGTTCATCGCGCTCTCCTTGGCGAGGCTCTCCAGGTCGGCGCCGACGAACCCGTGGGTGGACTCGGCGTACTGGTCGAGGTCGACGTCGTCGGTCAGGGGCATCCCGCGGGTGTGGACCTGCAGGACCTCCTTGCGGCCGTCGCGGTCGGGGACGCCGATCTCGATCTCGCGGTCGAACCGCCCGCCGCGCCGGAGCGCGGGGTCGATGGCGTCGATCCGGTTGGTCGCGCCGATCACCACGACCTCGCCGCGTTCGTCGAGGCCGTCCATCAGGCTGAGCAGCTGGGCGACGACCCGGCGCTCGACGTCGCCGCCGGCCTCGTCGCGCTTGGCGGCGATCGAGTCGAGCTCGTCCATGAAGACGATCGCGGGCGCGTTCTCGGTCGCCTCCTCGAACACGTCGCGGAGCTGTTCCTCGCTCTCGCCGTAGTACTTCGACATGATCTCCGGGCCGGAGATCGTCTGGAAGTGGGCGTCGATCTCGTTGGCGACGGCCTTGGCGATCAGCGTCTTCCCGGTGCCGGGCGGGCCGTGGAGGAGGACGCCCTTCGGCGGCTCGATCCCGAGGCGCTTGAACAGCTCCGGGTGACGCATCGGGAGTTCGATCATCTCCCGGACCTGCTCTAGCTCGCGCTCCAGGCCGCCGATATCCTCGTAGGTGACGTCGGGGACGCCCTCGGCGCTCTCCTTGCCGCTCGGCTCGCGGATCTGTTCGGCGGGCTTCTGGCTGATCTGGACCTCCGTCGAGTCGCTGATGACGACGGTGCCGCCGGGGGTGGTCGAGGCGATCTTGAGCGGGATCGCCTGGCCCTGCCCGCCCATGAACCCCAGACCGAAGGGGAGCTGGACGGTCTGGCCCTGCGTGACGGGCTGGCCGCTCAGCTCGCGCCGAACGAGCGACTCGATGTTGCCCCGGATGCCGAGGCGCTGAGGGAGCGCGACGGTGACCCGGTCGGCGGGGCTGACGTCCGCCGCCTCGATCTCGACGCGGTCGTCGATGCCGACGTCGGCCTGCTGGCGCAGGCGGCCGTCGATCCGGACGATGCCGGTTCCGGTGTCCTCCGGGTAGCCGGGCCAGACGCGCGCGATGGCGGCGCCGTCGCGGCCGTCGATCCGGACGAAATCTCCCGGCTCGAGGCCGAGGTCGACCGCGGCCTGTTTGTCGATCGCCGCGAGCCCGCGGCCCGCGTCTTTCTGCTTGAGGGGTTTGACGACGAGCTTCATCCGTGGATGCTCAGGACGCCGTTTTTCACGCCGACGCGCTCTGCGTCGCCGGGGAGGTCGAACTCCGTCTCGCTCACCCGGCCGCCGGCGTCGACGACGACGATGGCCGTCTGCCCAACGACGTCGACGTCGACCGCCTCGTCGGCGACGCCGAGGTCTGCGGCGACTGCCCACCCGTCTCCGTAGTCGTACCGCCGGACGAACCGCTCGTTTCCGCCGGCGAACTGCTGTTGAGTCATTGTTTTCCTAACTCCAAGTTAGCCCTCTAAGTATATAAATATTTTGTACAGTAATCGCCAGACGGCGACGGATGTTTCCGTGAACGGTAGTGTCGTGGTTCACGACATACGTCGCCGCGAGGCGACGACGAAACCGCTTTGCGCCTCGGGGCGAACCGTCGTGCGTGCCGGAGGCAGTCGAGGAGGCCGATCCCGAGGGCGTCGACTACGGGTGGGTGATGCAGGTCACCTTCGTCCTCACCATCCTCGCGGGGGCGCCAATCGTCGCCGTTCTCTCGGCAGGGACGCGGCTCCCGACGTGGGGCGCGCGCGCAGCCTTCGCGGTCCGGGTCGGCGCGGTCGTCTGGGTCGTCGTCGCGGTCGCGGTCTACCTGTACGCCCGGCGCGCGGCAGGCACGGAGAACTCCCCGGAAGAGACATGAGGGCGCCGCTGGACGGTGCTGCATGGGACGGATCGACGATACGGTCGAGGAGATCCGACAGATGGAGACACACAGCTCCTCGGTCGTCGCGATCAAGGCCGCCCGCGCGCTGACGGAGCTGGTCGAGCGCGAGTACTCGAGCCTCGACGACTACGAGCGCGACCTGGAGCGCAACTCCGGGGCGCTCCGCCGGGCGAACCCCAGCCACGCCTCGCTGTACACGACCCAGCGCGAGGTGGTCGACGCCGTCGTGGGCGAGGCGGCCGACGCCGACGAGGCGAAGCGCCTGACCGAGGCGGCGGTCGAGCGCGTTGTCGACAGGGTCGAGAACGGCAAGGACCGCGCCGCCGCGAGCGCCGCGGAGACGTTCGCGGACGGCGAGGTTGTCCTCACCCACGACTACTCCTCGACGCTCCTCGGCGCCATCGAGCGCGCGACCCCCGAGCGGTCGCTCACCGTCTACGTCACCGAGGCGCGCCCGCGGTTCCTGGGGCGGAAGCTCGCCCGTCGCCTCGCCGAGACGGAGGGCGTGGAGCCCCACATCGGCGTGGACGGCGCCGCGGGCTACCTGCTCGAGGACCGCGACATCGACCGCGTCTTCGTCGGGATGGACTGTATCGTCCAGGGGACGCTCTACAACCGCGTCGGCACCTACCCGCTCGCGGCGGCCGCGAGCGACGCGGGCGTCCCGCTCCACGTCGTCGGCTCGTCGGCGAAGGTGATCGAGGACGGGTTCGTCTTCGAGAACGAGTTCCGCCCGCCCTCGGAGGTCAGCCTCGAGCCTATCGACGGCGTGACCGTAGAGAACCCGGCGTACGACGCAACGCCAGCGCGCCTCGTCGACAACGTGATCACCGACGCCGGCGAGTTCACGCCGGACTAGCCGAACAGTCCCGAGATCCGGTCGAGCAGGCTCTTGCCCTCTGCCTCGCCCAGCCTGAGGTAGTAGGCGTCGCCGCCGTCCTCGTAGTAGCTCTCGACCCGTCGCACCACCTCGAAGCCGAGGTGCCGGTAGAACCGGAGCGCCGACTCGTTCGTCGTCCGCGCGTGACAGGTGACGGTGCCGTGTTCGGCCGCCACCTCTCCGACCAGCCGCCGGCCGTGCCCCTCCCCCCGGGCCTCGGGGGTGACGGCGAGAAAGAGGAGATAGCCGTCGCGCCGTGCCGACGCGAAGCCGATCAGGTCGCCGTCGACGAGCCGGAGGTGGGTTGTCGAACGGGCGTAGGCGTCGCGGAAGAACCGCCAGCGCTGGCGGAGGACACCCTCCGAACGGCGGATCTCCTCTTTCAGATCCCACGCCTCGTCGACGTGCTCCGAGGAGCCGGGGCCGTCGACGCGCGTCTCCACCTCGACGCTCACGGGCGGAGTAGTCGGCAACGGAATATAACTCCACCGTCAGCCCCGAACCGTTTTGCCGCGCCGGACCGTCGGCACGTTTGATGGGTTCCGCGCCGGAGGGCGACGAGCGCGGGCCGGTCGCGACGCGGGTCCGCGAGGCGTTCGTCACCGGCCTCGCCGTCGTCGTGCCCGGTCTCGTCACCGTCGGTATCGTCTTCTTTCTCCTCGACGCGGTCTACCGCTACCTCGACCTCGTCTCCGACGCCGCCGTCGGAGTCGGCCTCGGCGCCTCCGTCTCCGTGGTCGGGGGCGAGACGGTCGTCGAACTGGTCGCGCCCGTTCTCCTCCTCGCGTTCGTCTTCGCCGTCGGCGTCGCCGTCAACGCTACCGCGAGCGGCGAGCGGCTGGTCGACGTCGCCGACGCCGTGATCTCTCGCGTCCCCGGCGTCGGCTCTATCTACGACTCCTTCCGGCAGATGAGCGACGTGATGCTGGAGTCGGACGCCCAGAACTTTCGGGAGGTGAAACTCGTCGAGTTCCCCCACGAGGGCGCCTACACGCTCGGCTTCGTCACCACCCGGACGCCGGAGGCCCTCGCCGCGCCGACGGGTCACGACGCGATGCTCACGCTCTTTCTCCCGCTCGCTCCCAACCCGGTGATGGGGGGGCACCTCGTCCACCTCCCCGAGAGCCGCGTGATGGACGTCGACATGACCGTCGAGGAGGGGATCCGTGCCGTCGTCACCAGCGGCGTCGCCGTCGCCGGCGCGGAGGCCGACGGCCCCGGGCTCTCGGCGGACGACCTCCGCGAGGTGGCCGACGCAGCCGCGGTCGACCGGCGGTTCGACCCCGGCGCGGCCGCGACGGTTCGCGAGGACGCCGTCGACCCGGACCGCGCCGACCGCTACGACGCGCAGGTCGACCCTGGCCACGCCGTCACGCCCGGGGGGATCGCCCGCCGCGAGCGCGACGCGGACCGCGCCGACGAGACGGAGAAGCGCCCGGCAGCGGCGGCCGACCGCGCGGCGGCCGACCGGGACTCGACCGAGGAGCGCCCGGCGACGATAGCGGACCGCGACGACGACAACCGGGACTCGACCGAGGGACGACCCGCGACCGCCGCCGACCGCGACGAGGCGGCGGAGCGCCCCGCGACCGCCGACAGCGAGGATAGCGACGAGTGACGGGCGCGTTCGCGCTCCGGGGCCACACCGCAGACGTGGCCGTCGAGGCGACCGGGACGACGCTCGGCGAGGTCTTCGCCGCCTGTGCCGACGGGACCGCCGCGGCGATGTGTGACACGATCCCGCTCGACGGCGAGCGGTTCGACCTCGTCGTCCGCGCCGAGGGGCGCGAGGCGCTCCTGTTCGACTACCTCGACCGCCTGATCTACGAACGCGACGTGCGGGCCGTGCTCCCGGCCGACAACGAGGCGACGGTCCGCGAGACGGGCGCGGAGTGGGTCGTCGAGGCGAGCGCTCGGGGGGTTCCCCTGGATCGCGTGCACGCACGCGAGGTCAAGGCCGTCACCTACTCCGAGATGGTCGTCGAGGAGACCGACGAGGGCTGGCGCGCCTACGTCGTTCTCGACGTCTGACCGAAGTAGTTTCACGTCGGCTCCGGTACGTCTCTGTATGACCACGCGCGAGTTCGGCGACACGACGCTCACGAGAGTGGAGCCGTACGTCTGGGAGATCGAGCGCTCGGGCGGGATGCGCGTCCCCGCGCGGGTGTTCGCGAGCGAGGCGCTGTTAGAGGAGATCGGCGACGACATGACCCTCGACCAGGTCCAGGACGCCGCGCACCTCCCCGGCGTTGCGGCCTACACCGCCTGCCTCCCGGACGGCCACCAGGGCTACGGGTTCCCGATCGGCGGCGTGGCCGGAATCGACGCCGAAGAGGGCTGTATCTCGCCCGGGGCGGTCGGCTACGACATCAACTGCCTCCCGGCAGATACGGATATTCGGGTCTCCTTCGGACGGCGACGCCCGATCGCCGATCTCTGCGACGAAGTCGGGGACGAACGCGCGACCGTCGCAACCGGCGAGAATGGCGAGGTCGAGTCCATCATTCGGTTGCTCACGGAGTCGGATCCGGAGCCGGTCTACGAGGTCACGACCGAGACAGGAGACACGGTTCGCGCCACCTCCGACCACCCGTTCCGGACGCCCGCTGGTATGGCCGAACTCACCGATCTCACCCCGGGAGATACTGTCACGGTCAGTCCGTTCCGTGGCATCGAACACGAGGAGCCAGAGGAGTTCGTCGCCGTCGACGAGGGAGACCTCGACGACGCGAACCCACAGCTGGTCGCGTTCTTGAAGCGGAACGACCTGCTCCCGCTCCGTTCGACCGACGACGCGTTCAACCGACTACTCAAACTCGCCGGATTCCACACCGGCGACGGCTCGTTCGCCGCCGAGCAGACGTGGTTCTATGCCGACCCTGAAGATCTCGAACAGATCCGGGAGGATGTCGCGGCGCTCGGGTTCACGCCCTCGCGAATCTACGAGCGCGAGCGCGAACACGAGATCGGCGGAAACACGTTCGAGCGAACGGAGTACAGCGTCAAGGTTGGCGCGCGGGGGTTCAAGCGTCTGCTCGTCGAACTCGGCGTGCCGACGGGTCGGAAGGTCGAGAACGAGTTCACCACGCCGGACTGTCTCGACCGGCTGACAGACTGGCAGCGCGCGCTCTACCTCTCGGCGTACTTCGGCGCGGAGATGAGCGTGCCAGCCAACCAGCACGACAAGAACCTCCAGTGCCCGACGATCTCTCAGACTCGGACCCGGTCGGTCGCGGACGCCGGGGAACAGTTCGTCCGGGAGGTCGCCGACTACCTCGACCAGATCGGCGTCGAGACGAACACAATTGAGCGGTTCGACACCGACTCGGGTGACGACCGCGAACGACTCCGACTCGGCGTACAGAACGACTCGCAGAACTTGATTCGGTTCTTCGAGCGTGTCGGGTACCGGTACAACGAGTCGAAACAGCGCGAGGCGATTGCGGCGCTCCAGTACCTCAAAAAGAAGGAACGAACGGTCGAGAACCGGAGCGAGATCGCATCGGAGGTGGCGCGTCTCGCCGACGGAGGGACACCCGTCTCTGATCTGAAGGTACAATACGACGTGAACGATCGCTTCGTCGAGCGGAGCGCGTGGAGTGGCCGCAAGGGATGTCCACGACCACCGACTGACTTCCCGGGTTACGAGGAGTTCCGCGAGCAACTGACGGTTCGGGACGACCGGACGGTCGACGCGACGATCGAATCTATCGAGCCTGCCGGTGAAGAGCGAGTCTACGACCTCGGCGTCGAGCACGAGGCGCACAACTTCGTCGCCGACGGATTCGTCGTTTCGAACTGCGGAGTCAGAATGCTGACGACGCCGCTCGACTACGCCGACGTCCGGGGCCGCGAGGAGGAACTCGTCGAGGCGCTCGCAGCGGGTGTTCCGGCGGGCCTCGGCGGCGGCGGCGTCGTCGAGACGGACGTCGAGACGGTAGACGAGATCCTGGCACGCGGGATGGAGTGGGCCGTCGACGAGGGGTACGCGACCGAGGCCGACCTCGCACACTGCGAGGACGAGGGCCGGCGGACGGACGCCGACCCGAGCGCCGTCTCCCGCGAGGCGAAAGAGCGCGGCGCCGCCCAGGTCGGATCGCTCGGCTCGGGCAACCACTTCCTCGAGGTCCAGCGCGTCACCGACGTCTACCGCTCGGACGTGGCCGACGCCTTCGACCTGGCCGAGGAGCAGGTGGTCGTCCTGATCCACTGCGGGTCGCGGGGGCTCGGCCACCAGGTCTGTACGAACTATCTGCGGAAGATCGAGCAGCGCCACCCCGACCTGCTCGCCGACCTGCCGGAGAAGGAACTCGCCGCCGCGCCGGCGGGGTCCGAACTCGCCGACGCCTACTACGGCGCGATGTGCGCGGCGACGAACTTCGCGTGGACGAACCGGCAGCTCATCGCTCACCGGGTGCGAGAGACGCTGTCGACGCTCTTCGACCTCGACCCGACCCGCGTCGAACTGCTGTACGACGTGGCGCACAACGTCGCCAAGCTCGAAGAGCACGAGGTGCCGGTCGACGGCGACGGCGTCGCCTGCGCCGCGGCCGACGCGGTCGGGCGGGCGGTCAAGCCGCTCTACGTCCACCGCAAGGGCGCGACGCGGGCGTTCCCCGCCGGCCGACCAGAGCTCCCCGCGGCGTACGCGGACGTCGGACAGCCGGTTCTCGTCCCGGGGAGCATGGGCGCGGGGAGCTACGTCCTCCGGGGCGGCGCGCGCTCGCTCGACCGCACCTTCGGCTCGACGGCTCACGGCGCGGGGCGGCTGATGAGTCGGACGCAGGCGAAACAGGAGTTCTGGGGCGAGGACGTGCGAGACGACCTGCGCGAACAGCAGGCGGTTTACGTCGCCGCTGAGAGCGGCGCGACAATCGCCGAGGAGGCCCCCGGCGTCTACAAGGACGCCGACGAGGTGGTGCGCGTCTCCGACGCCCTCGGCATCGGAGACAAGGTGGCGCGGACGTACCCGGTGTGTAACGTGAAGGGCTGACCGGCGCTCCGTTCGCTCGTTGCGCTACCCCCGGAACGCGTCCGGTCCCGGCGGTCCCCGGGGGCCGCGCGGTCCCTCGCCGGCGAGTTCGACCGTCTCGCGGTCGACCGTCTGGCCGCCCTCCACGCGTCGGCCGTCCTCGTACCGGACGAAGGAGAGGTAGAACGGCTCGCCGCAGGGTTCCGACCGCGGCGCGGCCACGTCGTCGGCGTCGCTGTGGTCGCCGGTAAAGCGCAGGCCGGGCGCTTCGCTCTCGCCGCAGACGAGGCGGACGCCCTCTGCCTCCCCGGCCTCGTAGTCCTCGTCGGGACCGACGTAGGTCCAGCCGTCGAGGGGGTACGGCGTCACCGACTGGTCGGCGAGGTACGGCTCGCGGTCGAGTTCGGCCACCGCACCACAGCGCGGACAGTAGTAGCTCACAGGCACCAGCTCGGACATGAGAGAACCGAGGGGCTCGCGGCGGTTAACCCGTGCGCTCGAACTCGGTCGGCCCGTCCCCGACGTAGCGGTAGTCGACGCCCGCGCGCTCCGCGGTCAGTTCGTCGCGCTCGGAGTCGCCGACGAACAGCGCCCGCCCGCGGTCGGCGCCGACCCGGTCGATCGCGGCGAGCAGCGGCTCGGGGTCGGGCTTTCGCGTCGCGACGCTGTCACGCCCGACGGTGGCGTCGACAGCCCCGGCGAGGCCGTGGGCGTTCAGGGCGATGCGCACCGCCGCCTCGCAGTTGAGCGAGCAGACAGCCGTCGCGGTCGCCGTGTCCGCCAGCGCGAGCAGGTCGTCCGCGGCGGCGAGGCGGGCCGACCGCTCCGCGCCCCGGCGCTCGTGGTCACAGAGCAGTTCGTGGACGCCGCCGAACCCGCGCTCTTCTGCCACGTCGAGCGCGGTCCACGCGCTCTCGGTCGGCTCGAATCCGTGGTCTTCGACTATCGCCGACGTCTCCAGGTCGACGCGGGCCCAGTCGACGTCGAGCCGAGCGACCGTGCCGTCGAGGTCGAACACCACGGCGTCGTACCCGTCGTAGTCGTCCATACCGGTCGCTAGGGCGCCGGAGACAAAGGCGCCTCGGACGGCGGGTGGTTTATGCGGATCCCGAGAGATCTGCGGACGATGTCCGAGACTCGCATCGACCGGCAGACTGCGGCGCTCGCGGCGCTCGTCGTGGCCGCGCTGGTTCTCGCGCCGGCGGCCGCGCCGCTCGTGGCCGCGCAGTCCGGCGACCGGGTGACGGTCACCGCCGTCGTGGTCACCGAACGCGAGACGCCGGTGCCCGGCGCGACCGTGACCGCGACGTGGGACGGCGGCGAGACGCGGGGGACCACCGCCGGCAACGGCCGGGTGTTCCTCGACGTGCCCCGCGGCGTGACACTCTCGTTCGACGTCGACCACCCGGCGTACACGCGGAACAATCCGCTCCGGCGGACGATCGGCCCCGACACCGACGAGGTGACGGTCGAGGTGTCACAGGCCGTGCGGTTCGTCTACCGCGTCACCGGCGAGGACGACGACCCGATCGAGGGCGCACAGGTCCGTGTACTGAACGACCGCGGGACGGAGGTCGTCTCCGGCGAGACCGGACCCGACGGCCGGTACGCGACGCCGCAGCTCGCCGCCGCCGACTACACCATCCGGATCGAGCGCGCGGGCTACCGCACCGTCACACGGAACGAGTCCGGCCCCCAGTCGGTGACGCGCCCGATCACGCTCGAACGTGGCCTCGTCACCCTCGCCGTGACCGTCACCGACCCACGGGCCGGCGCGCCCGTCGAGGGGGCAACGGTCCGCGCGTCCGGCGCGTCCGGCGAGACGGGCGCCGACGGCCGGGTCGCGCTGGAGGCCCCCGTCAACCGGGAGCTGACCGTCACGGCCGAACGCGAGGGCTACGGCGACACCTCGGCCGACGTGGCCGTCGCCGAGTCCGACCGGGCGCTGAACCTCACGATGAGGCGCGTCCCGAACCTCACGCTCTCGGCCGTGAACGACCGCGTCGTGGTCGGCGAGTCGACCCTCGTCGAGGTCCGCGACGCCTACGACGACCCCGCCGCGAACGTCACCGTTCTCCTCGACGGCGAGGCCGTCGGGGAGACGGACGACGAGGGCGAACTCGCCGTCACCGTCGACTCGGCGGGCGAGCACGAACTCCGCGCACGGCGCGGAAACGTCCGCTCGGCCCCGGTCGCCGTCGAGGGCGTCGCGGCCGGCGAGGCGGGGAGCCCCACCGCCGCGCCGGGTACCTCCACCGGCACCGTCCGAACCCCCTCCTCGGGTCTCGCGCCCGGATTCGGCGCCGGCGCGGCGCTCGCGGCGCTCGCGCTGCTCGCTTACGCCGGCCGCTCGTCGCGCAGGTAGGCCGCAACCGCCTCGGGCTCGGCCTCGATCCCGCCGCCCTGCGCGAACCGGTCGCTCCCGCCGCCGCCCCCGCCGAACTCCGCCGTCACCGCCGCCACGACCGCGCTCGCCGGCGGGTCGCCGCCGGAGGCGA
>JAZKRX010000056.1:0-12202 GCA_036626375.1 Haloferacaceae archaeon
TGCTGGACGAGGCGATCCTCCGGCCGGGCCGGTTCGACCGCCTCATCGAGGTGCCAAAGCCCGACGCCGAGGGCCGCGAGATCATCTTCCGGATCCACACCCGGAACATGAACGTCTCCGAGGACGTCGACTTCTCGGCGCTGGCCGAGGAGGTCGCCGAGGCCTCCGGCGCGGACATCAAGGCCGTCTGTACGGAGGCCGGGATGTTCGCCATCCGCGACGACCGCACGGAGATCTACATGGAGGACTTCCGCGAGGCGTGGGAGAAAGTCTCCGTCGACGGCGCCGACGACGGCGACGCCGGGTCGCTCGCGTTCGCGTAACGGCCCCCGACCGGTCGAACGCTTTTCTCCGCCCGTGCCGACGGACCTGCCCGTGAAAGTCGGCATCCTCTCGGATATCCACCTCCAGCGCGCCCACGACGCGGCGATCCGCGCCGAACTCGACCGCGCGCTCGACTCGCTCGACGACTTCGGCCCCGACCGCCTCGTCGTCCTCGGCGACCTGATAGAGGACGAGAGCCCGGCGGCCGACCGCGAGGGCGTCCGGACGGTCCGGGCGGCGCTCGACTCGCTCGGCGTTCCCGTCACGTACCTCCTCGGCAACCACGACGTGGCGCGGCTCTCGCGCGACGACCTCCGGGCGCTGCTCGGCGTCGAGCGGTTCTACGGCCGGGTCGAGGGGACCGACCTGTTCTACCTCGACTCCTCGGCGCCGGAGCGGTCGGGCGCACAGGGCGCGGTGGGCGAGGAGCAGCTCGCCTTCCTCGACCGCGAACTCGCCGACGCCGAGGGTGCTGTCGTCCTCGTCCACCACCCGCTCGGCTACCGCGACCTGAGCGGGAACCAGTGGTTCGCCGCGGAGCCCGAGCGGGCCTTCTGCGGGAACAAGCGCGAGGTGAACGACGTGCTGGCGCGCCACGACGTCGCCGCGGTGGTCAACGGGCACGTCCACGAGACGGCGCACGTCCGCTATCGGGGTGTCGAACACATCACCGTCAACGCGTTCGCGAAAGAGCGCCGCGGCCGGCCGGTGACGGGGACGTACGCCGAGTTGACCCTCGGCGAGGAGGTGTCGCTCCGGGTGGTCGAGGGCGACCGGATGCGCTACGCGTTCGCGTTCGGGCGGTGAGTATTGGCGCGCGAGCGAACGGGAGCAGGGAGACAGAGGAGGGACCGAGTGGGCGCGGGCCACGAGGGAGAGGCGAGCGGAGCGAGCCGCAGAACGGAGAGCCGCGACGGGTGGCGCGCGTGCCCGCGAGTCGGCGGGTTGAAGCGACCGCCTACCGACCCGTGTCCCATGGGAACGGCGCTCGACCCGCGGGAGGCACAGGCCCGCGAGGTGCTCGACAGACTCGGCGAGGCGTACCCCGAGGCGACCATCTCGCTGAACTTCTCGACGCGGCTGGAGCTGCTCGTCGCCGTTGTCCTCTCCGGGCAGTGTACCGACGAGCGGGTGAACTCGGTGACCGCCGACCTGTTCGAGACGTACGAGACGCCCGAAGACTACGTCGCCGCAGGCCAGGCGGAGCTGGCCGAGGACATCTCCTCTATCACCTACCCGAACCAGAAGGCGGGCTGGATCGTCGACGCCTGCGAGCGGCTGATCGAGGAGCACGACGGCGAGGTGCCGGGGACGATGAGTGCGCTCACCGACCTGCCGGGCGTCGGGCGCAAGACCGCGAACGTGGTGCTCCAGCACGGCCACGACGTCGTCGAGGGGATCGTCGTAGACACCCACGCACAGCGGCTGTCGCGGCGGCTCGGCCTGACCGAGAAGCGCGACCCGGCGGCGATAGAGCGCGACCTCGTGGACGTGGTTCCAGAGGAGGAGTGGCAGGAGTACACTCACCTGCTGATCGCCCACGGGCGCGCGACGTGTACGGCGCGGAACCCGGACTGCGGCGGGTGCGTGCTCGCGGACGTCTGCCCGAGCGAGCGCGGGGACGCGGCGGTCGACCTGGCGAGCGGGGAGACGTGGGAGTAGCGTGAGGCGCGGACCGCAGACGAAGCGGTGAGGAGGAGGGGGCAGACGGGTCTCCGAGGGGTCGCGTCCCGTCCCGTCCTCGGTCTCGCAGCCCGGAGGGTCACGCCGCGTCAGGCCAGGTACCGCACCCAGAACCGGTAGATCCCCACGACGTACGCGAGCATCCAGAACACGACGTAGCCGAACACGCCGACCCGGAGCCGGCCGCGCCACGCGCTCATGTTCTCGTGGAGGTCGTTCAGGGCGACGGAGTCGGGGTCGTCGTAGGCGTCGGCGGAGAGTTTCACCTGGAGGATGCGGACGATGCCCGTCAGGCCGAACAGGAGCATCGCGTACGCCTGGAGGCCGAGGACGGCGTGGAGCGCCGCGGCGCCGTTCAGCTGCGCCAGCAGGCGTGGCATCATCCACCCGACCACGGGGACGGTGTTGAGCAGCAGTCCCGCGACGATGAACGTCAGGTGCCGGCGGAGGACGTTCCACGTCACCACCTCGGCGTCGATCATCACCTTCGCGCCGAGGAGGTACAGCGGGAAGCTCGCAGTGACCGACAGCGCCGCCGCCGCGGCGACGGTCGTCTCCGAAACCATCGTCGGTTTTCGGGTCCGGGGCGTCGTAAACGCCGCGACTCGGGACCGTCACGCTAAGGAGCCTCGATCCCCTACGATCGGGCAATGGAGGACGCCGAGGACGGGAGCGGCGCGAGCGTCGACTCGTCCGACGAGCGCGGCCTGCTCGACGAGACAGAGGAGCGCGACCTCGAAGCGCTCCGCGCGGAGGTCGAGGAGGCGTACGACTTCGACGAGTTCGGGCCGGCGGAGATGGCCCAGATGAGCGGCGACGAGTGGGAAGCCGCCTTCGACCCCGACACGTGGATCACGGGGCGAGACCTGCTCGACCGCGTCGAGCGCGACCTCAAGTCGCGGATCGCCCGCCGGGACGTGTTCGCACAGCTCGACCGCGTGGTCGAGGACGGCCAGCCCCTGCTCGCGGCGTGGTCCGACGAGGGGTACGCGGTCGTCTACGCCGACGGCGCCGTCGAGGGCGCGGGAACCGTCCTCCGGGACGTGAAGGCGTCCGTCGCGCTCTGCTCGATGGAGAGCTACGACCCCGAGGAGCCGCCGGCCGCGTACGAACTGCCGACGCCCGAGGACGTCGAGTCGGGGACGGGCGAGTTCGGCAACCTGATGCTCCAGGTCGTCGCGGGCGTGCAGGTGGTCGCCGGGCTCGGCCTGGGGGTCGCGTGGCTCCTCGGGGGCGTCGACACTATCGTCGCGCCCGTCGTCGCCGGCCTGTTCCTCCTCCTCGGGCTGTTCCTGTTCGGTGTCGTCGCGAACGCCCGCCTGTCGGACCGCTTCCGCGCCGAGGAGTTCCGCCAGCGCCTCCGGGCAGTCGAGGAGGCCGGCGACCGACGGCCGGAGTTCCTCCCCGGCGGGGAGGACCGAGAGACCGACCCCGAGGCAGAGGCAGACTGAGCGGCGCGAGGGGTCTCGCGCTCGGGCGCGCGCAGTCGGTGGGTTTAATCGCGTCCACTCCCGAGAGCGGGCTATGAGACGCCGCGACTTCCTGCGTGCGGCGGGCGGCGGAACGGCCGCCGCCGCCGCGGCGGCAGGGACCGCCGGAACCGCCGCCGCACAGCCCAGCTTCGGGGGGTGGATGTCCGACGTCGGCAACTACTCCGAAGTCGCCGACAACACCGGACAGGACGAGGTGACCGTCCAGGTCGGAACAGAGGCCAACGGCGGCGCCTTCGGCTTCGGGCCCGCCGCCGTCCAAGTCGACCCCGGCACCACCGTCGTCTGGGAGTGGACCGGCGAGGGCGGCCAACACAACGTCGTCGCCCAGGACGGCGGCAGCTTCGAGTCCGACCTCGTCGCCGAAGCCGGCTTCACCTTCGAACACACCTTCGAAGAGGAAGGCGTCACCACCTACTACTGCCAGCCACACCGCTCGCTCGGCATGAAAGGCGTCGTCGTCGTCGGCGCCGTCCCAGACGAAGGCGGCGGCGGCGGTGGCGGCGGCGGGGAGAAGGAACTCCACGAGTTAGGCGTCGCGATCCAGGCCCACTGGGTCGGGTCGGCGACCATCCTCGGCATCATCGTGAGCATCGTGTTCACGTTCTACATATTGAAGTACGGCGAGACCCCACACTCGGGGCACGGAGGGAGTGAGTAGATGTCGACAAAAGGATCCACGTACGGCGACATCCACCGGTACGAACCGGCCCGGGAGAGCACGGCGGCGGCCATCGCCATCGTTCTGCTGACGGCCGTCGAGGTGGTGTTCGTCTCGATGTTCGTCTACGGGCTGGTCAACGGGTGGGGCCTGTCCGACACCGGGAACATGTTCCTCGGCGGTCTGCTCGCGGCGGTGTTCGTCGACCTGGCGTTCATCCTCGCGCTCTACCGCAAGGAGTTCCTGCCGGACGTGATGATAGTCAAGAAGCGCCGGCGCAAGTGGGAGGACCTCTACGTCCGCGAGGAGGACGTCGACGGCGTCCAGCTCGGCGACGGCGCCTGGGACACGGTTAAGCGGGCGATCTACCCGTACTACAAACGATAACATGAGTCTGAAAAAACAGGACGAGTACGACCACAACGCCTGGATCAAGTCGAAGGACCTCTCGCCCGTCGAGACCGTCTTTCTGACGACGCTCGTCTGGATGGACAAGCGTCTGCGCATCGTCGACTACCTCGAGCTGCTCGAGACGCTCTACTACCGGGTGAACATGCAGATGCCCAAGAGCCACACCGAGCAGTACGACCTCGACAACAAGTTCTGGTACTGGTACCCGCTGTACACGCTCGGGTCGTTCTCGACGCTCGCGTACGTGGTGGCGGCCGCCTCCGGTGCCCTCCTCGGGTTCTACTACTCGCCGTCGACGGCGGCCGGCGCCTGTGGCGTCTCGGGCGCCTCGGTCGCGTACTGCTCTATCGCGAACATCATGCGCGAGCTCCAGTTCGGGTTCATGCTCCGCTCTATCCACCGGTGGTCGGCGCAGGTGATGGTCGCGGCCGTCTTCCTCCACATGCTCCGCGTGTACTTCACCGGGGCGTACAAGGAGCCCCGCGAGCTGAACTGGCTGATCGGCATCGTCCTCATCTCGCTGACGATGGTGTTCGGCTACACGGGCTACCTGCTCCCGTGGGACCAGCTCGCGTTCTGGGCCGGCCAGATCGGCGTCGAGATGAGCCTCTCGATCCCGCTGGCCGGCGAGTGGGTCGCACAGCTCCTCTTCGGCGGGTTCACCCTCTCACAGGCGACCCTCCAGCGGATGTACATCCTCCATGTGTTCCTGCTCCCGTTCGTGGTGACGGCGCTCATCGCCATCCACATCGGCATCGTCTGGGTGCAGGGCATCGCTGAGCCGCACTAAACCAATGACCGACGACACCACCACCAGAGAGCACGAACCGATCGCAGACGGCTCGGGTATCGTCGCGCCGGACGACGAGACGCCGACGTGGCGCGAGCGCAAGGAGCGCCACGTCGGGCTAGCACGCCTGACCTACGAGTACTTCGAGCGGGCCCGCCGCGAGGATCAAGACCTGCGCCAGGAGTCCGACTACGTCGAACGCGACGTGCTCGCCTTCCCGACCTGGCCCCACGAGACGGTCCGCAACCTCTCTATCGCCTCGTTTTTCGTCGGAATGATCGTCTTCCTCTCGGCGACGCTCCCGCCACACATCGGCGCGCCGGCGAACCCCTCCAGCACGCCGGCGATCATCCTGCCGGACTGGTATCTCTACTGGTCGTTCGGTCTGCTGAAGCTCAACCCACTCAACCCCGCGCTGTCGGTTCTCGGCGGGCAGAAGATCATGGCCGACCGGACGTACGGCGTCCTCGCGAACGTCGTGGTCGTGAGTATCATCGCCATCGTGCCGTTCCTGAACAAGGGCGCGGCGCGTCGTCCCGTCGAGCAGCCGTTCTGGGCCGCCGTCGGAGTGTTCGGCGTCGTGTTCGCGTTCACCATCAGCCTGCTGTCGGTGAAGAACCTGATGCCGATGAACGTGGACCTCCTGTTCGACCTCACCTTCCTCCTGCCCGTCGTCGCCGGCGTGATCACCTACGCCGTGCTGAAGACGCTGCGCGAGGGGTACATGTACGACCTCAACCGGCGGTACTACCGGCTCCGCCCGCCGAAGTGACGCGGCGATGAGCCCCCCGTCGGACCGTCCGTCGACCACCCGCCTGTTCCGTCCGTTCGCACCCAGATGACCGACGAATCACGCGAGTCGGCGGCCGACGTCGACCCCGACACCGGGCCGACCGGCGGCAGGGACGTCGTCGTTCCGCTGCGCCTGTACAAGACCGTCGTGGTGTTCTCGACGCTCATCGCCGTCGTCTCGGTGGTCGTCGGGTTCACGCTCCTGGACGCCGCCACGCTCCGGGTGAGCGTCGTCCGCGCGCTCGTCGTCGGCGCGCTCTCCGCCGTCGGTGCCGTTCCGAGCGACGGAGCGCTCTCGGCGGCCCTGGCCGCGCTGGGGCTGTCGATCATCGCCCTCGGCGCGGGCGTCTACACGCTCGGTACCCGGTTCCGAACGGACGGGATGGGAAACGCTGAAGCCGACGCGGAGGATAGCGAGACGTAATGGCCGACGAGTTCGTCAAAGGGCTGGGAATTCTCACCGGCGCCGGCCTCCTGTGGATGGTGCTGGCCGGGTGGTACCGGACGCCCTCGTTCGAGAGCACCCAGCAGCTCGTCGCACCCCTGACCGTCGACACGGGGAGCGCGACGCTGTTGAACGTGGTCGCGATCACGCTGATGGACGTGTTCTTCTGGCTCGCGATCCTCGGGCCCTTGACGTTCTGGGTGTTGATCCCCGCCGGACGACAGGCCCGGAAAGCCCTCGAGGAGAACCGGTCGAGCTAGCGCGGGCCGACGCGTTCTGTGGCCGACCCATCTCGGCGAGAGCGGCGCGCCGAGCGCGGACCCCGGGGCACCTCCGCTGCCCGTGGGCGGACGGAGAATGCGACCCACAGTTCTACGGCCGAGAGACGTGGCTGCGACCCACAGAGCGTCGAGAACGGGCGGTCGGCCGTCAGACGATCGCCGACCAGAACGGCTGGACGACAAAAAACACCGACTGGTAGCCGGCGTACAGGAGGACGAGCAGCGACCCGGTGAGCGCGCCTTTCGGGCGTTCGAGCCGCATGTCGTTTCGCACCTCGACCTTCCGGGACTCGAACTCGAAGAAGTCAGCGATCAGCGTCCCGACGACGAGGACGGACAGCACCATCCCGCCGTGGGGCGCGACGACCATGTACGCGAAGCTCACGAGCACGAGCGTGATCGAGGTGGCGGCGTGCGGGACGTACCGACTGATCTCGCCCGCGGTCTCGGCCTGCCTGACGTGGCTCCGGTGACCGAGCAGGCGCGTGACCATGTTGGCCAGCACGAGCACGAGAGCGACGTACGGCAGAGCCCCTTCGACGGCGGTGAGGCCCTCGACCGGGACGAGGAACTGCAACGGCTCCATACTCCGCCCTCTGCGGCCCGGAGATTAGAAGCTTTCCACTCCGTCGACGGCGACCAGGAGGTCGAGGGCGTCGACAGCCACGACCCGGAGCGACTGTCCCACGCCGACGTCGTCGACGACCGCGCCGTCGAGGACGAGCGAGACGGGCACCTCGTCGCGCTCGACCGTACAGCCGACCGGCGGGTCGAGCACCCACGCCCCGCGGAAGGTGGCGAACTCGGCGACGGGAACGACCGCGAGCCCCGTCCCCGGCTCGACGACCGGCCCCCCCGCGGCGCGGGCGTAGCCGGCGCTCCCGAGCGGCGTCGCGACGACGACGCCGTCGGCCCGGAAGTCGTCGACGCGGCGCCCGCCGGCCCGGACCGCGAACTCCGAGATGCGCGCCGACTCGCTCGTCACCAGCGTCACGTCCGCGAGCGCGCGCCCGACGGCGGCGCCGTCGAGGTGCGCACCGAGCACGGGATGTGCGCGGCGGGCGAGCGGTCCGGCGAGCGCCGCCGCGAGGTCCGCCGGCGCGACCGTGAGCGGCCTCGGACGGTCGGCCACGGGGAGGACCGGAACGTCCGGCGGCTCGTCGGCGAGCGCGAGGAGCGCACGCTCGCCGACGACGACGACCGCGTCAGGGTCACGCTCGACGACCGTCGCACCCGCGTCGGCGACGGCCGCCCGGACGGCCGCCGTCTCCGTCCCCCGGAGCGCGACGCTGTCCGGCGTGTCGGCGTCCATGGGGCCGCCTCGGCGGGGCGGGTAAAAAGCCGACCGCCTGCGGAGGTGCGGGAGTGTCGACTCTCCCGCCGCACCGCGATCCGGCGGGTCAGCCGGCCACCGTCCGCGCGGCGGACCGACCGTCCCGACACGCCCGGCAGGACGGCGCGTGGTCGTCCTCGGAGCGGGGAGTCAGCCCGCGTGTTCCTCGGCGGCCGACGCCGGCGAGAGCGGGTCGCCCCGGACGACGCCGACGACGGCGTCGGGGAACTCGACGTGGGGCAGGAGCTTCGCGTCGTCGACGACGACTAGCCGGCAGTCCACTTCTTCCGCCATCGCGCGGCCCTCCGCGAGCGGCGTGATTTCTGCCTCGCGCCCCCAGACCAGCGTCGTCTCGACGCCGGCCCGGTCGAGGTCGGCGAGCGTCGCGCCGAGGTTCACCGCGGCGTTGAGGTAGCCCGCGACGAAGGCGGCGACGGCGTGACGCGCGTTCTCCTGGTGGCCCGTCCGCCACTCGTAGTCCTCCCACGCCGCGTTCGGGAGGTCGGGGCTGTAGTAGCCGTGGTCGGCGTTGAAGTAGCGGATGGAGGGCTTCGAGACCAGCGCGGCGTGGAGCAGTTCGCCGACGACGGGCGCGCGCAACAGCTCGCGAACGGCCGTCTTCGGCGGCTCCGGGCCCGCGACCGCGGTCGGACAGATCAGCGTCAGGTCGGCAACCAGGTCCGGGTCCTGGCGGGCGGCGTTCGCGACGTACGCGCCCGTGAGACTCGACGCGAGGACCCGCGGCTCGTCGAACTCCGCGAGGAAGGCCGCCACGAACTCCTCGTAGAAGGTCGCGGAGTACCGCAGCGGCGGGCGGTCCGAACAGCCGAAGCCGGGGAGGTCCGGCGCGACGACGTGGTGGTCGGCCGCGAGGTCCGCGAACAGCTCGCGGAACTCGCCCGACGAGCCCGCGGCGTTGATCCCGTGGAGGAGGAGGAGCGTCGGGTCGTCCGGGTCGCCGGCCTCGGTGTAGGCGACATCGATCCCCCGCCAGCGGAACCGGCCGTGGTCGCCGTCGAGTGGCGGTTCGAGCACGCCGGCGCTGCGTTCGAGGCCGCGGACGGCGGCCACGGCTGCGACGACGAGAAGCGTCAGGGAGGCAACCGTACGTCTGAGTCGCATAGAGGGGAGTGGAGAGCGATCGACGTAAGCGCCGCGCTCTCAGTCGTCGCGCCGCTCCGCGAGACAGTCCCGGAGCGGGCCGAGTAGCTCGTCGGCCACGGTGTAGGGATCGGTGTCCCGGGCCGCCACCCGCGCCGCAACCTCGTCTACCCCGCCGCGCCGGCGAAGCTCCGTCTCCACGAGGTCGGCGGTGTCCTGCCGGAGGAGCGTCCGAATCTCCGAGGCGGCGCGCGTCCGCGCCCGCGACTCGCGCTCGCCGGTGCGGCCGAGGTACGCGCGGTGGTCGTCGAGGGCGTCCGCGAACGCCGCGACGCCCTCGCCCGTGGTGGCGACAGTTTCGAGGACGGGCGGGGACCACTCCTCGCTCTCGGCGTCTGTGCCGTCGGCCGCGTCGTCGCTCCCGACGTCCACCGCGCCGTGGTGTCCGACCCGGGTCCGGCTCTCCGACCCCCGGAGTTCGAGCATCTCCTCCAGGTCCGCGACCGTGCGTTCCGCGCCGTCGAGGTCGGCCTTGTTGACGACGAACACGTCGCCGATCTCTAAGATCCCGGCCTTTAGCATCTGGACGTCGTCGCCCGACCCCGGCTGGACGAGGACGACGGCGGTGTCGGCCGTGCGGACGATATCGACCTCGTTCTGCCCGGCGCCGACCGTCTCGACCACGATTCGGTCGGTTCCGTAGGCGTCGAGCGCCTTCACCGCGTCGCCCGTCGCCGTCGAGAGCCCACCGAGGTGTCCACGGGCGGACATCGACCGAACGAACACGCCCGCGTCGCCGACCGCAGCGCCCATCCGCACGCGGTCGCCGAGCACCGCGCCGCCGGTGTACGGCGAGGAGGGGTCGACCGCGATCACCCCGACAGTCTCGCCCGCGTCGCGGTAGTGCGAAACGAGTTCGTCGACGAGCGTCGACTTGCCGGCGCCCGGCGAGCCCGTGATCCCGACGACCGACGCCGACCCCGTGTGGGGGTAGAGCGCGCTCACGAGGTCGCGGTAGTTCCCGCTCCGGTTCTCGATGCGGGTGATCGTCCGCGCGAGGGCGCGCACGTCGCCGTCGAGGAGGTCCGCGACGAGGTCCGGCCGCTCGCCGCCGGTCATCGACGCCCCGAGACGTTCTCGCGAACGAACCGGATCGTCTCCTCCATCGGCGTCCCGGGGCCGAACACCTCGGAGACGCCCGCCTCCTTCAGCCGCTCTGCGTCCCCGTCGGGGATGATACCGCCGACGAGAACCAGCGTGTCCGCCAGCGCGCCGTACTCCTCCAGGCCCTCGACCACCTTCGGGACGAGCGTGTTGTGCGCGCCCGAGAGGATGGAGATACCCACCACGTCGACGTCCTCCTGGACCGCGGCCTGGACGATGTCCTCCGGCGCGCGGTGGAGTCCGGAGTAGATCACCTCGAAGCCGGCGTCGCGGAACGCCCGCGAGATGACGTGCGCGCCGCGGTCGTGGCCGTCCAGCCCGACCTTCGCGACGAGACACCGGATCGGCCGCTCGCGTTCGCCCCCGACGGGCTCCTGGTCCGCGCTCATACTCCCTACGTCGCCGGCGACCGATTTCACTCTGACGCCCTACACGTGCTCTGCGAGGAACTCGACGACCGCCGTGTACGCCTCGATACGGTTCTCCAGCTTCGTGAACCCGTGGCCCTCGTCGTCGAAGACCAGTTCGCGCACGGGAACATCCTGTTCGCGGGCCGCCGCGGCCACCTGTCGCGCCTCGCTCACGGGCACGCGCGGGTCGTTCTCGCCGTGGAGGACGAACAGGGGCGCGGCGATGCGGTCGATCCGGGAGAGCGGACTCAGCGCCTCCAGCAGCGCGCGGTCCTCGTCGAGCGAGCCGTACTCGGCCTCGCGCAGTTCGCGGCGCCAGTCGCCCGTGTTCTCGAGGAAGGTGACGAAGCTCGCGATTCCCACAACGTCGACGCCCGCGGCCCACCGCTCCGGGTAGGTCGTCAGCGCCGCGAGCGTCATGAACCCGCCGTAGGAGCCGCCCATCACCGCAATCCGGTCCGGGTCCACGAACTCGTGGGCGGCCAGCCAGTCTGCCGCCGCCTCCAGGTCCGCCACCGCGTCCATCCGTCGTTCGACGTCGTCCAGCGAGGCGTAGCGCCGCCCGTAGCCCGCCGACCCGCGGACGTTCGGCTCGAAGACGGCGTAGCCCCGCGAGCAGAGGATCTGCACCACCGCGTTGAACCCGGGGCGGCGCTGTGACTCCGGACCGCCGTGGACGTCGACGACGACGGGTGTCTCGCCCGGCGTCGGGTCCGCGGGGAGGGTGAACCACGCCGGAATCGCCCGGCCGTCGAACGTCCGGTACCGCACGAGGTCGGGCGCGCGGAACCGCTCGCGGGGGATGCCCGCCGTCGACGCCCGGGTGAAGCGCTCGCGCGCGCCCGTCGCCGGGTCGACGACGTGGACGTTCGTGGTGTCGACCCGGCTGGACGCAGAGCACGCCAGGCGGTCGCCGTCGACGCTCCACGCGACGCCGCCGGCGACGCCCGGCGACGGCAGTGTCGGCCGGACCGTCTCGACGACCGCGCTGTCGGCCAGCCGCCCGACGGTCAGCTCCGTCTCGCCGTCGACGTTCCGCGAGTACGCGACCCGCCCGCTCTCGTGGACGGAGACGCCGTCGACGGGCCAGTCACCGCCGTCGACCACCACCTCGTAGCCCGAGCCGTCGACCGCCAGTCGCTCCAGCCGCAGACTGTCGCTCGCGCGGTCGGTACAGCAGTGAACCGCCTCGGGGTCAAGCCCCGAGGCTTCCCGTGGGTTAGTCGGACACTCCCATCCGACCATCAGCCTGATAGCCTCGAGCGGTCGGATGGGTCACGGTCGGGGCGTCCACGGCCCCCGATGCCTGCCGTCGCA
>JAZKRX010000057.1:0-11551 GCA_036626375.1 Haloferacaceae archaeon
CCCGGGGCCGCCCGCCGGAGGCGGCGCAGCCGCTCGTCGGTCGGGTCGTCGAGCACCACGCAGTCCGGTCCCTCGCGGGCGACCGACGCGAGCGACACCTCGGTGACGGCGACCGCGTCGCTCGGGAGCGCGGCCGCGACGCGGGGCGCGCCGACCACGGCGACCCGAGCGCGGTCGGCGCCCGTCACGGCCCGTGGCCGGCGGGCGTGGCGTCGGCGTTCGTCGGGACGACGCTGCCGACCGCCTCGGCCATCACTCGGCCGGCTCCGGACCAGCGAGGTCCACCGCCCGCTCGGCGCTTTTCTCCTCGAAGATCACCGCCTCGAGGGCGTCGAGGATCGCTCTCGGCCGCTCGCGCTGGAAGACGTTCCGCCCGACCGCGAGCCCGCTCGCCCCGGCGTCGACAGCCGACTCGACCGTCCGGAGGAAGGCGAGGTCGTCCGTCTTCGACCCGCCGGACATCACGACCTTCGTCCGGCCGGACACCTCGACCGTGTGTTCCATCGCGTCCTGGCTGCCGGGATACTTCACCTTCGCGACGTCCGCGCCCACCTCGTGGGCGACCCGCGCGGCGTAGGCGATGGTGTCGGCGTCCGTCGCGTTCCGCAGACCCTGTCCGCGCGGGTAAGCCCACATCACGACTCCCATGTCGTTCGCGCGGGCCGTCTCCTGGGCCTCGCGGAACTCCTCTATCATCTCGATCTCGTGGTTCGAGCCGCCGTAGACGGTGAATCCGATCGCGTCGGCGCCGAGGTCGGCCGCGTAGTCGGCCGACCAGTTCACCGCCGAGTCGGGCTCGCCGCGCCACATGTTCGACGTGCCGTTGAGCTTCGCCAGGAGCGTCACGTCGTCCTCGTACGCCGGATAGTACGCCTCCGCGATCCCCTTCTGGACCGCGAGCGCGGTCACCGCGTCGTGGGTCGCGAGGTCGAAGACGACCTCGGGGTCCGCCGTTCGGGGGACCGGCTCGAAGTCAACTGGGCCGTGTTCCAGGCCGTGGTCGTACGCGAGGATCAGGATCTTTCCGTCCCGCGAGATGGCTTCGTCGGCACCCGTGAGCATACGTGATCCGACACCGACGGCGAACAAAAACGTGAGGGGTGGCTCCCGGCCATCGTCACGCTTACGGCCGCCCCCTCGAATCGCCGGCCATGTTCACCGTAGACGGAGTCGAGACGGTCGGTGTCGTCGGCGCCGGAACGATGGGCGCGGGCATCGCACAGGTCGCCGCGACCGCAGGGTACGAGGTCGTGATGCGAGACGTGGAGACGGCGTACGTCGAGCGCGGCTTCGAGAGCATCGAGGACAGCCTCGCGCGGCTGGTGGGCCGCGACACGCTCGACCAGGAGACCGCCGACGCCGCCCGTGACCGGATCACCGGGACGACGGAGCTAACCGACCTCGCCGACGCCGACCTCGTCGTCGAGGCGGTGCTCGAGGACATGGAGATCAAACAGGACGTGTTCGCGGACCTCGACGAGATCACGAGCGACGGAACCGTCCTCGCGACAAACACCTCCACGCTCTCGGTGACGACCATCGCCGGCGCGACCGACCGACCGGGCGACGTTGTCGGCCTCCACTTCATGAACCCCGTCCCGGTCATGGAGGGCGTCGAGGTCGTGGTCGGCGAGACGACCGACGACGGGACCGTCTCGCTCGTCCACGAGTTCGCAGAGAGCCTCGACAAGACGACGTGGGAGTCCGCGGACCGGCCGGGGTTCGTCGTCAACCGCGTCCTCATCCCGTGGGTCTGCGAGGGGATCGAGGCCTACGACGAGGGCGTCGCGTCGAAAGAAGACGTCGACACGGGGCTGAAACTCGGCACGAACGTCCCGATGGGCCCGCTCGAACTCGGCGACCACATCGGCCTCGACGTCGTCCTCGACGCCGCCGAGACGCTCCACGCCGAACTGGGCGACAAGTACCGCCCGCCGGTCCTCCTCCGCCGGAAGGTCGACGCCGGCCACCTCGGCAAGAAGACGGGAAAGGGCTTCTACGAGTACGAGTGAGCGCCGGCCCGCGCGTCGCCGGGAGCGACCGGTCTCAGGTCCGACCAGTCCGGCCGACGTAATTAACGGGGTGGGTCCCCTCGCCCCGGTGTGATCGCCGTCGAGGACCTGCGGAAGGCGTACGGCGAGTTCGTCGCCGTCGAGGGGTCGACGTTCTCCGTCGACCCCGGCGAGATATTCGGCGTCGTCGGCCCGAACGGCGCGGGCAAGACGACGACGCTGAAGATGTGTGCCGGGCTGATCGAGCCCTCGGGCGGCGCCGCGACGGTCGCCGGCCGCGACGTGGCGGACCCGGAGATGCGCCGGTCGCTCGGCTTCCTCCCCGAGGAGTCCCCGCTCTACGAGGAGATGACGCCTCGCTCCTACCTCCGGTTTTTCGCGGACCTCTACGACGTCCCCCGCGAGGTCGGCGACGAGCGCGCCGCCGCGGCGCTCAACCGTCTCTCGCTCGACATCAGGGACCGACGGCTGGGCGACATGTCGAAGGGGATGAAACGGAAGGTCGCGATCGCCCGGTCGCTGGTCAACGACCCCGACGTCCTCGTCTACGACGAACCCGCCTCCGGGCTGGACCCGCTGACGACCGACGCGGTACTCGAGTTCACCCGCGACCTCGCCGACGACGGCCGGACCGTCCTCTTCTCCGCGCACAACCTCTACCACGTCGAGTCGGTCTGTGACCGCGTCGTGATCATGAACGAGGGAGAGATCATCGCCCGCGGGACGGTTCCGGAGATCCGCGCAGAGCACGGCGAGACGACCTACCGCGTCCACACCACGGTCCCGGTCGATGGGTCGACGCCGGCCGGCGACCGGCACGTCGTCGAGGTCGCGGACATGGACGGCGTCGACGCGGTGCGAGAGGCGGCAGACGCGGCCGGGGGCGAGGTGGTCGACATCCGGACCGAGGAGCCGTCGCTCGAAGCCGTCTTCCTCTCGCTCGCCGGGCGTGCGAAAGGACAGGAGCGGACGGGAGCAGCCCTGCGGCGGGGGCCGGAGCGGTGAGCGACGAGGCGGAACCCGGGAACGACGGGACGCGCGACGGGGCGCTCCGCGCCCGTCTGCGCGCGGCGCGCGGACGGCTCGCCCGCACGCTCCGTATCGCCCGCTGGGAGGTGGGACGGAGCGCCGCGACCCTCGACCGCCGGACGGTCGTCGTCGCCGCGGTCGCGCTCCTCGCCGCGAGCGCGGTCGTCGCCGCGGGCGTCGCGAGCGGCGGCGTCGCGCCCGACCGCGACATCTACCGGGTCGGCGTCGCGCCCGACAGCCCCTACCGCGCGCCCGTCGAGGACGCCGCGCCGCTTACCCCGCGGCCCGCGGACTTCTCGCTCGTCGAGAACGGCCGCGCCGAGGTGGTAGTCGCCGACGGCGAGGTGGTGGTCGCCGACTCGCGGAAGGGGCGGGCGGCGCTCGCGGCGCTTCGCTCCGCGGTCCGGCGACACAACGTCGCCCTGATGCGCGCCGAGGCGAACCGCTCGGCGGCGTTTCCGGTGGCCGTGAACCTGCGGTACGTGAGCCGTGGAGCGGGGGGCCCCCCGGGCGACGGACCGGGAGCGGAGAGCGAGAGAAACGGCGGCGCCGGCGGGGGGAGCGGCGTGGCCCCGGGTAACGGCGGCACGGACGACGGGACCGACGACGACCCGCTCGCCGTTCCGGACGTCGGCGGCGGAACCGCCGGCCTGTTCGGGGGCGGGTCGGGCGGGGGGTCGCCCGCGGAGATCTCTCCGCCCTTCCCGTTCGCCTCGTTGATTCTCGCCTTTGTCTTCCTCGTCCCGATGAACTTCGTCGTCCAGGCGTACGGCTCCTCGATGCTGGAAGAGCGGATCAACAGGCGGGGCGAGCTCCTGCTGGTCACTCCGGCGTCGCCCGGAGAGATCGTCGCGGGCAAGACCCTCCCGTACCTCGGCGCGATGGTCGCGCTGGTCGTGGCCGTGGCGCTTCTCGTCGGCGGAGGGCCAACGGCAGTCGCGGCGGTCGTCCCGCTCGCGGTGGTCTTCCTCGGCGCGACGTTCGCGGCGGCGATGTTCGCCCGGTCGTTCAAAGAGCTCACGTTCGTCACGGTGTCTGTCTCGGTGTTTCTGACCGCCTACAGCTTCGTGCCGGCTATCTTCACGAACGTCACGCCGGTCGCGCTCATCTCGCCGCTGACGCTCGTGGTGCGGGACCTCCAGAGCCAGCCCGTTGCGCTCGCGGAGTACCTGTTCTCGACCGCCCCGGCCACGCTCGTCGGCCTCTCGCTTTTCGTCCTCGGCGTCGGCGTCTACCGCGAGGAGGACCTCTTCACCCAGCGCGCGGTGCCGTTGAAGCTCCTCGACGCACTCGCGGCGCGGGTCCACGGACGTCGCTCGGCCGCGACGCTCGCGGCGCTCTCGATCCCGTTCGTCCTCCTCGCCGAACTCCTCGCGCTCGCGCTCCTGTTCGCGCTCCCGCGCGCGGCGGCGCTGCCGGTTCTGTTCGTCGTAATCGCGGGAATCGAGGAGGTCGCAAAGAGCCTCCACGTCTACGCCGGCCTCCACGAGGGGCGGCTCGGCGCGTCCCGCACCCTCCGCGGGGGCGTCGTCCTCGGCGCGCTCGCCGGGCTGGGCTTCTTTCTGGGCGAGAAGGCGTTCGTCGTCGTCCAGGTCGTCGGGCTTTCGGCTCTCCCTATCGGCGAGGCGACGGCGGCGACGGCGGGCGTCCTGCCGACCGCCGGGCTCCTGTTCGCGCCGCTCGCGCTCCACGCCGTCACCGCTTCGGTCTCCGCGGTCGGCGCGACACGGGGGCTGCGGGGCTACCTCGTCGGCCTCGCCGTCGCGATAGTCGTCCACGCCGGCTACAACCTCGCGGTGGTGAGCACGCTTGCGTGACCCCAGACTCGTCCTGGCGCGCCGGGAGCTCCGGTCGCTTCGCGCCGAGAAGACCATCGTGCTCGCCCTGCTGATCCAGGTGTTCATCGCCGCGTTCTCCTCGTTTCTCGTCGTCGGTCTCGTCTCGCTGTACGACCCGGCGAGCGTCGAGGGCTACCAGGTGGACGTCGGCGTCGTCGGCGACGACAGCGCCGCCGCGGAGCTCTCGGCCGTCGCCCGGGAGACGAACGGGCTGGACGCGCGGCGCTACGACGGGGCGGCGAGCGCCCGCGCGGCGTTCGACCGGGGCGACCTCGACGCCGTGGTGCGCGCCGAGCGGTCGGGCGGCAGAGTGCGGGTGACCGCGCTCGTCCCCGACTCCGACGTGCGGACGACGCTCGTGGTCGTCCAGCTGCGCGACGCGCTCCGGGCGTTCGAGCGCACAGAGCGCGCAGAACGGGGTCGGTACCTCGACAGCCAGCCGCTCGCGCTCCCGCCGGAGGGCTCCGCGAGCCCGTACTACGGGTTCACCTACACCGTTCTCCTCCCGCTCTTGCTCTTCTTGCCCGTCTTCATCGGCGGGTCGATCGCGGTCGACTCAATCACCGAGGAGCGCGAGCGCGGGACGCTCGAACTCCTCCGCGCGGCGCCGCTGTCGGCGACGGACGTGGTCGACGGGAAGGCGCTCGCGGCGGCCGGACTCGCGCCCGTGCAGGCCGCGCTGTGGGTCGGCCTCCTCGAACTCAACGGGACGAGCGTCGCGAACCTCTCGCTCCTCCTCGTTCTCGTCGCCGCGCTCTCGGCCGTCGTCGTGACGCTCGCGGCCGCGCTCGCACTCCTGACCGCCGAGCGCCGGGTCGCACAGCTCTCGTACTCGATGGGGACGCTCGTGCTGTTCGGGGGGACGACGCTCCACGATGACGGGCCGGTCGGGCTGGCCGCGCGGCTGGCGCTCGACAGCGTCGGCCCGAGGGCGGCGCTCGTCGTCGCCGGCTACGCCGCCGCCGCGGTCGTCGGCTACCTCCTCCTCCGGCGCGTCGTCGCGCGCGTCGGGCTCGGCTGACCGAAACGCACACCCGCCCCGCGTCCGAGGACCGCCCATGGGATTCGGAAGTACGGCGAAGAAGCTCCAGAAGGTGGCCGAGATGGCCGAAGAGCTCTACGCGAAGCTCAGGGAGCTCCGCGAGGAGGTCGACGCGACCCGCAAGACCGTCGAGGAGACCGCCGAGCGGACGACGCGGCTGGAGGCCGAACTCGCCGAACAGCGCGCGTTGGTCGACCGGCTGCTGGCGGAAAACGGCGTCGACCCCGACGACGTCGACCTGACAGACGCGACTCCGCCGGTGGGCGAAGCCACGGAGGCGGCCGACTCGGCGGAGGCGTCGGGCGACGCCGACGACACGACGACCGCGGGCGCGAGCTAGCCGCGACGCCCGCTCTCAGGCGACCAGCCGCGAGTGTTCGACCTTCAGACAGCGGTCCTGCACGAACCGTAACCCGGCGTTCTCGGCGCGTTCGGCGGCCTCGTCGCTCTCGATCCCGAGCTGGAGCCAGACCGCCTGCACGTCGCCGCGGTCCTCGTGGCGCGCGACCGCCTCGTCGACGATCACGGGCGCCTCGTCGCTCGGGCGGAACACGTCGACCAGGTCGACCGTCGCCTCGACGTCCGCGAGCGAGTCGGCCGCCTCGCGGCCGAGGACCTCGTCGGCGTAGGGGTTGACGGGGTAGATCTCGTAGCCGGCACGCTGCATGTACGCCGGGATGTCGTGGGCGGCCTTGCCCTCGGTGGTCGAGCAGCCGACCACGGCGATCCGGCGGAGGTCGAGCAGGTCGCGAATCTCCTCGTCGTCGGTGACGGGCATACGCGCGTGTAGGCCCGCCGCCGACAAGGAGGTGCCGGCGGTCAGCTGTCGGGCAGACGGATCGACGGCTCCGCGTCCTCCTCGGTGGTGACGATGCCGTCGAACAGCTGTTTCAGGGTGTTCATCGTCTGCTCGTCGTGGGCGGTGGAGTCGATACAGAACAGCCCGAGGCCGTCGACGCTCTGGATCCGCCCCGTGAAGACGTGGAGAAACCGGAAGACGGTCTGGAGGTCGGAGTACATCAGGAGCGTCGAGAGCGAGTGGACCATCACCCGGGTGTCGTCGACGTCGTGCTCCTGGTAGAACGACTCCAGCGTCTCCGAGAGCTTGATCCCGATCCCGGTCATGTCCACCGGCGAGGAGGTGTACTTCACCCGGTCGTCGTCGCGCACCTCGCCGACGCCCTGCTGGCGGGTGACACAGTCGATCACCGCGACGGGACGGTTCTCGATGTCGACCCGCTCGCGGTAGTCGTCGAGGACCCGGTCGGCGCCGTCTTTCGTCGTGACGACGATTGCGGCCTCGCCTCTCCGTGTCCCCTCCGCGAGAACGTCGAGTGAGAGCGCCCGTTTTCCGGTGAGCGGCGGGCCGGAGACGAGAAGACTCGTCCCGGGGTTCAGTCGAGCGTCGAGAACCGGCGAGAGGTCATACATACAGGTGTGCCCGTGGCGTGCCAGCGGCGTGTCCCGACAGCCGTGCTCTCCTCTCGCGGGCTCGCATTAAGTACGTACACCGAACAACGACGTGATAATATTCTTTTTGGATACGAGCCTCGCTCGGCAGGGTCACAGACCGGCCACGGTCGCCGCACGACCTACGACGAACGCGGCCGCGGCGAGGAACATCCCGGCCTTGAGCCGGCGCTGACCGGCGCCGGCGTCGGTGAACGACCGGACGGCGGCGTGGAGCATCACCGCGTCGGCCGGCAGGACGACCGCGAGATAGGCGAGCCCGAACGTTCCGAGCGCGGCCGGAAGTCCGCTCGCCAGCACCGACGCCACGACCGCAGCGGCGGCGAGCAGGAGAGCGACCCGCTCGCCCGCGACGATGGGGAGTGTCCGGAGCCCCTCCTCGCGGTCGCCCGCCACGTCCTCCACGTCTTTGACGAGTTCCCGACCGAGTGTCGCCGCCGCGGCCAGCCCGGCCATCACGAGGAGGCCGGGCGCGAGCGGCCGGCCCACCGCCGCGCCGCCGAAGAGAAACGTCGACCCGGTGAGGAGGGCGACGACGAGGTTTCCGACCCCCGGGAGCCCCTTGAACAGCTTCGTGTACGCGGCGAGCGCCGTCGCGTTGACCACCGCGAGCGCGAGCGCGACACGGGGGAGCGTCGCGGCGGCGGCGACGGCGCCCGTAAAGAGCGCGAGCGCGAACGCCAGCGCGCCGCGGGCCGACACCGCGCCGCGTGGGATCGGTCGGTCCGGGCGGTTGACCGCGTCGACCGCGCGGTCGAAGTAGTCGTTGACCGCGTTCCCCCCGCCCGTCGCGGCCGCGGTGGCGAGGACCGCCGCGACCGTCGGGCCGGCCGCCGCGCCCCAGACCCCGCCGCCTGCGGCGACGAACGCGCCGGTGAACGTGAGGACGGCGGCCGCGACGGCGTTGCCCGGCCGAACCAGGCCGAGCAAGCCGCGGGCGAGCCCGCGTGACACGCCCGGCGCTCCCGGGCGTGACAGTATAAACGACCCGGAAGGCCGGTCGAGGGCGCACCGACCGCGATCCGTAGTCGTTTAACCGGCGGCGCGCGAACGAGTGCGTGAGGGCGCTTAGCTCAGTCTGGACAGAGTGCTTGGCTTCGGACCAAGTTGCCACGGGTTCAAATCCTGTAGCGCCCATCCGACTGCTCTGCGGGCCGCATTGACCGGACAGCGGTGGCATTGGTCCGAGGCCAACCACTCTGTCCAGACTGATTTGAACACGCGGCGTTGCGCGGGTCCGGGCTGTCAGGGCTTCGGCTAGCGCCGAGTCTCCGCCCGAGATACAATCGTACTGGCCGCGGCAACCGCTTGGGTCACGAATGAGCCGGAGTCGAGAGACGCGCCACCACGTCAACCCCATCGCGATCATTCTGAGAATGGCCGCGATCCACGTCTCCCGTGAGTCGTCGGTCCGGTAGTAGGCGTATGCCCGCCGCGCGAGAGTCAGGATTGTCCGCATCAGCGTGGCCGGCCCGGCCCAAGCGTAGGAGTCCTTTCGTCGTTGGTGCTGCCGAGAACCGCCGCCAGCAGGACCAAGGGCCTAACCGCGATAGCGACCCCCAGCGCACCACCGCACTCGCCGTTCTCGTCCCCGTTATCGGGGGTCGGAAGGGTTGCCGGGTGGTTCGGGTACTCCTCTGTCTCCCGCTGGCCTGCGTGGCCTGTCCGGCGGTGTCTGCCCACTCTGAACCGGGGTTACGCGCCCCTGCGTCTGGGGTGGGGGTGTCCCTAATCCCGTTCATCCCGCCCCCGCTGTCGGGGTTGCCTTCGTCGTGAACTCAACGTCTGCCGGGGAGACGTGCTTGTGGGCGCTGTCGTGCGCCCTTGCCGTGGGCCGCCGTCTGCGACGGGTCGCCGCGGCGGTTCTCCGCCCTCACGCAGACGGGGCAGGGGTAGGTCTCGGCCGGGCTACAGCCTCTCGCTGTGGACCACAACCGTCGCCTCTGCGGTCTCTGGGTCGGTTCCAAGCTCCCGCAGCTAATCGTCGTTCGGTTTGTTGGTCTTGAATCGGCGGGAGATCTCCGTCACCCCACCCATCGATAAGACTGTTCCTCCGGCTCTGTTGAAATCCTCAACCGGTGATAGAGTTCACCAGCCGTGCTGAATACACAGCGCGCATCTCGCAGAACAGCTTTCGTGGTTTCCGTTGGGTGATATCCCACGTCGTTCGGCACGTCAGAACGCGATTCCTCGCATCAAGGAGAACAGCTACTTGTGCGGGGAGTCAACACGTCGCGTCCATGCCTGTTGATAACCGTGTCGTCATCGCGGGAGGCGGGCGAGTTGGATTGCAGGTCGCAACGTTGCTTGAGGAGTACGGGCACACGCCGATCGTCATCGAGGCCGATGAAGATCGGTGTGGCAAAATAGGCGAACACCACGTCTCGATGCTTATCAACGGGGATGCGACGAACCCGGAGATTCTCACCCAGGCGACCATCGAGCGTAGCGATGCAGTCGCCGCAGTGACTGGTGATGGTGGAACAAACATCGCCGTCTGTGATCATGCCCGTGACATCGCTCCGAGGATCCGGACAATTGCTCGCGCAGACACGGCTGAGGCAGCCGATCAGGAGAGCCACGAGGAGTTCATCGATACCGTCATCTACCCCGAACACGCTGGTGCACGGCTCGTCTTGACCCATCTTCTCGGGGAGGGATTCGAGCAGTTCGCCGCGCTCTCCGAGGGGATCGAAGTGATCGTCATAGAGGTGACTGAAACTGCCCCCGCCGCCGGCAAACGCGTCTCGAAGCTCGCGCTCCCAGTCGGGAGTCGCCTCATCGCTGACGTGACCCGATCAGTGATCGTCACTGACGAGACGAAGATAGAACCGGGCAATCAGTACCTGGTTGGACTCGATCGAGGGGTCGCAGACGAAGTTCAACGACTGTTCACCGGGTGAGGTCTGGCCGGCGGTGGTCGATCCACTCGTCGAGAATCGCACCGTTCTCGGGGAAGATCGCAACCAACCGTTCACAGTCGGTCTTGTTCTTCAACGGCGTATCATGATCGGGCCTGTGGCGGAGTCTAATGCGGTTCTCGTCCCGGCGGCATCGGAGAGGTCAGATGCTCCGTGACCCGCCGAGACGGAGCCTTGTCCGCGATAGCAGCCGCATCACGACGTGTTCAAACAACGCGAACCGATACCGGGAGAGCCACGACAGGATGCGGTCGGCGGCGTCTCCGTCGAATTTCGCCGCCCGCTGGTTCTCTCCGTTGGCGAGCGACGGTGACACGACTTTCTCGGCAAGGTCAGTCTCAACCGCGTCGATCCGTTCGTAGAACCGGATGAACACCCGCACCGTGTCCACCTGGGTCTTGAGAGTCACGTTGTTCAGGTTTCCGTCGTCCCGTCTCCACAGGCGGTAGGCGTGGACTTGACGACCGGTCAGGTCGTTCAGGTGTTCAATACCCTCGCGTCGCACCACCGGATGAAATGCTGCAGAAGGTATCTGTGGTCTTTGAGGCTGGCGTCACTTAATTTGGGCTGGCGTTCTTGGAGGTTCAGTTCGACGGCTGTCTCGGGCTCGATTGGGTCGAGGTCTGACATGGCTTGCTGTCGTCCCGAAGCCCAACAGCCCGGTCAGAACGGCCGCAGTCGGCCGCTGTGCCGTTCTTCCGTTGTCACGGGTCAAATCCTGTAGCGCCCATGATTCTGCGACGAACGGACGTGAGGAGCGAATCACGCCCGCGAAGGATTTGAACCAGGGAGTGAAGCGAACGCAGTGAGCGAAACGACCGTGGTTCAGATCCTGTAGCGCCCATCCTCTCGACGCCCGATGCGAAGCCAACGCTAATCGACGCGTTCGAACCGGTGGCGGACGATCTCTGAGCTGTCGTCCCACTCGAAGCCGTCGTGAGCGCCCTCCAGGATCTGCCGGTAGTGGTCCAGGTCCCGCGCGCCCTCGGCGCGGGCGTCCGCGTCGGTCATGTCTCCGAGCGTCCGTTCGTCGACGGCGACCACCTCGAACGTCGTCCCGTCGATCGTGAACCGGTCGCCCTCGTCGGCGTAGGCCTGCCCGCGGTGGATCTGGGACACGTCGCCGTCGAGGGCCTGTTCGCGCATCCGGGGGCTCGGGAGCAGGGTGTCGGGGTCGATATCTGTCATGGGCGTCCTCCGACGCCGGTGGCCAGCGAGTGGCAGACGAGTGCGGTCACG
>JAZKRX010000058.1:0-11115 GCA_036626375.1 Haloferacaceae archaeon
CGGGGTCGGAAGTCCTCGCTCCGTGAGGCCGGAGGCTCCGCCTCGAAACTGCTGATCCGGACTGGTAGTTATTTGTGGCTGTCTCACAGTTCTCACGGTGAGGACGTAACGAGAGATGCCCGAACTAGAGTCCGACGGCGCCGAGTCGGTCCAGTACGACCCCTCGGAGAGCCGGTACGATGTCTTCGAGTGCCCCGACTGTGACAACGTCGTTCTCGCGCTCGGCCGCGACGACCCGCCCATGTCGTGTCACGGCGTCGAGATGGAGCGCGTGACCGACGTCGAGATGGACGTCCGTCCCCCGAACGTCAAGCAGGTGTTGCTCGACGCGTTCGGCCTCCCGAAGGCCGGGCTGGACATCTGTCTGTGTGTCATCGGCGAGGGACCGCTCTCCGCGAACGAGGTCGCGGAGGCGCTCGGCTACGACCGCAGCACGGTGACGCGGTACCTGAACAAGCTCGTCGACCTCGGCTTGCTCCAGCGCTCGGAGCTCAACCGCGAGGGCGGCGGCGTGGTGAACGTCTACCACTCGGTCGACTTGGAGCGGATGCGCCGCAAGACGCTGGTCGGGTTCTACGTCTGGGCCGGCGAGGCGGCGTCGCTCATCGAAGAGGCGAACCTGACGAAACAGGACTACCTCGCGGAGAACCCCGACCGGGAGCTCCCCGAGGTGTTCTGGGAGTCGTTCCTGGACGAGTGACCCCGCTCCGGCTCGGCGTCGCCTCTCGACCACCGTCTCTCTCTCGCGTCGCGCCGACGCGTCCGCTCTGTCCCCGCCCCGCCCGGCCCGCGCCGCGCCCGTGTAACGGAGTCGAACCGCCGCGACCGGTTCATAGCCGTGGTCCGCGTCACTCTCTCCCGTATGACCGACTTCGACGTCCTCGTGATCGGCGGCGGGACGGGCAACAACGTCGCCGCCGCCGCGGCCGACGCCGGCCTCGACACGGCGCTGGTCGAGCCCGGCCCGCTCGGCGGGACCTGCCTCAACCGCGGCTGTAACCCCTCGAAGATGCTCATCCAGGCCGCGAACGCGGTCCACGACGTGCGCGCGGCCGAGCAGTTCCACGTCGACGCGACGCTCGACGGCGTCGACCACGCCGCCGTCGTCGACGAGATGGACGACCTGCTCTCCGGGATCGCGGCGGACATGGAGTCGCGCTACCGCGAGAGGGAGCGCCTCACGCTGTTCGACGAGCGAACGCGCTTTCTCGACGAGCGGACCGTCGAACTCGGCGGCGAGGCCGTCACGGCCGAGAACGTCGTCGTCGCCGCGGGGAGCCGCCCGCTCGTGCCGCCGATCGACGGCCTCGACGAGGTCGACTACCTCACGAGCCAGGACGCGCTGTACCGCCGAGAGACGCCCGACCGTCTCGTCGTCCTCGGCGGCGGCTACATCGCCGTCGAACTCGGCTACGTCTTCGACGCGATGGGGGCGGACGTCCGGATCGTCGAGATGATGGACTCGCTGGTCCACCGCGAGGACGACGACGTCGCCGCGGCGTTCACGTCGATCGCGGCCGAGCGCCACGACGTCCACACCGGCTCCCGCGCGACGGCCGTCGAGGAGACGGGCGGCGAGTACCGCGTCCACGCCGAGTCCGAGGACGGCGACGACCTGACGGTCGCCGGCGACGAGCTCCTGGTCGCGCTGGGCCGGCGCCCGAACGGCGACACGCTCGACCTCGACGCCGCGGGGGTCGAGACCGACGACCGCGGGTTCGTCGAGACGAACGAGTATCTCGAAACCTCGGCCGAGAACGTCTGGGCGCAGGGCGACATCGCGGGCAACGCCCTGTTCAAACACGCGGGCGACTACGAGACCCGCCACACGATAGCGAACGTCGTCCGCGGAGAGCGCCGGGCGGTCGACTTCTCGGCGATGCCACACACGATCTTCACCGAGCCACAGATCGCCGGCGTCGGCGCGACCGAAGCGGACCTCGCCGACGAGGAGACGGCCTACGAGGTCGGCCGCGCGGACTACGCCGACTCGGCGATGGGGCGCGCGAAGAAGCTCGACGACGGGTTCGTGAAGCTGCTCGCGGCGCCGGACGGCGAGATCCTCGGCGCGCACGCGGTCGGCTACGAGGCGTCGACGCTGCTGCACGAGGCCGTCCTCGCGATGCGGACGGGCGTGTCCGTCGGCGAGGTCGCCGGGGCGATCCACGCCCACCCGACGCTGAGCAAGGTCGTCGAGGCGGCGTTCCGTGACGTGGCCGACTGAGGCCGTCCTCGCGATGTGGACCGGCGACCGCCTCGGCCGGGTCGGCGACCACGTCGCGGCGGTCCGGGCCGCGACCGCCGACCTGTTCGCCCGGGAGCTGACGGGCTCGACGGGCCACCTCGCCGCGGTGCTGCACGGCTGTCTGTTCGCGCCCTCGCTGCTCACGTTCTGGCTCGTCAACGGCGTCCTCGACTTCTCGACCGCGCTCGTCCTCGGAACGGTCGCGAGCCCGGCCGGCCTCGGGCTCCGTCTCCTCGCGTACGTGCTGCTGGTCCCGGCCTTTCTCCTCGCGCGGGCGACTGTCCACCTCCTCCACCCGACACACCGGGCGCAGGTCCTCGCGGGGTCGTGCCCGGAGCTCCGGCTCCTGAGCCTGGACTGGTTCAGCGTCGGCGTCCTCGCCACGGGACTCCCGCTCGCGCTCCAGAACCTCGGCCCGTGGCTGGGGACGAACGCCGTCGTACTCGCCGGCGTGTTCGTCCTGCCGCGGCCGCTCGCGCCGCGCCGGGCGCGGGCGGTCAGGCTGCTCGCGGTCGCCGGCGGGGCGGCGCTGTTTCTCTACGCCACCTACGGCGCGGCGCTCCCCCTCCGCCCGCGCCCGGCGACGGTGCTCGGGCCCGTCGCGACCGCCACGCTCGCCCCCGATGCAACCGCGTGGCTGCTCCGGCTCGTCAACAGCGTCGTCTTCGGCCCCCCGCTCGTGGCCGCGTTCGGCGCGGTCACGAACCGCGTCCTGACGCGCCCGGAGCTCGCCGACCTCCCGCTCGTCCGGCACACTCTGCCCCGGCGCGACCCCGACCGGGTGGTCGTGACGAGCGCGACGCTCGGAACCGTGGTCTACCTCGCGGTCGTCGCGGCGGCGACCGGCCGGGTCGTCGTCCTCCCCTGACGCCGGGCACACGGGCGACGGGTCACCCGACCGCGGCGACGGCGTCGAGCAGCGGGGCGAGGTCGTCGGCGTCACCCTCGGGCCGGACCGGGCGCCGGCTGGGCGTGGCCCCGTCGGAGAGTGGGTCGGCGACGAGGCCGTCCGTCCCGGCGTCGCCGGCCGTGTCTGTCGCCGTGGCCGCGTCCGGCCGGCTCCGGAGACGCGTGACCGCGTCTCGAACCCCTGGCTGCCCGCCCGCCTCGACGATCTGTTCGGCGTCGGCCGCGAGGGCGTCCGGCGACCGGTCCGTGCAGCGCGCCAAGGCGACCAGGTGCTCGACGGCCCGGCTCGCGGCCCACTGGCGGTCGGCCCCCGCCGCGGCGACGCCGACGCCCCGGAGGCCGGACGCGGCGGCCCGGACGAGGCGGTCGTCCGCCGTCGCCTCCTCGCGGACGCGGCCGTACTCGCGCTCGAAGTGGCGGTAGAGCGCGCGTCGCTCGGCCGCGTCGAGCCCGTCGGTCGCCAGCACGCGCGCCCAGCCGTCGAAGAACGGCCCGAGCGGGTCGACCCGCTCGTCGCCGGCGACGAGGAGGTCGTCCTCGCGGCGGTCGACCAGCCGCGCGAGCCGCGCGAGGTCGGTGGCGGCCCGGCGGGTGACGTCGCCCAGCCCCGCGGTCACGCTCGCCGCGAGCAGGTCGCCGAGCGCGTCGGTGTACGCCGGCTCCAGCCGGTTGTTCGCGAGCGCGACGGCACAGAACTGAAACAGGGCGTCGACCGCGCCGGTCGCCGCCGCCGGCAGGCCGAGGTCGACCGTCTCCTCGCCGACCGCGCGCTCGGCGTCCACGACCGCGTGGAGCACGTCGTCGGCGCCGCGCTCGACCGCGAGGTCGGCGATCCGGTTCCAGTAGTCGAACAGCTTGTGGACGCTCTCGGCCGTCTCCTCGCGCCGGGCGGCCGGGAGCGCGGCGTACTGAGAGAGGAGCCGCTCCGTCGCCTCGTCCAGCGCGTCGACGGCCCGGAGCGCGCCGTAGGCGTCCCGCTGTTCAAGCGAGGTCTGGGCGATCTGGACGATCTCGAGGACGGGGTTTCGCGCGACCTGGCCCTCCTCGCGGCGGGCGAGCGCGAACGCGCGGTACCGCTCGAACGAGGCCGACTCGACCAGCGACTCGAGCACCGGGTCGGGGTTCAGAAAGACGAGCAGGCGGTCTTCGATCTCGAGCAGGGTGACGAACGCCCACGCCGCCAGCCCGACGGCGAGGCCGACGACGACGGCGCGCCGCGCCGCGCGGCCCGCCCACGCCGCCGGGAGCGCGAACAGGAGTAAGTCGAGGAGTATCGAGAGCCCGAACCGCGCGACGATCGCGGTGAAGCTCCGGTCGCGGTAGAGCTGGGCGAGCTGTGGAGCGAACCGGTTCGTCGACACCTGCGTGCTCATCATCGCCACAGAGAGGACGATCGCGAGCAGCGACGCCTGCGCGATGACGAGCGTCTCGACCAGCCCCTGGACCGGGAACGTCGCGGGGACGAGACTCGCCAGGCCGACGAGGACCGCGGCGACGAGCGGCACGAGCCCTCGCCACCGCCCGGCGACGGCCCGTAGCGGGGTGAGTCGCGTCATCGCACTCGGCGCCGGGTCACCCGTTACCCGGCTCGAGCCCGCCGATCGGCTCGCCGTTCTCGAGGCGCCGGAGGCAGTCCTCGACCGTTCGTGTCCCCGCTGCCGTCGAGCAGGGAAACACCCAGACGGGGCGGTCGTCGGCGAACACCGCCAGACACTGGAGCGGCAGGCGGACCGCCTCGGTCCGTTCCGTCGAGACCAGCGACGACCGCTCGCAGCGCTCGAACGCGGGAGCGAGCGAGTGGCCGGTCCGGTCGGCCCACGCGCGGAAGCTCGCCAGCCGCGCCCGGACCGGGCCGTTCTCCGCCGGACGCTCGCTCGGGGGCGCGGCCCACCGCCCCCAGACCCGCACGGCGACGTCGTCGATCCGGTCGTCGGCGGCGAGGTCACGGAGCCGCGCACGAACCGCACGGCGGGGGTCGTCGGGCGGCGGCGAGGCGTCCCGGGTCCAGAGCTCCGCGCGCAGGCGCTCGGGGTCGGTCACGGCGCTCGCTCCGCCCGGAACTCCGCCGCCCGCTCCGCGCCGAGCTCCATCAGCTCGCGGAGAAACGACGGGCGCCGGTCGACCTTCGTCGAGCAGTGGTACGCCCGACCCATCGAGATCCGGTAGTACTCCGTCGTGGTGAACTCCTCGGCCGGCAGGTAGCCCGCCTCGACCCACTCGTTGACGCGGTCTATCACCCGGAGCTCCTGGTTCAGCGAGATGTTGCCCGACAGCTCGTTGCGTCGGTCGGCGATCTCTTCGAGCGACGTCGGCTCGCCCTCGCGCTCCTGGGGGTTGATCTGGATCACCCACAGCTCGTCTGGCTTGCGGTCGGCGTCGACGGTCAGCAGGTCGTCGATCGGCGGGTTCTGGGAGAAGAGTCCGTCCCAGTGGTAGTGGCCGTTGATCTCGACGGCCTCGAACAGGTTCGGCACGGCCGCGGACGCGAGCACCGCCTCGGGCGTCACCTCTTCGTTCGTGAACGTCTCGAACACGCCGGCGTTGACGTTGACCGTCCCGACCACGAGTTCGGGCGCGTCCGGGTCACAGAGGCCGGGCACCGCCTCGAAGTCGATGTGGCGCTCCAGGATCTGTCGGATCCGCTCGGCGCCGACCCGCGACCCGGGCGTGAGGTACGGGCTCACCTGCGGGAACGGGAGACCGGTGCTCTCGATCCGGTTCAGCCCGACGAGCCAGTCGTTGGTCAGGCGGTCGGCGGTCCCGGTCGCCGCGAGGTCGTCCCAGAGCGCGTCGAGCAGGTCGACCGCCGTCTCCTCGCCGTCGGTGACGAGCCCGTACCACGCCGCGAGGGCGTTGAACGCCCCGCCCGAGGTGCCGCTTATCCCGACCAGTTCGTGGTCGTCGTCCCACTCCCGGAGGAGGTGCTTGAGCACGCCCGCGGTGAAGGCGGTGTGGCTCCCCCCGCCCTGACAGGCGATCGCGACCCGCGTCGGCCCGTCCTCACTCATAGGTCGTGGTGTAGCCGCCGTCCCAGCGCATGTCCCCGCCGTTGAGGTGCCGGCCGTGCTCGGAGAGGCCGAACACGAACAGGTTCGCGACCTCGGCGGGCGTCATCATCGTCTTCGTCCGGGCCTGGCCGAGCATCACGTCCTCGACCACCTCGCGCTCGGAGATGCCGCGCTCCGCGGCGGTGTCTTCGATCTGGTCGACCATCAGCGGCGTCAGCACGTAGCCGACGCTGACCGAGAACCCCCTGAGCGACCCCTCGCCTTCGGCCGCGATCGCCCGGGTGAGGCCGTGGAGGCCGTGTTTCGCCGCGATGTACGCGGGCTTGTCCTGCGTGGCGTAGTGGCCGTGAACCGAGGACATGTTGGCGATCGCACCGACGCCGTCGTCGGTCGCGCGGACGTGGGGGATCGCCAGCTTCGCGGTCAGGAACGGCGCGCGCAGCATCACGTCGAGCAGGAGGTCCCACCGCTCGACCGGGAACTCGGGAATCGAGGCGATGTGTTGCACGCCGGCGACGTTCGCGACGTACCGGAGGTCGCCGCGCTCGGCCGCGGCCTCGACGGTCGCCTCGACGTCGCCGTCGTCGGTCAGGTCGGTCGGAACCGGGTTGACCGTGCCGGGCGCACCGACCTCCTCGGCGAGCGCGCGCGTGCCGTCGAGGCCGTCCTCGTCGACGTCCGCGCCGACGACCGTGAGGCCGTTCGCCGCCAGCGCGGCCGCCGTTGCCCGGCCGATACCGGACGCGGCGCCCGTGACGAGGGCGACGGTCTCGGGCCCGAAGCGCGGGTCGTCGAGAACGAGCAGGTCGTCTGCGGTCAGTTCGGGCGGCGTCAGGTCGAACTCGTCGGTGGACATCGCTCACGAGAGAGACGACGGGCGGCGCGTATAGCCGTGCCCCGGGTGTGTAACGGCGCGACAACGCGGCGGGTGCTCTCGCCGGCTCACCCGAGCAGTTCGCTCGCCAGGACGACCACGCCGACGACCGCGAACACGACGCCGAGGGCGGGTTCCATCACCTCGCTCGGGACGTACTTCCCGACCCGGGTGCCGACCGTCCCGCCGACCAGCACGCCGGGGACCGACCACGCGACGACGTGCCAGACGGGCGTGGCGGCGAGCGCGTGGACGGCCGCGCCGGCGAGGGCGGCGATCCCGAGGACGAACACGCTCGTCGCGACCGCGACGCGGGGCGGGAGCCGGCACCGGACGATCAGCTGTGTCGTGGTGACCTCGGGGAGCCCGGCGCTTATCAGCCCGGTAACGAACCCGCCGACGGTCGCCAGGCCGACCCCGGGCGGCCGCCAGCAGGTGTCGTAGGTGAACCGCTCGCCGTCGGTCGTCTCGACCGTCGTCTCGCCGCGGCCGGTGTTCTTCCGGCGGAGGAACGCGCCCTCGCGCTCGCCCGGCGTACACTCCTCGGGCGGGTCGTAGTAGACGAGGAAGCCGCCGAGCAGGAGCAGGCCGGCTCCGAACGCGAGCGTCAGGAGCGCCGTCGGGACGACGTGGGCGGCGAGTGCGCCCGCGACCACCGCCGGCACGGCGCCGAGCAGGAGCCACTTCGCGGTCGCGTAGTCGACGACCCGCTGGCGGACGTAGTTCAACAGCCCGTTGCCCATCCCGAACACCTCGGTGAGGAGGCCGGCGCCGATGGCCTGCGAGGGCGAGAGCCCGACGACGAGCATGAAGAATGGGCTGAAAAAGAGCGCGCCGGAGACGCCGGAGGCGAGCGCGACCAGCGAGAACAGCACCGACGCGGGAAACACCCACCAGTGTGCGAGAACGCGGTCGACGGGGACGCCGGCGAGGAGGGCTCCGAGCGCGGCGCTCCCGGCGCCGACGACGGCGGTCATCTAGTCGAACCGCTCCGCGACCGCCGCCTCGTCGGGCGTCCAGCCGACGAACGACCCGCCCTCGAACGGCAGGTCGACGGCCGCCACGTAGTTACACAGCCCGACGTAGAAGTCGACGAGCAGGCCAACCGCGACGATCTCCGCCGGCGAGTAGTGGCGCGCGAGCGCGTCGTGGATCTGATCGGTCACCCGCCCCGACTCGACGGCGCGGGCGTACTGGAGCAGGACGTGCTCGGCGTCGTCGAACGCAGAGAGGTCGTCGCCGCCGATCGCCCGCAGCTCCGCGAGCGTGACGCCCCTGTCGCGGGCGATGTCGACGTGCTGGTGCCACTCGTAGCGGGCGCCACGCGCCCGGGCGACGGCGAGGATCACGAGCTCCTTGCGCCGGTCGCCGAGCTGGTCGTACAGGACGGTCAGGTACTCCAGGGTGGCGTCGAGAACCTCGGGGTTGTGCGCCCACGCGCGGAAGATGTGGCGGTCCCCGAGGTAGTCGTCGGTGAACAGGTGGTGGTACTCCTCTGGGATGTCGTCGAGTTCGAGCAGTGGAAGTCGCGTCATGTGTTCGGTGTGGGTCTGTGGTGGTCGGTGGCCGCGACGCCGTCTCACGCGAGGATGCCCGCGCCGAGGACCCCCCCGAGCACGACGCCGTAGACGACGTGGACGGTCCCGAAGGTCAGCATCGTGCTCCGGTCGGGCTCCATCCCGATGACCAGCCGCATCCAGAACGCCATCCCGCCGACCATCAGGACGACGCCGTAGCCGAGGCCCAGGCCGACGGCGACGACGACGGAGCCGAGCGAGAGGCCGACCAGAGGGACGCCGACGGCGAAGACGGCGCCGGCGACGACCCCGTAGAGGAGGTGAAGCGCCATCCCCGGGGCTGCGTGGTCCGCGGGGTCGCCGCCGGTGACCTTCGCGACGAGCGCCGCCGTCGGCGGCGGCCCGCCGTCGCCCAGCGCCATCAGCGCGCCAGTCATCACGAGCGTTGCGACCGCGCCGCCGACCAGGCCGGCTATCACTGATGCCATCGGTTCGGTCGCCACGACGCGAGACGAGGGGTAAACGGCGACGCGGCCGTTGAACCCCGTCGCACAGACGGGCCGTTCGCCGCGGCGGTCCGTCGTTCCGGCCGCTTCCGTCGCCCCGTCCGGGAGCACGGGCTCGTGTGGGCGCACACACCGTGCGCCGGGCGGGACGGAGCGGCCGCTCTCCCCCGGACTCAAAACTGTCCAACCTCGCCGCGGGAAACGTGGACGAGTTCGTCGAGAAGACGGGCTGGCAGCCCGACCGCGTCGGCCTGTTCGGGGGCGCGCTGCGCTACTCGCAGTACGGCTTTCTCACCCGACTGGCGATGAAGCGAATCGCCCGCAAGGAGGGCGGGTCGACCGACACGAGCCGGGACCACGAGTACACCGACCGGGCGGAGGTGGCGGCGTTCGCGCGCGACGTCGCGGCGTTCGTCGAGGGCCGACTCGCGCTCGCGCCGTCCGACGAGGCCTCGCCGGAGACGGGCGAGTGAAAGAAGCCCACGACTTTAGTCGTGGGAGAAGCCGCACGACGTTCGGGACGGTCGCGGACCAGCGCCGGGCGGCCGCCGCCGCGTTCGGGTTCACGCTCGTCGGCTGGCTGGCGTTCGTCGTGCCGCTGTACACCTCGTTCCGTGCGCTCGGCGTCTCGCTCCCGCTCGGGGTCGTCCTGCTTGCCGTCCCCGCGGCCGGCCTCGCGAACGCCGTCCCGCTCCCCGGCGGGCTGGGCGGCGCGGAGCTGGCGCTCGGGGGGACGCTCGTCGCCCTCGCCGGTCTCGACATTCCGACGGCGGCGGCCGGCGTCCTGCTCTACCGGCTCTGTGCGTTCTGGTTTCTCGCCGCGCTCGGCGGGGGCTGTGCGGCGGCGCTCCGGGTGCGGGTCGGCGACCTCGCGGCGGGCGTCGACGACCCGGCGGCGCCGACGGGGCCGTAGCGCGCGGATATCCCCGCGGTTATCTACCGCCGGGGCACACTGGGGCGTATGGCTGACGTGACGATCGTCGGATGCGGGAATCTGGGCAGCGCGCTCATCACGGGGCTGGCGGCGGCCGGGGGGCACGACGTCACCGCGTACGACGTCGACGAGGCCGCGCTGGCGCGGGTCGCCTCGCACGTCGCGCGGACGACGACCGACGTCGAGACGGCCGCGGCGTCTGACGTGGTGCTCGTGGCGGTGAAGCCGGACGTCGTCGGCGCCGTCCTCTCGGAGCTCGACCTCTCGCCGGACCAGACGCTCGTCACCGCCGCGGCCGGCGTCTCGCGGGCCTACGTCGCGGCGCGAACCGACGCGACCGTCGTCCGGATCATGCCGAACCTCGCGGCCGAGACGCGGGACATGGCCACCGCGGTGGCGTGGGACGACCCGGACGAGGACGTGCGCGAGATCCTCTCGGACCTCGGCTCGTACGTCGAGGTCGAGGAGGACCTGATGGACGCGGCAACCGCGCTGAACGGCAGCGGCCCCGCCTTCGTGTTCTACGTCATCCAGGCGATGACGGAGGGCGCCGTCGCCGAGGGGATGGCCCACGACGACGCGACGGTGCTCGCGGCACAGACAGTGAAAGGGGCGGCCGAGACGGCGCTGCGCTCGGACCGGAGCGTCGACGACCTGATCGACGCGGTCTGCTCGCCGAACGGCACGACGATCGAGGGGATGGAGGTGCTGTGGGACAGCGAGTTCGCCGAGAGCATGGGCGCGGCGGTCGCGGCCGCGACCCGGCGTTCGCGGGAACTGGCGGCGGAGCGTGCCGATGAGTGAGGCGACGGAGGTCGACCCGGCGGCGGTCGAGCGAGCGCGCGCGCAGGCCGCGGCGGCCGAGCGGGTGGTCGTCAAGGCCGGGACGAACTCCCTCACCGACGCGTCGTCGCGGCTCGACGACGCGAAGGTGGACGCGCTCGTCGACAACGTGGCCGACCTCCGCGAGCGCGGGACGGAGGTGATCCTCGTCTCTTCGGGCGCGGTCGGCGCCGGAAAGGGGCGGATCGCCCACGACGGCGACACCGTCGAGGTGTCACAGGCGCTCTCGACTATCGGCCAGAGCCACCTGATGCGGCGGTACACGGAGAGCTTCGAGCG
>JAZKRX010000059.1:0-10787 GCA_036626375.1 Haloferacaceae archaeon
CTCGCGGGCCGGCGCGAAGCGCCGCCCCGCGCCCGCGCCTCCCGCGGCTCACTTCGCTCGCCGCGGTCGGTTTCGCGGGCCCTCGCTCCGCTCGGCCCCGCGCTACGCGTCCACTGCCACGACCTGCTCCACCACGGCACGGGTCACGGCGTCGACGACCGCCTCGCGCTCGCCGGCGAGGTAGCCGATCCGGCCGCCGTGGCCACGGGCCTCGACGCCGGCGTCTGGGACGGCCTCGCGGGCGGCACGCGCCGCCTCGCGCACGTCGACGTTCGTGGTCGAACGGACGTGGAGTTCGTCGCGCTCCAGCCCGAGCGTCAGCACCGCGCCGGCGTGTTCGTCGCGGCTCCGGCGGTGGAGTTCGTCGACCAGGAGCGGCGTCGGCGGGAAGTCGTAGCGGTGGGCGTACGCCTCGGCGTCCAGGACGACGACGCTCACGCCGTTCTGTTCGTGGTGCTCGGCGTTCGCCGCCGCCGTCCGAACCTCGTCTTCGAGCTTCTCGCGGAACTGCTCGCTGACGTGTTCGGCGAGGTCGCCGCCCACCCGGCCCTCGGACTGTGGCCGGGTCGTCGCCGGCGCGGCGGCGTCGTCGAACAGCAGGTCGCCGACCAGCTCGCGCTTGTCCTCGTAGGACTGGTAGTGCGCCTCCAGCGCCACCGCCTCGCGCCGGCGCCGGCAGTCCTCGGCGTCGTGGCCGGCCTCGGCGGCGAGCGCGACGTACGCCTCCGGCGGCGACTCCCAGTAGCTCGTCGCGGGGAGGTGAGCGAGCGACTCGCGCAGCTCGTCGTCGTCGGTGACGGCGGCGGCGAGGTGGGCCGCGAGCGCCCCGGTCGTCAGGTCCGCGGGACCGTCGGGCGCGAGCGTCGTCTCCACCTCGGCGGCGACGGCGTCGTCGACGGGCTGGGCGTCCACGACGATGCGCTCGGCGTCGTAGACCCCGAGCAGTTCGAGGCCGTCGAGCGACTCCACCTCGGAGCCGACGCCCGCGAGGACGACCAGCGGCAGGGCCTCGTCGTGGCGGTCGCGGTCGTTCAGCATCCGGGTCGCGTCGGCCGTCGCCGGGTCCATCCCGTAGACCGGGTCGTCGAGCGGCCGGCGGTCGAAGTAGTGGTACTCCGCGTCGCTCTCGTCGTGCTCCGCGCGCACGAGCGGGAGGACTGCGCGCTCGACCGCGGCGCCGGCGACGTGGCCGTCCGCCGTCGCGGCGTGGCGCACGACGATCGGTCGTCCCTCGAACACCGCGCGCCGGACCGCCGTCGCGGCCTCGCCGACGGCGTCGGCGAGCGCGACCGCCGGCTCGTGGTCGGCCAGCGGCTCGACCTCCTCGGGCGTCGCGCGGTCGGTCAGCGCGGCGGAGCGCCGGTCCGCGACCGTGGTCGCATCGTCGCCGGCCAGGAGGGTGAGCTCCTCGGTTTCGACCTGGAGTTCGCCGCGGCGGCGCTCGACCTCGCCGTCGAGGCGCACCGCGTCACCCGTCTCGACCTCCGGATAGGCACGCACGCCCGCCTCGACGAACGCCGCCGCGTCGACCGTGCCCGTCTCGTCTTCCAGCCCGAAGACGGTCGGCCCGCTCGTCTGGCGGACGCGAGTCACCTCCGCCTCGACGCGCACGCGGTCGTCGACACGGTCCGACAGGCTGGCGATCTCGACGCGCTCGAGGTCGTCTGCGGCCGCGGGGTCTGCCCGCTCGCTTTCGGCCGGCTCGTCGTCCTCGTCCGCGGCGACGTCTGGCTCCGCCAGCGTCGCGGCGCCCTCGCCCGACGCCGCTTGGTCGGTCGCGGCGTCCTCGCGTTCGTCGGTCTGTTCGTCTGCGTCCTCCGTCTCGGCGGCCGGTCGCGCCTCGTCTGCTCCGTCGTCGACCTCGTCGGTCTCGACGGCGCTGGCGGCGGACGCCTCAGTCGCGTCGTCCGCCGCCTGCGCGTTTCCCTCTTTCCCGTTCTCCCGCTGCGGGGTGTGCCGGACCGGTCCCTCGTCGTCGTCGTCCGTGGTCTCGATATCCTCGCCGTCGTGTTCGCCCTCGGGGTCGTGTATCTTCGCGCCGCGGAACTCGCGTTCGGACTGCCGGATCGACCACGCGAGGTCGACGTTGCCGTTGTCGCGGACGTTTTTCACCTGGACGAACACGGTGTCGCCGGGGTCCCAGTCGAGACTCTCCAGCCGCTGGTCGAGTTCGGAGCGGTGTAACAGGCCGGTCACCTGCGGACACAGGTCGACGAACACGCCGAAGTCGGCGAAGCCGTCGACGGTGCCGCGGTAGAACCGGCCGGGGGTGAGCTGTTCGGGACGAGATCCACGAAAGTCGAACCAGACGTCCTCTTCGTGGGTGATCCAATCCATTACCGGTGGTGAGGTCCTCCCGGCTAAAACGATTGTCGGAACGCCCGCGTTAGCGCGCGGCGAGCAGACCGGCGACCGCGGCGCTCCCGCCGAAGCCGGCGCCGAAGACGATGGCCGCAGGGATCGCGCCGGCCAGCGCCGCGCGGGCGAGCGAGGCGTCGTGGACCTCGCTCAGGCCGACGACGAGGAGGACGACGCCGTAGCCCGCACAGACGGCCCGTAGCACCGGAGACGGGAGCCCCGCGAGCGCACACGGTGCGGTCGCGTACGCCACAACCTGGACCGTCTCGCTCACGCCCGCGCGGTCCGGCACGGAGAGCATCAACAGGACCGTCTGGAGCGCAGAGACGAGGTGGAGGACCGCCGGCGCGACGACCACCACCACCGCGAGGACAGCCAGCGCGTCCGGGACAGGCTGGGCGAACCGCTCGCCGCCCGGCGCCCGCGTCACCAGCATCACCGGGCCGGGCTCCGCGACGACCCGCGCGACCGCGTACGCCGTCGCGACGAGAACGCCAAACACCAGTCCCGGCGCCTGGTCGCCCGGCGCAACGCCGTTCCGGAAGAACCGCCGCGGGTGGACCAGCACCTCGGCCCACGCGCGGACGAGCCCTCGCGGTCCGCGGTCGCGGCCCCCCTCCGGTCGCTCGACCCACGTCGTCACGGAGAGAACGTGGAAGGGCCCGGACTTCCGCCTGTCGGTCAGTCGTCGGCGCCGCGGTTCTCGCAGGCCTCGGGCGTCCGCGGCTCGGGCTGGATGTTCGAGTACTCGACCGCGCGCACGCCGAGCGTCCGCACGCGGTCGCCAAGTTCGTCGTCGACGAACTCCCCGTCCGCGAGCGCGCTCGACACCCGCGGCACCGCGGCCTGGTGGGGCAACACCCACGCGTTCAGCGCGCGACAGACCGAGCGGAGGTGCTCGAGCGCCGTCACCGGGAACGACCCGCCCGCGACGGCGAGCAGCCCCACCGTCGTGTCCTCGAACTCGTCGAACCCGCAGTGGTCGAGCGCGTTCTTCAGGACCCCCGAGTACGACCCGTGGTAGACCGGCGTGCCGAGGAGGACCGAGTCGGCGGCGCGCACCCGCGCTGTGAACCGCGCGGCGTCGCCCTGCTCGTCCGAGTCCGCGTCGAGGACCGGCAGGTCGAACGCCCGCAGGTCGAGCAGTTCGGTCGTCGCGCCCGCCCGCTCGGCCGCCCGAAGCGCGTGGCGCAGGCTCGTCCGCGTGTACGACTCGTCGCGCAGGCTCCCGGAGACGGCGACGACGTGGGTGTCGGCCATGCCGGCACGACGGGAGTCCGGGAGAAAATCCCGGCGGTCAGTCACGGAGACGAGCCACGGTCTCGCCGTCTCGCTCGCCCACCTCGACGAGCCCATCGTCGGCGAGGTCGGCCAGCAGCCCGCGGAGCCACTCCCGACCGTACTCGCCCTCGGGTGTGTAGTCCACGCGGACCTTCGGCCCGAGTTCGTCGAGTGAGAGTTGGTCGTGGTTCGAGAGGGCCCGAACGACTCGCCCCCGGAACTGCCGGCGGCTCCCCTCGAAGCTCGGCTGCGTCGGCACGTCCGGCGCGGTGAAATCGCCCGTCTCGTACGCGTGACACCACGTCCGCCACGGACAGCCCGCCTCGTCACAGCGCGGCGTCTTCTGACACGCCACTCCGCCTAACTCCATGATCGCGTTGTTCCACACCCGGGACTCGCCGTCGGGCATCAGCCCTGACGCGGCCTGCTCGAACTCGCTCTCGTCGTCTTCGACACCGAAGGCGCGGTACAGCACCCGCTCGACGTTCGTGTCAACCACCGCGTCGCCCGCGTCGAACGCGAAGCTCGCGACCGCGTTCGCGGTGTAGGGACCGACACCCATCAGTTCCTGGAGCCTCTCGGGCGTCTCCGGGAACTCGCCGTCGTACTCCTCGACCACCTGCCCGGCGGCCTCGTGGAGGTACGTCGCGCGGTTGTTGTAGCCGAGGCTGTGGTCGGTCCAGAACGACACCACCTCGCTCCGGTCGGCGGCGGCCAGGTCCTCGACGGTCGGCCACCGCTCGACGAACGCCTCGTAGGCGTCGACGACGCGCGACAGCTGTGTCTGCTGGCTCATCACCTCCGAGACGAGTACGCGGTAGGGGTCGGTCGTCTCTCGCCACGGGAACGACCGGTGGTCGGCCTCGTACCACGCCACGAGCGCCTCGCGAACGACGGCGCGGTCGAGGTCGGCGGGGAGCGTGTCGGCCACGGAGAGGGCTGGGGCGCGCGCCGCTAAGCCGTGACGGTTCTGCCCGAAGCGCAACCGGTTTCGGCGCGCCCGCCCACCTCCCGGCGTGACTCTCGACGACCTCGACGACGCGCTCGCGGAGCACAACGGCGCCCTCGGCGACGAGGTGACGGTGTCGCTCGACCGCGAGACTCGACAGGAGCTGGCCTTCCTCCTCGCGGCGTTCGACGGCGACGCCGAGGAGCTGCTCCGGCGGGGCATCCACCGCCTCTTTCGCTCCTCGGTCGACACCGGCGACCTCGATTTCCACCTCCGTGGCGCGTTCGACGTAACCTACGACGAGTACCTCGCGGGGATGACCTACGACGACGCGGCGAGGCCGGACCGCCGACAGGACGACGACCGGCGGTACCGGCAGTAGTGTCCGGTCGATCCGGAGGCGCCCGACCGGCACGATTTTGCCGCGTCCACCACCACCACCGGCCATGGAGACCGACCGCGTCGCGACGCTGATCGAGACTGGAGTCGACGGGGCCGAGGTGGTCGAGGTCGAGCGGACCCCCCACCCGGGCGAGGACGAACACGACCACTTCCGGGCCGTCGTGGTCGCGCCCGCCTTCGAGGACGTGGCGCTCGTCCAGCAACACCAGATGGTGTACGACGCCCTCGGCGAACACATGCACGAGGAGATCCACGCCATCGACCTGTCGACGTTCACTCCCGCGGAGTACGCGGACCGGCAGTGACGGGCGACGACGCCGGGACGGGCGGCACCGACCCGGCGGCGCTCCGCGCGCGAGCGAGCCGCATCCTCCGGGCATACGCCCCCGCCCCCGACCCGGGGCCACACGGCGGCTACCTCGCGAACCGTGACCCCAGGACGGCAGCGGTGTACGACTCCGACACCTCCCACCTCGTCGCCGCCGCGCGCTTCGTCGCGAACTTCTGCGTCGTCGACCGCCTCGGCGGGCCGGAGTGGGCGCTCGACGCAGCGGAGACGGCGCTCGGCTTTCTCACCACGGTCCACGGCGACGCGGAGCGCGACGGATTCCACTGGCTCGTCGACGGGCGCGACCCGGTCGACTCCCGCCGGGTCTGCTACGGCCACGCGTTCGCCGTCCTCGCCTGTGCTCGGGCGGTCGAGCGCGGAGTCGACGGCGCCGATACGGCGCTGGACCGGGCGCTCTCGGCGCTCGACCGCTTCTTCGAGCCGGAGCACGACCTGTACGCGAGCGCGTTCGACGCCGACTGGGCGGCGGGAGAGCCCTACCGCGGACAGAACGCCAACATGCACGCCTGCGAGGCGCTGCTCGTCGCGTACGACGCGACGGGCGACGAGGCCCACCTCGACCGCGCCGCGACGCTCGCGCGCCGGGTCACCGTCCACCTCGCCCGGGGCGACCGGATCTGGGAGCACTACACGGCCGACTGGCGGCCCGACACCGCGTACAACCGCGACGAGCCGCGCGACCAGTTCCGGCCGTGGGGCTACCAGCCCGGCCACCACCTGGAGTGGGCGAAGCTCTGTTGCGAACTCGACGCCCGCCACGACGACGCGTGGTTCGTCCCCCGGGCGCGGGCGCTGTTCGACGTCGCGGTCGAGACCGGCTGGGAGGCCCGCCGCGGCGGGTTCGCCTACACGCTCGCGCCGGACGGAGAGGTCGTGGTCGCGGACCGCTACGGCTGGGTCGTCGCGGAGGGCATCGGCGCGGCGGCGCGGCTGGCGGAACGGACAGACGGGCACGAGAGCGAGGACGGCGACGACCCGGCCGAGCGCTACCGCGGCTGGTACGACCGGCTCTGGGCGTACGCCGACGAGACGTTCGTCGCGCCCGCCGGCTGCTGGTACGAGAAGACGACGCCGGCTGGCGACCCGGTCGTGGACCTGGACGGGCCGGCGGTCGAGCCGGGCTACCACCCGATCGGCGCGTGTCTCGCCGGCGTCGAGTCGTTCGAGGAGTGAGGCCGGGTCAGGGACTGACCGGCTCGACGTCGGTGTCGGACAGCACCCGGTTCCGGAGCGCCTCGCCCGTCGCGCCGTCGAACAGGTGGAGCGCGTCCTCGGGCAGGTGAACGCCGACCGTGGCCCCGGCCTCCACCCGACGCATCCCCGAGACGGTGGCGACGAGCTCCCGTTCCCCGAGCGCGAGGTGGACGACGTTCTCGTCGCCCATCGGCTCGACGACCCCGACGGTCGTGGTGAGCGTCGCGCGCTCGTCCTCGGGCGCGACGATCTCGACGTCCTCCGGGCGGACGCCGAGGGTGACGCCGTTCGCGCCGCGCAGGGCGGCGAGTAGCTCCGCGGAGAGCGGGTACTCGAAGTCGTCGGTGACCAGCCGCTCGCCCCGGAGTTCGCAGTCGACGAAGTTCATCGACGGGTCGCCGACGAAGCCGGCGACGAACCGGTTGGCGGGCGAGTGGTAACACTCGAGCGGCGTGCCGACCTGCTGGAGTTCCCCGCCGTCCAAGACGGCGATCCGATCCCCCATCGTCATCGCCTCCGTCTGGTCGTGGGTGACGTACACCGTCGTCACGCCGAGCTCCTCCTGGAGGCGCTGGAGTTCGGTGCGCATCTGTGCGCGGAGCTTCGCGTCCAGGTTCGAGAGCGGCTCGTCCATCAGGAAGACGGCGGGGTCGCGCACGATGGCGCGGCCGAGCGCCACGCGCTGCTGTTGCCCGCCCGACAGCTCGCGGGGCTTGCGGTCGAGCAGGGCCGCGATGCCGAGCATCTCCGCGGTCTCCGTGACGAGGGTGTCGATCTCGTCGTCGGGCATCTCCGTCGACTCCTCCAGCCCGAACGCCATGTTGCGCCGGACGGTCATGTGCGGGTAGAGCGCGTATGACTGGAACACCATCGCGATGTCGCGGTCCTTCGGCGCCCGCCCGGTGACGTCGGTGTCGTCGATGCGGATCTCGCCCTCTGTCACCGACTCCAGGCCCGCGACCATCCGGAGCGTCGTCGACTTCCCGCAGCCGGAGGGCCCGACGAGGACGAGGAACTCGCCGTCGTCGATGTCGACGTTCACGTCGTCGACGGCGATCACCTCCCCGCCGGGGGCGTCGTCGTCTCGGAACCGTTTCGTCACGCCGTCGAGTGTCAGTCGTGCCATTATGTCTCACCTGCCACGCCTTTCGCGAACTGCTCGCCGAACAGGACGTACACCACGAGCGTCGGGAGCGCCGCGACGAACGCCCCCGCCATCTGGAGGTTGAACTGCTGGACCATCGACCCCTGGAGCTTGTTGAGCGCGATCGTCACCACCTCGTTGCTGGGCTGGCTCACCAGCACCAGCGCGAACAGCAGGTCGTTCCAGATCTGGGTGAACTGGTAGATGAGCGTCACCGCGAAGATCGGCACCGAGAGCGGCAGCACGATCTTCGTGTAGACGCCCGCGACGGTCGCGCCGTCGAGCCGCGCGGCCTCCAGCATCGACTCGTCGAGCGTCGCGTAGTACGCCCGGAACAGGACCGTACAGATCGGGATCCCGTACGCCGTGTGCGTCACCATCAGGGCGATCAGCCCGGCCCGGTCCGCGAGGAAGGGGATCCCCGCGAGCAGGCTCGACAGCCCGACGATCGACCAGAACCGCGTCAGCGGGACGAGCACGGACTGGTAGGGGACGAACATCCCGGCGACAAAGAGGAGCAGGACGGCCGTCTGGCCGCGCCAGTCGATGTTGGTCAGGCCGTAGGCCGCGATCGAGCCGAGGAACGCGGAGCCGACGGTCGCCGGCACCGCCATCAGCAGGCTGTTGAACAACGCGCCGTTCGTGTTCGTCAGCGGCCCCTGAAGCTGCGCCCACGCCTCGAACCACGGCCCGACCGTCGCGCCCGAGAGCCCGGGCGGCGAGAACGGCGTCGACGAGAAGAAGGCTTCGTTGGTCTTGAACGCCGTCATCAGGCCCGACTCCAGCGGCGCGAGGTAGAACGCCACCATCGCGAGGAGGACGGCGTACAGACCGAGCCGCGAGGGGTCGAGGTCGACCTCGACGCCGCCGATCTGTCGGGTGCTCACAGCTCACCCCGCCGGTACTGGACGTAGAGGTACGGCCCGATCACCGCGAGCGCCATCGCGAACAGGACGGTCGCGACCGCGGCGCCGTAGGCCCAGTTCGCCTTCCCGAACGCCTCGCGGAACATCATCATCGCGAGGATGTCCGCCGAGGGGCCGGGGTTGGTGCCGAACATCACGAACAGGAAGTCGAACGCCTTGAGCGCGAACACCATCAGAACGACCGCCGCCGACGTCGTCGAGGCCCGGAGCTGCGGGAGGATCACCCGCCGGTACATCCGGAGCGTGCCGGCGCCGTCGGCGCGCGCAGCCTCGTACTGGTCCGACGGGATCGCACGCAGACCGGCGAGGTAGACCACCATCGCGTAGCCCGAGAACTGCCAGACCAGCGCGAAGATCACCGCGCCGAGCTTGAACCGCGGGTCGGAGATCCACTGCTGTGTCAGGAACCCGAACCCCGCGCCCCGGAGCAGGGTGTTGACGAGCCCGATCTGGGGGTTGTACATCCACGACCAGAAGATGGCCGTGACGACAAAGGAGAGGCTCATCGGCATCAGGTAGATCGTCCGGAACGTGTTCTCGAAGCGGACCTTCTGGTCGACGACGATAGCGAGGACAAGCCCGAGCGCCAGCGTGACGAGCGTGAACGCCACGAGGAGAACAACGGTGTTCCGCACCGCCGTCCCGAACGTTGGGTCGGTGAGCATCTGCACGTACATCGACAGGTCGAACGTCGTGTACTCGGGGCTCGGGCGCAGGCCGCGCCACTCCGTGAGCGAGATGATCCCGTTCCAGGCGATGGCGCCGTAGACGAACAGCCCCATCAGCAGCGCCGGCGGGAGCCAGAAAGGGAGGCTCCGCAGGAGCTCAGACCCCACGAGCCGGGAGATGTCGGCGCCGCTCAGGGCGGGGCCGCGCTCGACGGTCCCGCCGTCCGTCCGCACCGGTTCGTCGGGGGTCGGGTCGGACATCCGCGCCTCAGAACGCGTTCACGAGCCCGTTGTAGGCCCGGTCCACGTTGTAGTTCTCGAGGAAGCCCGCGAACGTCTCCTCGATGTTGGACTTGACCTCCGGCGAGACGCCCGTGCCGTGGGCGATCGTCGGCGGCTGGGTGTTGGAGTTCCGGAAGTCCTCGATCTGGCTCTGGAGGAACGGCCCGAACTCGTCGGTCGGCACGTCGGTGCGCGGCGGAATAGAGCCCTTGATCGGGTTGAACCGCTCCTGGGCGTCGACGCTGCCCGCGTAGGTCAGGAACTTCCGCGTCGCCTCCGGCGACGGGTTGTTCGCCGGGAAGACGAAGGAGTCGGTGACGACGTGGTAGACGCCGCTCGTGCCGGGGAACGGCGTCATGCCCCACTGCTCGTCGAACTCGAAGCTGTCGGCGGTGCGGTACTGCCCCGCGGCCCAGTCGCCCTGGTGAATAAACGCGGCCTCGCCGTTGACCACCTTCGCGTTCGCCTGGTCCCACGAGATGGAGCCCGCGTCCTCGTTGAAGTAGTCGGCGTAGGTCGCGACGCGCTCCAGCGAGGCACGGATCTCGGATTCGTAGTCGGAGACGTTGCCCGCGAGCACGTCGCGGTAGTTCCCGACGCCGTTCGTGCCGACGAACACGTCCTCCCAGAGCTGGAGGGTCGACCACGGCGCCTGGGTCTGGTGGGCCATCGGCACCGCGTCCGTCTCCTGGGCGATGGTGTCGAGCGCCCCAGCCAGCTGGGTCGGGTCGTCGATCGAGTCGGGGTCGACGCCCGCCTGCTCGACGACCGAGACGTTGTAGAACAGGTTGTTCAGCCGGTGGATGTTGATCGGCACCGCGACGAAGCTCTCGGTGCCCGCGCGCGCGAGCTCCTGCACGCCCTCGCGGTAGTTCTCCTCCATCGACCCGCTCCAGACGTCGTCGATGGAGGTCAGCACGTCGGCGTCGGTGTACGGCGTGAGCGACTGCCCGGGCCAGATCTGGAACGTCGACGGCGGGTTCTGGTTCAACACCCGGTTCCGGATGACGGTGTCGAGCGCGGAGCCCGCGCCGCCGGGCGCCGGGTTGTTCGTGACCTCGACCTCGGGGTACTCCTGCTGGAACCCGTCGAGCAGCGCCTGGAGCGCCTGCTTCTCGCCGCCGGCCGTCCACCAGTGGACGATTTCGAGGCCGTCTCCGGAGCCGCCGGAGCCCGACCCGGAGTCGGTGTCGGTCTCTTCCTCCATGCCCCCGCCGCCGGAGCCGTCAGAGCC
>JAZKRX010000060.1:0-10514 GCA_036626375.1 Haloferacaceae archaeon
GCCAGCCACGCCGCCTCTCCGTCGACGGCGGGCGCGAGAACCGGCGCGTCGACGGCGTGGCGGACCGTCGCCGTCGCGCGGGCGTCGCGGGAACCGACGACGAGGCAGGCGTCGGCGTCGGCGTACGCGGCGGCGTCTGCGACCGCGCGCGCGGAGGTCCGGCGCGCGACGGCGGTGGGGACCGAGAGAACCGCGTCCATCACCATCTCCTGTGGCCGGGAGCGAAAATGCCTTCCGCCGGTCGGGACGCGACGCGCGACTCCGGGGGCGCCCACGACAGCGCGAGCCGGCGCGACGACGTAGCGGTGGGTCGCCGCCGTCGAGCGCCAGGCCCCGACGAACTCCGAGGAGCGCACGGCTGGTCGCAACCGACTCTGTCGGCGGTGTCGACCGACACGACTCGACTGGACGGGGGGGGTATCCTCGGCGTTCGGGTGGGGCCTGCCGGACAGATACGGCTATCTCCTCTGCGCGCGAGAGACCAGTATGGACCGTGAACTGAAACTCAACCAGCTGGAGCCGGCGCTCGCCGAACTCGACTACCCCGTCACGCCCGCGGCCGTGGCCCGCGAGCACGGCGACGTGACGCTCGTCCTCGCGGACGGCGAGACGACGCTGGGGCGCGTCGTCGCGGACGCGAACGTCGACCGGTTCGAGTCCGCCGAGGACCTCGCGACCGAGGTGTTCTCGCTCCTGCCCCGCCGCGCGGTCGGCGAGCCGTTCCAGTCCGACGGCGACGCCTGAGCCGGCCGCTCTTGTCCGCGCAGACCCACGAACCCGTGTGCGCTCGCTCGCTCGACCCGTCCGTCTCGCGCTCGCCGTCGTCGTCTTCCCGCACGAGCTCGCGCACCTCGTCGTCCTCGCGCCGTGGGGACGCGGGCTCCGGATAGCGTCCGCCCCGCCGCTCGACGAGGCGCGGGGCGTCCCGCTCGCGCGGGTGAGCGGCGAGTTCGACCCCGCGGTGCCCCTGCCGGTCCTCCGCCTGGCCGCCGTCGCGCCGACGCTCGTCTACCCGACGGTCGCCGTCGTCGTCGGTCGGCTGCCGCTGTCGCTCCCCGCCGCGCTCGTCGCGACGACGCTGCTCGCGCTGTGGGCGGCGCCGAGCCCGGGCGACCTGACCGTCTTCGTCGACGCGGCCGCGGTCCGCGAGCGGGGGAACCTCGACACCCGCGGTCCCTCGCCGCGGCTCGCAGACCCGCTGTCTGCGGTCCTGACCGTCGTCGCGACGCTCGTCGTCGCGCTCGCGGTCCTCGGCTGAGACGGGAGGTTAGCGCTCCGGCACCAGCCCGTCGTACACCGCGAGGAGGTCCGCCGCGACTGCGTCGAGCTCGTAGTCCGCGCTCTCGGCGGCGGCCGCGGCGCCGATCGCTTCGCGCCGGTCGGAGTCGGCGAGCACAGAGCGGAGCGCGTCGACGAACCCCGGCACGTCGGCGGCCTTGAGCGCCGTCTCGCCGTCGTCGAGCCACGCGAACGTCTCGATGTCGCGCACCACGGGCGGCGCGCCCGTCGCCATCGCCTCCAGGAGCGCCATCCCCTCGTTCTCGTTTTTCGTCGGAAAGAAGAACACGTCGCCGGCCGCGAACGCGCCCGCGATGTCGTCGACGTAGCCCGTGAACGTGCAGTTCGGAGGCGACTCCCGCACGAGCTTCGTGGTCGTCCGCGAGCGCAGGAGCCGGTCGACGCTCCCCCCGCCGGGGTTGAGGTAGCCGAACCACGCGAAGTCGGTCTCGGGCATCCGCCGGGCCGTCTCGACGAACGCCGCCAGCCCCTTGCGCTCGATGACGTGCCCGATCATGAACACGACCGGCGGGTCGAGGCCGTAGCGGTCGAGGTAGGTCGCCCGCCGGTCGGGGTCGTCGTGGCCCGCCAGCTTCTCGGGGTCGAAACCGTTCGAGACGACCGTACGCGGCGTGTCACAGTAGCCGTCCAGCACCCGTGCGGTGTGTTCGGAGGGACAGATCAGGTGGTCCGCGAGGCCGTAGGCGTACGAGAGGTAGGGCCGGAGAGCGGGGGCGACGAAGTCAGAGAGCGCGAAGCTCTCGCGGAAGTCCTCGGCGGTCTGGTGGGCGTGGACGAGGACGGGCACCCCCCGGTCGCGAGCCCGGCGGGCGTAGTAGAGCGAGCGGGGTCCCATGTTGTTCAGGTGGAGGAGGTCCACAGAGAGGTCGGGGCTCGCGGTGTAGTCGACGCCCGCCCGGGAGAGCATCGTCCGCTGGTTGCGCACCGACTGGGCGTGTCCCCCCGTGATCTGCCCTTCCCACTCAAAGTAGTGGCTGACCCGCACCGTTCGGGCGGGCGCCGGGCGCGGCAATCTATCTTCCGGCTGCGGTCAGGGCGCGACGGTCGCCTCGCCGAGCAACACCACGACCGGGAGCCCGAGAGCGAACGTCACGGCGACGGCCCCGCCGACCGCGACCAGCCGCCGTCGGGACCCGCCCCACGCGGTCGTGCCCGCGAGGACGAGCAGCGCGAGCCGTGCGACCAGCGCCGCGTTGCCGAGGGCACGACCGCCGTGGCCCCGGACGACGACCGTCACCCCGCCGGCCGAGAGACCGGCGAGGAGGACGGCCGCGGCGAGCGTCCCGCGGCCGCCGCGGGCGGCGAGCACGACGAGCGCGGCGTCGACGAGGAGCCACGCGAGAAGGAGGGCGGCGACGCGGGCGGGCGAAGACCAGCCGGGGAGGAGGGCGTCGAACACGCCGAGGGCGTCGGCGGGCGCGCCCGTGTAGCTTCCGGGCGCGGCGCTCGGGTTCACAACCGAAGGTAGTTATACTCTGGACGATCGTCCGGGAGAGCGGTCGTCGCAACGTTTATCGGCCGAATAGCAGAACAGGCCGACGGGGTCCGTCGAGCGATGGACGACACCGGAGCGGAGGGGCCGGAGACCAGCCCACGCGACGGCGCACGGGTCGACCGGACGGTGACGCCGGTCAGCCGCCGGGTCGTCGACGTGGACGGCGAGCGGGTCCGTCGCCTCGACGTGCGCGACAGAGACGGCGAGCGGTTCGCGGTGGTCGTCGCGCCAGAGCCGGCGCCGCTGGTCTTCGCCGAGCCGGGACGGCGCTACCGGCTGGTCGGCCTGCTCTGGAGCGACCCGCCGACGACGGAGCGCGACCCGGAGCCGTGCCCGGCGTGTGGGAGTGCGCTCCGCCCCGGACGCGCCGTCGACGGTGTCGGGTCCGCAGTGGGAAAGACGGCGGTCCGACTGGGCCTCGCGGAGCCGTTCGGCATCGTCGACGGCCAGACCGTCGTCGAGCGGCCGGACGAGCCCCGGAGCGACCCGGTGACGGAGCCGGGGTCGGCGCCCCGCGGCGTCTGTGACTGCTGTGGCTACCGGAGCGGGTAGGCGCTCGCGGCCCGGTCCTCGCGCGTACACCGAGTTACTGCGTCGTCGCGTGCTCCTCGTACGGCTGGACGACGACGAACCCCTCGGTCCCGGTGAACTCGAGCTGGTAGGCCTCGCCCGAGGACTGCCCGACCAGCTCCGAGAGGCCGGTGTCGACGCTGCTCGACGGGCTGGTCCCGCTCCACGCCACCGTCGCGTCGGGGTCGGTCGTCACCGGCGGGGTGAGGACGAGCGGCGTCCCGTGGCTGGTGATCGCGGCGTGGCCCGGCCCTTCGAGGAAGACGTTCGTGAGTCCGCCGGCCGAGGCGCCAGAGAGGCTGTCGATCGTCGAGATCTCGTAGCTCACCGAGTCGTCGAACGCGAGGACGTCCTCGCCGTTGACTGAGATCGACTCGCCCGCGTCGAGTTCGAGCACCTGGACGTCTTTCGCCTGGTCGGCGAGGTAGAGGTGCCCGTTCCCCTCGACGGTCATCACCGACGTCCCTTCGCCGGTCGCCTTCTCCTTGACGAAGCCCACGATCCCGCCCTCGGCGGAGGACTTTCCGCGGAATGTCAGGTCGCCCGTGTACGCGACCATCGCACCCGCCTTCGTCGTCACCGTCCCGTCGACGGCGACGGTGAGGAGCTTCTCGTTCTCTAGCTGGAAGGGCGCGCCGCCCTCGTCCGGTTCGTTCGCGTCGACGAACTGATCGACGTCCATCGTTGAGGCTGTTTCCGTGTTTGGATAAAGCTGTTCGGTTGGGTCGAAGAGCCGCTACCGTAACGGCGCCGTCAGCCCCCGAACGACGACCGGAACCCGCGCCGGACGGCCAGCGCGTGGCCGAACTCCGTCTCGGAGACGAGCCCGACCAGCCGGCCGTCGCGCTCGACCACCGCCTCGCTCGTCCGGGCGCTCCCGAGGCGCGCGAACGCCTCGAAGGCGTCCGCCTCGGGCGCGAGACGGACCGGCTCGCGCATCACGTCCGCGACGGTCGTCCCCTGCCCGCGGGCGCCCTCCAGGTCCGCGAGGGTGACGACGCCGACCACCTGGCCGCCCTCGACGACGGGGTAGCGCGTCTGCCGGTCCGCGAGCATCCGGTCGCCGAGCGCCGCCGTCGTCTCGCCGGGCGTCGTCGTCGGCGGGTCGCCGGTCATCACGTCCGCGACGGTCAGGCCGGTGAGCAGTTCGTCGAGCAGGACCGTCCGGGACTCGGTCGTCGCCGCGCCGTAGATGAACAGCGCGAGAAAGAGCAGGATGACGTTGAACCCGATGACCCCGAGGACGGCAAAGAGAACGGCGAAAACCACGCCGATCCGCGCGGCGATACGGGTGGCGCTCGCGTACGGCCGGCGGCGCGCGAGCAGCGCGCGCAGGACCCGCCCGCCGTCCATCGGGAACGCGGGCAGGAGGTTGAACCCGGTGAGCACGAGGTTCGTAAGCGCGAGCCAGCCGAAGACGAACCGGGGGATCGTCAGCCCGGCGGGGAGGACGAGAACGACGGCGAAACAGCCGGCCGCGGTGAGGAGACTCACCACGGGTCCGGCGACGGCGATCCAGAACTCGCGGTCCCACTCGCGGGGCATGGACTCGAGCGCCGCCAGCCCTCCGAGCACCCAGAGCGTGATGCTCTCGATGCCGATGCCGTACCGCCGGGCGGCGTAGGAGTGGCCCAGTTCGTGGAGCGTGACGCTGACGAACAGCCCGACGGCCGCGAGCGTCCCGACCACCCACGGCATGACGCCGGCGCGCAGGGCGGCGACGTCGAGCGGAACGCCGGTGAGCGCGGTGATCAACCCTGCGTACGACTCGATCTGCCCGCCGCTCGCGATCAGCCAGACCAGGACGGGCATGAAGACGATGAGCGACGTGCCGATCCGGATCGGGATGTCCCAGATCCGGGCGACGGTGTAGCCTCGCACGGTCGTGAGTGGCGGGCAGCGGGCAAAACTCTCCCTACCCGTCCGTTCGGCTCGCGCGGACGGGCGTGAGTCGACACCGACTTGTGGACACGGGTGGACGCGACGCCGTGCGCGAACGGTGGCTCTCCGCGTGGGCGCTCGGCTCCGTGGCGTTCGGCGGCGCGTCGCTGCTCGTCCCGCTCTACGTCGTCGAGTTGGGGGGTGGACCGGTGGCGCTCGGGCTCCTCGCCGCGACGGCCACCGCCGTCGCCGCGCCGGGCGCCGTGGTCTTCGGTCGGCTCGCCGACCGGGTGGGCCACCGTCGGCCGCTCGTAGTCGGGACGCTCGTCACCGTCGCGGGCGCGCTCGCCGCGATTCCGTTCCTCGGGAGCGTGACGGGCGTCGTCGTCGCCAACGCCGTCCTGTGGCTCTTCGTGGGGAGCGTCGCCCCGGTGTTGACCACCGTCGTCGTCGAGGGGGCGCCCGAGTCGGCGTGGGGCGAAGGCATCGGCCGGCTGAACGCCGCCCAGGGCTACGGCTGGGCCGGCGGGCTCGTGGTCGGTGCCGTCTGGCCCGCCCTCCCGTTCGTCGACGGGCCCCGGCCGCTCTTTTTCCTGTTCGCCGTCTGTGCCGGCCTCGCCGGCGTGTGGGTCGGCGGCACGCTCCCGCGCGTGTCGGCCGGGGCGCCGGACCCCGCGACCGCCCGCCGGGTCGACCGACTGCTCGCGGCCTCGCGCCGCGGGATCCGGGGTGCGACGTTCTCGTTCTCGCCCGCACGGCTCTACTGGGCCTCCCGGAGCGTCCGGGTCGACCGAGTGCGTCGACGCCTCGACGCGACGCTCGGGACGTACTTCCTCGCCAGCGGCCTCTTTCTCGCCGGGTCGGCGGCGTTCTGGGCGCCGCTTCCCCTGTTTCTGACCGGCGCCGGCTTCGGGTCCGGGCCGGTGTTCGGGCTCTACCTCGCCGCCAGCCTCGCCAGCGCGGTCCTGTACGACGTCGTCGGGGGGATGACGGCGACGGGCGACCTCCGGCGGCTCCAGGCCGCGGCACTGACCGCCCGGGGCGTCCTCTTTCCCGCCGTCGTCGGTGCCGCGGGCCTCGGCTCGCTCCTCGGACTCGGCGCGACGAGCCTCGCCTTCCTCGCGGTCGGCGCGACGTGGGCCGTGATGCTCGTCGTCGGCACCGCCATCGTGACCCGGCTCGCGCCGCCGTCGGCCCGGGGGGAGCTCCTCGGCCTCCACGCCGCGGTCGGCGCGCTCGCGGGCGGCGTCGGCGCCGTCCTCGGCGGGTGGGCCGCCTCGTTCGGCTACGCCGTTGCCTTCGCCGTCGCCGGCGGCCTCGTGGTCGCCGGCGGAGGACTGGTGTGGTCGCTCGACGGCCTCTCGCCCGACCGAGTGTCGTGATCGAGACGTATCGCGCCGCTGTGACGTCGGAGAGGCTAATGTGGATGCGTGCGTTGACACGACGTGCTATGGCGAAGCGTCGCCGGGAACTCCCGTCCGAGGCACAGGAGCGGATCGACCGAGCGATCGCCTACGTCGACCGACGGCTGTCGTCGGACGAGGAGACGGCACGGGTAGTCCGCGAACTCCTGGTCGACCTGTTCGGCGACCGGCAGGCGTACCAGCGGTACCGCACCGGCGCCGCACAGTCACCCCCTGCCCGGGCGCGGCTCGGGGGCTACGACCCGCGGCACGCGCTGACCGAGAGCGAACACTGGGCAGAGCAGAATCCGGAGGCGTTCGCGGAGTCGAAGCCGCTGCTCTACCTGTGGCGCTGTTTCGACCGGTCGCCGCTCGCGGCGAATCTCGCCTTCGCCCTCCCCTTTCGCCAGACGCTCGCGAACCACCTGTTCGCGGAGGCGGGCGACGGCCTCCAGCTGTTCTCCGGGATCAAGATCCAGTGTGGCCACAACGTCCGGATGGGCGACAACGTCGTCGTCCACAACGACGTCCTGCTCGACGACCGCGGCGAACTCGTGATCGGCGACCGGGTCTCGGTCGCGGACGAGGCGCACCTCCACACACACAGCCACGACCTCGTCGACCAGGGGGACGTGACGAACTACCGAACCGAAGTTGCGGACGACGCCCGGGTCGGCTACGGCGCGATGGTCAACGCCGGCGCGCGCGTCGGCGAGAACGCCGTCGTCGGCGCCTCGGCGATGGTCCGGGGCGACGTGCCCGCCCACCACGTCGCGGTCGGCGCGCCCGCAGAGAGCGTGAAGGTCAAGCCCGGGTGGGAGGAGGTCGCGGCGGAGCCGGGGGAACTGGAGAACCGCGCGGCCGAGCGGGCGCTCGACACCGAGGTGCCCGACGACGTCGAACTCCACGACGAGTTCGAGCGCAGCCTCGCGCCGCCGGGCGAGTCGTAGATCAGAGCGTCGCCTGATACGTCCCTGCCCATTCGGCCGGGACGGGGAGATCCCGTAGAACGCTACTCTGAAGCCGGAGGAAACCGTTCGCCGCCTTCTGGCAGTTCGCGTTCAGCCAGCGGCGCACGTCAGCTCTGTTCAGATACTCGAGCAGATCGTCGAACGGAACGTCGTCGTTCGGGATCAAGTAGTAGACCGAGTGTCGAGGCACGACATCGCCGTGGCGCTCCGCCCAGAATCGCGGTTCTTTCTCAATGTCCTTGAAAACGATCTTCGGCTGAAGCAGGTCGGCCATCGGCGGCGTTTCGTGCCACGCGTACCACCGCTTTCCGCCGTCCGTGACACAAGACCGGCCCTCGAGCCGGGAACGGTGGAGCCGTGCCCAATCACCAAACGCACCGAGATCGTCCTCGTCGGGGAGCGACCCGTCGTCACGGTACGGACAGATCAGGAGGTCGTCGGAACGAGGGCCGTCGTTCGCGGTGAGCTGCCGTCCCGAGACGGTCGGTCGGACCCACTCCGGGACAAGCTGGTCCGGGACGTCGTCACGCGAGGCGACGAACACCGAATCTGCCCCGGTCGCCATCCCGGGCGAGATACGGACAGTGACATCGTCGAGCGTGGCGCCCGTGGTCATTGTCTCGGGGTCGTAGCCGCGGACGGCGGGCGCCCAGCTCGACCCGTCGTCCGGCAGGTCGACCACGTGCTCGGAGCCGTCGCGGAGGCAGATAGTCGTCGGTCCGGACGAGTCACGTTGGACCGTCGTGACGGACGGAAAGGCGATGTGATCGACGAAGGCGTCCTCGTCGAGGTGTTCGATCCGTTCGACGTGGATGTTATCAGCGGTCAACAGCCGTCGGAGCGGTTCGGCAGTGTCGACGTACTCGAACTTCTCGGGGGTGACGAACGTCAGGCGTCCGTCCTCACGGAGGAGAGAGAGCGAGCGCTCGAAAAAGAGCAAGTAGAGGTCGAACCGGCCGACTGCCGTGTCGAACGTCGACCGGTAGCGGGCCTTCTCGTCGTCGTCAAGCCCCTCGATCGGGACGTAGGGCGGGTTACCGACGACGAAGTCGAACGGCTCCGTATCGATCATCTCGGGGGCGAGGAAGTCGCACTGCTGTACGGTCAGGTGAGCAAGTTCTCGCTCTCGGGCCTCATCAAGATGGCTCGGGTCAAGTTCGACACCGGTCCCGTTAGGGATCGGCCATCCCTCGTGTTCGCACACGCGTTCGACCGCGGCGGCGAACGGGGCGGTCCCGCACCCCGGGTAGAGAATTCGATCTTCCGCTGCTGGTGGCCGGCGCTCGAACGCACGGCGAACCATGCTTTCAGCGAGGTCGTCGGGTGTCGGTACGTGGCCCTTCACGGCGCTCTCTACTCACCCGATCGTATTTGAATGTCATAAAACTCGAGCTTCGATCGTAGTTATCAGGATACGTCGGCGTGGGCACCCACGTGCGACACGAGCGAACGGGCGAACCGTCCGAACTCGAGTTCTTCGTTCGGCTCCGCGTACTCGCCGTCGATCCCGATAGTGTCGTTACTGAGCATGAATGCCGCCTCATCGACGAGACGTTGGCGGACCATCCGGAGACAGAGCAGTTCCATTCGATCGACGTACCCTGCGTCCTGAAACGCCTCGTCCGCTCGGAAGTTCGGCTCGCGAAGCGAACGTGGCTTTCGCGACGCTTCGTTATCGACCATCAGCATGAGATAGCCAACCCACGGCGCAGGAGATGGCTCGAACAACCCCTCCTCGTACGCCTTGTACAGGTCGGTGTTGTTCCCGATCGCCTCCTCGGCGCGGTTGTTCAGGTTGTTCCCGATCGAACTCCCTTGCGAGTTGTACTCGATGACGGCGAGGAGTTCTCCGTCGTGAACGACGGCTGTGTCCCACTCCTTCTCGTGGCGGTAGTAGCCGGGGAGCGTCGCGTGGTAGTCGTGTTTGATTGAGTCGCGTGGAACACCGGCTTCCTCGTGGACGAGATCCTCGACCAGACTCGCGAATCCGTCCATCTGTTGCCCGCCCAGTACCTCGGCGCGCCGACCGCGAGCGGTCTCCTGCGAGCGGCGGTGCTGTTCGGCCTGATCGGAGAGCTTCGAATAGTAGTACTCGACGGCATCGGAAACCTCGGCATCCAAGTCGTCGAGCATCGGACGCGAGTATGCTTACCGGCACGGCATTTTGCTCTTGTGTCTACGAGAGCGGCGGTGTTGAGATAATACTGAAGCTAATCAGATTACGACAACATCGGTTGCAAAGAATTTGGCGGCGTCACTCGTTCAAATTTGCTATTGACGTCGTTCGGATGCGGCGGATCCAACCGGCGGGGCTGTATCGCTGCTTCGCGCTTAAATCGCGTCTGAGACGCCCTAAACCACTAATTATTATTCAAATTTTTAACCCAACACCACCCCAGCTACTCCCCCGTCGTGTCGAACCCACAGGCCGCGTTCACGCCACACCACCCGGTCACGGCGTTGAACCCCGCGCCGAGCGCCCCCGCGCCGCTCGCAACGGCGACCGCAGTCACCCCGTCGACGGCCGCGACGGCGGCCACGACCCCGAGGACGACCGCGAGGACGGCGCGCAGACGACGGTCGCGGCCGCCGACGTTTCGGTCGAGCACGTCGACGGAAGGGACGCGGGCGGCATAGGGCTGTCCCCGCAGGCGATGTGTGGCGCGAGGCGGCGCCACGAGCGCGATCCTCACTCCTCCGCCGGCGCCTCCCGGACCGGTCGCTCGTCGGCCTGCGCGCGCCAGAGGCCCGCGTACTCGCCGTCGGCGGCGAGCAGTTCCTCGTGGGTGCCCGCTTCCACCACCTGCCCCTCGTCCAGCACGACGATCTGGTCCGCGTCGCGGATGGTCGAGAGCCGGTGGGCGACGACGAACGCCGTCCGGTCGGCGACGAGAC
>JAZKRX010000061.1:0-10470 GCA_036626375.1 Haloferacaceae archaeon
TGACGAGGAAGCGCGCCTGCGCGAGCGTGTCGCGACGCTCCGGGGACGGGTCGACGCGCTCGCCGAGGCCGGCGCCGAGGCGGCGCGCGAGGCGGCCGCGGCCGACCTCGCCGACGCGCTCCGGGCGCTGACGGAGACCGAGACGGAGCGTATCGCCGCCGAACAGCGCCTCGAGGCGCTGGAGGCCCGCGCCCGCGAGGCGCGAGACCGGCGTGACGAGCGCATGGCGCTCGAAGACCGGCTCGCGAACCGCGAACGCGCGGCGCGCGAACACCTCGCCGGAGCGATTTACGACCGCTTTCGCGCCGCGGTTCGGACGCTCCCGGGCGACGGAACGGCGGGGGACCGCCCGGGTGGGTACGAGGGCGACCCGACGCTGGCCGCGCTGGCGGTCGTTCGGGTCGCGAGCGTCGACGCGCCGGTCGTGGTCGCGACGGACCGCCTCGGGGACGCCCGCGAGACCGCCGACCGACTCGACGCGCCGGTCGTCCGCGCCCGCCCCGCGGACTGAAGGGCGATGCCGGAACCACGGTCGCCGTGCTTGCCCACGAGTGCCGGGTCGACCGCGCCGGAGATCGGACGCTCGTCGAGGTCGTCGTCGCGAACGAGACGACCGTCGACCGGCGAGTTCGGGTGGAGAACTGCCTCGACGGCCGGGTCGAGCCGCCCCGCGAGAACGGCGTCCCCACGCCCGGGTGGGACGACGAGGGCTACACCGGCGTCGTCCCCGCGAACGGCCGTCTGACGCTCGGCTACGCCTGCGCGGCGCCGCCGACCGACCCGCCGGTCGCGGTGCGCGACGAGGGGCGCCCGGCCGAGGGCGACGACGCCGACGAGCCGACCGCCGCAGACGCCGTCCGGCTGCTCGACGACCACGCGCCGCCGGCGGACGCCGTGCCGGTCGACGGCGCCGAGGCGAGCGACCCGGCGACGAACGGCGACACCGACGGCTCGTCGGCCGACGAGCCGCCGGCGCCCGTGACCGCGATGGTCGACCGGCTGGACGAGGGGGACGCGACGAGCGACACGGCGCCCGCCGACGGGACCGAGCCCGCCGACGCGGCTCCCGCGACCGACTCCACGGGACCGAACGAGCGGGCGGAGCCGTCCGCCGTCCCGCCGGACGCGATCTCGCCTCCCGAACCCACGGAGGAGGCCGCCGACCCGCCCCCGTCCGAGGCCGCGCCGGACGACCTCCCGCCTGCCGCCGCGTCGTGGTTCGCGGACGTGCGTGGACGGGTCGCCGACGCCGAGACGCTCGCGGCCGGCGACCTCGCGGCCGTGGCGCGGGTGGTCGACGAGCGCGGGGGCGCGGCGGAGGCGGCGGCGCTCGACGCGGCGCTCGCGGACGACGAGGAACGACTCCGTGCGCTCGCGACCGAACTCGAGGCGCTGGCCGACCGCGCCGCCGAGGCGGCGGTGCCGGTCGCGGCGCTCCGGAGGCTCTCGTGATCGTCGCCGTCGCCGGCGGAAAAGGCGGCGTCGGGAAGACGACGGTGGCGTACAACCTCGGCTGCTCGCTCGACGCGGTGGTCGTCGACGCCGACCTCGGGATGGCGAACCTGCCCGGCGAGCGCGGACCGACGCTCCACGACGTCCTCGCCGGACGGGCGACGGTCCACGAGGCGCGGCGCGGCGGTCCGGTCGACCTCCTGCCCTGCGGTCGGTCGCTCGCCGGCGCGCGGGCCGCGGACCCGGCGCGGCTCGGTGACGCGCTCTCGGACCTGCTCGGGCCGGGCGAGGACGCCGTCCTCGACTGTCCGGCGGGGATGCGTGCGGACGCGGGCGTACCGCTCGCGGTCGCGGACTGTGTCGTTCTCGTCGCCTCGCCGCGCCGGTTCGCGCTGGCCGACGCGGTGCGGACGCGAGCGCTGGCGAGGACGCTCGGCGCGCCGGTCGCGGCCGCCGCGTGCAACCGCGTCGTCGACGACGTGCCGCGCGGGGCCGTCGAGCGCGCGCTGGGCGCGCCGACGGTGACGGTGCCGGCGGACCCGCGGGTCGGCCGGTCGGTCGAACGAGAGACACCTGTGCCCGCGAGCGCGCCCGACAGCGAGGCGGGCCGGGCGTTCCGGGCGCTCGCGCGCCGCGTTCAGTCCTGTAGGTCCGTGTAGGTGTTCCGGACGGTCACGGGCGTCACGCCCGCGGCGTCGGCGGCCTCGGCCTGTGTCAGACCCCACTCCTCCTCTCGCGCCGCGGTGTAGAGACAGGCTGCGGCGACGCCCGAGGGGTCGCGTCCGACCGCGATCCCCCGCTCGACGGTCGTCTTCGCGAGGGCGCGCGCGCGGCGCTCCACGGCCGTCGGGACGTCCAGCCGACTCGCGAACCGCGGGACGAACTCGCCGGGGTCGGTCGGGCCGGTCGGCAGCCCGAGTTCCCGGTTGAGCGCGTCGTAGGCCGCCTCCAGCTCGGCCTCGCTCGCCCGCGCGGCCGTGACGACCTCCGCACGGGTCCGGGCGACCGACTGGATCCGCGCCGCGGCGTAGACACCGGCGGCCGCGAACCCCTCCAGTGACCGCCCGCGGAGCAGGTCTGCGTCCTGTGCCGACCGAACGAGCGAGCAGGCGCCGTCGCGCACCCGGTCGGGCAGCGAGAGCCGGTCGACCACGCGCCGGACCTCGGTGAACGCGTACACCTGGTTGCGCTCGCGCTTCGAGCGGATCTGTGTCCGGGAGTGCTGGCGGCGCAGCCGCGCCCACTGCCGGCGCTTTCGCCCCGTCGCGCGCACGCTCCCGATCTCTGTCGACAGCCCGCGGTCGTGACGAGAGCGGGTCAACGGCGCTCCGGTCCGCTTCGGGTCCGTGTCGTCGTCTGCGAAGCTCCGCCACTCGGGGCCGCGGTCGAGCCGGTCCGCCGCGACCACGAGCCCACAGCTCGTACAGACGGACTCGTCGCCGCTCGCTCGGACGTCGCCGCTACACTCCGGGCAGGCACTCGTCGCCTCCATACACGACGGTCGTGCCCGATACCACATTTAAGCACAGCCAGAACGATGTGGATCGGCCTTCTGTCGGCTCGAACCACGTATCGGTAACCGGTACGCCCGGACGGAGCTGTCGTCGGCCCGACCCGTCGTCGGACCAACGTTTTAGTGTGAAGCGGGTGCCACGACAGGACGATGGGGCTGTCGGAGATCGCGGCGGGGATCGAAGTCACCGACGAACAGCGCGAGCGTGGCGTGGCGACAGTCGACGAGACGGGGACGGACCTCCGCGACCGGCTGGCGCCACACGCCGACGCCCTGCCGTGTACGGCCGCGGCGGCGGCGACGGTCCTGACCACCTACCGCCGGGGAACGAGCGTCGGCGACTGCGCCCGCGCGGCGGGGGTGGCGCCGATGACCGCCGCGAAGGCGCTCCACCGCTGTGGCGTCGACGGCGTCTCGCCGCTCGGTCCGACGGCCCGCCGTGTCGTTCGGGACTGGGTCGCGGGCGACCTCTCCCGGACCGAGGCCCGGGAGCTCTCGGGGGCCGACGAGGCGGCGTTCGCGCTCGCGGCGTACGTCGAGACCCACGACCCGCACCCGGGCCTGGCCGACGCCGCGGCGGGCGAACGCGCGCCCGAGCGGACGGCGACCGTGGCCAAGCGCGACCGACTCGCGGACGCGCTGGACGGCTAAAGCCGGTCGCGCGCCGCCCCGAGCAGCCCCCCGCCCGACTCCTCGACCGCTAGCTCCGTCTCGAACAGCGCCGCGGCGAGGTCCGCGACGCTCGTCCCGAACCCGCCGCCGTCAGGCGCGGTCGGGACGGCCGTCACTCCCGACTCGCTCGCGGGCACGCGCACGTCAGCGTCGTCGAGACCGCCCCGGTTCGCAACGACGAGGTCGGCCTCGCTCCCCACGTCGCGGAGGCGCCCGCGGGTCCGGCCGACCGCGTCCGCGCCGCGGGTCGACCCGGGCGCGACGACGGCGACGCGGTCGGCGACGTCGACGGCCGCGACGGCCTGGTTGGCGGCGAGCGGCGGCACGTCGAGGACCACAGCGTCGAAGCGCTCCGCGGCCTCCTCGACCCGTTCTGCGAACCGCTCTGCGGCCGTCGGCGCCTTCGCGCGGGCGAGGCGCTCGAACGACGCGCTGGCGGGTGCGAGCGCGACGCGACCGGCCGAGCCGGCGTCCAGGTCGTACAGCCCACCGGCGAGCGGTGCGTCCGCCGCGTCGGTCGTGAGCGCGGTGACGTCGGGGTCGACCCGGCCCGCGACGTGGTCGACGAGCCCCTGTGTCGCGTAGGCGGCGTCGAGGACGGCGACGTCGCTGCCGGTCGTCGCGACCAGCGCGGCCGTCTCCACCGCGAGCCTGGTCGTCCCCGCGCCGCCAGTCGCCCCAACGAGCGCTGCAGTCGGCATGGGTGGTGTGGCGCCGCGACCCGGGGTAAAGCTCCGGGTCTACGCGTGCTCGCGGATCGACTCGGCGACCGCCGCCAGCTCCTCGTCGTCGACGTCCTGCTGGCTCGGGAAGGCGGCGTGGATCGGTCCGCCGCCGTCGCCTTGCCGCCGCGGCACGACGTGGACGTGGAGGTGTGGCACCTCCTGGCCCGCCGCGGCCCCGTCGTTCACGCCGATACTCAGGGCGTCGGCGCCGACCGCGGCCTCGACCTGCGGGCCCAGGTCGGAGACGACGCCCCACACCGACGCGGCGAGGTCGGCTGGCAGGTCCTCCAGCCGGCCGTGGTGAGCCTTCGGGATCACCAGCGCGTGCCCCGGCTCGAGGGGGTTGGCGTCGAGAAAGGCGAGGACCTCGTCGGTCTCGTGGACGGTGTGTGCGGGGATCGCTCCGTCGACGATCGAACAGAAGACGCAGTCGTGGGCCATGTCCGGCCGATCGGTCGCGGGCGACAAAAGCGCTCAGGACGAGAGGTCGAACCGCTGGAGGATCGTCGTCTGGCCGTCGTACTCCGCGTAGAACCGGAACGTCGCCGAGTCGCCGGGGCAGAACGCGAAGTCCCCGCTCCCGCCGATGTCGACGTCGACCTGCGGGCCGGTCACCTCGTTCGCGAGCGTCAGCGTCGTGCCGACGTCGGCGGCGGACGGGTCGTCCCACAGCGTCTTGCGGTCCTCGCCGCCCTCGTCGGCGACGATGACGTAGATCGCGTCGGCCTGCTCGAACGTGGTCAACGTCACGTTGACGGCGACCTCCTCCGGGCCCGCGCACTCGCTGTCGGCACCGAAATCGAGGGTCGTGCGCTCGACGTCGACGGTCGCCCGCGCCGGCTCCCGGAGGTCGTCGGTGAAGCCGGTCGCGACGGCAAACACCGTCGCGCTGAGGAGGACGACGATCGCGACCAGGAGGACGACCGCGATCGTCGACGACACCCCTCGCGCTCGTCCCCCCGACATATCGGAAACGAGGATAGTCTGCCTCGAAAGGGCTTCGTCCGGCTTCAGGCCGTGAAGCTACTCCAGCGTGTCCGCGACGGCCGGCGCGGCGCTGACCGTCGAGCAGGGCCGCTCGACCGTGTCCGTGGCGTGGACGGCGTCGACGCCCGCCTTCGCGAGCCGGGTCCGCGCGTCGCGGACCAGCACCGGGTGGACACAGGCGACGAGCGTCCGCGCCGGCGCCTCCAGCCCCGCGATGGCCGCGCTCATCGTCGACCCCGTGGCGACGATGTCGTCGACGACGACAACGTCCCGGCCGGCCGCCTCGGCGTCGTGCGGGCGGACACTCACCTCGTCGCCGCTGTGGCGGGTCTTCTCGAAGTGGTCCGTCTCGCCCCGGCCGTAGGCGCCACAGACGGCGTCGGCGAGCGCGACCGCGCCCTCGTCGGGCGCGAGAAAGAGCGGGTCAGCGAGGCTCGGCAGCGCGCCGGCGAGCAGGGGGGCGGCGTCGGCGACCGCGACGGGGACGTCGAAAAAGTCCGCGACCGCCGGCTCGTGGGGGCTGACCAGCACGACCCGGTCGCTGCCGGTCGAGACCGCGCGGGCAACGGCGCGCGCCGAGATCGGCTGGCCGGCCTCGAACGCGTCGTCCTGGCGCGCGTAGCCCATGTAGGGGATCACGGTCGTCACCCGGGTCGCGCCGGCCTCGCGGCAGGCGTCCTGGAGCTGGAGGAGCTGGACGTGCGCGGCGTCGTCGACCGTGGCACAGACGACGACCGCCTCCTCGCCGTCGAAGCCGGGGACCGCCGCGAGCTGTTCGCCGTCGGGGAATCGGTCGTAGGCCACGTCCGCGAGCGGGCGGTCCGTCGCCGCCGCGAGCGCGGCCGCGAGCGCCTGCGAGGTGGAGCCGGGGACGATCACGTCCGGTCGGACCCCGCGCCACCTCTTTCGCCTTTCGCCTCTCCCACGACCAGTCGGGTGACCCTCGGCGTCCCGAGCGTCCGGCTGCGCCACTCGTCGCCGTCGAGACGGACCGCGAACCGGCCGTCCGCGCCCGCGACGTAGGTGACGCCGGCGCCGCGTCCGCAGTCGACCGGGGCGAGGGCGTCGGGGAGCGCCGGCAGCCGCTCCCACGTCTCGGCGCGCTCGGCGTCGCTCGCGCTCCGGTGGAGGCGCCCCTCGGCGTCGAGCGCGACCGCCCCGTCCGGGCCGTTCGCGACGGCGCGCCACCCACCCGTCGCCCGCCGCGCCCATCCCGGCCCGAGCGCGTACAGGCCGTCGGCCGTCGCCGCGAGCGGCGGTCCCGCGCCGCCGTCCGCGTCCTCGCGGGCGATACCTGCCACGTCCCGCACGTCCTCCAGCCCGGCGTGGTTCACGCCGTCGCTCACCCGGTAGACGCCGTTTTCCGCCGCGACGAGGCCGCCGTCGACCGCCCGCGCGTCCGGGACCTGCCCGAGCGCCGCGCCGTCCAGCCGGCAGACGGTCCCGTCCTCGAGGACGGCCAGCCCGTCGCCCGTCGCGGCCGTCCCGACCGCGACCGCGGGGCCGAGCCCCGCCGCCTCGCCGCCGACGGTGACGTCCTCGTCCGTCGCGACGACCAGCGCGCCGCCGACGACCGCGACGTCCCGGGCCGTCCCCGGCCGCACGACGCCGTACTCGCCCACGAGGTCGTCGGAGACGGCGACGCGGACGACCCCGACGCCGGTCGCGAGGTAGCAGACGTTCGCTCCCTCGCGGTCGTCGTACACCCGCTTCTCGTCGATGCTCGACACGCCGGAGCCGTCGGCGCCGAGGGTGAAAAGTCTAGAGCAGGTCCCGCACGTCCGAGTACCACATGTCGTGTTCGTCCACCTCGCCGACGCGGCGGGCGACCGCGACGGCGACCGCGTGCCAGCAGAGCGCCTCGGGGTCTTCGGCGTCGAGGTTGTACTCGCTGTCCTTGCAGGTGCAGGCGCCGTCCTCGACGACGTACTCGTCCTCGTGGCCGACGACGACGGTGAAATCGCGGTACTCCTTCACGCGCGTCTCGGAGACTGCCTCGATGGCTCGCCGCCCCCGCGAGCCGTGGGTCGCGACGATAGCCTCGGTCACCGGGCCGGTCAGCTCTCCGGCCTCCGCGAGCGCGGCCCGCCAGTCGTCGACCCCCGTCACTCTCCCGTCTACCGGCGTCGGCGAGAAAGGCGTTCCGGCGTCGTCGGCCGAGCGCGTCGGCTCTCTGCCTTCGGGGTACCCGCCCGACCGACAGCCGTTTCGCCCCGGCCCCACACGGCCGTCCATGGACGAGGTCACCGAGGGCGGCGTCCGCGTCGTCGTCGACGAGGTGCGCGACGGAGCGGCCGAGGGCGCCGGGAGCGGGGTGTTCTACAACCCGAGGCAGGAGCTGAACCGCGACGTCACCGTCGCGGTCCTGCGGGCGTACCGCGAGCGCGAGCCGCGCGCGGCGTCGTACCTCGACGCGATGACCGCGAGCGGCGTGCGGGCCGCCCGCGCCGCGGACGCCGGCTACGAGGCCACGGGCGCGGATCTCGACCCCGACGCCGTCGAGACGGCGCGCGAGACCCTCGCGCGAAACGACCTGGACGGCGCGGTGCTGGAACGCGACGCCCGCGCACTGCTGTACGAAAACGGCCCGTTCGACGTGGTGGACCTCGACCCCTTCGGCTCGCCCGTCCCCTTCGCCGACGCCGCGCTCTCGCGGGCGCGCAACCTCGTCTGTGTCACCGCCACCGACACCGCGCCGCTGTGTGGCGCGCACTTCGCCGCCGGCGTGCGACGGTACGACGCGGTGCCGCGGAACCTCGACGACCACCCGGAGATGGGGCTCCGGGTCCTGCTCTCGGCGCTCGTGCGCACCGCGGCGCGCCACGACGTCGCCGCGACGCCGCTCCTCTCGCACGTCTCCCGGCACTACGTCCGGACGTACCTCGAACTGGACCGGAGCGCCTCGCGCGCGGACGACCGCCGCGAGGCGCTCGGCCACCGCCACCAGTGTCAGGACTGCCTCGAGCGCCGCCACGAGTACGGCCCCCACGCGTCTCCGCCCGAGACCTGCCCAGTCTGTGGGAGCGCCCGCGTGGTGACGGCGGGGCCGCTCTGGCTCGGCCCGGTCCGGGACCGCGCGTTCACCGCGCGGGTCCGCGACGCCGTCGACGACGGGATGGGGACCGCCGATGAGGCCCGACCCCTGCTCGCCGACGTCGAGGCCGAACTCGACGAGCCGACCCACTACGACCAGCACCGTCTCTGTGCGCTGTGGGGCCGCCCCGCGAGCGCGATGGACGACTTTCTCGACGCCCTCCGGACGGCTGGGCACGAGGCCTCGCGGACCCACTACGGCGGGACGCGGTTCAAGACGACCGCGACCGTCGCGGCGGCGAAGCGGGCGACGAGCGATGTCTGAGGCGCTTGCCCTCTCCCGGCTGGTCGTCCGCGAGACCCGCGAGCGCGACGTCTCGACGGCGGCGGCGAGCGTCGCCTACTACGCGCTCGTCTCGCTGGTCCCGACGCTCGCGCTCGCGGTGGTCGTCGCCAGTCTCGTCGGCGGCCCGGCGCTGGAGGCGACGGTGCTCGCGCTCTCCGAGCGGTATCTCCTCCCGGGCGGGCGCGACCTGGTGGTCTCGGCGTTTCGCAACACCGCCGGCCGGAGCGGAACGACCGTCGTCGGCCTGCTCGTCCTGCTCTGGTCGTCGCTGAAGCTCTTCCGTGGACTGGACGCCGCGTTCTCGCGGGTGTACGGCACCGACGCCGGCGGGTTCGTCGAGCGCGTGCGCGATGCGGTGGTCGTCGCCGTCGCCGTCGGCGGCGGCGTCCTCCTCACCGTCGTCGCCGCGGGCGCGGTCGCGACGCTCGCGCCCCGGCTCCCCCTCGTCGGGCTGTTCGCGCCGCTCGCGCTCCTCCTCGTCCTCGTCGGCGCCCTCTTTCCGCTCTACTACGTCTTCCCCGACGCCGGGGTCACCGTGCGCGAGGCCGTCCCGGGAACCGTTCTCGCGGCGGCCGGCTGGACCGTCCTCGGCGCCGCCTTCGGCGCGTACGCCGCCGTCGCGTCGGCGGGGTCGCTCGCGCTCTACGGCGTCCTCGGCGGGGTGATCCTGCTCGCGACGTGGCTCTACCTCGCGGCCTCGCTGCTGCTCGTCGGCGCGGTGGTCAACGCCGTCCTCGCCGGGCGGACGGGCGCGTCCGAACCGACGGACCGGCAGCTACAACAGTCGGGCGAGCCACCCACAGAGACGACGATGGACGAGGACGGCCGAGAGCCGGACGGCGCGCCGGATATCGAGGATCTGGCCGACCGCCTCGACGACGTCCGCACGGACTTAGACGAGTTCGAGGCCGACGTGCGCGACCGGACCGTCGACCGCCCCTCGCTCGAAGCCGAACTGAAGCGGTACGTCCGTCGGCGGGTCCGCCGGGGTCACGCCCGCGGCTGGGGGCCGTACCTCGTTCTCCTCTACGGCACGGTGATGACGCTCGGCGCCTTCTACTTCCTCGACGGCGCCTGGGCGATCCTCGCGATGATCGTCCTCTTTCTCTCCACCCTCGGGCTCTACACCCTGTTCGTGCTCGTCGGCGTCTCGCTCAACCTGGTCGGCTCGCCGCGCCGCCTCTACGACGCCGTGAGAGAGCGCCGGGAGTAGGGCCGTGACGGCACCTCGCGCGTCCCCGCTCTACGAACCCGTCGCGGACGTCCCGGACCTTCTCGCCGCGCCCGTTACCCTGCTCGGCGACCCGCTCGTTCTCTTCGTGTTCGTCGCCGTCGGCTACTGGCGCGCCCCGCCCGTCGCGGAGACGCCCCGGCGGGCGTTCGCGACGCTCGTCGGGGTCGGACTGGCGAGCGCGGGCCTCACGCTCGCGCTCAAGGGCGCGTTCGCGCTCTCTCGCCCGCCGGGCGCGGCGGCGGCCGGCTACGGCTTCCCCTCGGGCCACGCCCTCGGCGCCGCCGCGGTGTACGGCGCCGCGGCGCGGCTGTTCGACCGGCTGGACCCGACTCCGCGACGGCTCGTCGCCGGCGTGCTGGTCACGGCCGTCGCGCTCTCGCGGGTCGCCCTCGGCGTCCACTACCTCGTCGACGTCGCCGCGGGCACGGCGCTCGGACTGGCGCTCGCGCTCGCGCTCACCAGCCCGCGGCGCGCGCTGGCCGCCGCCGGGGGCTGTGGCGCCGCGGCG
>JAZKRX010000062.1:0-10422 GCA_036626375.1 Haloferacaceae archaeon
GCGAACGACGTGAGCGAGCGGGCCACCGAGACGGAGCGGGGAGCGAGAGCGTTCAAGAGACGACGACCCGACGCCTACGACGGACTCGGGCTGATGTCGATGTTCAGCCCCTTCCGGATGATCTGGGTGAACCCCATCGAGCAGACGAAGTACCAGAGGATCCAGACCTGGATCGGGCCGAACGCCTGCTCGCGCCACTCAAGGGGGCCGCGAAGCGGAATGGTGATCCTCCCGGGATCGATGTGTTGGGTTCCGCCGCCGATGCCGAGCGCCCAGTACATCCACAGGAAGACGGGGATTGTGAAGAACATGATCCAGACCATCGGGCGGAACTGCTCTTTGAACATCCCGAGCTGGTCGCCCATCATGTCCATCTGCTCGTCCTGGAGCCGGTCGAGCGCCTCCTGGTCGTCGCGCTCCTTTGCGGCCTCGCGGCGCTCCTGGAGGTCCTGCATCTGCTCCTGGTACTGCCCCATCTTCTCCGTGTTCATCAGGTTCGCCTGCAGGAGCGTCGAGTACAGCCCCGTCGCCATCGCGAGCACCATCACGACGGCGTAGAACGGCATCGCCTGTTCGAGCGGCCCGAGCGCCACGTCCATGATCCCCCCGATGAGGTCCCGGAGCGGCTGCCACGCGTAGGCGACGAAGAAGGCCATCGTCACCGCCGCGGCTCCCTTGTCGTAGATCGACCAGGTGGTCTCCTCGACCTCGTCGTCCGACGCGTCGCCGGAGGTCGACGCGTCCGTCGTTCCGTTGCCGAGCGCCGCGCGGGTCGCCTCGGGGTCGGCGAGTTCGAAGCCGTCCTCGCCGTCGACGAGAACGCCCTGCTCGATGAGTCGTCCCCAGTGTCCGCTGGAGACTTCGTCGCGGACGTCCGCCCAGCGGACCGTACCGTCGTCGGCGTTCGAGAGCACCGTCTCGACGGCGTCGCGCATCTCAGTGTCGTCGGCGACGAGGTCTCCGACGGTCCGTTCGATCCGAGCCATTGCGACTCGCTATGAAGTCGTAGGATAAGAAGGGACCGCTCCGCGGCTACGACTCGACCGCCGCGCGCAGCGCCGCGAACACCTCGTCCGGCGACCCCGTTCCGTCCACCTCGACGAGGTCGCCCGCCTCGCGGTAGTACTCCACGACGGGCTCGGTGTTCTCCTCGTAGACGCGGAGGCGCTCGCGGACGGTCTCCTCGGTGTCGTCGTCGCGCTGGGTCAGCTCGGCGCCGCACTCGTCACAGACGCCCGCTTCCTCGGGCGGCGCGAAGTCGACGTGGTAGGTCTCGCCGCAGTCCGGACAGACCCGCCGGCCCGTCAGGCGCCGGACGAGTTCCGCCTCGGGCACGGAGAGAAAGGCGACGACGTCGAGATCGACCATCTCGTCCAAGAACTCCGCCTGCGAGAGGTTCCGCGGGTAGCCGTCGAGGACGAAGCCGTCCGTGTCGTCGAGCGCCTCGACGACTATCTCGTTGACCACCGGGTCGGGGACGAGTTCGCCCGCGTCCATGTACTCCCGCGGAGTGCCGTGGTCGGTCTCGACGTCCTTGTTCGCCCGGAGGGCGTCGCCCGTGGTGATGTGGTCGACGTCGTACTCCGCGGCGAGTCGTGCGCTCTGGGTTCCCTTGCCCGCGCCCGGGGGGCCGAGCAGGAGAAGTCGTGGCTGGGTCACGGCACAGAGATTCGTTCGCGCACGTAAACGTCTCCCGGAAGCGTGGCGCGCGAGCGAACGGGGTGAGCGTGGACCACGAGACCGACCGCGGGAGCGAGAGTCCTCGTCCGAGTCGCGCGCGCCGGCGCGCGACGGTCCGCTTTTCCCGGTCCGGCTGTTATCACGGTTCGATGACCGAAGGGAGCGGCGACGGCGCGCGGCTCGACAGACGATCGTTCCTCGCCGCAGCCGGGAGTGCAACGACAGTCGGACTCGCGGGGTGTGCCGGTGGGAGCACGGAGCGGCTCCGGGTGTCGACGTGGAGCGGGACGAACGAGACGGTGTTCCGCGAGGTGATCAAGCCCCGCTACGAGGAGGAGACGGGCAACCGGCTGGAGGTCACCGGCAACTGGCAGGGGATCCTCTCCAAGATCCGGCAGTCGCCCGCGGACGACCCGCCGTTCGACGTGACCGTCGGCGTGGGACGGACGAACTACCGCGGCCAGCAGGAGGACCTCTGGCGCCCCGTGAGCTACGACAGCCTCTCGAACGCCGCGGGGATCAAGCCACGGCTCCGGGAGTTCCAGATGGCCGAGGTCGGCGTCCCGGTCGCCTACGGCGTCCACGCGTACGTGTACAACGAGGACACCGTGACGTGGGACCCCCAGACGTGGGGCGACGTCCGGTCGTCCGAGGCCGAGAACCTCGCGCTCCCGAGCGACTTCTGGCTGAAGCTGTTTATGATGGCCGCCATCACGATGGACGACGAACCGCTCGCCGACGAGGTGTACGACCGGGGCTACACCGACGCGCTCCTCGACGTGATCGGCTCGGTCCCCGTCTCGACGTTCTACCAGGGGACACAACAGCTCTGGACCGCGCTCTCGGAGGGGCTCGCGGACGTCGGGCACTACTTTTTCGCCTACGGGCTCCGGAAGGCCCGGACGACCGACGACCTGAACATCGGCGTCACCGTCCCGCCGCAGACGAGCGGCTACATCGACTACTACCACGTCGTGCGCGGGACGGACCGCCCCGAGACGGCAGAGGGGTTCCTCGATTTCCTGCTCGACCCCGAGGTCCAGACCGCCTACGCCCAGGAGTTCAACCTCGGGATGTCACACGCCGACGCAGAGTACCCGGACGCCACGGCCGAGAGCGTCCCGACGACGAACGACGAGCTCGACGAGCTGGCGTTCCAGAACTTCGCCCGCGTCGCCGACTACTCCGCCGACCTGAGCGGCCGCTTCCGCGCGCTCGTCCAGGACAGCTAGGCCGATGCTCGAACTCACGGACCTCACCGTCGCCTACGGTGACCTGACCGCCGTCGACGGCGTCTCGCTCGACGTGCGGGAGGGCGAGCTGTGCTGTCTGCTCGGCCCGAGCGGCTCCGGGAAGTCGACGGTGCTTCGGTCCATCGCCGGCTTGGAGACGCCGGCGACGGGGCAGATCCGGATCGGCGGGACCGACGTGACCGACGCCCCGCCCCACCGTCGGGACTGCTCGATGGTGTTCCAGAGCTGGGCGCTGTTTCCGAACAAGAGCGTGCTCGAGAACGTCGCGTTCGGCCCGAAGATGCGTGGCGTCGGGCGCGCCGAGCGGCACGAACGGGCGCGCGAGACGCTCGCCCTCGTCGAGATGGAGGAGTACGCGACGGCCGACCCGACCGACCTCTCGGGCGGCCAGCGCCAGCGGGTCGCGCTCGCGCGCTCACTGGTGGTGGAGCCGGACCTCCTGCTCCTCGACGAGCCGCTGTCGAGCCTCGACCGCCGGCTCCGCGAGACGATGCAGGTCGAGCTCAAGCGGATCCACGACCGCGTCGGGACGACGATGCTCTACGTCACCCACGACCAGGACGAGGCGTTCACGCTCGCCGACCGCCTCGGCGTGATGAACGACGGCAGGCTGGTCCAGGTCGGCGATCCGGAGACCGTCTACACCGACCCGACGGACCGCTTCGTCGAGTCGTTTCTCGGCGCGACGAACCTCCTCGGGTGCCGGGTCGTCGCTGCCGACGGACGGCCGACCGTCGAGAGCCCGCTCGGCGTCCGGTTTCGCGCCCCGGTCGACCCGACGGGGCTCTCGGTCGGCGACGACCTCGTCGTCTCCCTGCGGCCCGAGCGGCTGTCGGTCGCGCCGGCGCGGACCGAGGCCGCGGCCGACGGCGGTGCCGTGAGCACGACCGCGACGGTCGTCGAGCGGGTCTACCGCGGCGCGGACGTGCGCCTCCGGCTCTCGGCCGGCGAGACCGAACTGTTCGTCGAGCGGCGCATCGGCGCCGAGGGAGACGTCGCCGTCGGCGACGAGGTGCGGGTGCGGTGGGCGCCGTCGGAGGCGACGTACTTCGACGCGACGGGGGCGCGCCGCCGGTGAGCGCGCTCCCCGGACGAGTCGGGCGCACGGTGCCGACGAGCCTCGCCGACCGCCGGGCCGCGCTCCTCCTCCTGCCCCTGTTCGCGCTCGACGTGGGCCTGTTTCTCGTCCCCACGGCGTACCTGGTTCGCGTGAGCCTCACCGCACGGACGCCGAACGGCGCGTTCGTCGAGGGGTCGTGGGCGCTCGACGGCTACCGCTACGTCGCCGAGACGAGCCTGGTCCACGAGATCGTCGGCTTCACCCTGCTCTTTGCCGTGCTGGTGACCGCGCTGGCGGTCGGGATCGGCGTCGTCTACGCCTACGCGGCGTGGCGCGCGACCGGCTGGACGCGCCGGCTCCTCCTCGGCGGCGCGGTCTGCTCGCTGTTCACGACGCTGGTGGTCAAGCTGTTCGCCGTGGTGCTCGTCTTCTCGCCGCGCGGGGTCGTCAACGACCTGCTGCTCGCCGTCGGGGCCGTGACCGAGCCGCTCCTCCTCGTCGACAACCTCACCGGCGCGGTCGTCGGCCAGCTCTACATCGTCGTGCCGTACGCGGTGCTCGCGACCTACGCGGTGCTGTCGACGCTCGACCCCCGGCTGGTCGAGGCGGCCCGCGACCTGGGCGCCGACCGGGCGCAGGTGGCCCGCGAGGTGGTGCTGCCGCACGCGCGCCCCGGCATCGCCGTCGCGGCGGTGGTTGCGTTCACGTGGTCGGTCGGGTCGTACCCCGCGCCGTTGCTCCTCGGGTCGGGGAGCGAGCAGACGACCGGGATCCTCGTCTCGCAGCTCCTGCTCGCGCGGTTCGACTGGCCGGCGGCGGCGGCGCTCGCGGTCGTCACGGTCGTGGTCGTGTTCGGGGTGTTGGTCGCCGCCCTGTGGCGTCTCGACGCCGGCGGAGGGCTGCTCGATGCGTGAGCGACTCCTCGGGCTGGCGGGCCGGGCGCTCGTCGCCGCGCTGTTCGCCGCGCTCGTCCTCCCGCTCGGCGTCGTCGTCGCGACGGCGTTCGGCGCCTCCGGGACGGTCACCGTCCCGCCACGTGAGCTCTCGCTCCGGTGGTTCCGCGCGCTGCTCGGCTCGCCGACGTGGCTGCGGGCGCTCGCGAACAGCCTTATCGTCGCGGCGGGGACGAGCCTCCTCGCGACCGTCGTCGGCGTGGCCGCCGCGCTGGGCCTACGCGGCGTTAGCGGGCGCGCGCGGTCGGCGGTCGTCGCGCTGGCTGTCCTCCCGCTTCTCGTTCCCGGAGTGATCATCGGGGTGACGTCGCTGACGTTCTTCAGCCGCTTCGGCCTCCAGCAGAGCTACCTCGCGCTGGTGCTCGCGCACTCGCTGTGGGCGACGCCGCTCGCGTTCTCGGTCGTCCAGGCGTCGTTCGCGCGGTTCGACTGGCGGCTCCGCGACGCGGCGCTCGACCTCGGCGCCACGCCGACGCGCGCGTTCGTGGCCGTCGTCGCGCCGAACGTCCGGGCCGGGCTGGCCGTCGCGGCGCTCGTCGCCTTCGTCGTCAGCCTCCAGGAGTTCGTCATCGCCCTCTTCCTGACCGGCCCGGACACCCGGACGGTCCCGGTCGAGGCGTGGAACTCGCTCCGGCAGAGCCTCGACCCCCTGGTGAGCGTGGTGTCGACACTGCTGCTCGTCGCCGTCGTCGTCCTGCTCCTCGTCGCGGGCGCCCTCGCCGGCGTCGAGCGGCTGGCGACCGACCTGTGACCCGGGACGCGCACCACCCTGCTTTTGCCGGGGGCGCGCCCACAGGCGGACGTGACCCGATTCGACGCGACGGACCCGACCGAGCGCCGGAAGCTCGTCGCCGACGCGGTGCGCGCCCACCGCGAGCGGCCGGGGAGCGAGTTCCTGACCGTCGAGGGCGCGTGGGAGCGCGCGGGCGAGGAGCCGGACGCGGGAGCGCCCGCGCCCCGCCCGTGGGTCCAGTTCGCCGACCGGACGTTCAACCTCGACGTCACCGAGGACGAACTCGCGCGGCTGAACGACCTGCTCGGCGAGTTCCCGGAGTTCCGGGTCGAGAGCCGCGAGTCTCCGGAGGAGGTCGAGGGGACGAACGTCCGGATCACGGCGAAGTCGGACGCCGGCCGGCTCGCCGGCTTCGTCGACGAGGCGTTCGTCCGGGTGTACGGCGCGCCGCCCGACTACCGGCTGTGGGCCGTCGCGGTCTGAGGCGCCGGAGACGAATCTGTTAACAGCTACCTCCGTGAACATCGGTCCGTGACGGACCGACGGGGAGCGACCGCAACCGGCACAGAGAAGATCGGCACACGCACCGACCCGGCGACGAACGCGACGGGAGGCGAGCACCGATGAGCGGCGACGACGAGGAACTCGCGAAGGACCTCGGCCCGCTGGCGGCGCTGACCATCGGCGTCGGGACGATGATCGGGGCGGGCATCTTCGTCCTGCCGGGGACAGCCATCGAGTCCGCGGGGTCGTTCGCCGTCGTCTCGTTCGCCGTCGGCGGGGGAATTGCGCTCCTGACGGCGCTGTCTGCCTCCGAACTCGGCACCGCGATGCCGAAGTCGGGCGGGGCGTACTTCTACGTCAACAAGGCGCTCGGGCCGCTTTTCGGCTCGGTCGCCGGCTGGGCGAACTGGATGGGGCTCGCGTTCGCCTCCGCCTTCTACATGGTCGGGTTCGGCCAGTACATCGCCGCCATCATCCCGACGGTGACGCTCGGCCCCGTGACCGTCGAGCCGTCGGTGAAGGTCGTCGCGCTCGCCGGCGGGGCGCTGTTCGTCCTCGTCAACTACGTCGGCGCGAAGGAGACCGGAAAGCTCCAGAATATCATCGTCGTGATCCTCGTCGCCATCCTCGCCGTCTTCACCGTCGTCGGGGCGCTCCGCTCCGACCCCGCGAACCTGCCCGCCGCGGCCGGGTTCGGCACGATGCTGACGACGACGGGGCTCATCTTCGTCTCGTACCTCGGGTTCGTCCAGATCACCTCGGTCGCAGAGGAGATCAAAGAGCCGGGAAAGAACCTCCCGCGGGCGATCATCGGGAGCGTCGTCCTCGTGACGGTCATCTACGCGCTCGTCCTGGTCGTGATGAGCGCCGCCGTCGAACAGGGGTTCATCGCCGAACAGGCCCGGGCGGGCAACATCGCCGTCGTCGAGGTGGCGCGGCTCGTCCTCGGACCGCTCGGCGCGGTCGCGATGCTCGCGGGGGGCCTGCTCGCCACTGCCTCCTCGGCGAACGCCTCCATCCTCGCCTCCTCGCGGATCAACTTCGCGATGGGCCGGGACTCGATCGTCACGCCCGAACTCAACGCGATCCACCCGCGGTTCGGGACGCCCTACCGCTCCATCGCGGTGACGGGCGGGTTCATCCTGCTGTTCATTCTCGTCGCGCCAATCGACACGCTGGCGACGATGGGGTCGGTCCTTCACCTCGTGATCTACGCCCTGCTGAACGTCGCGCTGATCGTGATGCGCGAGGCCGAGGTCGAGGGGTACGACCCTTCGTTTACCGTCCCGTTCTACCCGTTCACGCCGGTTCTCGGGGCGCTCACCTCGCTCGCGCTCGTCGTGTTCATCGAGCCGCGGATCGTTCTCCTGAGCGCGGGGTTCGTCGCCTTCGCGGCGGTCTGGTACCTCGGCTACGCCCGCTCGCGCACCACCGCCGCGGGCGCGCTCTCGGACTACGTCCTCTCGCGCCGGGACGAGATGCCAGAGCCTGCCGTCTCCGCCGTCCAGTCGGTCCAGCCCGACGGCGGCGAGTACCGGGTGATGGTGCCGCTCGCGAACCCCGAACACGAGCGGGACCTGATCACGCTCGCGAGCGCGGTCGCGAAACAGCGCAACGGCACCGTCGTCGCGGTGAACATCGAGCAGGTGCCGGACCAGACGCCGCTCGAAGCGGCCCGTGACCAGGGCGACCACGCGGCCGCTCACGACCTGCTCGAGCGCGCCCGCGAGGACGCCGAGACGTTCGGCGTCCCCGTCGAGACTCACACCATCCTCAGCCACCGGGCGTTCGAGGAGGTGTTCGACGCCGCGCGGACCCACGGCGCCGACCTCGTGGTGATGGGCTGGGGACCGGACGCCCACGGCGCGCCCGGCCGTGCCGAGTCTGCGGTGGACGAACTCGCCCACGACCTCCCCTGTGACTTCCTCGTGCTCAAGGACCGCGGGTTCGACCCGTCGCGGATCGTCGTCCCCACCGCGGGCGGGTCGGGGTCGGACCTCGCTGCCGAGGTGGCGAAGCTCCTCCAAGCCGAGTACGGCGCCGAGGTTCGCCTCGTCCACGTCGCCGAGGACGAGGCCGAGGGCGAGGCGTTCCTCGCGGAGTGGGCCGCCGAACACGGCCTGCCGGACGCCGAACAGGTCGTCCGGACCGGCGAGGTCGAGCCCGCCATCGCCGACGCCGCGACCGACGCCTCGATGCTGATCGTCGGCGCGACGGAGCGGGGCCTGCTCTCGCGGCTCGTCAGCGGGTCGCTCGTCATGGACGTCGTCGAGGACGTGGACTGTTCGGTCCTCCTCGCCGAACGCCCCGAGTCCCGCGGCCTGCTCGAACGGCTCCTCGGCTAGAGCGACACGTACATCCCGCCGTCCTGCAACGGCCACGCATGGAGTTCGACGGACCGTCGACGCCGCGCGAGGGAGAAGGCGAGTCTGTCGTCGTCGGGGGCGACGGGGTGGACCTCCACGCCGTCCGTGCGGGACCCGAGGACGGGCCGCTCGTGGTCCTGCTCCACGGATTCCCGGAGTTCTGGTACGGCTGGCGCGACCAGATCCGGCCGCTCGCCGAGGCGGGCTACCGCGTCGTCGTCCCCGACCAGCGTGGCTACAACGTCAGCGACAAGCCGGCGGGCGTCGACGCCTACCGGATCGGCGCGCTCTCGCGGGACGTCCTCGGGGTGCTAGACGCTCACGACCGCGAACGGGCCCACCTCGTCGGGCACGACTGGGGCGCCGCCGTCGCGTGGTGGACCGCGCTCCACCACGCCGACCGGGTGCGGACGCTGACCGCGGTGAACGTCCCACACCCCTCGGTGATGGCCGAACAGCTCCGCGAGTCGTGGGGGCAGCGCCTCCGGTCGTGGTACTTCCTCGCGTTCCAGGTGCCCGGGGTGCCCGAGCGGGTCGCCCGCGCGCGTAACTGGCGCCTGCTCACACGGACGATGCGGCGGTCGAGTCTGCCGGGAACCTTCGCCGAGGACGACTTCGACCGCTACCGCGCCGCGTGGGGACAGGACGGCGCGTTCGGGGCGATGCTGAACTGGTACCGCGCGATCGTCCGCCGGCGGGACACGCCGCGGCGCGAGACGGTCGAGCCCCCGACGCTCGTCGTCTGGGGCGCACAGGACGAGTTCCTCGAGCGCGCGATGGCTCACAAGAGCGTCGAGCGCTGTCGGGACGGCCGGCTCGCGACGGTCGAGGACGCCACCCACTGGGTTCAACACGAGTACCCGGAACGAGTCTGTCGGCTGCTCCGCGAGCAGTTCGCGTGAGGGCGGTCCGACAGCCGGAACCACGACGTTCAAGCCCGACCCCCTCCGCGCCCTCGCCGTGGGGACTCTCGGCCGCCTGCTCGGCGCGGACGCGTCGGTGCTCGACGACCGGGCCTTTCGCGTCCTGCTCGTCGCGTCGCTGATCTCGCCGCTCGGCACCGCCGTCGTCTCGCCGGTGCTCGCGAGCCTGACCGGCCCGCTCGGCGTCACGGAGACGCGCGCCGGGCTCCTGCTCGCCGTCTTCACCGCGCCCTCGATTCTCCTCATTCCGGCGGTCGGGGCGCTCTCGGACCGGGTGGGCCGCCGCCCGGTGCTGGCGGGCGGCCTCGCGCTGTTCGGGCTCTCGGGGAGCGCCGTTGCCCTGACGAGCGAGTTCCCGGCCGTTCTCGCGCTCCGGTTCGTCCAGGGCGTCGGCTACTGCGGGATCGCCCCGGTCCTCATCACGAGCGTCGGGGACCTCTACGTGGGCGAGCGCGAGGCCGCCGCACAGGGCGTCCGGTTCACCGTCGTCGGCGTCGCGCTCACGGTCGCGCCGCTCGTCGCGGGCGCGCTCGTCGTGCTGGCGTGGCAGGCGCCGTTCCTCGTCTACCTGCTCGCGCTCCCGGCGAGCCTCGCGGTCGTTCTGTTTCTCGGGGACCCGCGGGCGGAGAACGGGCGCGAGGCGCCGGGGGAGGCGGAGCCGCTCTGGACGCTCGCGCGGCGCCCCCGCGTCCTCCTGACGCTCCTCGGTCGGACGACGCCGGGACTGGTGTGGTTCGCCTTCCTCACCTACGCCTCGGTCGTGGTCGCGCGCCTCGGCGGGTCGCCGACGGCCGCGGGCGCGGTGGTCGCGGCGGCGAGTCTCGCGTCCGCGCTCGCCGCGACGCAGGTCGGGCGGGTGACGGCGGCGCTCGACCGGGGACGGGCGCTTTCGGGCGCCGTCGCGGCCTGTGCGGGCGGGCTCGCGGGGCTGGCGTTCGCGCCGAGCGTCG
>JAZKRX010000063.1:0-10255 GCA_036626375.1 Haloferacaceae archaeon
GATTTGAACCCGCGACATCTTGGTCCGGAACCAAGCACTCTGTCCACTGAGCTACACGCCCAATTTTACAGCTAGCTCACCGCTCGAATTAAGCGCCGTGATCTGCGCCGGATGCTCGATGTCCTGTTCATGATTTCGGTGACCTCCACCCGATACTTGTCCGAGTCCACTCTTAAATCTCGGGAATTTCACCTGCCACCATGGATTCTCCACTACCGACGCACTCACGTCTTCGCTTCAGACCACGCGGCGATCCGCGCCCGAAGCCGAGACCACCACAGCGAGTGCCCCGTACTCCCGGTCAACCGACACACGACTCTCTGGGATGGTGTTCGTTCCGAGCGACCTCCGCGAACGAAGCGTGCAGACCGCCGATCCGCACCTGCGGCTCACGCGGGAGTTTTGTTCAATAGATAAAAACGCCGAAAATTACGGAGCTTCGCCCGTCTCGATCGTGAAGTCCGCCTTCGGGTACGCCACACACGTCAGGGTGTAGCCGTCGTCGAGTTCGCTGTCGTCGAGCATCTCCTGGCCATCGTGGACGACGTAGTCCTCGGAGTTCCCGCCGTCGGTGATGTGGCCGGCACACGAGACACACTGGCCCTGCCGGCAGGCGTAGGGCAGGTCCCAGCCGTGTTCCTCGCCCTGGTCGAGGATGGTCTCGTTGTTGGCGAGTTCGATCGTCTCGCCCTCCTTGGCGAACTCGACCTCGAAGTACTCGGCCTCGTCGTCGGGGATGTCGGCGGGGCCGACCTCCTCTTCTTCTGCCGCTTCGCCCTCCTCGAGTTCGCCCTCGCCGTCGGCGGCGCCGCCGACGGCGCCGGCGGGGATCGCGCCGCCGCCGATAGAGCGGTTCATCGGCTCGGGGAACTCGGTCTCGGGCACGGTTTCGGCCCGCCGTTCGAGCACCTCGCCCGCGATGTCGGCGGTCGGCTCCCACCCCGTCCCCTTGGCGTAGTGGAGGGCGACGGCGAGCAGCACGATCCCACCGGCCACGCCAAGCCCGATGGGGTTGATGGCGGTCATACCGGCGCGTTGGAAACGGGGGGGTAAGTCGGTTGTGGTCGTCCCGAGTCAGCGGCGGTGGACCTCGTGGCGGCCGAACCCGTAGCGCAGGCGGTTGGCCAGCCGGCGGGCGAAGCGGTCCTCGCGCGAGCCGAACCGTTCGGCCAGCGCGGTGTAGACGAGCGGGACGGGCACCTCCTGTTCGAGCGCCTCCTGGACGGTCCAGGTGCCGGTGGACCCGCCGGCGACGTGGTCGGCGACGTCCCCGAGGTCGCTGCCCTCCTCCCGGAACGCCTCCTCGCAGAGGTCCAGCAGCCACGACCGAATGACGGCGCCGTTCGACCACGTGCGGGCGACGGATTCGAGGTCGAGGTCGTACCGGCCGTTGTGGAGGAGCTCGAACCCCTCGCCGTAGGCCTGCATCAGCGCGTACTCCACGCCGTTGTGGACCATCTTGACGTAGTGGCCCGCCCCGGCGGGGCCCATCCGGTCGTGGCCGGCGGGGCCGGTCGCCACGGCGTCGAAGACGGGGACCATCGCCTCGTACGCCGGCTCGGGGCCGCCGACCATCAGCGAGAACCCGTGGTCGGCGCCCGCGGGCCCGCCGCTGGTGCCACAGTCGAGGTAGGCGGCCGCGCAGTCCGCGGCGCGGCGCACCGAGTCCTGGAAGTGCGAGTTGCCGCCGTCGACAACGACGTCGTCGGCGTCGAGGTGGGGGTCCAGGTCCGCGAGCGTCGCGTCGACGGCGTCGCCCGCGGGCACCATCAGCCAGATCCGCTTTTCATCGCCGAGTCGGTCCGCGAAGTCGGCCACGGACTCCGCGGGCGTCGCGCCCGCCTCCGCGGCCGTCGCGACCGCCTCGGGCGCTACGTCGAACGCGACCACGTCGTGGCCCGCGTCGAGACACCGGGTCACCACGATCTGTCCCATCCGGCCGAGGCCGACGACGCCGAGTTCCATGGCGGGCGCACCGGGCCCGCCGTGGTATCCCTTGCGGTCGTGTGCCGGCGGAACGCGAGCGTGAAAACGCGACAGGGGGTTGAATATCGCGGCTCGCGTCGCTCTCGCCGTGACCGACCACGACGAGTTTCAGGGGGCCCCGTGGGCGGGCGAGGACCCGGTGCGCGCCCACGCCGAGACGCTCGTGGACTGGAGCGCGCGGGTCGAGGCGGGCGACCGCGTGGTCGTCCGCGTCGCCGAGGGCGCCCACGACCTCGCCGTCGCCGTCGCCGAGGCTCTCGGCGACCGGGGGGCAACGCCGGTGTTCACCTACGACTCCGAGGAGGTCTCGCGGGCGTTCCTCCGCGCCGCCGGCGAGGCGCAGTTGGAAGAGCCCGCCGACGACCACGCGCTCGCGCTGTACGAGTCGGCGGACGTCGTCCTCTCGCTCGGGGGGACCCGGAACGTCGCCGCACGGGCGGACGTGCCGGACGCGAAGCGGCAGGCGCGGGCCCGCGGGTCGGCCGCGGTCCGCGAGGCCCGGCTCGGGGCGGACTGGGTGTCTACCGTCCACCCGACGCGCGCGCTCGCCCAGCAGGCGGGGATGGCCTACGAGGAGTACCGGCAGTTCGTCTACGACGCCGTCCTGCGGGACTGGCGGGCGCTCGCCGAGGAGATGCAGGGGATCAAGGAGCGGCTAGACGACGCCGACGAGGTCCGGATCGTCGACACGGACACCGACCTGACCCTCGACGTCTCGGGTCGGGTCGCGGTGAACTCCGCCGCGAGCGTCGCCTACGACTCGCACAACCTCCCGAGCGGCGAGGTGTTCACCGCGCCGGCGAGCGCGGACGGCGTCGTCACCTTCGACGTGCCGATGACGATCGAGGGGCGGCGGGTGCGCGACGTCACCCTGCGGTTTTCGGACGGCGAGGTGGTCGAACACTTCGCGAGCGAGGGCGGCGAGGCGATCGCCGCCGTCCTCGACACCGACGCGGGCGCGAGACGCGCCGGCGAACTCGGGATCGGCGCGAACGAGGGGATCACCCGCCCCACCGACTCGATCCTGTTCGACGAGAAGATGGCGGGGACGGTCCACGTCGCGCTCGGGCGGGCGTACGACGCCTGCGTGCCCGACGGGACGGGGACGGAGAGCGCGGTCCACGTCGACCTCGTCCGGTGGATGGGCGAGGGCTCGCGCCTGGAGGTCGACGGCGAGGTCGTCCAGCGCGACGGCGCGTTCGTCTGAGCGGCGGGGGCTCAGTCGTCGCTCGCCTCGCGCTCGATTGTCGTCCGCGCCCCCGGCTCCGGCGGGGTGTGGGCCGCCCGCTCCGCGTCGGCCCGGTCGAGCCAGTGACACGCGGCCTCGTGGCCCGCGTCGCCGCTCCTCACGCCGTCTCCGTACGTCGCCCGTGACAGATCAGTAGCCGAGCGCGGCGCCGTCGCTCCGCGGGTCGGCGCCGCCCTCGAACGCTCCCGACTCGTGGTGACGGATCGCCGCCGCGTGCCCGACGGCGTCGGTCCAGTCGGTGTGCAGCCGGGGGGTGTGGCCGCGGCGCGAGAGCTCCGCGACGACGCCGTCGGCGACGCGGCCCTCGAGCGAGAGCGCCAGCGAGTCGGCCCCCCACGCACGCCCGTACCGCCACCGCGGGGCCTCGATCGCCTGCTGGACGTCGTAGCCGAAGTCGACCAGCCGGGTGAGCAGCGCCGCCTGCGTCTGTGGCTGGCCCTCGCCCCCCATCGTCCCGAACGCCAGCCGCGACGCGTCGAGGTCGGCCATCGCCGGCACGAGCGTGTGAAAGGAGCGCTTGCCGGGCGCGAGAACGTTCGGGTGGGCCGGGTCGAGCGAGAACAGCGCCCCGCGGTTCTGCGGGATCACGCCCGTCTCGCCCGCGACGACGCCGCTCCCGAAGTCGAAGTAGATCGACTGGATCGCCGAGACGAGGAGCCCGTCGTCGTCGGCGGCGGCGAAGTAGACGGTGTCGCCGTCCGCGGACCGGCGGGCGGCGCTCCCGGACGACGTCCGGCCCGGCGGGACGTCCGCGGGGAGCGCACGGTCGGGGTCGATCCGCGCTCGCCGGTCGTCGGCGTACGCCTTCGAGCTCAGCTCGGCGGTCGGGATGTCGAGAAACGCGGGGTCGGTCACCCACTCGTCGCGGTCCGCGAAGGCGAGCTTCACCGCCTCGGTGAGGTGGTGGTAGTAGTCGGCGGTGCCGTCGCCCCACCCGGCCACGTCGTACCCCTCGATCAGGTTGAGGAGCGCGAGGACGCTCACCCCCTGGGTGTTCGGCGGGAGCTCGTACACCGTCCGGCCGCGGTAGGTCGTCGTGATCGGCTCGACCCACTCGGCGCGGTAGTCGGCGAGGTCGGCGGGCGCCAGCGGCGACCCGTCGAGCCCGGCACAGAACGCCTCGGCGAACGCCCCCTCGTAGAACCCGGCCCGCGGGCCGTCGGCGGCGAGTCGGTCGAGCGTCGTGGCGAGGGCCGGCTGTGTCAGGCGCGCGCCGGCCGGGCGCGGCTCGCCGTCGTCGAGGAACGTCGCGCCCGCGCTCGTCCCCCGGAGGACGTCCCGGTCCTGCACGAGCCACCGCGCGAGCGACGCCGCCGTCGGGACGCCCTCGCGCGCGTACGTCGCCGCCGTCTCGAACAGGTCCGCCCACGGCAGCGCGCCGTACTCCTCGTGGACCAGCCGCCAGCCGTCGACGGCGCCGGGGACGGTCAGGGCCGCGGCCGCGCCGCGCTCGGGGATCGCGTCGTGGCCACGGTCCCGGTAGAACCCGGGCGTCGCGTCGGCGGCCGCCGGACCGCTGGCGTTCACGCCCCGCACCCGGTCGCCCTCGTGGACGATCCAGAACCCGTCGCCCCCGAGTCCGGCCATGTGCGGGTAGGCGACACAGAGCACGGCGTTCGTCGCGATCGCCGCGTCGACGGCGCTCCCGCCCCGGCGGAGCGCGTCTCGTCCCGCCGCGCTCGCCAGCGAGTGCGGCGAGGTGACCATCCCGCGCGGGGCGTACGTCGGCGACCGCCCCGTGACCGGGCCGTCGGGATTCACCGCGCCCCCCGGCGTCTCGCGTCGGTGTCCGCGGAGTCGTCGCGCTCGTACAGCGGTGGGTGTCCGTCCATCGTATCTCTCTCGAAGTCGAGACTTCGCTAACTTATAGCTGGCCGAGGCGGCACACTGTCCGTTTGCCCGCGTCTTTTTGCAAGACCGGCATCCGAAGCGCCAGAGCTATGACGGGGACCACGCACAGCACACGCGTGTCCGACGCGACTGCCGGTGGCCAGGGCGACGCCGGGGGGCGGTGATCGTGGGCGAGCGTGCGCGCGACCCGGACTACGCCGCGCGGGCGCGCGAGGAGCTCGGCTTCTCGCGCTGGTGGCTGGTCGTCGCGGCCGCGCTCAGCATGGCGCTGGTCAGTCCGTACCAGTACGTCTGGTCGTCGATAGAGGGGCCGCTCGCGGCCCGCTTCGCCATCCCGCTTCCGGAGCTCGGCGCGGTGTTCACGCTGTTCGTCGTCTTCCAGGCCGGCTCGCAGTTCCCCGTCGGCTGGCTCCGGGACCGTCGCGGGCCGCGGCGGCTCACCGCGGTCGCGGCGGTTCTCGCCGGCGGGGGGTACGTCGGCCTGTCGTACGCAACCGCGGTCTGGCAGATCTACCTCCTCTACTCGGTCGGGGCGATCGGCGTCGGGATCGTCTACACCGTCGCCGTCAACACCGCGCTCAAGTGGTTTCCGGACCGGCGCGGGCTGACGACCGGCATCGGGACGATGGCGTTCGCCGGCGGGAGCGCGCTCGTCGTCCCGTTCGTCCGCGCGAACGCCACCGCGAGTTCTTACCCGACGGTGCTCCGGACGCTCGGGGTCGCCATCGGTCTCGGGGTGTTCGTCGCCGCGTTCGTCCTGCGGGACCCCCCGGCGGAGTGGGCAACGACGGAGTCCCCCGGCGAGCCAGACCACCGGAGCGGACGGCAGTACGGCTGGCGCGAGGTCCTGCGGACGTGGCAGTTCTGGCTCATGTACGCGATGTTCGTCGCCGTCAGCGGCGCCGGGCTGATGCTGACCGCGAAGGTCGTCTCGTTCGCCGACGCGCTCGGCCTGACCGCGCTGACCGCGACGGCGTCGGCGACGGTGCTCCCCGTCGCGGGCGGGGTCGGTCGCCTCGTCCTCGGCGACCTCTCCGACCGCGTCCGGCGCGAGCGCGCCATGGCGGCGTCGTTCGTGCTCTGCGGGCTGGGGCTGTTCGCGGTCGTGCGGTTCGCCCAGCGCGGCGAGGCGCTCGGCTTCCTCGGAGCCGTCGTCGTCACCACGTTCTTCTGGAGCCCGCAGTACACGCTGTTCCCGAGCGTCGTCGGCTCCTACTACGGCAGCGCCAACTCCTCGGCCAACTACGCACTGCTCTACTCCGCGAAGGTCTGGGGCGGGGTGTTCGGAGGAACCGCGACCGGGTGGCTGGTCGCCCGCACCGACTGGCCGACGGCGTTTCTCGTCGGCGGCGGGCTGGCGGTGCTGGCCGGTCTCGGCGCGCTGGCGCTCCGACCGCCCGCTCGCCCCTCGACGGCGGCCGCGGCGGGCGCCGACCCCGCCCCCGACGACTGACCGGCGGGCGCTCGCACGGCGCCCCGGCTCGCGTTCTCGCCGGCGAACCGCCGCTCGAACCACGCCGGCGGGGTGACGCTCGCGCGTCCGATCCGGTCGTAGCCGACGGTGACGAGGACGCGCTCCGGGCCCGCCGCCGTCGGCACGAGGTACGCTGCGGTCAGCGTCCGGACGACCCCACGGCGGTCGACGCGGGCGCGAACGGTGTAGTTCCGGGCGCCCTCGCGGGTGATGCCCTCGGCGAGGCCGCGGCCGACGACCTCGTAGCCGTCGCGGTCCCGGTCGACGCGGGTCCGTGGCGTCGAGAGGTAGGTCGGAACCAGCGTCCGGCGGATCGTCTCCGGCTCCCCGACGAACGAGAGCGCCCCGACACCTTCCGGGACGCGCCGGTACGACCCGGCGACGCGGTCCGCGACGTACCAGTTCGCGCCGTCGTGGTAGACGGTTCGGTTCGTCGTCCACGTCTCGTTCTGGCCGACGCGCGAGGAGAGCACGAACCGGTCGGCGACGACGGTCGCCGTCGCCTCGCGCCTGACCTGCGTGGCCCCCGACCCCCACGGGGCGGGACCGCGGTAGGCGTACCGGAGCACGTACGACTGGTTCGCCAGCGCGCGACTGTGTGCACGCGAGAGCGCACCGACGTCGGTCACCCGGCCCGGCCCGAGACCCGGAACCGCGGCCGGGGCCGCGGTCTCTGTCGCCGACCCGTTCGCCGCTGTGGGCGCCGGGCTGGGCGCTCCCGGCGCGAACGCGACGGCGACGAGGACGAGGACGAGCGCCACGACCGCGACGGCGCCCGCCGACCGACGGACGCGGACGGAGCGTGGCGGCGCGAGCGCCGCGGGCCGCGTGCCGAGGTGACGCTCGCAGAGGGCCGCGGCGACGGCCGGCGGGACGGCGTACCGGAGCGCGGTGGTGAGGGCAGCGGCGTCGACCGACCGGCCGGCCGTGTCGGGGGGCGCGTCGCCGTCGGGCGCGAGGCGGAGCGTGCGTGTCACGCCGGCTCGTGCGACCCTCACCGTCTCGCCGTCGCGCCGGACGTCGAAGCCACGGGCGGCCCAGAGGTCGGCGACGACGGCGCCGAACGCGTCGGTGTCGAGCCGTTGCAGGTGTGCCTCGACGGCCGCCGCCTCCGCGGGGCTCAGGGGGCTGTCCCGCGAGTCGCCGGCGTTCATGTCACGCTCGCTCCACCGTAGCGGATCGACGGGTGAAAAGACACCGCCGGCAGCGACGGGCGCGCGGGCCCCGGACCCGACGTTTCGACGCACTTTTCTCCCGCCTGACTCCTACCTACCGTATGGCAGAGTTTCAGATCGTCGTCGCGGACCCGGAGACGGGCGACACCTACCAGCGGACGGCGGAGGGACAGGACGCGAACCGGTTCACGGGCCGAGAGATCGGCGACGAGGTCGACGGCGGCGCCGTCGAACTCGACGGGTTCACCGTCGAGATCACGGGCGGCTCCGACGAGACGGGCCGCCCGATGCGCGCCGACGTGCCCGGCACGAGCCTCAAGGAGCTGCTCCTCACCGGCGGCGTCGGCTACGAGCCACAGCGCGACGGCGAGCGCCGGCGCGTCACCGTCCGCGGCCGCGAGGTGAGCGACGCGACGGCACAGATCAGCGTCCGCGTCGTCGACGGCGGCGACGTCGCCGCGGCCTACGGCGAGGACGACGAGGCGGACGAGGCGGACGAGGAGTAAGGTGGAGCGGCTGACGAGCGAGGCGGTCGAGAGCGGCCGCGCGACGGTCACCCGGAGCGGCGGCCCGCGGTCGCGGCTCCTCCGCCTCCCCGACGCCGTCGACGCGGCGCCCGGCGATGTCGTGCGCGTGAGCGTCGACGACGGCCGGACGACGGCCGGGTTCGCCCGCGTCGACGCCGACGCGAACGGCCCCTACCTCGCCGGCGTCTACGCCAACCGGCGGCTCGCCCGGACCGACGGCGAGGGCGAGGACCTGCTCGCGCCGCTCCTGGCGGCGCGCGACCCCGGCTCCAGCCTCGTCGTCGACACTCTCGACCCGGGGCGCCACTACGGCGTCCGTCGCCCCGGCGAGCGCGCCGTCTACGAGGTTCCCGAGCGCCGCGACGACTCGCTCGCCTCGATCGCGGAGCAGTTCGACGACCGGGCGTAGCCGCCGGCGAGACGGGAGGCCTTTGTCGCCGCCCCCGAACCGGTGGGCATGGACGTCGAACGCGCGCGCGACGAGTTCCTCGCCGGGGAGCGCCCCGACGAGGTCGCCCTGTACCTCGCCGACGAGTCGACCGACGCGGCGACGCTCGCCGACCACGGGCTGAAAACCGAGGAGGGCGTTCTCCTCGTCCTCCCCGGCGAGCAGGGCCGCGATGCGTTCGCGGCCGGCACGGGCGTCGACGCGATGGAGTTCGCCGGGCAGGCGATGGGGACGGAGGGCGCGATCGCGCCGGGGCTCGACGGCGGGACGTGTCCGGACGACGACGGCGAGGACGACCACACCCTCCGGTTCCTGCTCGCGTTCGCGGAGGAACAGAACGAGGACGTGGGCGGACAGTACGCCGAGGGCGCGGTGGTCCACGCCTACGCGCAGTGTTCGTGTGGCGTCGCGTACTCCGACCGGTGGACGGTCGGGGAGCGGGCGTAGGAGACGGTCGCATCTCTACGTGTCTGGTTTCGTTGATCCTCTCGATCAGTGCCCGTTCTCGACACGTGTGCTGCAATGCAGGGCGCGTATCCCACACGTTCTCGCTTGGTGGAGTAGCCGGTAGGTAGGGCGCGTATCGGACAGCTACATATCGGTTACGCTATCGTGGGGGTCGGCCGTGGAAGCTACACGTCTCCTACGAGAAACGGTTGACCCCGCCCCGAGCTCGGTCCCGTCATCTACCGCTAATGAGTTCAATCTCGCCCACCACATGTCAGCTCTGGTCGAATCCTCTCTGTAGCACAGTTCGGTTTAGTGCGTTCACCCTTCGAGCCAGCATCGTTCAGTGTAGCTCTGTCGTGTATGTTCTGCCGCATACACCCTCTGTACCGGTCACAGCGGGTCTACCAGAAGCCGAGTACGTTCTGCCGTCGTTGCTGAATGCAGGGCGTGAATCTCCCGATACGCGGTGAATCCTCACTTTCGGAGAGTGTCGAGGTCTACGATACGCGAACTTCGACGCGTATGTACTCTATCCACGCGGCGAGACGGCTCAACACTGGAGCGAACACCACCATCGCAACACCGACGAGACGGACACGATGCGTCGCGTTTTCGCGGGGGTGGAACCTGACGGCCAGCACGCGTTCGTAGCTCCAACTGGCGAGGTTGAGCAGCCGGTTCGGGGCGGTGAGGTGAACGAGGCCAGCGAGCGCGCTTATGATAGCACTCACACGCAACAGTGTCGGCAGTGACGGCATCGGTCGGTGTTGTGGCCAACAGTTGATGTGTCTGTCTCTCACCGTGGGTAGCCAGTCGAAGTCACCGGTCGAGTGTAACCGATCCCCCCGTGGCGCGCTTCGAATCCGCAGTTTGGGTGTCTGTCTCTGTTGACGATCAGCGTTTTGAAGCCTGATTAAATTCTACGGTCAGACGTGGGCTTCCTCCTTGCTTCTGTGTGAATGCCGGGGGACGCGTTGGGTCCGGCGACGTACTCCGGATTGAGGCGATAGCTTACGAGCGCCTTGTGGACAGCCGTCTCGGGCAGTTCGAACCGGTCGGCGATCGCTGCGGACGCGAGCGTGCGTCTGTAGACGA
>JAZKRX010000064.1:0-10221 GCA_036626375.1 Haloferacaceae archaeon
TCGTCGGGGTTGACGTAGCCCACGCGCGCGCCGCCCTCGATGGACATGTTACAGACCGCCATCCGCCCCTCCATCGCCATCGACTCGATCGTCTCGCCGCCGTACTCGTAGGCGTAGCCGACGCCGCCGTCGACGCCCAGCTCGCCGATGATCTTCAGGATGACGTCCTTCGCGACGGTCCCCTCGGGCAGGTCGCCCGTCACCTCGACCCGCCGGACGTCTGACTTGTCCGCGGCGACACAGCCCGAGGCAAGCACGTCCCGGACCTGCGAGGTGCCGATGCCGAACGCCACCGCCCCGAAGGCGCCGTGGGTCGCGGTGTGGGAGTCGCCACAGACGATTGTCTGGCCGGGCTGGGTCGCGCCGACGTCCGGCCCCATCACGTGGGCGATGCCCTGGTTCTCGGAGTCGAGCCCGTAGAAGGTGATCCCCGACGCCTCCGTGTTGCGCTCGAGCGCCGACAGCATCGTCTCTGCCTCCTCGTCCGCCAGCGGCCGCTCGTTCCGCGTCGCCGGGTCCGTCGGGATGATGTGGTCCGTCGTGGCGACGTTGCGCTCCGGGAAGGCGACGTCGATGCCGCGCTCGCGGAGTTCGGAGAACGGCTGCGGGCTCGTCACCTCGTGGATGAGGTGCGTGCCGATGAACAGCTGGTCCTGTCCGTTCGGAAGCTCCTGGACCCGGTGGCGGTCCCACACCTTGTCGTACAGGGTGCGCTCGCTCATCGGCCGGCCTCCGGCTCGTCGTCCGTGGCGTGGCGTTCGCCTGCTCGCGGCTCCGCCGCTCGCTCGTCCCGGCGCGCGTCACTCCGTTCGCGCGCCGTGCGAGCCGCGCGCGCCGCGGTTCCGCGGTCGAAGACGGCGTCGGCCGACGCCCCGTCGGGCGCCTCGTGGTCGACCTCCTTCAGCGTCGGACGGCGGTCGCCGACGGGTGCGTCCTCGGCCCCGTCTGTCATCACTCGGCCTCCGCGTCGTCGGCCCACGAGAACAGCGCCCGCAGGCGCGCGCCGACGTTCTCGATGTCGTGGTCCTGCATCGCGCCGCGGCGCTGTGCGTACTCGGGGCGTCCGGCCTGGTTCTCGAGGATCCAGTTTCGCGCGAACGTGCCGTCCTGGACGTCGTCGAGCGCCGCCTCCATGTTCTCGCGCACGCCCTCGTCGATTATCTCCGGGCCGACGGTGAGCCCGCCGAACTCCGCCGTGTCCGAGACGGAGTTCCACATCTCCATCGTCCCGCCCTCGTACATCAGGTCGACGATGAGCTTCATCTCGTTGAGGCACTCGAAGTAGGCCATCTCCGGGGAGTAGCCCGCGTCGACGAGCGTCTCGTAGCCCGCGACGATCAGTTCGACGATACCGCCACAGAGGACGGCCTGCTCGCCGAACAGGTCCGTTTCGGTCTCCTCCCGGAACGTCGTCTCGACGACCCCGGCGCGCGTACAGCCGAGCGCCTTCGCGTACGCCAGCGCCTCGTCGTGGGCCTCGCCCGTCGCGTCGCGTTCGACCGCGAGCAGCGCGGGCGTCCCCTCGTCGTTCGTGTAGTTGCGCCGCAGGAGGTGCCCCGGCGTCTTCGGGGCGATCATCGTCACGTCGACGCCCTCCTTCGGGCGGATCTGGTTGTAGTGGACGTTGAACCCGTGTGCGAACTGGAGGGTGTCGCCCGGCTCGATCCCGGGTTCGACCGCCTCGTACACCGACGGCTGGACGGTGTCGGGCACGAGGACGCTGATCACGTCCGCCTCTGCGGCGGCGACGTCCGGCGTCTCGACGCGCAGGCCGTCCTCCACGGCGGCCGCCCGCGAGGACGAGGACTCCCGCAGGCCGACGACCACGTCGACGCCGCTGTCGGCGAGGTTCTGGGCGTGTGCGTGGCCCTGGCTGCCGTAGCCCAGTACGGCGACCGTCTTGTCTACGATGTGTGCTACGTCCGCGTCGTCGTCGTGGTAGATCGGTGTGGTGAACTCGTCTGTCATTATTGCTCCGTCGTCAGTCCGCCCCGCTCCAGCGCGGCGGCGCCGGTCCGGCAGACCTCCCGGACGCCGAACTGCTCGAACGTGCGGATCGCGCCCTCGATTTTCTGCTGGCTCCCGGTCACCTCGACCGTCACCGTCTCCTTCGAGGCGTCGACCGTCTTTCCGTCGTACATCTCTGCGACCGCGCCGACCCGGTCGGGCGCCGCGCCGTCGACTTTGATCAGCGCGAGTTCGCGCTCTATCGCCGCCGGCTCCAGCTCGTGGACGGAGACGACGGGCACCAGCTTCCGCAGCTGCTTTTTTACCTGCTCGACCCCCGGCTCGTGCTCCTCGACGACCAGCGTGATCCGCGAGTGCTCGCCGTCCTCGATCGGGCCGACGGTCAGGCTCTCGATGTTGAACTGTCGCCGGGAGAACAGCCCGGAAACGCGCGCGAGCACGCCCGGGTCGTTCTTGACGAGCGCCGACAGCGTCACCCGCCTGGTCGGCGGCGTCGCGGCCACCTCGGGGTCGATACGGATACCCTGCTCGTTGCGCCGCCCCTCGGGGTGGGGGCGCTCGTCGGGAGCCGGGCCGGGCATCCCCGGCCCCTGGTGGTCGGGCGCTTCCGACTCCTGCTTGGGGTGGGACACCTCCTCGCCCTCGCTCATAGCTGGTCCTCCGTGAGGGCGAACTGGCCGTTCGCGCCGCCGCTCGGCACCATCGGGTAGACGTTCTCCTCTGGGTCGACGTGGAAGTCGACCACCGAGGGGCCGTCGTAGGCGAGCGCCGCCTCGACCGTGTCGGCCACCTCGTCGTACGAGTCGACCCGCCACCCGCGGGCGCCGAACGCCTCCGCGAGCTTGTCGAACTCGGGGATCCAGTTGTAGTCGGCCGCCATCCGCCGGCCCTCGAAGAAGGCGTCCTGCCACTGCCGGACCATCCCGATGTACTCGTTGTTGAGCACCGCGACGGTGATGTCCATCTCCTCGCGCACCGCGACGGAGAGCTCCTGCATCGTCATCAGGAACGAGCCGTCGCCGTCGAAACAGACGACCGACCGGTCCTCGTCGCCCATCTGGTCGGCGGCGAGGCGCGCGCCGACCGCCGCGGGGAGGCCGTAGCCCATCGTCCCGAGGCCGTGGCTGGACACCCACGTCCGTGGCTCGGTGAACTCCCAGAACTGGCTGGCCCACATCTGGTGTTGCCCGACGCCCGTGGTGACGACGGCGTCGTCGTCGGTGGCCTCGTCGAACGCCTCGACGACGAACTGCGGCTTCAGCGGCTCGTCGTCCGGCGCGGCGTACGTCATCGGGTACTCCTCCTGCCACGTCCGGCACTGCTCGCGCCACTCGCGCGCGTCCGGCGCGCGGTCGAGTTCGTCCATCAGCTGCTCCAGGACGACTCCCGCGTCGCCGACCAGCGGGTAGTCCGCGTGGACGTTCTTGCTTATCTCCGCGGGGTCGATGTCGACGTGGAGCACCTCCGCCTCGGGCGCGAAGGTGTCGACGCCGCCGGTCAGGCGGTCGTCGAACCGCGTCCCGACGGCGATCAGGAGGTCGGTGTGGGTGATCGCCATGTTGGCGTAGCCGGTGCCGTGCATCCCCGCCCACGAGAGACAGAGGTCGTCGTCCTCGGGGAACGAGCCGATGCCCGGCATCGTCGTCACCACGGGGAGTCCGTTCTCGCGGGCGAACTCGCGGGCCTCCTCGCAGGCGTCGGCCTTGATCACGCCGCCGCCGAACAGGCAGACGGGCTTCTCTGCGCGTTCGATCGCGCGCGCGGCGAGGCGCAGGGCGTCCGCGTCGGCCTCCGTCTGGGGGACGCTCGTCTCGGGCACCCGCGGCGGCGCCGGTTCGCGGGCCGTCTCCGCCGTCGTGATATCCTTCGGGAGGTCGACCAGCGTCGGGCCGGGCCGGCCCGTCTCGGAGAGCGCGAACGCCTCGCCCACGTCGTCGCCGACGGTGTCCGGCGAGGACGCGAAGTAGTTGTGCTTCGTGATGGGAGTGGTGATCCCCACCGTGTCCGTCTCCTGGAAGGCGTCGCTGCCGACCATCTCGCTCGGCACCTGGCCCGTCAGCGCCAGCATCGCGTCGGAGTCCATGTCGGCGTCGGCGATGCCGGTCACGAGGTTCGTCGCGCCCGGCCCCGAGGTGGCCATACACACCCCGGGCTCGCCGGCGACGACGCCGTAGGCGTCGGCGGCGTGGGCCGCGCCCTGCTCGTGACCCATCATGACGTGACGCACCGAAGAGTTGTACAGCGCGTCGTAGACGGGCATGATCGCCCCGCCCTGAACGCCGAAGGCGGCCTGTGCGCCGGCGTCTTCCAGCGCCCGCACCACGGCGGCCGCGCCGTTTGTCACCTCCGTCGGCTCGTCTCTTCGCGTCTCGGTGTCTCGACGGTGCCGTTCGTCTCGTTCCTGTCGTGTTGCTCGTTCGCTCATTGGTGGTCGTGCCCGGATCGGGCGGTCGCGTCGCTGTCGTTCGGTCGGTCGATCACGGTCGGAGAGGAAGGTGCGGTAGGGGCTAAACCCCTACAATGACGATCGCGCCGGGGCCGCTCACGGCCGCGAGCGGCGTCGGTCCGGCGTCGTCCATACCTGCGGACAGCAAAGCGACGGTCATAACTCTTGTGACCTCGCGAGCCGCCCGCTCTCCCGACGGCCATCAGTCCGCCCGGACCCCCGACTCGCGGTCGACGCCGGCGTCGCGCGCGAACCGCTCCAGTTCCGTCACCGTCACCCGCCGCTTCTCGGCGCCGAAGTCTTTCACCCGGCGGGTCACCTCGCGCACCTCGTCGTCGGTTGGCGCGAAGCCGGCCTCCTCCAGCCGCTTTCGCACCGAGTGGGTGCCGGTGTGCTTGCCGAGGACGAACTCGCGGGTGGCGCCGACCATCCCGGGGGTCATCACGCCGGGCTCGAACGTCGAGGAGTTCTCTAACACGCCCGCGGCGTGGATGCCGCTCTCGTGGCTGAAGGCGTTCGCGCCCACCACCGGCTTGTTCGCCGGGACGGGCATGTCGCTGGCCTCCTCGACCAGCCGCGACAGCTCCGTGATCCGCTCGGTGGCGATGCCCGTATCGACGCCGTACAGCGCCTCCGCGGCCATCACGACCTCCTCGTAGGCGGCGTTGCCGGCCCGCTCGCCGATGCCGTTGACGCTCACCTGCGCCTGCGCGGCGCCGGCCTCGAAGCCGGCCATCGCGTTGCCCGCCGCGAGGCCGAAGTCGTCGTGGGCGTGGACGTCGACGTTCGCGTCCGTGTACTCGCGCACCGTCGCGACCATCTTCGCGAAGCGCGTCGGCGTCGCGACCCCGCAGGTGTCCGGGAGGTTGATCCAGTCCGTCCCCGCGTCGGAGACGGCCTCGATCACCTCGATCAGGTAGTCCTCGTCCGTCCGGGTGGCGTCCATGGGGGAGTACATACACGTCGCCCCGGACTCCTTGACTCGTTCGACCGCCGCGACCGAGCGCTCGACCACCTCCTCGCGGGTGGCGTGCATCGAGTCCTCGATCTGGACGTCGCTCGTCGACGCGAACACGTGGATCATCTCCACGCCCGAGTCGACCGCCGCCTCGACGTCCTTGTCCACGACCCGTGCCAGCCCCGCGACCGTCGTGTCGGTCTCGGCGGCGATGTCGCGGACGGCCTCGAACTCCGCGTCGGAGTTGACCGGGAACCCCGCCTCGATGACGTGGGTGCCCATCTCGTCGAGCAGCCGTGCTATCTCCAGCTTCTCGTCGTAGGAGAACGACGTGCGCGGCGACTGCTCCCCGTCGCGGAGCGTGGTGTCGAAGATCCGTACCTCGTCTATCTCGGTGTTAGTTCGGGCCAAAGTGCCCTGGAAGAACTCGATCCGCCGGGGAATCCGACGAATCCTCCATGTCCGAGTTGTGGGACATTGTACCAGCACGAACACCCAGTTCGTACTTAAGCCTGTCCGTACGGGCCGAACGCTTTTGCGCGAACCCCCCGTCTCCGTGCCCGTGACGGACTTCGACCTGGACCTCCGGGCCGCCGAGGAAGAGTTGGACGACGAACGCGAGGGCTCCGGCGACGTCACCCTCGCGGCCCTCGACGGCTCGACCGACCCCGAGGAGTGGGTTGACCTGGTCGCCGACGGGCGGACCCTCCTCCTCGCCGTCGACGGCGACCTCAACGCCCTCGCCGCCCCCTTCGCCCGCGAAGTCTCCGAGATGGGCGGGACGCTCACGCATTTCCGGGACAAGCTCGTCGTGGCGCCGCCGGGCGTGGACGTGGACACGTCGCGGCTGTAGCGCGGCGCGCGACCGAAGGGAGCGCGCCGCGAAACAGAGGGCGGTGAGTGCGTGGGGCGGCCAACGGCCGGCGCGCGCGCGTGGGGGGGGCCCGCCCAACCTGGGGGGGTTGTGGGCGGGGGGGGCCCTCGGGCGGCCCCAGGGGGGCGGCGGCTAACGCTGTGAGCCGCCGGAGCGAGCCGCCCGAGGCGCCTCCCGCGACGACGAGACGGCCCACCCTCGGCCGGAAGACACTCACGCCTCGCCGCCCCGTCACCGTCGATGTCACTCTCGACCGACGCCATCCTCGCCGGCGTCGCCCTCGTCCTGTTCGCGAACTGGCTCGAGACCGCCGGCTACGGCGGGTGGCCGTTCGCGCTCTCGGGACTCGGGCTCGTCGCCGTTGCCTTCCTCGGGAGCCTCGGCTCGACGCTCGTCGCGTCGAACGGAGCGCCCGCGCCCGACGACGGGCCGTAGTTCCCGGTCCAGCGCCTGGACCGTCGAGAGACGGCAGGGCGTCGCGACCCGCTCCCGGCGTCTCGCGCCGGTCGGGCTCAGTTCCCCGACTGGTCGGTTATCGCCGTGACCGCAGCCTCGGCGTCCGCCTCTGCCGTCTCGATACGGGCACGCGCGTCTGCGACGAACGACCTGTCGGTCAGTAGTTCGACGTTCTCCCGGACGATTGCGGCGGCCGACGCGACGGCGGCGCGCGCGAGGTACGCCCCCACGACCGCGTCCGTCCGGGCGTTCTGGGTCCCTTCGCTCGCGACGACGACAGCGGCCTCGGCGACGTCCCGGGCCGCCACGGCGATCTGGAGCGGAGCCTCGGTCGCGCGCCCGAGCGCCGCCTGCCCGTGGTCTTCGTCGCTCGACGCCTCGAACGCGGTCTGGACAGTCTCGACCGCGGCCGCGTCGTCGCCGGCCAGTTCCAGCAGGCGCCCGCGCCGCGCCGCGAGTTCCGTTCGGGCGGCTTCGAGCCGCGGCGACGTCTCGGCCGCCGGCGTGTGGAGACAGACCATCTCGCAGAGCGACGCCGCCAGCGCGCCGGTGACTGCCGTGACGGCGCCGGCACTCGGGGCGACCCGCGACGACGCCACGTCCGAGAGGAACGTCTCGAGAGACTGGTCCGCGACGGTCACGGCCGGCCCCCGCGGGGACTGTCGCGACTCGTCCATGCTGCGGTGCCGCCCGCCCGTTCGAGTGGCCAGACACGTTCGGTCACGGCTCGTCGGTTCGCCGACCGCGTCAAAACGGCTTTCGCCCCCCGCGTTCCGACGCCGACTTAACACGCCGCCCCCTACCGGCTCTCATGCCGATGAAGGGTGGCTCTCCGGACCTCCGGGTGGTCGACAGATGGGACGGCGGCGTGGGCTGGATCGCCTACCCGGACGAGGGGATGCAGCGCGCGAGCCACGCGGTCGCGTCCGGCGGCGAGGCGTGGGTTCTCGACCCCGTCGACGTCGCGGGCGTCGACGACCTGATCGCCGACGTGGGCCCCGTCGCGGGCGTGATCACGTGTCTCGACCGGCACAAGCGCGACGCCGCCCAGGTCGCGCGCCGGCACGACGTGCCGGTTTACGTGCCGTCGTGGTTCGACGGCGTCGCCGAGGAGCTCGACGCGCCCGTCGAGCGGTTCGACCGCGAGGTGGGCGGGATGACGCCGATTCGCGTCCGGAACGTGAGCGCGTGGCAGGAGGTCGCCCTGGAGGCCGGCGGCACGCTCTACGTCCCCGAGGCGGTCGGGACGGTCGAGTTCTTCTGTGCGCCGAACGAACCGCTCGGCGTCCACCCCCTGCTCCGGCCGTTCCCGCCACGGGACGCCCTCGGCGGGCTCTCGCCCGACCAGTTGCGCGTCGGCCACGGCGCCGGGGTCGCGACCGACGCGACCGGGGCGCTCCGGGACGCTCTCCGGACCGCCCGCCGCGGCATGCCCCTCGCGTACCTCAACGCCGCGCGCTCGGTGCTCTTCGGCTGATGGGCGACCGAGCGGAGCCGACGGACGCGCCCGACGGCGTGTACGTCACCAGGGGCCTGGTCGAGGCGCTCCTCGACCGCGCGCGCACAGCCGACCCCGACTCCGCGAACGTCGTCCTCGACGCGACGCCCGCGGGCGCGTTCGACCGCGACCTGACCCTCGACGACGATCAGCCGGTCCTCACCCACCTCTACCTCCCGGAGGCCGGCGGGTCCGTCCGCGCGGTGTTCGGTGTCGACCTCGGTCGTCCGTCGGGTCGTGGAACCGCGCGGTTCGTCTCGCACCCGCAGGGTCCGTTCGCGCTCACGCGCGAGGACGACCTCGCGGCCGTCGTCCTCGTCGCCGTCCCGCCGTGGGAGCGCGAGTCGCTGGGCGCGTTCGCGCGCTCCGGCCGGCAGCTCTCGCTCACCGTTGTCGACGCGGAGCCGCCGGTCGAGTCGCTCTGACCGCCGCTCTCGTCGCTGTCGCGGGCCGCCGCGACGACGCCCGCGCCCGGCCGTCGGTCAGTCGAGATACCCCAGGTCCCGGAGCTGGTCGGCGATCGCCTGAAACTCCGCCTCCGTCAGCTCGCCCGAGCGCTGGTGTTCGACGACGATGCTCCGGAGCAGGAACCGGACCAGGTCGCTGGTGCTGGTGAAGCTCGTCCCTTCGATGGTCTCCTCGACCCGCGCCGCGAGCTCTTTCGGCACCGAGACGGTGGTGTACTCGGTCACGCCCGGGCGTCGGCGGAGCGCGGGCATAAGTCCCGCGCGACGGCCACGCCCGGCCCGCCGAGACGGACGGGCTTTACAAGCGCCGGCGTCTCACGGGGCGTAATGGCAGTCAGGCCGCCCCAGGACGACGACGAGGACCCGGAGACCCTCGCGTTCGGCATCGCCGCCCTCGACGCCCGGCTGGACGAGGCCGACGTCGAGTGGCCGGCGACCGACAGCGAGGTGCTCACGGCGCTCGGCGACCCGTCGATCCCCTACGACGCCTCGGGCAACGAGGTGGCGCTCGCGGACGTCCTCGACCGGGTGCCGGTTCGCGAGTACGACTCCGAGACAGAGCTGCTGAACGCGCTCCACCCCGTCTTCGAGGAGTACCGCGAGAACTCGACCCGGAGCGTCATCGGCCAGCTCCGAGCGCTGCTCCCGTTTTAGTCGCGCTCCTCGATCCGCTTCATCTGCTCCTCGTGGAGGTCCAGGAGCATGTCCGAGAGGACGCCGAACATCAGGAGCTGAACCCCGACGATCACCCCGAACGCGGCGACGACCGCCATGACCTCGTGCGAGACCTGTCGGGTGACCCACTCGACGGCGACGTAGACCGCGACGGCACCCCCGCCCAGCAGCGAGAGGAGGCCGACGCTCCCGAAGTAGAACAGGGGGTTGTTCGTCTTCGCGCGGCGGTAGATCTCTAGCAGGATCACCCCGCCGTCCCGGAACGGCCGGAGGTTCGTCGACGACCCCGACGGCCGCGGGCGGTACGTGATCGGGACGACGGTCGTCGGGATGTTCTTCTTGACGCACTCGACCGCCATCTCCGTCTCGACGCCGAACCCGTCCGAACGGAGGCTCATCCGTTCGAACGACTCGCGGGAAAATGCTCTGTAGCCGCTCAGGATATCCGCGAACTGCTCGCCGTGGACCACCCCGAAGGCGCGGTTTATCAGCCAGTTGCCAAGCCGGTTGAGCCGCGTCATCGCTCCCGGGCGCAGGTCCGCGAACCGGTTCCCGACGACGTGGTCGTACCCCTCGTCGAGCGGCGCGAGCATCGCGTCGGCGTCGGCCGCGCGGTAGGTGCCGTCGCCGTCGAGAAGGAGGACGTACGGCTGCTGGATGTGTTCGTTGACTGCCTCGCGGACGGCCTGGCCCTTCCCGCTCCCGGACTGGCGGACGACGCGCGCGCCGGCCTCGCGGGCGGCTTCCCGGGTGCCGTCGGTCGAGCCGCCGTCGACGACGAGGACCGCGTCGTAGCCCGCCTCGCGGAAGTCCCGGACGACGTCGCCGACCGTCTCGCTCTCGTCGAGGGTGGGGAGGAGGACGCAGACGTCGGCGGGG
>JAZKRX010000065.1:0-9950 GCA_036626375.1 Haloferacaceae archaeon
CCTCGCCTACGCCACCCGGTTCCGCAGCTCCTCGCCCGCCTGGAACCGCTCGGCGTTCTCCGTCACGAGGTCCGCGATGTCGAGGTGGTAGCGGTTCGTCGCGCTCCCCTTGTGCGGCGAGATGATCACCTCTTCCATCCCCCACAGCGGCGAATCGTCCGGGAGTGGCTCGGTCTCGAACACGTCGAGGCCGGCGCCCGCGATCTCGCCGGACTGGAGCGCGTCGACCATCGCATCCTCGTCGATCACGGGCCCACGCGCGACGTTCACGACGTAGGCGTCGTCGCGCATCAGCGCGAACTCCTCGGCGGCGAGCGTTCCCTCCGTCTCGGGGGTGTGAGGCACCGCGGTCGCGACGAACCGCGCGTCCTCGATCGCCGCGTGGAGGTCGTCGGGGTGGTAGAGCTCCGAGACGCCCTCGACCGGCTCGTCGGAGCGCCGGACGCCGACGACGTCCATCCCGAGGGCGTCCGCGCGGGTCGCGATCCCTTTCCCGAGGGTGCCGAGCCCGACGACACAGAGCCGCTCGTTCTCGACGGTGAACGGGCGCTCGTACGGCGGGTCGTGCCAGTCGGCCTCGTTCTGGTGGTCGCGGTAGACGTGGAGGTAGCGCGCGAGCGAGAGCATGTAGCCGACCGCGATCTCGCCGACCGTCGCGCCGTGGATGCCCGTGGAGTTGGTGAGCGGGATGCCCGCAGCCTCGTAGGCGTCGGTGTCGAAGGCGTCGTAGCCCGCCCGGATGCAGTGGGTCCACGCCGCGTCGAGGAACGCCTCGCGCGGGTGAAAGGAGGCCACTGCGTCGGTCGCGGTGTACGTCTCGTCGTCGCCGACGAGTTCGGCGGGGATCGAGAGGTCGTCGAACGCCTCGACGAACGCCGCCTTCGGAATGACGTTCTCGACGGACTCGTGGACGCACAGCCGTTCGAGGGTGGGTCGTGTCACGTCGGGGCGGTCACGCGGTCCGAAATTGAGCCTTTCGTCCCTCGGGTTCGTAATCGATCGTGAGGATCTACCCGCCTCGATCGACCATGAGGATAAGTTTACGTAGAGGGGTTGAGGAGTGCCGGGACATGGACGTAACCGAGGCGGTCGCGCAGATTCTCGTGGAGGAGGGAACCGACTATCTCTTCGGCTTCCCGTCGAACCCGCTGCTCGACTCCGGCGCCGCGGAGGAGGCGGGCATCCGCACCATCGTCGTCCGCCAGGAACGGACGGGCGCGCACATGGCCGACGCCGTCTCCCGGATCACCTCGGGCAACGAGGTCGGGGTGTTCTGCTGTCAGCACGGGCCGGGCACCGAGAACTCCTTCGGGGGGATCGCACAGGCGTACGCCGAATCCGTCCCGATGGTCGCGTTTCCGCGCGGCTACGACCGCGCGAAAACCGACGTCGACCCGAAATTCAACTCCTTTCTCAACTACCAGCACGTCACGAAGACGGCGGAACAGCTGACCGACCCCGACGCCGTCGTCGAGACGGTCCGCCGGGCGTTCCACGCGACCCGCAACGGCCGCCCCCGGCCCGCGCTGGTCGAGATTCCGATGGAGGTCTGGGACGTGGACGTCGGCGAGTTCGACGACCTCGGCTACACCCCCACCTCGGGCAGCCGCGTCGGGCCCGACCCCGCGCAGGTCGACGCCGCGCTCGACGCGGTGCTCGCCGCCGAGAACCCCGTCCTGTTCGCCGGGCAGGGCGTCAACTACGCCGAGGCGTGGGCGCCACTGAAGGAGTTCGCGGAGCTCCTCGAACTCCCCGTCGCCACCAGCCTCAACGCCAAGGGCGCGTTCCCGGAGGACCACGAGCTCTCGCTCGGCGCGGCCTCGAAGTCAGAACCCCGTCAGCTCGCCCACTTCATGGACGAGACCGACTGCCTGTTCGGCGTCGGCTGTAGTTTTTCAACTACGGCCTACGGCCTCACGGTTCCGGAGGACAACACGATCGTCCACTCGACGCTCGACACCGGCGACATCGACAAGGAGGCGGACGTCGACGTCGCGCTCCCCGGCGACGCGGCGCTCGTCCTCGAGGCGCTGGTCGAGGCCGCCGAGGAGCGCGTCGACTCGCCGCGCGGCCGGCGCGAGGCCGTCGCCGCCGAGATCGCGGAGGTCCGCGAGGCGTGGCTCGAAGACTGGGCGCCGAAGCTCGGCGACGACGAGGCGCCGATCAACCCCTACCGCGTCGTAGCCGAACTCGACGACCTGCTCCCGAAAGACGAGACGATCATCACCCACGACGCGGGCAACCCGCGTGACTTCCTCTCTGCGTTTTACCACGCGACGGAGCCGATGAGCTACGTCGGCTGGGGCAAGACCACCCACCTCGGCTACGGGCTGGGGCTCGCGATGGGCGCGAAGATCGCGAAACCAGAGAAGCTCTGTGTCAACGTCTGGGGCGACGGCGCGGTCGGGATGACCGGCCTCGACATCGAGACCGCGACGCGCGAGGACCTCCCGATCCTCTCGGTCTACCTCAAGAACCACGAGATGGCCTCCTACGACACGCCCTTCGGCGGCGACTTCGCCGCGGTCGCGGAGGCGCTCGGGGCCGACGGGATCCACGTCGAGGACCCCGACGAGCTCCGACCGGCGCTGGAGCAGGCGGTCGAGCAGGTCCAGAACGGCACCACGACGCTCGTCCAGGTGATCACCGAGAAGGAGACGGAGCTGTCGCGGCCGGACCTCGAATAGCCGGGTCGGGCGGCGGCCCGGAGTCGGCTACTCGCCGACGTGCTGTTCCCACCTGTCGACGCCGGCCTCGGCGACCGCACGGTCCTGTTCGACCGCGCCGCCGGAGACGCCGACCGCGCCGACGATCTCGCCGTCGCGCTCCAGCGGGTATCCGCCGCCGAAGATCACGATCCGTCCCTCGTCGGTCGTCTGGAGGCCGTACAGCGAGTTGCCTGGCTCGGAGGGCTCGGCGAGTTCGTGGGTCGGCGTGTCGAGCGCCGCCGCGGTGTACGCCTTGTTCCGGGAGATCGACACCGAGGCAAGCCACGCCCCGTCCATGCGGTGCTGGGCGACCAGGTTCCCCTCCGCGTTCGTCACCGCGACGACCATCGGGTTGTCTATCTCGTCGGCCGCCTCCTCCGCGGCCGCGATCAGTTCTGTCGCCTCGTGGAGTGTGATGTCGTCCGACACGTGTACCTCCGGCGTCGCCCGCGTACAGCGGACGGCAGTAACAGGTCAGAGTCGGCCTGTGAAATCACCTACGGTCGGTGAGAGACGGACGCGTACGGAGTCTCCGGAAGCCGCCAGGCCGGAGTCAGTCCAGCCGCTCTTGCCACTCGCTCACCCGTCCGAGCAGCGCCGCCGGCGTCGTCTCCGCGAGGTCGAGCTCGCGGACCGCGTCGAGAACGGCGCGCTCGTCGGGGTCGAGCGCCGCGTCGCCCTCGTCCGTCCGGAACTCCCCCGCTCCGAGGTCGAAGGTCGTCTGGACCGGCTCGCCCCCGCCGCCGCGAGCCTCCACCGCCTTCTCCTCGCGCAGCCTGTCGAGCACGTCGTCTGCCCGGTCGACGACCGGCGCCGGCACGCCGGCGAGCTCCGCGACGTGGACGCCGTACGACCGGTCGGTCGGGCCCTCCCGGACCGTCCGCAGGAAGGTCACGTCGTCGCCGGCGTCGTCGACCGCGACGTGGACGTTCGCGGCGCGGTCCAGTTCGGCGACGAGCCCCGTCAGCTCGTGGTAGTGTGTCGCGAACAGGGTTCGGGCGCCCACCTCGTTGTGGAGATACTCCGTCGCGGCCCACGCGATGCTGATGCCGTCGTACGTCGCCGTCCCGCGCCCCACCTCGTCTAAGACGACCAGCGACTCCTCGGTCGCGCCGTGGAGGATGTTCGCCAGCTCGCCCATCTCGACCATGAACGTCGAGCGACCCTGCGCGAGTTCGTCGAGCGCGCCGACACGGGTGTAGACGGCGTCGACAGGGCCGACCGTCGCGGCGTCGGCGGGGACGAAGCTCCCGGCCTGCGCGAGGACAACGATCAGCGCCGCCTGCCGCATGTAGGTGGACTTCCCGCTCATGTTCGGCCCGGTGACGAGGAGGAGCCGCCGGCTGGCGTCGAGACGGAGGTCGTTCGGCACGAACTCCGTCGTCCGCTCCACCACGGGATGACGGCCCGCCTCGACCGAGAGCAGCCCCGTCTCCGCGGGCGCGAGCGTCGGCCGACACCAGTCGGCCTCGACGGCGTGGGTCGCGAAGCTACAGAGCGCGTCGAGCTCCGCGAGAACGGCGCCGACCGCCCGCAGGAGGTCGACGTGGTCGCCGACACGCTCGCGGAACTGCTCGAACAGGACCCGCTCGCGGTCGGCGCGGTCGGCCTCCAGCCGGCGGACCTCGCGGGCCCGCGCCTCCAGTTCGTCGGTGACGTACCGCCGCGAGTTCTTGAGCGTCTTTATCTCGCGGTAGTCGTCGGGCACCCGGTCGGTCTCTGACTTGCCGACCTGGATGTAGTGCCCGTCGGTCGTGTTCCGGTCGACCTGGAGGTGGGTGATCCCGGTGCGCGCCGTCTCCCGGTCGGCCAGTCCGTCGAGCCAGTCGACGACCGCCTCGTGGTCGTCGATCAGGTCGTCGAGCGCGTCGTCGTACCCCCGGCGGAAGAGCCCACCCTCCGTCGTCGTCTCGGGCGGGTCGTCGACGAGCGCGGCCTCGATTCGCTCGCGGAGGTCGGCGGCGGCCGCGGCGTCCGGTCGGTCGAGCAGGTCGGCGACCGGCGACGCGTCGAGCGGGGTGCCGGCGACCGTCTCGCGCAGGTCGGGGAGGAGCGCGAGCGTCTCCCGGACGCGCACGAGGTCCGTCGCGTCCGCGCTCCCGCCCGCGACGCGCGCCGCGAGGCGTTCGAGGTCCGAGGCGTCGGCGAGCAGCGCCGTCAGCCGGTCGCGCGCGAGCGCCCCCGCCGCGAGCGACCCGACGGCGTCGTGGCGCCGCTCGACCGTCTCGACGTCCCGGCGGGGCCGGACGAGCCACTCGCGCAGGAGCCGGCGGCCCGCCGCCGTCTCGGTGTGGTCGACGACGTCCAGCAGCGCCGGCCCGTCGCCGGTCATCGGCTCGACGAGCTCGAGGTTCCGCCGCGTCGTCGCGTCGAGGCCGAGGTGGTCGCTCCCGTCGTACGCCCGGATGCGCGTCATCGCGGCCGTCACGGGCTCGTTCGTCGCCGCGACGTACGCGAGGGCGGCCCCCGCGGCGGCGACGGCCGGACGCGCCAGCCCGACCCCGTCGACGACGCCCGCGCCGAACTGCTCGGCGAGCGCCCGCGTCGCCCGACCGGGCTCGAACGCCCGCGCCTCGTGGAGCGTCAGCGTCGCCTCGGTCGCCTCGCGCAGCCGCGAGAGGACCGCGTCGTCGTCGCGCAGCGCCGGCCCCGGCAGGACCTCTGTCGGGTCGAACCGGGCGAGCTCGGCGACCGCCCGGTCGGCGTCGTCGACGGTCGTCGCGCGGAACTCGCCCGTCGTGGCGTCCGCGAGCGCGAGCCCGTACCGGCCGTCGACGCGGACCAGCGCGGCGAGGTAGCGCGCCGCGGCGTCGCCGGCGTCGAGGAGCGTCCCCGGCGTCACGACCCGGGTCACCTCGCGCTCGTGGCTCCCGTCGGCCAGCGCCTCGTCGCGCTGGTCCGCGACGGCGACGCGGTAGCCTCGCTCGACCAGCGCACGGAGATACGGCGCCAGCTCCGAGCAGGGCACGCCCGCCATCGGATGCGTGGTCCCGCCCGCGGCCTTCTGTGACACCTTCAGGTCGAGCTCGTCGCCGACCAGCTCCGCGTCGTCGCCGAAGAACTCGTAGAAATCCCCGACCTGCATCGCGAGGACGTCGGCGCCCGACTCCCGCTTCAGCCGGGTGAACTCCTCGACGATTCCCATAGCCCCCGCTGCGCGGCGCGGCGATAAAGCGTGACGGTCGCGCCCGACGACCGGCAGCCCTACCCGACGGTCACCGGGGCGACGTTCGGGGGCCGGCCCGCGCCCTAATCGGTCTTTCCGTCCGACAGCGCCGCCGCGACCGCGCGCTCGACGGCGTCGGGCGTCGGACCGAACGCACACCGTCGTCCGTCGGCCAGCGTCGTCGTCGTCGCGTGGGCCGCGAACGCGCGCTCGACGACCGGCGCGTCGGCCGCGGCGACGCCGAACCGGAGCGCCGGGTCGACCTCCCGCGCGTCGAGAAGCGCCGCCGCGGCGGGCGACTCCGTCCCGAACCGCACGCCGCCGACCGCGGTGACGCCCGACCGCGTCCTGACGACGCGGCCCTCGACCGCCGCCACGTCTTCGGGGCCCTCGGCGTACGGCGTCGCCCCGACGACCGACAGCCCGCGGTCGGGAACCAGCGGCCGGAGGTCGGGTCCGGCCACCCGCTCGACGAACGCCGCCACCGCCTCCGTCGTCGGCTCGCGGGCGGCGTCGTCGCGCAGGTCCACGAGCGGGTTGACCGCGCCCGGCCCCTCGCCGGCGTCGACGCCGTAGCGCACCGCACGCTCGAGAAAGCCCGTCGCGCCGCCGACCGCCGCGGCCAGGTCGTCGCCCGACGCCAGCCGCGCGGCGACGGCGCTCGACAGCACGCAGCCGGAGCCGTGCGTCGCCCGCGTGTCGACCCGGGGGTGCGTGAACCGCTCGACGCCGTCGCCCGTCACGAGCGTGTCGACCACCCCGTCGGTCCCAGCGAGGTGTCCGCCCTTGACCAGCACCGCGTCGACGCCCGTCTCTCTGATCCGCTCGCCCGCGGCGCGGGCGTCGGCGGGCGTCTCCACCGTCGTGTCCGCCAGTACCTCCGCCTCGTCGACGTTCGGCGTCGCGAGACGGGCCGTCGCGAGCAGGTCCGCGTAGGCCGCCTCCGCAGCCTCGCTCAGCAGACGGTCGCCCGACGCCGCGACCATCACCGGGTCGACGACGACCGGCCCGTCGAAGCCGGCGAGGAGGTCCGTCACCGTCTCGACCACCTCGGCCGTCGCGAGCATCCCCGTCTTGGCCGCGCTCGGGGCGAAGTCGTCGACGACGGCGCGGTACTGCGCCCGGAGGTGCTCGACCGGCAGGACGTGGGTGTCCGCGACACCCCGTGTGTTCTGTGCCGTCGTCGCGGTCACGGCGCTCGTCCCGAAGACGCCGTGGGCCGCGAACGTCTGGAGGTCGGCCTGGATCCCGGCACCGCCGCCCGAGTCGCTCCCCGCGACGGTGAGAGCGACCGGCGGCGCGACCGGCGCGTGCGCTCGTGTCACGGGCGTCGTACCACGCCGTTGCACTTGTCGGTGGCGTGTCTGGCGCGGAGCCAGCGGTCGCCGCGCGCCGGCCCGGGGCCTACTCGTAGTGGCGCGCAACCAGTTCGGCGGCCGCCTCGGCCGTGACCCGGTACGCCCGGCTCCCGTCCGGCGTCCGGACCGCGTAGCCGTAGCGGTCGCTGTCGGGGACGTACCAGCGGTCGGGGTGCGCGCGGAGCGCGGCGGGGAGGTCGGCGGCGGCGTCCGGGTCGGGAGTCGCCGACTCCGCGTCGGACTCGTCGACCGCCTCGACCAGCAGTTCGCCGGTCGCGGCGGGGTGGTCGGTCACCAGTCCGCGGCTGACGTCCTCGCGCTCGACCGCGCGGCGGGTCTGCTCCATCAAGATCGCCTGCGTGTCGTAGGTCGGGTCGTCACCGGGGCGACGCTGCTCGTAGCTCCCGTCCGCGTTCATCTCCCACGCCCGGCGGTTGTCCGCGAGCATCACCTCCAGGACGAACCGCAGCTGCTCCCGGATCGTCGGGTCCTCGACGGGCGCGACTGCCTCGACCCGGTGGTCGAGGTTGCGGGTCATCCAGTCGGCGCTCCCGAGGTAGTACTCGGGGTCGCCGCCGTTCTCGACGTAGACGATCCGCGAGTGTTCGAGGAACCGGCCGACGACGCTCCGGACGGTGACGGTCTCCGTCAGGCCGGCGATCCCGGGGCGGAGCCGGCAGATGTCCCGGACGATCAGGTCGATATCCACGCCGGCCTGCGCCGCGGCGTACAGTTCGCGGACGATCCCCGGGTCTTCCAGCGCGTTGAGCTTCGCGACGATGCGCGCACGCCGGCCGGCGCGGGCGTGGTCGGCCTCGCGGCGGATCATCTCGACGAAGCGCTCGCGCATCGCCACGGGGGCGATCAGGAGCTTGCTGAACCGCTCGTCGAGCGACGGCCCCGTGAAGAAGTTGAACACCTTCACGAGGTCCTGTCCGACCTCGCGGTCGGCGGTCAGGAGCCCGAGGTCGACGTAGCCTTTCGCCGTCTCGGAGTGGTAGTTGCCCGTCGCGACGTGGGAGTAGAGCTCGACGCCCGACGCCTCCTCGCGCACCACCAGCGCCGTCTTGGTGTGGGTCTTCAGCCCCACGGTCCCGTAGGCGACGTGGATGCCCTCCTCCTCCAGCCGGCGCACCCACTCCAGGTTGTTCTGCTCGTCGAAACGCGCCTTCAGCTCGACCATCACCGCGACCTGTACGCCGTTGTCCGCGGCGTCGATGAGCGACTGGATGATCTTCGAGTCCGAGGCGGTGCGGTAGATGGCCGCCTTTATCGCCAGCACGTCCGGGTCCGAGGCGGCCTCGGCGAGGAACCGCTGGACCGTCTCCGTGAAGGAGTGGTAGGGGTGGTGAAGCAGGATGTCGCCGTCCCGAACCGCCGAGAAGATATCCCCGCCGTCGTCGAGGTGACCCACCCCGCTCCGCTCCAGCCGCGGGTGTGGCTGGGGCGTCCACGGCGAGCGCGCGAGGTCCGGCCGGTCGAGGTCGCCGAGGTCCATCAGGTGGCGCATGTCGAGCGGCCCCGCCCGACGGAACACCTCGCGGTCGTCGACGCGGAGCTGCTCGGTCAGCACGTCGACCATCCGCTGGGGCATGTCGGCTTCGACCTCCAGCCGGACCGCGGTCGCGAACCGCCGCTGCTCGATCACGGACTCGATCATCTCGATGAGGTCCTCCGCCACCTCCTCGTCCCGGCGGACCTCGGCGTTCCGGGTGAGCCGGAACAGCGCGGCGTCGACCACCTCGACGTTCGGGATCAGGAGATCGAGGTTCTCGCGGACCACCGCCTCCAGCCGGACGTACTCGGCGGTCGCGTCCGGGTGTTGCTCCGTCTCCAGTTCGACCAGCCGCGGGCGGTTCTGTGGGATCTTCACCCGCGTGAACGTCACCTCGTCCTCGTCGCCGTCTCCCCGGCGGACGAGAACGCCGAGCGAGAGCGAGAGGTTCGAGATAAACGGAAACGGGTGGGCGGGGTCGAACGAGAGCGGCGTCAGCGTCGGCAGGACGTTCCGCTCGAAGTACTCCCGGACCGCCGCGCGCTGGTCGGCGGTCAGGTCGGCGTAGTCGTGGACGTACACCCCGGCGTCGGCGAGGGCGGGCTTGACCGCCTCGCGCCAGCACGTCGACTGGCGCTCGAACATCGGCCGGGCCGTCTCCAGCGCCTCCATCCACTGCTCTTCCGGCGTCCGTCCGTCGACGGTCCGCTCTGTCACGCCGGCGTCTATCTGCTGTTTCAGCCCGCCGATCCGCTTCATGAAGAACTCGTCGACGTTCTTCGTGAACAGGCCGAGAAAGCGCGCGCGTTCGAGCAGCGGCGTCCGCTCGTCCAGCGCCTCGTGGAGGACGCGGCGCTGGAACTCCAGCATCGACAGCTCGCGGTTGAGATACAGCGAGGGGACAGACAGGTCGACCTCACCCTCGTCGTCGGGGTCGGCGAGCGAGTCGGGGACCGGCCGGACGTACTCCGACATTCCGACTGACGCGAGGCGACCATCACACTAAGCCGTTGTGGGGAGTCAGGCAACAGCGTTCGAGCCGTTTCGGGGAACGCGCCGGGGCGCTCGGGCGGACGGCGCTCGGCGCCGGAGTCAGGCCAGCGCCGCGGCCACCATCTCGACCGGGGTCGGAACCGACGCCTCGTACTCGTCGCCGAGCTGGGTCCGACAGGAGGCGCCGGGCGCGACGACCTGCTCGCCCGGGCTCGACTCGACCTGGTCGA
>JAZKRX010000066.1:0-9945 GCA_036626375.1 Haloferacaceae archaeon
CACCACGCTCGGTTCCCAACGAGGAGCATACGAACCCGCAAGTTGCCTCCGTGGGTCGGTAACCGATACCCCCAGCGCGAGGAACTCCCGACATTGACGGCGCGTTGTGTCGTCTGCTCGTGGCGCTGAAAACGCCACGCTGTTCACGTCAGAGAGGATGTCATGGCACCCGGAACTCGTACTCGACGCCGCCCGCCGAGACGCCGATCACCCCCTCGTCGTGGTCGAACCGGAGCGTCTCGGCGTCGCCGGAAAACGAGTGGAGCGGCATCCCCGCCTCGACGCGCCCGTCGCGTGTCACCGCGAAGCGGGCACTCCCCGCCCGCAGCACCAGCCGGTCCTCGTCTACCTCGACCTCGCCGTCGAACCCGCGCAGGCCGCGTTCGACCGCCGCCCACTCCCAGACCGGGACCCGGGTCACGTCGCCTCACAGGTGACCGACGCTTCCACCTCGTACCCCGTCGATCCGGGGCCGGGCTCGTCCAGTGCCGCCGTCCGGACGACGCTCTCACCGGCCGCGAGCGCTCCGGCGAGGCTCACCTGTCCGCGCCGCACCGCGTTCCCGATCCACGTCGTCCGCTCGAACACCACCCGCGCGTCGTACGAGAGCGGGGCGTCGCTCTCGTTCACGAACCGGAGCCTGACCGACGCGGACCGTCCCGACGCGACGCGGGCCGCCTCCTCGACGATACGGAACCCGTCGACGCAGGCGCCCTCGCCCGCGACGGTGACCGACCGTCCGCCGCCAGCCTCTGCCCCGGCACAGCCGGCGAGTCCACACGCGACGCCGACCCCGACTGCGCTCAGCAGCCGGCGCCGACCGACTTCCTCCGCCATGTCCGTGTCACGGGCCGACGAGGCATGAACGTGTTTACAGCCGGCCGGCTCGGGTGCGGAGGTGGCGTGACGATCCGGGTGCGAGAATCGAACTCTAGCGGCCGTTCGGCTCCTCGCGTTCGCTCGTCGCCAGAACGGTCCGGGTGCAAGAATCGAACCCGCGTCTCACGCCTCTCCGTGACCGCCAGTCTTCTCGCGCAGTTCGCCCCTCGATATCTTCCCGAAGTCGGCCTTCCTGTGACACCCGACGCAGAGTGAGACTACGTTCTCGAGCACGTGTGCGTCCTGCTTGCTGCGGTCGTCTGACTCGGCGAACACGCGAACGGGAACGAGGTGGTGGACATCGGGATTTCGACCGAGTTCGGCTGCTGTCGTTCCACAGACGACACACCGATATCCGTCACGCTCGAGTGCCTCCCGGCGAACCCGCGCCCACCCCTGGCCGTACGGCTCGTTGGTACCGCCTTTCCAGTTCGGATGGCCGTCACCGGCGAACGCGTCGGAGAGCCACGCCTGTCGGCAGCTATCGCTACAGACGGAGACGTCTCCGGTCAACTCACTCGGGTACCGCTCGATGCTCTGACCGCAGACCGCACACGTGACTTCCTCCTTTCCGCCGTTCCACTGTGGATTCTTCTCGCCGGTGACGTCCGGGGTGGTCTGCCAGCGTTCTTCCTCCACGCAGTCCGAGCAGTACAGTCCTCGTTTCTCCGACGGATAGAATCGGAACTCTCCGCCGCATATCTCGCACTCGCTGCCCTCCTGTTCGCCGCTGTAGTTGGGATTTGCAGCCCCTTCGAAGCACGTCCCCTCGTCGAGACATTCGTCGGAGCAGTACTTCTTCTCGTACTCCGAGTAGAACCGCTCGTCGCAGCTGGCACACGTCCTGTTCGGGAGACAGGTTCCGTGAACGCGACTGTGGTGTACTCTGAGCCCCCGTCTGGTCGAGAACTCCGTATCACACGCCGGACAGGCATTGGCGTCCACGGGCGCAGGTTCCATGGCCTTCGCGTTTCAACTCTCGGGAGGGCGTTGTCATCACGTCGAGTTAGCTCGAGTGAGATGACTTCTAGGATCTCCTCTTGGATTCGGTGTCTGCCCGCGGCTGACGGACTAGTCGGCACGAGGAGAGTGCATCCTCACGAACGCCAGTCGGCACCCCAGGTGACGCTGGTTACGGACACCGCGTATGAGGACAGCCATGGCTCTCGGTTCGTTCGGAGTGGCAGTCCGGGTGCGAGAATCGAACCCGCCTCTCAGCCTCCACAAGGCTGAAGGATAACCACTACCCCAACCCGGACTCGTCGCACTCAGACTGACGCGCGTCGCGGTGAAGTACGTTACGACTCCGGGCCCGTCGGTCGCGTGTGTCGACCACACACGCCCGAGGGTGATTCAAGTCTTCGAGACAGAACGTTCGAGTGGATGATAGCTCACGGTGACGAGGCTCCCGACTTCGCGCTCCCGGGTATCGCAGACGGCGAGCGAGCGACCTACCGGCTCGACGATGTCCTCGAGCGGGGCTCGGCCGCGGTCCTCGCGTTCTACGTCTTCGACTTCCACCCGGCGTGTACGACCGAGTGGTGCTCGCTGCGCGACGCCGACTGGCTCACGTTCCTCGATGACACGCAGGTCCTCGGCATCGGCACGGACCGCGTGTTCAGCCACGGCCAGTTCGCCGCGGAGCACGGCCTCGGGTTCCCGCTCCTCAGTGACAGCGACGGGGCCGTCAGCGAGCGCTACGGCGTGCTGTACGACGAGTTCGACGGCCACCGCCGCGTCTCGAAGCGGGCCGTCTTCGTCGTCGACCCGGCGGGTGTCGTCCGCTACCGCTGGGTCGCCGACGACCCGCAGACCCAGCCCGACCTTGACGCCGTCCGTTCGGTTCTCGTCGACGACGTCGGCGTCGCCTCGGCCGCCGGCGTCTGACCGACGGCCTTTCCTGCCCGACCCGACTCTCTCTGCCGTGGCGATCACGGACAAGGTCTACCTGAAGAACCACCGGCAGATCGCGTCCCAGCTGGAGACGTCGCTCCCGCGGAGCGCGTTCGCCGGCGCGACGCTCGAGCTGCTCTACTCGGGCGAGGGGCTCGCGAAGGTAGACGACGCGACCCGCGACCGGCTGCTCGAGTTCGCGGAGGACTTTCTCGACTGCGACGACGAGGCGGTGTACACGGGCTACCCCGAGCGACAGTTCGTCCGGTACCTGCTCGACCTCCGGGCCCAGGGGCTCGGCCCCGACGCAATCGTCGACGTGATGGGCGACGACTACATGCTCTACGCCTACCCCGGCGACGTGCGGTCGTTCCTCGACGACGCCATCAGGACCCTGGAGGCGGTCGAACGGCTGGCGGACGTCGAGGGCCACGAGGAGACGGCGCGGGCGGCGCGGACGGCGCGCGACGAACTGGTCGGCTGACCGGCCGGCCGACTACCCGATCCGGAACGAGGGCTCGTCGCGGTCGGGGTCGCGCTCCCGCTCGCCCAGGTCACTCACGAACGAGGGGTCGTCGCCGCCCACGTCCGGGTCGAGGTCGTCGAGGTGGATCACCTCGTCGTCGCCTTCGACGCGCTCCCGGAGGTGGTTGACGTAGCGTTTGTACTCGTCGAGCTGTTCGCGCAGGTGGTCGGCCTCGAGTTCGAGCCGCTCGTGCTCGCGGATGAACCGCTTTGGCACCTCTACCGTCGGCGGGAACGACGAGGTGTCCTCGTCGTGGGCCTCCAGTTCGTGCTCGGGGACCACCCGCACCGCGCCCTCGTGGGCAACGAACGTGTCGACGTAGTCCCGGAACACCGCCGAGAGCGAGAGGTCACGCTCCTCGGCGATGTCGCGGAGCTCCTCGAACGCGTCCTCGCTGACGCGAAAGGAGATGGTCTTGTTCTTGTTGCCCATCGTGCCCCCACGTGAGACGGGCTCCCACTTAATCGTTCGTTCCGCCTCCGACAGTCGCTCCCCGTGATCGGGCGCGAGGGGCCCGCACACGGTCATCTCCAGTCGAAACGGTGGGCTGACCGCCCCGACGAGACCGTCTTTGATAAATTAACAAATTCTGTGATCGAGATACCTAGTATTATTATCTTAGGCTATAGTGTTAACAACTACATGGCTCACATCCACCTCGGCGAAGGGTCGTTCCCGCTGTGGGCGCTGGCGCTCTGGACGACGCTCGGCGCTCTGCTGGTCGGTGCGGTCGTCTATAGAGTTCGGAAGGGCGGTATCGAGACCCACCAGATCGCACTCGCCGGCATCGGCGCGGCCGCCAGTTTCGCGGTCTTCCAGCTGAACATCCCCGTCTGGGGCGGGATCCACATGAACCTCACCGGGCTCGTGGGGATTCTCGCCGGGCCGCTACTCGGCGCGCTCATCGCCCTCGTGGTCAATATCTTCTCGGCGGCGCTCGGCCACGGCGCAGTCGGCCTACTGGGGGCGAACACCTTGGTCAACGCGAGCGAGGCGATCGTCGCCTACTACGCGTTCCGGACGCTACTCCGGACCGACTGGGACATCTTCCCCGCGGGCGCGGGCGCCGCGACCCTCGGCCTCTCCGCCGGGGCGATTCTGATGGGCGCGATCATCGTGGTCAGCGGTGTGAACGGCAGCGCCCTGCCGCGTGGTGACCTGACGATCGCCGTCGCCGGACTGGTCGGCCTCAACCTCGGCGTCGCTGTCGTCGAGGGCGTTCTTACCGGCTTCGTCGTACAGTTCCTCGCCTCGGTCCGACCCGACCTCGTCGGCCTCGTCGACCGCACCACGGGCGAGGAGTCCGCCGGGGTGACCGCCTGATGGACCGCCCGAAGGGGTACGGCGGCCTCGCCGGCCTGTTCGCGGTCTGTCTCGCCGCCGGCCTCTGGGGGTTCACGTCGACCGGCGGCGCGCTCCCGTGGGCCAAACGCTCCGCGCAGGCGCTCCAGCGCGGCGCGCGAGAGGGCGGTGGCGCGCTCGTCGACCTCGGGCGCGGAATCGTCGTCGCCGGCCCGATTCGCAAGGGTGGTCTGATGCTCGAGTTCGCCGGCGTCGTCGTCCTGCTTGCCGTCCTCGGGATCGGCCTGTACGCCTATGCGAGCCGCTACCGCGGACTCGACGACTCCGAGCGCGCGGCCCGATAACCGTGACGACCCTGTCGAACCACGTTCCGGACCCGCGGCTGATCACCGCGTACGCGGAGCACCGCGAGGGGCCGCTCCACCGCGTCAACCCGTGGACGAAGGTCGGCGTGGTGGGCGCACTCGTCCTCGCGGTGACCGTCGTCGACAGTGTGGTCGTCCTCGCGGGGCTCTACGCCGCGACGCTCGCCGTCTACGGTGTTGCCGGGCTGCCGTACCGCCGGCTGGGCTACTGGTACACCCTGCCGCTCCTGTTCGTCGTCTCGGTGGCGGGCCCGCTGGCCTTTCTTGAACCCGGGGTCCCGGTCGGCGGGGCACTCCCCACCCCGGTCGGCGACCTCTCGGTCACGTGGGCGGGCGCGACGCTGTTCGGCGAACTCGCCTGCCGGTCGCTGACCGTCGTCACGTTCTCGCTGACGGCGACGATGACCACCCGGTACGCCGACATCGCCTCCCTGCTCGGGCGTCTGCTCCCCCGACCGATCGACCAGGTCGCCCTGCTCACCTACCGGTTCACGTTCGTCATGATCGAGACGCTCGAGGACCTCGTGAAGGGCGTGCTCGCTCGCGGGGCGTCGCTCTCGGAGTTCTGGGCGAACCGCCGGACCTACGCTCGGATCCTGGGGATGACGCTCTTGACCGCCATCGAGCGCTCCGAGCGGCTGGTCAAGTCGATGGAGGCCCGTGGCTACGACGGCGACATCACGCTGTACGGCGACGTCTCGCGCCCGCCAGCTCGCGAACTCCTCGCCGTCGGCGCCTGTTACGCCGGCGTCGTCGCCTACGCGCTGGTCGCCGTCTACGAGGTGGTCCCGCTATGAGCACGGATCGCTCTGGGGACCGGACGCCATTGGTCGACCTCCGGTGTGAGGCGCACACCTACCCCGACGGCACCGTCGGGATGCACGACGTCGACTTCTCGGTGTACGCCGACGAGGTGGTCGCCCTCGTCGGCGGCAACGGCGCGGGCAAGTCGACGCTGCTCGAACACCTGAACGCGACACTGGTGCCCGACGAGGGGGAGCTCGTCGTCGACGGCACCGCGATCACCGAGGAGAACAAGGCCCACGCCCGCAAAGAGGTCGGGTTCGTCTTTCAGGACGCCGACACCCAACTGGTGGCGCCCACGGTACTGGACGACGTGCTGTTCGGCCTGCAGAACTACGGGACGACCGGCGAGGCGGCCGAACAGCGGGCCCGCGAGGCGCTCGCGACCGTCGACGCCGCCCACCTCGAAGACCGGGTCCCCCACTACCTCAGCGGCGGCGAGAAGCGCCTCGTCGGCCTCGCCGGTGTGCTCGTGCTGGAGCCGGGCGTGGTCGTCCTCGACGAACCGCTGGCCGGCCTCGACCCCGAACGCTCCCGGCTGGTCGCCGAGCGGATCCGAGGGATCCACGAGAAGGGTATCAGCGTGGTGCTATCGACTCACAACCTCGAGTTCGCTGCCGAAATCGCCGACCGGGTCTGCGTGATGGCCGAGGGCAACGTCGTCGAGAGCGGCACACCGCGGGAGGTGTTCTACGACGACGACCTGCTGGCGCGAGCGAACCTCCACCCGCCCGTTGTGGTCCGACTCGCGCGTGAGACGGACGTCGCGGGCGCCCGGCCGGTCACGGAGACGGAACTCGCCGCAGCACTCATCGAGGGCGACGCCGTCCGGGCGAATCCGGGCCGCGATGCCTGACCCTCGCTACGCCTCGGGCGCGTCCGCGTCCAGTTCGTCGGTCGTCTCCAGGCTCTCCAGCGCGGAGACGGCGGCGTCGCGGAACTCGGTCGGGTCGACGTCGTACTCCTCGCGGGCCATCCGGGCGTACTCGTTCCCGTCGTCGTCGAACGCGGCGACCCGGGCCACGGTGGCGCGGGCCGTCTCGACCACCCAGCGGTCCCGGGCCGCGGCGTCGACGGTCGTGATCGACTCGGGCCGGACGCTCACGTTCGTCCGGCCGTCGTCCGTCTCGAAGGTGCGGGGCTTGCCGACGACGGAGACGTACGCCGGCGGCTGGGCGTCCCGGAGCGAACTGGCCGCCTCCGGCTGGTACTGCCCGGCGTAGACGTAGAACGTCCCCGTCGGGTCGACGATCCGGCCCCGCCAGTACTCCGAGTCCTCGCCGACGTCCTCCGTCTCGGTGAGGGTGCCGACGAGGAAGACGCGGTTCGCGCGCTCCCCGGTCGGCAAGAGCGCGTACAGCGGCGCGCGCTCCTCGTCGGACTCCTTGAACGTGTGGCTCGCCTCGTTGAACTCGCGCGCGAAGACGCGTCGTGCGACCTCGCGGGTGGGGTACTCGCCGGACATCTAGATCGACCTCGCTTCGACCAGCGCGGCCTCGGCGTCGTCCGCCGACGGCGCGCCCAGCTCCTCGAACTCGTCGACCAGCAGGTACCGGCCGAGGGTCGGCCCCCGGACGCGGTAGTACCGCCCGACGATCTGTGCGTGCATCTCCTCGCCGACGACGGCGGTGTCGAGGGCGTCTTTGGCCGTCTGTTTCGCCGTCTCGAGCGTCGTGCCGGTCAGCTCCTCGGTCGCCTCGCGGTCGAAGATGACCTCGTGGACCTCCGTGCCGTCGTCGAGGACGCCCTTGATCCGCAGGTCGAACTCGCCGTCGACCTGTCCGTGCTCCGAGCAGCGGCCGTTCTGGAGGACGCGCGTACAGTCCTCCTCGGGACAGCGCTTGATCAGGCCGCTCCCGGACTGGACGTCGACCAGCGCGCCGACCACCTCGTCGGCGTCGTCGCCGACCTCCACCTCCTCGTCGAGGCGCTCGACCGTCGTCGTCCGGTTGAGCTTCACCGAGTAGTTGCCCTGGTACTCGTCGGTGACGACGTTGCCCAGCGCGTAGCTCGCGCCCTCCTCCAGCTGTTCGACGTCGCTCGTCTCGAACGCGACGAAGCGGGTGGTGCCGGACTCGTCGCCCAGGAGCCCGACCTGCGCGACCGAGTCACTCCGGGGCTCCCAGAGGTCGACCACCTTCACCCGCAGGTCGACCCACTCGCCGTCGCTCTCGATCTCTGCCACCTGCGCCCGCTCGCTCCCGCCGGCGCTGATCTGGTCGCGCTCGATCCCCGCCTCGTCGAGGTAGGCGTTCGTGACGCTCCGGCGCGCCTCCTCGACCGGGATGCGGTACTCCTCGACGAGATTTTTCAGGCGCTCCTCGATGTCGTCTACGTCCGCGTCGACGTGGTCCGAGAACTGTTCCGCAAGCTCCTCCGCGTGGGTTCGCAGCTCTGTCATGGGTGCTCGCCTCCGCGTGTGTTCAGTGGGAGGCACGTGTTGGTTGGTGCGTCACGGGCTAAAAGCCTCCGTAACCGGAGTGAAAGTGGACGTGGCGCGCGTGGCACCGACCGAGGCTCCCGTGAGGGGCCACGACGAACGGGAGCAGGGAGCGAAGCGACCGCGTGAGGGGTGACCGAGCGCCACCTCAGTTCGTTCGGTGCGACGGCTTTTCGTCGCTCGCGCCCGCCCCTCGGCCATGGACCTCGCTTCGCGGGTCCGCCGTGCGCTCCGGCGCGCCGGCCGGACCGCCGCCGAGAGCCGCCGGGCCTACCGCGAGGGCTACCGGGTCGCGTCGCTCCCCCACGACGACGAGGGCCGGGCCCGCATCGTCTGTCGACGCCACGCCGAGCGCCGCGCCGTCCTCGTCGACGAGGAGGGCCGGCCCGCCTGTTTCGAGGCCGGCCACCCCGACTGCGAGGGCTGTGTCGAGGACGTGCGCGAGGGGGCGGTCGAGACGTGGTGATAGCCTGCGTCCTCGCCGGCGGCACCGGCACCCGGCTCTACCCCGCGACGCGGGCGGACCGCCCGAAGCAGTTCCTCTCGCTCGGCGGCGACCGCTCGCTGCTCGCACGGACGGTCGACCGCCTCGACGTCGCCGAGGCGGTGGTGGTCTCGACGGCGCCAGCGTTCGCGTCGGGCGTCCGCGACCGCGTCGACGCGGACGTCCTCGTCGAACCAGCCGCGCGCGACACCGGACCGGCGGCCGCGTACGTCACCCACCGACTCGCCGAGCGGGGCGACGACCCCGTCGTCCTCGTCTGCCCGAGCGACCACGTCGTGCGCGACGACGACGCCTTCCGCGAGACGGCCGCTCGGGCCGCGCGCGTCGCCGAGCGCACGGGCCGGCTGGTCACGCTCGGTATCGAACCGACCCGCCCCGACCCGGGCTACGGCTACCTCGAACCCGGCCCCGAGCGGGACGGCTGGTCCCCACTCGACCGGTTCCACGAGAAGCCCGACCGGGCGACCGCCGCGGACTACCTCGCCCGCGGCTTCCGGTGGAACGCCGGGATCTTCGCGTGGCGCGCGAGCGCCTTCCTCGACGCGGCCCGCGACTCGCCGCTCGCGCCGCTTCTCGACGCCCTCGACGACGGCGACCCCGAGGACGGGTTCGAGGCGGTCCCCGCGGTCAGCGTCGACGAGGCGGTGATGGAGGACGCGGCCGCCCGGGACGAGGCCGCGCTCGTGCCCGCCGACTTCGGGTGGGACGACCTCGGGACGTGGGACGCGGTGGGGCGGCAGAGCGAGGGAGAAAACGCCGCGTTCGCGGAGCTCACGGCCGTCGACGCGACGGGCAACGTCGTCTGGAGCGACGATGCCCACGTCTCGCTCGTCGGCGTCGACGACCTCGCCGTTGTCGCCGTCGACGACCGGGTGCTCGTCGTCCCGCGCGACAGCGCGAACGTGGTGCGGACGCTTGTCGACCGCCTGCGCGACGAGGGGCGGTACTAAGAGCGGATCGCCCCGCCGTCGACCGGCAGGGCGACGCCGTTGACGAACCCGCCCCGGTCGCTCGCGAGGAAGGCGACGGTGTCGCCCAGTTCCCGGGGATCGCCGACCCGCCCGACCGGCACGTCCTCGGCGAACCCCGCCAGCCCCGCCTCGTAGCTCTCGTACTCGCCGGTCTCGACGCGGTGCTCGATCAGCTCCTCGATCCGGCTCGTCTCGAACGGCCCCGGCAGGACGGCGTTCGTCCGCACCGCGGGCGCGAACTCCCGCGCGACGGTTTTTAC
>JAZKRX010000067.1:0-9059 GCA_036626375.1 Haloferacaceae archaeon
TTCAAGTCAAGTACAGTGACGTTCTCGCGCACGCCCGTCACCGGCTCGAAGACGGCGCCGCCCTCGAACTCCTCCGACGCCTGTTGACCCTTCGTCGGGAGCGCGAAGCGCCCGTGGGCGTTGTGGAGGACGTAGACGTCCACCGCGTCGCCGGGCGTGGGTGCGTCCTCGAGCAGACAGCCGACGAACCGGCGGACCTCGTCCCAGAACGCGATCACCGACTGTTTGCGGTCGATCTCGACGCAGAGCTCGACGTCCCGGAGGTTGTACTCCAGCAGCCGGTCGGGCTCTTGCTCCCACAGGTCACCGATGTCGCCCGAGTAGCGCTCCTTGCCGACGTCGAGTTCGAGTTCTGCCACCGCGTCGAGCCGGTACGACTCGAGTTCGGTGAACTGCGTGCGCTTGTAGGCGTAGAGCAGGTCGAAGACGACGCGCCCCTTGATATCGGGACCGCCCCACCCGCCGCGCCACACCTCGTCGACGCGGGAGAGACGTTCGACCGCGAGCGACTCGTCCTCGGCGGCCTCGGGGGCGAGAACCTCCAGCCGGTCGAGGAGGTACGGTGCGTCGAAATCTTCGAAATTCCAGCCAGTGATAACGTCCGGATCGGTCGCCTTCAGGTACGAGAGGAAGTCGTCGAGCATCGCCGTCTCGGTGTCGAACACCCGAACCTCGACGTCGGCCGACCCGTCGATCTGTTCGTAGCCGTCGAGGTCGGCCGGCGGGCTCGCGGTCGCGGCCTCGGGCTCCCAGACCCAGAGGACGTACTCGTCCGCGTACGAATCGTGGCTCGTCAGACAGACGATCGGCTCCTCGCCGTCCTCGGGGAAGCCGTTGCGGTCGTCGACCTCGATGTCGAACGTGTTCACGCGGAGGTCGGCCTCGACCTCGACGGGCTCGACCTCCGTGTGGTGGACCTGGAGCCGACCGTCGTCGAGGCGGCGCGCGGGCACCTCGACGCCGCCGCCGACCCCCTTGTCGATGAGAAAACGGTTCGGAAACAGGATGTCGGCCTCGTATGTCGTCTCGAAGTCGTCGCGGATCGACCCGACGTCCCGCGGCGTGCGGGCGACGATCTTCGTCAGCCGCTCGCCCCGGATGGACTCGAACGGTTCGCCGTCCGGGCCGGTCTCGCGGGCGGAGAGGACCGAACCGTACGCTTCGACGGGGTCCTCGGTCAGCTCGTCGGTCGGCGTGTAAAAGTACGGCTCGAACTCTAGCACACGAACGTGCTCGCGCGTGCCGTCGGGCGTGCGTCCGAAGGCGTGGACAACGGGATACTCCTCGTCGCCTCGCCCCTCGACGGTGTAGTCCACCTGCGTCACCGCCATCCGTAGCGTGCCGTCGGCAGCCGGGTAGCGCGAGTCGTCGGTCACCACCGCGGCGTTCGCGGACGCGCCTCCGTTGCCCGCCACCGCCGCGGCCTCCTCGGGCGGACGGTCGTCGTCTCCGTCGCCCGTGAAGTCGCCGAAGGAGGCCTGATCGCTCATGATCGCCCGTTCGGTAGGTTCGGCCTAAACGCTTCGGCATCGGGCCGTTCTCGTCTGTGGTAAGCGGACGGAAAGCATATACGTGTGACAGGCATCCCCACGCTCATGTCACTGCGCGACGACGCGACCGCCAGGGAGGGGCGCCACGAACTGGGACACGACGGAACCACGACCGTCGAGGCCTACGAGGTGGACGACGGCGTCGTGCTCCACGACGCGGAGGAGCCGTTCGCGTGGGTGGAGGCGACCGTCGCCGTCGACCTCCACGAGGCGACGTAACGACCCACTTTTGATCGTCCGGTCCGACCGAGCGCCCGTGAGCGACGGGTCGGCGGGCGACGACGGCCAGAACCCCGAGGAGCCGTTCGGCCCCGTCGAACCCGCGGAGTACGACCCCGAGAACCAGTTCGGCTCGCCGGAGCGTGACCTCGCCCCGCAGGCGCCGACCCCGTCGACCGCCCCCGAGGACGTGGACCGCGACCTCGCGGCGACGTGGTGGACGAGCGTCGTCCTCGCGAACGTCGCCCTCGGCGCGCCCGCAGTCGGACTGATGCTGATCTACTTCCGGGGCGAGTGGCGGGCCGGCGGCGCCGCCGTCCTCGTCGGCCTCCTCGCCGCGGCCGCGCTGGTCCGGTCGATCCGGGGCTTCCACCAGCGCCGTGACGAGGACGACGACGTCGGCGACGGCCGAGCGGGCGCCGAGCGGGCCCGCGACGGCGACGACAACGCCTAACCGCCCGCGGGCCTCACCGCCGTCCGTGCGAACCGTCGAGGACGAGTCCGGGCGTCGTCTGCTGGTCGTGAAGCGGTCGGCCGACTCGTGGCTGGTGCGCGACCCCGAGAGCGGCGCGGAGCGGTACGTCGACCCCGCCGGCCTGACGGCGGTGGACGACGCCGCGCCGCTTGCGACCGCCGCCCGGAGCGTCGACGCCGACGCGAGACGGCTCGTGCTGGCGGCCCACGACGACCGCGCCCTCGGCCTGCTCTGTCACCTCGACGCCGTCGGACCGCGGTCTGTCGTCGCGCTCATAGACGAGACGGACCTCTGCGAGTCCGACCTCCACGGAACCGTCGCGGAGTTCCGCGCCGCGGGGCTGCTGGAGGAGGTAGCGGTCGACGGCCGGCGAGGGTACGGCCTCACCGAGCGGGCGCGGTCGGCGCTCGACCGCCTGCGCTAGCGGCGCGTCGAGACGACAGAACGAGCTGTGGTCTGGATAGCGAGCCGATACCCTACCTGACGTAGCGCGTCTGTCACCCAGGGTGGCCGTGCGGACCCGAAACCAGAGCGTCTCGTGTTCGCTGTTCGAACTATCGGGCAGTGAATATATAAAAATGTATATTGAACAACATTAATTACTGAGTACCGTCGTGATCTGCCAGAGCATGGCGTCTTGGTGGCAGTACGTCCTGTTCTACGTGGGATTCAAACAGACACAGAAACAGATGAAAAGAGATCAACAGCTCGAACCGGTCACCGACGAACTGGCGTTGACCGAGGACATGGAGATCCTCCCCAACAGATACCACAGCTTCGAGTACGAACTATTTCATCCCGCAACGCTAACCCTCGACGTCGAGTCTATCTCTGGACACGTACTCAACGTCGCGGTCGTCGACAAGCAGAACCTAGCACGGATCGAAGGTGGTGCAGTGAGTTCCGCTGAGTCGGCGCTTCACGCTATCACCGACAGGCAGGAGCGGCTACAGGGGAACCTCCCGGCTGGAGAGTGGACCGTAATAGTTTATAATACGAACGAGAGTGAAGCGGCGGCAGCCTACCTGAACGTACAGATCACCGAATCGGGAACAGCGTCTAGCGGAGTCAGAACGAGCGACAAGCGGCCTGTGTTGGCGGGCACTCTCTCTCTTCTGATGCCGGGCGCCGGTCAACTGTACAACGGTCAGGTGCTCAAATCAGTTGCCGCGTTCTTTGCCGTTCCGGTTACGTACGGTGTTTGTGCGCTACTCGCCGCGGCGGCCGGTTTCTCGCTCCTCATACTGCTGGGTGTGGTCGTCCAGATCGGGGTCATCTACGATGCGTACGCCACGTCGAAGGCACCGTAGGGTGTATCGAACGGAGGTCCGCTCTGACGAGCGGCAGATGTCTATTTCTCTGTCATTGCCCGGCAGGTGGCGGTATAGCGTTCGTATCCCGAACACGACGTCAGGTCAGATTGTGTATCGATAGCATGAGTACTACAATCAAAAAACATGACCAGGTAACATGACTGAGGAACGGTACCGTGACGAGTATGCGCTGACGGGAGACCAGAGCATCTCGCCTGGAAACACGTTCTACGTGTCCTACACGTTCCCCGATGCCGGCGCCGTGAGGGTGACTGTCGAGGAGTTCGGCGGCCAGATAGTTTATTTCTGCGTGTCTGACGAGGAGAATGCGCGTCGGTATCTTAACCGAGGGGACGTAGACGGATTTGAGGCAGAGGTTGCCGGTGAGATCCCGGTTGACGCCGAAGCGAGTACGATCGAGACGTATCTTAAGCCCGGCAGCTGGTACGTCCTCGTGCAGAACCCGGCGGATAATCGACCCGCAAATGGGCGTCTCGAGGTGGTGTACGTCCACTGAGCGGAGACCGTCTGCTCCGACACTCACGTCCGTTGGACGCGACGCCGAGGTTATCGGATGGGCGACACCGGAGCCGGTCGGGGCTGGCGGAGCCGCCGACGAGACGACCCGCCGCGTCGTGACCGAGAACACGGAACAGTCGACGCGGAGCTGCTGCTATGCCCGCTGTACCGGCTTACGCCGTTTCTGCCCGGGAGTCGACACGCGTCCGCCTGGTTGAAGCGGCCCGGCTCAAGTGAGGCGGTTCGAACGGCCTCAGTCGCCCGCGTTCGCCTCGGCGTCGACGAGCGCGCTCGCGCTCCCGACCGGCTCGCGCCGGACCGTCGAGCGGTTCGTCGTCGGGTCTTTCTCCACCGTGACCAGCGCGTCGGCCGCGTCGACCAGTTCGTCGTCGTGGCTGACGATCACGGTCTGTGCGACCCCGAGGTCGCGCATCTCCCCGACGAGGTCGGTGAGCTTCGAGACGTGCCCCGAGTCGAGGAAGACGGTCGGCTCGTCGAGGATGAGCGGCGGCATCGGCGCCGCGCCGTCGATGCCCTCCGCGAGCAGGCGGTAGATCGCACAGCGCAGGGAGAGGTTGAACAGCGCACGCTCGCCGCCCGAGAGCTGGTCGGGCGCGAGCGTCTCGCCGTCCTTCTGGACGACGGTGAGGTCGTAGTCGTCGTCGAGTTCGATCCGGGCGTAGGCGTCGTTCTCGTAGACGAGCGAGAACGTCTCGTTCAGCATTCGTTCGAGGGTGGCGACGTTGCGCTGGCGCAGCTCCGCGCGGAGGTCGCCGTACAGCCGCTCCAGCTCCGCGGCCTCCTCGTGGAGCGCAGAGAGCGCAGCGACCCGCTCCTCCAGCCGCTCGACCTCCTCGCGGAGCGCCTCGATCCGGTCGATGGCGTCGCGGGCGGTCGCGAGCCGGTCGCGCACCTCGTCGCGCCGGTCGTTCAACTCGTCGAGTTTCGGCTCCACCTTCTCCAGATACTCCTCCGCGGTCGCCTTTCGCTCGCGCGCGGTCTCGACCCGCTCCTCGTCCACCGCCTCGCGGAGGCTCGACCGCCGCTCGCGCAGGTCTGCGAGCCGCTCGCGGCGCTCGTCGTTCACCGCCGCGAGGTCCTCGCGGTCCTCGCGCAGGCGTTCGGCCTCCTCGCGGGCGTCGTCGCGGGCGTCCACGGCGTCCGCGAGGTCGTCGAGCCGCCCGAGCCGGTCGGTCAGGTCGCGACACTCGCCGTTGAGCGCGCCGAGGCGTGCCCGCGTCTCGTCGAGGCGTTCGCGTGTGTCCCGCGCCGCTCGCTCGTGTTCCGCGGCCTCGCGGACCAGCCCCTCTGCCTCGCGCGCGAGCTCCTCGGCGCGGGACTCGGCCTCGGTCGCCCGCTCGCGCTGGCTCGCGAGCGTCTCGCGCTTGCTCTCGACTCGCTCCCCGAGCCGGTCCAGCCGGTCGGCCGCCGCGACGAGTTCCTCGGCGTCGGCCAGCTCCGCCTCGACCGCGTCGACCCGCTCCTCGGCCTCCTCGACCGCCGCCTCGAGTTCGGCGGCGCGCGCTCGTCGCTCGTCCAGCGCGTCGACGTGTGGCGAGCCCTCGACCGGCTGTCCGCACTCCGGACACTTCCCCTCCTCGACCAGCCGTTCTGCCTCGGCGACGCGCTCGCGGACGCTCTCCAGTTCTTTCCGGCGCTCGGCCCGAGTCTCGCGGGCGTCGGAGAGGCGCGACGAGACCTCGTCGCGGTGCGCGTCTGCCCCGTCCGGTTCGACGGGCGCGTCCGTGAACGCCTCGCGGGCCGTCTCGCGCTCGGCCGCCAGGTCCTCGACCGCCGCGGCGAGGTCGTCGGCCCGCTCGGACGCCGCGGCGGCGGACTCGCGGCGCTCCTCGGCCGCCGCGCGGCGTTCCTCGGCCGCCTCGTGGCGCTCTGCGGCGGCCCGCTCGTGGCGCTCGGCCTCGTCGCCGAGCGACTCGATCTCCTCCCCGAGTGCGCCGATCTCGCTCCGGCGGTCGCCGCGCTCGTCCTCGACCGCGGCCCGGCGCTCGGCGATTCGGTCCGGATCGGCCTCGTCGAGCGCCGTCTCCGCGAGCAGGTCGGCCACCCGGTCGGCGTGCTCCTCGGCGCGCGCGTCTGCCTCGCGGGCCTCGGCGGCGAGCGACTCGCGTTCGGCCTCCGTCTCCGCGATTGTCTCCTCCAGCGCCGCGACGTCTGTCTCGACTGCCTTCAGCTCTTCCCGGCGCTCTGCGGACTCCGCGAGGACGCGCTCGGCGTCGGCGAGCGTCTCGCGCGCGCTCTCGCGCTGTTTTTCGAAGCGATCGATCTCGGCCTCGACCTCGTTCAGCTCCGTCTCCAGCTCGTTCACCCGCTCGTGGGGGTTCTCGTCCTCGGCCGCGTCGAGGTCCTCCCGTTTTCCGTCGAGCCGGCCGCGCCACTCGCTCAGCACGTCCTCGACGCCCAGCCGGGCGTCACCCGCCCGCTCGCGGTACTCCTCCAGCCGCCCGAGCTGGAGCAGGTCGTCGATCGTCGCGCGACGCTCGCGGGGGGTCGCCTCGATGAGCTTGTTCACCTCGCCCTGCCGGACGTACGCGCAGTTGACGAACGCGTCGGCGTCCATCCTGATGAGGTCGGTCACGAACGCCTCGACGTCGGCGGCGCCCTCGACCGCGACGTCCGCGCCCGTCAGCTCGCAGTCGTGGTCCACCCGGTCGTCGTAGCGCCGGAGCCGGCGGTCGATCCGGTAGCCCGCGTCCTCGTGGGTGAACGCGAGGCTCACCTCGGTCTCCTCCTCGCCGTTGCGCACGAGGTCCTCGAGGGTCGTCCCGGCGTCGAGGGCGCTCGACCCGTAGAGCGCGAAGAAGACGGCGTCGAGGAGCGAGGACTTCCCGCTCCCGTTGACGCCGTGGACGACCGTCACGCCCGCCTCGAACGCGACCTCGCCCTCGCCGTAGGGCTTGAAGTTCCGGAGAGCGACGCGGTCGACCCTCACGAGAAGTCCCCCATCGTCACCTGCCCGTCGCCGCCGGCGTCGGGGTCGACCGGGTCGTCGTCGGACGGGTCGCCGGCGGGCGCCTCCTCTGCCGCCGGAGCCGCCCCGTCGTCGTCGTCGCCTCCCACCACCTCGTCGACATCGTCACCGCCGCCCACCGCCTCGTCGTCCACGACGCCCTCGAAGGCGTCGAGCCCCTCGTCGAGTCGCTCGCGCACCCGCCGTGTCACGCGCTCGCGGACGTTCGAATCCGCGACGTCGTCCGCCCGGACCGCTCGGTCGAGGTCCGCGCCGGCGGGCGACAGTCCGGCCTCGCGCACCCGCTCTCGAACCGCCTCGTCGGGGTCGGCGAAGGAGACGTCCGGGGTCTCTGTCTCGTCCTCGATCTCCCGGCCGTCTGTCACGCGGGCGATCAGCGCGCCCGCGTCGAGCGCCGCCTCCTCGACGGCGGCGGGGGCGATCGGTTCGCCGCCGCCCTCGACGCGGACGACCACGACGGCGTCGGTCAGGTCGTGCTGGCGGACACGCTCGCGAACGCGCTCGACCCCCTCGCCGGGCGCCAGGTCGACGTCGACGAAGACGAACTCGCGGGTGTCGAGCGCGCGCCGGCGGACCGTCACGCCCGCCGGCCCGGCCGCGTCGGGGTCGAACTCGACGAGATTGTACCCCCGGCCCGCGCGCTCTGTGGCGCTCGCGCGCTCGGTCGACCCGGGGTAGGTCGCCCACGCGTCGCGGTCGCCCACCCGCTCGACGCCGGGTTCGTGGTTGTCGCCGAGCAGGAGCGCGTCGAAGTCGACGGTCGACTCGGCCAGCAGGTGCTCCGTCTCCCAGTCCGCGTGCGCGAACGGCGTGAACAGGCCGTGGGCGACCAGCGCGGCGTGGTCCGTGTCGTGGGACGCGAACTCGTAGTCGAGGTCGTCGCGCCGGGACTGGGGGACGTGGTCGAGGCCGTAGAGGGCGACGTCGCCGACGCGGCGGGGCTCGCGGCCGAGTCGCTCTGCCAGGCCGAGGCGCTCGAACACGTCGAGCCACTGGCCGTGGCGGGTCGACTCGTGGTTGCCGACGACAGCGAGGAAGGGGATCGAGGCGTCGCGGAGCCGGGAGAGCGCCTCGACGGTCCCCACGAGGTCGGGGAGGTCCGGCCGCCGGTCGTGGTAGAGGTCGCCGGCGTGGACCACCGCGTCGACGTCGAGGTCGACGGCGTCGTCGACCACGCGCTCGAACGCCCGCATGAAGTCGTCCCGTCGCTCCGGCGAGTGGTACTGCCGGTAGCCGAGGTGGGTGTCGGCGGTGTGGAGCAGGCGCGTCACGGCCTCCGCTACCGCCGGCGCCGACAAAGGCGCTTCGTGACCGCGGCGGAAGTGAAGATACCGGCGAGAACCCCCGGAAATCCGGAGTCTGGCACACCCGAAACCTCTTGTGTCACACCCCCTTATCTCAGTCGATGACCGATACGGTCGACGACGTCGACCTCCCGTACGACGAGGAGCTGGCGTCGCAGCAGGAGAAAATCGAGGCGTTGCGCGAGCGCCTCGAGGTGCTTGAGACCCAGAACGAGGAGATGCGGGACAAGCTGCTGGACGCCAACGCGGAGAACAACAAGTACCAGCAGAAACTGGAGCGGCTGACCCACGAGAACAAGAAGCTCAAGCAGTCTCCACTCTTTGTCGCGACCGTTCAGGAGGTCACGGACGAGGGCGTGATCATCAAACAGCACGGCAACAACCAGGAGGCGCTGACGGAGGTGACCGAGGAGCTGCGGTCGGATCTTGAACCCGACGCCCGTGTCGCGGTCAACAACTCCCTCTCGATCGTCAAGAGCCTCGACGACGAGACGGACGTCCGCGCCCGCGTGATGCAGGTCGAACACTCGCCCTCCGTCACCTACGGCGACATCGGCGGCCTCGATGAACAGATGCGCGAGGTGCGCGAGACGGTCGAACTCCCGCTCACCCGCGCCGACGCGTTCGAGGACGTGGGCGTCGAGCCGCCGTCTGGGGTGTTGCTCCACGGGCCGCCCGGCACCGGGAAGA
>JAZKRX010000068.1:0-8974 GCA_036626375.1 Haloferacaceae archaeon
GGAGCAGAGCTCCCGCGCGCAACCGGCGACGAAGTCGCCGGTGACGGCGAAGCCGCCGAACGGACGTGAGCCGCGCGCGGCGGCGGAAACCGCCGTCCGCGAACGCCCCGACCACGGGATGACAGAGGTGCTGTGTGCTGGCTGTGACGGCCACCTCGGGCACGTGTTCGAGGACGGCCCCGACCCGACCGGGCTGCGGTACTGTATCAACGGCGTCGCGCTCCGGTTCGTGCCCGCGGCGGACTGAGCGGCGAGGCGCCGGGCCGAGGGTCCGGACTCGACCGCCAGGCACTCCCCGCTCGCGCCCCACGACGGGGCCGATGACGACGGACTCCCTCCATCCGTCGACGTGGGACGGAACGACACCGACGACGACCACCGCCGTCGACGGCCGACGGCTGGCCTACGCGGCCTACGGTCCCCCCGACGGCACCCCGGTCGTCTTCTTTCACGGAACGCCCGGCTCCCGCCGCCTCGCCGCGCTGTTCGACAGTGCGGCCCACGAGCGCGGACTCCGGCTCCTCGCGCCCGACCGCCCCGGGTTCGGTCAGTCCGCTCCGTGGCCCGACCGCGCCGTCGACGACGCCGGCCGGGTCGTCGCGGCGGTCCTCGACGACGCCGGCGTCGGGAGCGCCGGACTGGTGGCTTTCTCCGGGGGGGCGCCCCACGCGCTCGCCGCGGCGGCGACCCGTCCCGGGCGGGTCGAGCGGGTCGACCTCGTCGCCGGCGCGACGCCACCCGACTGTGGCCCCTCGCCGCCCGCGGTCCAGCGACTGCTCGGTGGGCTGGCGACGCGCGCGCCCGTCCTCCTGCGGGGGCTCCTCCGCGGGCAGGCGTGGCTCGCCGGCCGTCTCGGCCCCGCGCTCGTCGTCGGTGGGTACGCCGACGACCCCGGCGCGGTTCCGGACGACGTCGCCGAGGTAGTCCGCGAGGATTTCGTCGAGGCAGTCGGCGCAACCCGCCGCGGGGCCGTGACGGAGTTCCGCCACGCGACGGCGCCGTGGCCGTTCTCGCTCGACGCCGTTGCCGCCCCCGTGGTGCTCTGGCACGGCGACGCGGACACGAACGTCCCCGTCGCGGGCGCGCGTCGACTCGCCTCGCGGCTCCCGACCGCGACGCTCCGGGTCCGCGACGGCGCCGACCACCTCCGGACGCTCCTCCGGTGTACGCCCGACGCCCTGGACGGGCACGCCCGCCGCGGCGCGGGCGGCGACGGCGCCGCGGACAACCTCGGTCGCGGCGTCGCGCAACTGTAGTTGCCCGCAGACAGACCTACTTGTTCTTCGTGCGCTGATTCGGCCCGCAGAGGCAGAGAGCCCAAATACACTTGTACTCGACGACACAGGGCTCAGTATGTCCGGCGACGACGCGAGCCTCCTGCGGAACAAGCGGGACGCGACGCGCTACCAGATCCTCGTCGAGATCGCGGAACGCCAGCCCGCGGTGAGCCAGCGGGAGGTCGCGGAGGCCATCGGCATCACCGCGCAGGCGGTGAGCGACTACGTCGGCGACCTCGTCGACGCGGGGTACGTCGAGACACACGGCCGGGGGCGCTACGAGGTGACGAAAGAGGGAGTCGACTGGCTCATCTCCCGCACGGACGCGCTCCGGGAGTTCGCGACCCACGTCGCCGAGGACGTGATCGGGCACGTCGAGGTGGAGACGGCGCTCGCGACGGCGGCGGTCGCGGAGGGCGAGACGGTGACGCTGACGATGCGCGACGGCGCCCTCCACGCGACTCCGGGCGACCTCGGGGGCGCGACCGCCGTCGCCGTCACGGCCGCGCCGGCGGGCCGGGAGGTCGGGGTGACGAACTTCGAGGGCGTGGTCGACTACGACCTCGGCGCCGTCACCGCCGTCGACGTCCCGCGGGTCCGCGACGGGGGGAGCCGGACCGTGGACGCCGAGCGTGTCGCCGACCTCGCGGCCGCGAACGACCTCGTCGCCGCCGCGGGGGTCGAGGCGCTGGCGCTCTGTCGGGCCGCCGGCGTCGACCCCGACCTCCGGTTCGGGACGAGCGACGCCGTCCCCGAGGCGGCGATGAAGGGACTCGACGTACTGCTCTGTTGTACCACTACGCTGCTCTCCGGGCACACAGACCGCCTGCGCGAGGCGTCGGTGGCCTACGAGGTCGTCGACGCCTAAGGAAGCTTCAGGTACCCCCACCCCTCGGCCTGGCGGCGCGCGAGCGCGCCAACGCCCGAGGGGACGACCTCGACGCCGGCGAGCAGGTCCGCCGGCCCCGCGTCGCTCCCGTCGAGCGTGTTCCGGCACGCGGCGAGGCCGACGCCGGCCTCGCGGAGCGCCGCGACCCGGCGGCGCTCTGTCTCGCCGGCCGCGTCGGCGCGGAGCGCCCGCACCCCGCCGGCGTGCGCGACGACCCGCACCTCGTCGGCCGGGGCCCCGTCCGCGACGAGGTTCGGGACGCTCCGGAGCGCCCGCTCGCGGCCCTCGACGGTCGGGCTCGACAGATGGACGGCAGTTCGCACGGCCGGTCGGTCGGCGGCCGGGGCGAAGAAGGTTCGCCGCAGTCGCCGGCTACGCCGGCTGTTCGACGCCCAGTTCGTCGAGCAGCGTCCGGGCGGCCTCGGCGCTCGACGGCGGGCCACGGGCGGTCACGAGGTCGCCGTCGACGGTGACGCTCGTGTCGTCGTCGAGTTCGGCGTCCCAGTCGGCGCCGGCGGCGCGCACCTCGTCTTCGACCCAGTACGGCAGCTTCCGGCCGTCGGGCATCAGGTCGTCCTCGTCGACGATCCCCTCCTCCCACGCGTTCGGGAACCCGGTGACCGAGCGCCCGGAGACGAGGTGGTCGCCGTCGTCGTCGCGGGTGAACGCGAGGATCGCGACCGCGTGACAGACGACGAGCGCGACGCCCTCGTCGCCCGCCACGGCCTCGTGGAGCGCCGCCCGGGCGTGGCGGTCCTGGTTCACGTCCCAGACGGTGCCGTGGCCGCCGGGGAAGACAACGGCGTCGTAGTCGGCGGCGTCGACGCGCGCGAGCGGCGTCGGGTCGTTGAGGCGCTCGTCGGTCTCGTGGACCTCGCGGGCGTGGTCGGCGTACTCCTCGCCGACGTCCTCGGGGTCGAGCGACCGCTCGTCGACCACGGGCGGGTTCCCGGTCGGGGTCGCGACCGTCACCTCGATTCCGGCGGCCGAGAGCGTCTCCAGCGGCTCGATACACTCTTCGGCCCAGTAGCCCTCCTCGCTGACGACGAACAGTGCGGATGTCACGCGTCGTCCTCGGTGCGCGAGGGTGAAGTCGGTTTGGAGTTTCGTCTGCGCGCCGTCGCGAACGAGGCGAACCGCGACGGCTCGACGTCGCAGGTCACCGCGGGCTTGATCCCCCCGAGGTAGACGCCCCGGTCGGTCCGGCGGGTCGGCGCCAGCACGTCGGCAACCGCCTCGTCCATGTAGTAGTTCGGCCCGTGACGCGCGTCGCTCAGGCGGACCGCCCGGTCGAGCAGGCCGCCGCGCTCGCCCGTCACCACCACCACGTCCCGCGGTCGGTCGGTGAACGCGGGGTCGTGGTAGTAGAGCGCGCCGTTGCCGGCGTACCGCTTCGCGTGAGCGTTCTCGGGGTGGGCCGCCAGCTTCCGCTCGACCTGCGTCGCGTCCTCGTCGGGCGCACAGACCGTCGGCGGCTCGCTCACCTCGAACCAGCCGAACAGGTGGCGGTGTTTGTATCCGGAGTCGGGCGTCAGGAACCCCGCGTAGAAGCCGACGGCGTCGCCCGGCTCCAGGTCCCTCAGCGCGGCGACGTAGCCCGGCCGGTGCTCGCCGTAGGTCAGCGCGCCGAGATTCGGGTCGTGGTGCACCGGCTGGCTCCGGAGCGCCTCGCCCGTCAGCCACGCGCCCTCGCTGTTGGGCCGGACGCCTGTCAGGCGGTCCGCGAGGACGCCTTCGCCGTGGCGACAGGGGATCGACCCGTAGGTGGCCGTCTCGCTCGTCGGCCCTTTCTCGGGGATGGGGACGTACTCGACCCGGCCCGTCTCGTCGACCTCGGGCACGGGGCGGACGTTTCCGGTGTCGCCCGCGACGCCGCAGAGCACGACCGTCACGGCGGCGCCTCCGACGAGCCGGGACCGGCACGAACCGCGAGCTGGGTCACGCCGGCTACTCGCTTCGAGCGGGAAAATGCCCCGCGGTTCAAGTCCACGGCGTCCGAACGTCGGCGCCATGTTCGACGACCGAACCGACGCCGGCGAACGGCTCGCGGCGCTGCTCGACGAGCGTGGCGTCGAGGCAGACGCCGTCCTCGCCATCCCGCGCGGGGGTCTGCCCGCCGGGCGCGCGGTCGCGGACGCGCTCGACGCACCGCTCGACGTCGTCGTCGCGAAGAAGATCGGCGCACCGGGCAACCCCGAACTCGCCCTGGGCGCGGCGGCGAGCGACGGGGCCGTCTGGCTGAACGACGACCTGATCGACCGCCTCGGCGTGGACGACGACTACCTCGACCGCGAGACCGAACGCGAGCGCACGGCCGCGGCCGAGAAGGAGGCGACCTACCGCGAGGGGCGTCCGCCGCTCGACCTCTCGGGTGCGCGCGTCGCCGTCGTCGACGACGGCGCCGCGACGGGCGCGACGGCGAAGGCCTGCCTCCGTCGCACCCACGCCGCCGGTGCCGCCCACGTCACCCTCGGCCTGCCGGTCGCGCCGCCGGACACGGTCGCGGCGCTGCGCGACGAGGCCGACGAGGTGGTAGTCGTCGAGGTCCCGGAGACGTTCGGCGCGGTCGGGCGGTTCTACCGCGACTTCGCCCAGGTGAGCGACGCGGAGGCGCAGTCGTACCTCGCCGACGACACGCGGGACAACGGCTAACACGCCGCCACCCCACCTCGCCCCATGAACGAGGACCGCCACGACTACCGCGGCGAGCGGGTCGCGGTGACCTACGACGTCGACCGGTGTCTCCACGTCCGGGCCTGTGTCGAGGGGCTGCCGTCCGTGTTCGACCCCGACAGCCGCCCGTGGGTCGACCCCGACGCCGCCGACGCCGACGAGGTGGCCCGCGTCGTCGAGCGCTGCCCGACCGGGGCGCTGACCCACGACGGCGACGAGGCGGTCCCGCCCCGGAACGCCGCCGTCGTCGTCGCGAACGGCCCCGTCCATCTCCGGGGCGACCTCGACGTGCGGACGGCGTCGGGCGACCCGGTGACCCGGGAGACGCGCCTCGCGCTCTGTCGCTGCGGCCGGTCGGGGACCACGCCGCTCTGTGACGGGAGCCACGAGCGGACGTTCGAGGCCGCGGGCGTCGACCCGAGCGAGGCCGTGGACGCGGCGCTCTCGGCGGCGGGCGAGTCCGGGGACGACGGTGGAGACGCGACCGACGAGGGGGTCGACCACGACCCGCTCGTCGTCACCCTTCGGCGGGACGGTCCGGTCCACCTCGCCGGCCCGTTCACGCTCGTCCACGCCGACAGCGAGCGGTCGATGGACGAGACCGCCCTCTGTCGCTGTGGCGCCTCGCCCCGGAAGCCGTTCTGCGACGGCACCCACGAGTCGGTCGGGTTCGAGACCGCTCCGGGCGAGTAGCGGGGCCGAGGCCTGGCGTCTGCATCAAGCTAAGGCCACGGACGCCCAACTCGGGGCTATGGAGATCCCCACGTTCGAGAACGAACTGACGCTCGCCCGTGCCCGGCGCGCGGGCGACGAGGAGGCCGTCCACGAGGCGTACGAGGCCGCCGTCGCGGCCGTCCGCGCCCGCCTCGGCGAGACCCACCCGCTCCGGATCGGCGGGGAGTCGCTGGAGCGCGCCGAGCGGTTCCGCGCGTGGAGCCCCGGCGACCTCGACACCCTGGTCGGCGAGTTCGCGGCCGGCGACGCCGCCGCCGTCGACCGGGCGGTCGACGCCGCGCGCGCGGCGTTCGACGGCTGGCGACGGACGCCCGCCGACGAGCGCGCCCGGATCTTCCGCGACGCCGCCGACCTGGCCCGCGAGCGGAAGTTCGACCTCGCGGCCGTCGTCTCGCTGGAGAACGGGAAGGGCCGCGCCGAGGCCCTCGCGGACGTCGACGAGGCGATCGACTTCCTCTCGTTTTACGCCCGCGAACTGGAGCGAGCGGACGGGTTCGTCCGCGACACCGGCGAGCCGACGCCCGGCGAACACTGCGAGAACGTCCGGCGGCCGTACGGGGTGATGGCGGTCGTCGCGCCGTTCAACTTCCCGCTCGCCATTCTCGCCGGGATGACGACCGCCGCGGCGATAGTCGGGAACACCACCGTGGTCAAGCCCGCGAGCGCGACCCCGCTGGTCGCCCACGAGTTCCTCGACCTGCTCGAATCGGCCGGCCTCCCCGACGGCGTCGTCAACCTCGTCACCGGCGGCGGGCGCGCCGTCGGCGCGCCGCTGGTCGAACACGAGGGGGTCTCGGGGGTCGCGTTCACCGGGTCGCGCGCGGTCGGCCGGGAGATCCAGCGGGAGTTCGCGACGCGCTCCGGCCCCGTCGTCGCGGAGCTGGGCGGCAAGAACCCGGTCGTGGTGACCGAGACGGCGGACCTCGACGACGCCGCCGAGGGCGTGGCGACCGGCGCGTTCTCATTTGCGGGCCAGAAATGTTCGGCGACCTCGCGGGTGTACGTCGCCGAGGCGCGGTTCGACGCGTTCGCGGAGCGGCTGGTCGCGGAGACCGAGTCGCTCGCGGTCAGCGAGCCGACCGAGCGCGGTGCCGTCGTCTCGCCGCTCATCGACGACGACGCTCTCGACCGGTACCGTCGGATCGTCACGGAGGCGCGGAACGTCGGGCGGGTGCTGACCGGCGGGCACGTCCTGGAGACGGGCCTCCCCGACGGCCGGTACGTCGCGCCGACGGTCGTCGCGGACGTCCCCCACGGTCACCCGCTCGCGCGCGAGGAACAGTTCGTCCCGTTCGTCACCCTCCACCCCGTCGCGGACCTCGCGGAGGGGATCGAACGGTCGAACGACAGCGAGTACGGCCTCTGTGCCGGCCTGTTCTCGACCGACGACGCGGAGATCGCGCGGTGGCTGGACGAGGTCGAGTCGGGCATGTGCTACGTCAACCGCGCGACAAGCGCAACGACGGGCGCGCTCGTCGGCGCACAGCCGTTCGGCGGGTGGAAGGCGTCGGGGACGACGGGCACGTTCGCGGGCGGGTACACTTACCTCCGGCAGTTCACCCGCGAGCAGAGCCGGACCGTGGTGGGACGGGCGTTCCCGTAGCCCGCCCTTTTCACTCCGGCCCGCGTGCCCCCGGGCGTGAGCGACTCCAAGGCTACGTTCGAACTGTACGAGGACCGCGCGGGCGAGTTCCGCTGGCGCCTCGTCCACGACAACGGCAACATCATCGCCGACTCCGGCGAGGGCTACACGACCCTCGGCGACGCCCGCACGGGCATCGAGAGCGTCAAGACGAACGCGCCGGGCGCCGAGGTCCGTCGCCTCGGCTGAGTTTTAGGTAACCCAAATCTGTCTTACGCTAACAGAAACTTCTTTTCCTTACGCTCGAAGCACCGGGCGTGACTCGACGCTCGGCAGGCGGTGGTCGTCCGTGGTGACGGCCGCGGCGCTCGCGTTCGTCTTCGTCGCCGGCCTGATCACCGCGCTCGCGACGGGCCTTGGGGCGATCCCGTTTTTCCTCTTCGACGACATCTCCGACCGCTGGAACGTCGTTCTCTGGGGGCTGGCGTCGGGCATCATGCTCGCCGCGTCGGGCTTTGGCCTGTTCGCGGAGGGGCTGGCGGCGTCGGAGGGGCTCCCGCTGACGCTCGCCGCCGGACTCGTTGCGGGCGTCGCCCTCGTGGTCGTCGCCGACTGGGCCTTACACGCAGTCGACGTCGGGGCGCACGGCAACGGCGGCGACGCCCACGACGCCCACGACGCCGACCACGCCCCCGACGGCGGGACGACCGCCGGCGAGGAGCGGGCGCTCGCCGAGGCGGTCGCGGAAGGCGACTACCGAACGCTCGTGTTGATCCTCGGCGTCCTGACCGTCCACTCGTTTCCCGAGGGGGTGGCGATCGGGGTGTCGTTCGCGGACCTCGGGCTCGCGGGCGGCGTCGAGCTGTTCGGCGTCGCCGTCCCCCTGCTCGCGGTGTTTATGACGATCGCCATCTCGATCCACAACGTGCCCGAGGGCACCGCCATCGCCATCCCGCTCCGGGCGCTCGGGGTCGGCGAGTGGCGGATGGTCGGCGCGGCGGTGTTCTCGTCGCTCCCGCAGCCGATCGGGGCGGTGATCGCCTTCGCGTTCGTCCGGTGGGCCCGTGCGTTTCTCCCGTTCGGCTTCGGCTTCGCCGCCGGCGCGATGGCGTATCTCGTGCTCACCGAGTTCGTCCCCGAGGCGTTCGAGGCCGGCGCGGACCTGCCCGGCGGGGGGCGACGAGAACTCCTCGCCGGCGTCGCGGCCGGCGTGGCACTGATGCTCCCGCTTCTCGTCGTTTAATCCTCCGTCGAGTACATCAGCGCCTCGCGCTCGGCCCCGCAGTTCGGACAGGCGTCCGGGAGTGACTCGGTGAGCTCTCCGACCTCGCCACACTCGGTGCAGCGCCAGATCAGCTCGGCCTCGCCGAAGGCGCGGCCCGCGCGGACGTGTTCGACGCTGAACGACCCCACGTCGTCACGGGCGCTGACGAACAGTCCGTCCTCGTCGACGCCGCGCACCGTCCCGACAGGCTGTCCGTCCGCCGTGTACAGCGTCTGCCCGACGCCGACCACGCGCTCTGTCGACTCTCGTCCGTCGTTCGCCATGTGTCATCTGTTACCGCGAACCCACCTAACGGCTTTCCAGCCGATCGGGACTGTCGCTAGAACCGACCGGTCGGGGCTGCGCTCTGTGACGACTCCAGAAAGGGGATGTCCCTGCCAGGGAGGGGAGCCCCGGCAGGGCCGGGCGGCGAAGGGGGTGTCGCGGACCGCCTGTCGTGGCGCCCGCGACGTGTGGGGGGTGCTGGTCCGTGGGGGGGAGCCAGCGTCTGAGGGTTGCCGGCGTTGTACTTCAGTATACGGCCTCTCCGTTCC
>JAZKRX010000069.1:0-8959 GCA_036626375.1 Haloferacaceae archaeon
GGCGGATGTCGCCCGTGACTCGGCGTAACACTCACGCCCGGGTCGCTCGTACCACCGGACGAGACAGTTGAACGCCCGTACACCGAAACTGGCGACGGAGAGCCTCTCGTTCGGCGTCGACGGCAAACCGATCGTCCGCGGCGTCGACCTGAGCGTCGCCGCCGGCGAGACCGTCACGCTCGTCGGGCCGTCCGGCGCGGGCAAGTCCACCCTGCTGCGCCTGCTCTGCCGGCTCGACGAGCCGACGGAGGGCACCGTCTTTCTCGACGGGACCGACTACCGGACGATCGACCCGACGGCGCTCCGGGCGCGGGTGGGGCTGGTGCCGCAGGCGCCCGCGCTCCGCGACGGCACCGTTCGCGACAACGTCACGGTCGGGCCCCGGCTCCGGGGCGAGACCGTCGCCGCCGACCGGGTCGAGCCGCTGCTCGACCGCGTCGACCTGGCCGGCTACGCCGACCGGGAGGTGGCCGGCCTCTCGGGCGGGGAGGCCCAGCGCGTCGCCATCGCCCGGACGCTGATGGTCGAGCCCGAGGTGCTGTTGCTCGACGAGCCGACCGCCAGCCTCGACCCCGAGTCACAGGCCGAGATCGAGGCGCTGCTGCGCGCGCTGCTGGCCGAGGCCGACCGGACGGTCGTGCTCGTCACCCACGACCAGGCGCAGGTTGAGCGGGTCGCCGACCGCGTGGTCGAGTTCGTCGACGGGCAGATTCGCGGCCGTGGCCGCCCGCAGGAGCGAGCGTGACCGTGGTCGCGCTCCCGCCACAGCTCCGGGACCCGGTGCTGGTCGAAGGGCTCGCGCAGGTCGCCGCCGCGGCCGCGCTCGCGGCGGTCGTGCTGGGGCTGTCGTCCCTCCGAGACCTCGGGCTGGAGCGAGAGCTGGGCGGCGCGTTCGCCCGTGGGTTCGTCCAGGTCCTCGCGATGGGGGCGCTGATCGGCGTGCTGTTCTCGATCCCGCTGTCGTTCTCCGCGGTCGTCCTGGCGGCGATGGTCGGCTACGCCGCCTGGGAGTCGCGCCGGCGGGGCGACGGCGTCCCCCGGGCGTTCCGGGTGTCGCTGACCGCGATCGGTCTCGGCGGGTCCGTGGTGATCGTGACGATGCTCGCCGCCGGAGCCATCGAGTCGACCGTCCGGAACCTGGTGCCGGTCGGCGGGATGATCATCGCCAACGCGATGAAGACCAACTCGCTCGCGCTCGACCGGTTCAAAGGCGAGATCGAGTCGAACCGCGACGAGATCGAGGCGCTGCTGGCGATCGGCGTGCCGCCGCAGGCCGCCGTCGCCGAGCACGTCACCGAGTCGGTTCGCGCCTCGCTGATCCCGGTAGTGGACGCGATGCGGACGCTCGGGCTGGTGTACATCCCCGGGATGATGGCGGGGATGATCCTCGGCGGCGCGAACCCCATCTACGCGGCGCAGTACCAGTTCGTGATCATGGGGATGATCTTCGCCGCCGGCGGGCTGACCAGCATGACCACCAGCCTCCTCGTCGGCCGGTACGCGTTCACGGACGCGGCACAGCTCCGGCGCTTCGAGGGGTCCACGCCGAGTCTGTGGTCCACGCTCCGGTCGCTCCGGTGAGGCGGGGCGTCCGTCCGGAGCGGCGATCGTGTGGCCGTCGCCGGGCCGGACAGGGGGATGGCTAGCCGCTCCAGACGCCGCGGCCGGAGGCGGGAGAGACCAGCTCCTCGTCGGTGTAGCCAGTCGAGAGCCGCCCGACCTCGCGTACCGCGTCCGTCTCGTCGACCCGGCAGGCGAGGGAGAGCCGTCCGAGCAGGCCGCGGCGCCGGCTCTCGTCGTCCTGTGCCCGCACCGCGGCGAGGTCGAGCGGCTCGCGGTCCAGCGCGCGTGCGGGGGCGGAGGCGTCGGGCGCCGCCCACGTCGCCGTCACGTGCTCGAAGGCCGCGGTGGCGGGGACTGCGTCAGGGCGCGGAGAGAGGGGTCAGGACCCGCGTCCGCGACCGGTGCCGCGTCCGCGTCCGCGTCCGCGACCACGACCGCGACCGTCCTCGTCGGCGGGACACGACGCCGGCTCGTCGGCCGCCTCGGTCGTCACGCGGAAGATCGCCGTCGTGCCGCTGATCTCGTGGCCGACGAAGACGAGCGGGTCGTCGGTCGGGCTCTCCTCGGCGGTGGCGAAGTCGAGGCCCTCCGGGCCGAGGTCGCCGGCGGCGCTGGCGGGCTCGTCCCCGTTCGCGATCTCGCCCTGGATGTCGAACTCGAAGTCCCGATTGTTGACGTAGTCGACGAACGTGGCACACTCGGGGTCGGTGATGTCGTAGACCATCACGCCGCCGACGCGCTCGAGGCCGACGAACGCGTAGTGGCGGTCGCCCACCTGGCCGAGCGCCAGTCCCTCGGGCTCGGGCCCCTTGTTGTCGCTGCGACTGTCGCCGGTGTTCTCCGTGTTGTCGTTGTTGAACGCCTCGCCGAACCGGTCGGCGGTGATCTCCTCGAAGTCGCTCCCGCTGTCGAACACCAGCTCGCCCTCGGTGGTGAAGATGCTGAACGACCGCCCGCCGAAGACGTAGAGCTCCTCGTAGAGCCCATCGCCGTCGACGTCGCCGAGCGTCGTCGTCGCGTTTTTGTTGCCGAGGTTCTCGGGGGCCTGGAGCTCCTCGACGCTGTCGACGCCCTCGATCTCGTCGACGTCGAAGGCGTCGGGGTCGAGTCGGAGCTCCGACACCTCCACCTCCTCGCTGAACGAGTCGTAGTCGCGGCTGTCCCCCTCGTTCGCCGTGACGATGTAGGTCTGCCCGTTCGGGCTGTACGCGCCGATCGCGTCGGGCTGGAGGATGCCGTTGATCGGCCAGTTCCGGACGTTCACGCCGTCCTCGTTGCTGGCGTCGAGTTCGTTCCCCGCCAGGCTGAAGTCTTTGAACCCCAGCGGCAGGAGGCGTTCGACCCGCGCCTGTCGGATGTCGATCTCGGCGATGGCGTTGTTCTCCTGGAGCGAGACCCACGCGGTCCGCGAGTCGTCGCTTATCGTGACGTACTCCGGCTCGAAGTCCTGCGAGGCGCTCGCGTTCGGCCCGAAAATGCGGATGCCCCGTCGGCGGAGCTGGTCCTCTCGGCCGTTGAACCGCCGGAACCCCGCGGTGTCGACCGTGGCGTCCTCGACGCCCCCGGCGAGGTCGACGATGCTGACCGAGCCCTGCGGGTCGTACGCGTAGTTCTCCGTCGGCTCACCCTCGTTCGCGACGAGCACCCGCTCACCGTCGGGGGTGAACGTGACCTTGTCCGGGAGCGGGCCGACGGGCGCGGTGCCCAGAAAGTCGAGCGTCTCGGGGTCGTAGAAGCCGACCAGCCCGGGGTCCTGTGCGACCTCCGCTTCGAGCGCGACGGCGACGAGCTCCTCGGACGTCGCGACGCTGTTCGCAGACCCCACGGCGTCGAGGGAGCCCACGGCGTCGATCGGACTGCCCTCCACGGGCGTCGGATCGGACGGGTCCGCGACGTCGAGCACCTCGACGCCGCCGATGGTGGCGTTGATGACGAACAGTCGCTCGGTCGGGGCGTGGTAGGCGACGATCTCCGCGCCACCCTCGTCGAAGAGGTCCTGCCCCTCGTACCGACCGATCTGCTCCAGTGCGATCGTCTCGGAGCTACCGGCCCCGTTCTCGTCGTCGGAGCCGGGCGGTCCGTTCTGTGCGACGGCCGTGCCGGCGAGTAGTCCGAGGACGGTGCTTCCCGTGAGACCCAGGACGGTTCGGCGTCCGAGATCCGTTGTCTGCTTCGAGGGCGCCACACCGGCGGGGACCCGCAGAATCGGCATAACGCTGTGTAATAGCTAACAGATGGGCTACGTATGCGAACAGTTGACGGTGAAGCAGGGTGGACAGCACGCGCCGGCCGGCGGGGCGCAGTCGCCATACGCCCCCGGTGGAGCGCGTACGGCCGACGCCCCGGCGTGGGCACGCCGACGGGTGGACCCGGCCGCTCGCTCGCCCGTCACTCGACCAGCACGCGGTCGGTGAGCCAGCAGTCGGCCCACGCCCCGCCGGACTGGCGCGAGAGGCCGAACCCGTACGTCACCGTCCGGCCCTCGGGGCCGGTCAGGGTCACGCGCTGCTCGGCCTCGTCGCCGTCGCGCTCCAGCGGCCCGGTGGTCGCCTCGACGTGGTCGACCATCGGGCCGTAGCGCGGGTTGGTGACCATCGCGACGAACCGGTCGAGCGGGCCGGTCGCGCGGCGGTTGGCCGGCGAGGCGAAGTTGTACGCCGTCTTGATCCCCGCGTTCTCGACCGGGTCGTCGTTCGTCGCGAGCGCGTCGAGCTGGATCGCGACGACGCGCTCGGGGTCGTATCCGGGGTCGGGCGTCGGGAGACCGTCGACCGGATGATCGTCGAGGGGCATGTGCGAGTGATAGGTCGGAGGGGCTCGGCCGGCTTGAACCGTTGGTTCGCGCCAGTCCGGCCGCGGCGACGCCGGCGAACCAGCCCGGGCGAGCGATGCTGGACCCGTGAGAGCGACGCGTCGGCCGCGGCCTCAGATCCGCGCCTCGTCGCCGGCCATCGTCTCGATCACCTGGATCACCGCGGAGTGGTCGTCGCGCCCGTTGCCCATCTCCTCCATCGCCTTGTACATCTCGTGGGCCACCTGTGTCTCCGGCATCGGCACCCCGAACTCCTCGCCGGCCTGGGTGGCGATCCGCAGGTCCTTGTACTGGTACGAGGAGAAAAAGCCCGGCTCGAAGTCGCCCCGGATGACGTCGGGAGCGCGCTCGCGGAGCGACCAGCAGGACGCCGCGCCGCCGCTGATGGCCGAGACGACCGCTTCGAGGTCGGCACCCGCGCGGTGTGCGAGCAAGAGCGCCTCGGCCACCGCCTGGTGCGTACACGCGACGACGATCTGGTTACACGCCTTCGTCACCTGCCCGGCGCCCGACGGCCCGGTGTGCGTGATCGTCTCGCCCATCGCGTCGAGGAGGTCTCGCACCTCGTCGAGCACGTCGGGGTCGCCCCCGACCATGATCGAGAGCGTCCCCTCGATCGCGCCGCTCTCGCCGCCGCTGATCGGTGCGTCGAGCATCGCCGCGCCCTGCTCTCCGACGTCCGCGGCGAACCGCTCGGTCGGGCCGGGCGCGATCGTCGACATGTCGACGTACACCTGCCCGCTCCCCAGGGCGTCGAGCAGTCCGTCCTCGTACAGCACCGACTCGACGGCGTCGGTGTCGGGCAGGACGGTGATCACGACATCGGCCGTCTCGCCCACCGCGGCGGCGGAGTCGGCCGCGGTCGCGCCCTGCTCGGCCAGCTCCGCGACCGGCTCCGGCGAGCGGTTGTACGCGACCACTTCGTAGCCGGCGTCGAGGACGTTCTCGGCCATCGGCTGGCCCATGATCCCGGTTCCGACGAATCCGACAGTCTCTGGCGGCATACGAGACGGGCCAGAGGGACGAGACATAGAGCTGTCGACGGAAGCGGGCCTCCTGACCCGTCGGGGCATCAACGCCGGTCGTACCGCCGGACAACCCGTTGGTGGGCGGCGGCCAGACGACCGGCGTGAGCGGACCCGACGGCACCCCCGTCAAGGACGGACAGACGGCACGAGAGCTGGCGCTGGCGCTCCTCCGCGAGACAGAGACGTGTACGCTCGCAACGGTCACGCCGGAGGGGACGCCCGAGGCGGCGACCGTCCGCTTCGTCGCGGACGACGAGTACACGATCTACTTCAACACCGCGACGACCTACCGGAAGTACGAGAACATGACGACCACCCCGCGCGTCGCGGTAGTCGTCGACGGAGACGGCGAGAACCTCCAGCTAGAGGGCGAGGCGACGGAGCTCGACGGCGCCGACGAGGCGGTCGTCCACGAGCGGTACGTCGAGAAGTACGGGCCGAGCGACTACCTGACGAACGACCACAGCGTCTGTGTCGCGGTCGAGCCGGACTGGGTCCGCCTGCTGTACGACGGGCGGTTCCCGCCGGCGTACGCGATGCTCGTCGGGGACGGGCCGACCGAACTCCACTGACCGGCGGCCGGGGCCGACACGCGCCGGTCAGTCGTCACAGGGGGGCGACGGCGCGGCGTCCGGCGCGTCGTCGTCTCGCGCGGGACGGCGGCGGAGCCGGCAGAGTTCGGCGCGGATCGCCTCGCGCTCGACCAGCGCGAAGCCGGCGACGACGACGAGGAACCCGAGGAGCGTCGACAGCGACACCCGGGCGCCGAGCACGAGCCAGCCGGACAGAGCCGCGAACACGGGGACGGCGTAGGCGACGAGGTTCGCCCGAACCGGTCCGAGCCGCGCGATCAGCCCGAAGTAGATCGCGTACGCGACGGCGGTAGACGGGAGGCCGACGACGAGAACGCTCGCGACCGTGGCGGCGTCGGCGGCGAGCACGCTCGCCGGCGACTCGCCGACCGCGAGGCTGGCGCCGTGGAGCAGGAGGGCGCCGCCGGCCATCGCCCACGCGGTCAGCGCGACGCTGTCCATCCGCGCGTCGAGCCGGCGGAGCAGCACGCTCCCGAGCGCGACCGCCCCCGCGGCGACGAGGACGAACAGCCCCCCGACCGCGTCGGGGTCGACGAGGGCCGACGGCGACGGCCCGACGATCAGGAGCACGCCACCCAGCGCGACGGCGATGCCGGCGACCTCGACGCGGGCGAGCCGCCGACCGAGCAGGGCCCAGGCGAAGACGGGGGCGAGCACGGGGTTCAGCCCGTACATCACCGCGGCCGCTGCCGGGGTGGTCGTCGCCTGCCCGACGAACAGGAAGGCGTTGTTCAGGGCGACGAGAAACGTCGCCGCGACGGCGATTCCGAGGGCGTCCGCACGCGTCTGCGGGAGCCACGCCGACCGCGGGCGCGAGAGCGCGACGTACGCGAGCAGCGCGACGGCCGCCACGTCGAACCGGAGCCCGGCGAAAAGCACCGGCGGGAGCCCGCGGAGCCCGGTCTTGATCGCGACGAACGCGCCGCCGAACAGCACCGCGAGCAGCACGAACAGCGCGGCGTCCCGGTAGCGCGCCGGGAGCGACGGCCGGGCAGGGAACGACGGCAGCGCGAGCGACTGGCTCAGCGAGACCACCCGCAGAGAGAACCAACGTACACGTCGATCGAAGGGGCTGGGGCCACAAGAGGCGTTCGCGAGAACCCGTGCCACGGCACCGCTACGCATCGAATACGAACGATCAGGAAGATTTCGACGGCCGGGACAGAGGGGTTGGCGTCGCTCACCTACCCCCGCCGGTGACCGCCCGGTAGTACGCGGTCGAGAGCGTGGCGAGGACCCCGCCGCCGGCCGTCACGACGGCGACGAGAACGACGCCGACGGCCGCGGCGGCGGCCGGCGCGGGCCCCGGGAGCACGTCGGCCGCGGCCGGCGAGAGGAGAACGGCGGCGCCGAGCACCGCAGTGAGGGGCGCGGCGACGGCGACGTAGCCGAGCGTCGTGGTCCCGCCGGTCGCGACGACGCGAACGCTCCGTGGCACGCAGCCGAGGACGCCGTGGCCGTCGACGACCGCGGCGTGCGCGTACAGGTGGACGAACGTCAGAACCAGCAGGCCAGCCAGGAGCATGGCCCCGACGACGGCGAGCGTCGCGGTCACGAACGTCTCGGTGTCGTTCGCGGCCGTCTCGCTCGGCGGCGCCGCCCCGCCGGGGAAGCTCGCGAAGACAGCGACGACAACGAGCAGTCCGACGACGGCCGCGAGCGCGGCGGCGCCGGCGCCGATACCGAGCGACCCGGCCAGCGTCGGGAGGTACCCGCGCCGGCCCGCGTCGAGGAACGTCCGGAGACGCGCGTCGTCGCCGTCGAGCGCCGCGGCGGCGACCCCGACGGCGCCGGCGTGGAGGAACGGGCCGACGGGGAGCGCGACGAGCGCCGCGGCCAGGGCGAGCAGGTTGGCCCACCCCGCGCTCACCGGGCGGACGGCGACGCCGGGCACGACGAGGAGCGCACCGGCGAGCGCCGGGGCGAAGGGCGCGGGGCTGTCGCGGAGGGCACCGGCGGTGCGACGGAGGAGGGCGAGCGTCATCGGGGGGTACTGCCAACACCGGACACTTCAGTTCCGGGGCTCCGTCGTTGGCCCGTGACGCGGTCGTTCGAGCGCGCGTCATTCCCGCCGTGGGCGTCTGTGCGCCAGGCGTGGTCCGCGCGAGCACGACGACGGTCGGAGCGGGGAGACGGCGCGTCAGTGTAGTTCGTCACGCCACCGTAGCGACCGCTCGTTTAGCCGCGCGACCGTCGGGCGCCCCTCGCGGAGCATGCGGTCGGCGACGGCGACCGCGTCGTTCACCAGCCGGTCGTACTCGGCGCGGAGGGCGCCGAGGTCGTCGCCGTCGAGCGTCGTCTGTCCCACGCTGACACGGGGCGAACGGAGGTGAGCCTGTCTCCACCCTGTGCCCGTGGCCTGATATGTTCGGGGTGCCACGGATCGTCGTGGACCCCGAATCGGTCGAGACGGCGCTCGTTGCCGGCGCGAGCGGTGGCACCGGGCGCGAACTGCTCCGTCTGCTGGCGCCGCGCGTGCCGACGGTTCGGGCGCTAACGCGCTCACCGGCAAAAGAGACCGCCCTCCGGCGCGCCGGCGCCGACGAGGTCGTCGTCGACGACCTCCTGGCGCCAGACGACCTCTCGCGGGCCGTCGCGGGCGTCGACGTCGTCTACAGCGTCGTCGGGTCGAGCCTCGCCGACGTCCGCGGCGGCGGACCGCTCGTCGACGGGGCGGGCGCGCAGGCGCTCGCCGACGCCGCCGCCGACGCGGGCGTCGCGACGTTCGTCATGGAGTCGGCGCTCGGCGTGGGCGACGAGCCGGCGAGCCCGCTGGCGACGCTGTTCGACCTCGCCATCGGGCCGATCCAGCGCGCAAAGGCCGAGACGGAGGCGGCGCTCCGGGCGGCGCCGCTCCGGCACACGATCCTCCGGCCGGGCGTGCTGACGGACGGCCCGCGCACAGACCGGGTGACGGTCGCGCGGCCCGGCGCGCGGCTGTGGGGGGCCGTCTCGCGGGCGGA
>JAZKRX010000070.1:0-8782 GCA_036626375.1 Haloferacaceae archaeon
TTCGCACGCGCCGCTCGGGCGCGGGACCTCGCCTCGTCGCCGGCCGCGGCGCTCGCGAACGCCGCCGCCGCGACCACGAGGCCGACGACACGGTCCGGGTCGTCGGCGCGCGCGAACGCGACCCGGGCGGCGTCGAACCGACCGGCGGCGAGCAGCGCCGCGCCCGCGACGAATCCGTCCACACTCTCTAGAAGTGGGGCGTTTACAAAGCGTACGTGGCTCGTACCGTGCAGTAGCCGGCGCATAGATAGGAGGGTGAGCCGAGAGGAAGCGACCGTGCCCCGAACCTGCGAAACCTGCGAGAGCCCGGTGAGCCGACAGTTCGCCCGCGTCTTCGGCGACAACGAGGGTCGCATCCACGCCTGCCCGGCCTGCGTCAGCATGTCGACCGTCGCCCGCGGCGCCGGGGCGGGACTGGCGGTCGAGAAGCCGAACGGCTGACCGCGCGCGTCACTGCGGGAGCCGCAGTCGGACGGCGTTTCCGCCGAGGTCGCTCTCCCCGAACGACACCGTGCCGCCGAACGACTCGGTGACCCACTTCACGACCCAGAGCCCGAGGCCGCTCCCGTGCCTGACCCCGGTGATCGGCGCGTCGCCGACGACGACGCGGCGCTCGTCGGCCGGGATCGGCGGGCCGTCGTCGTCCACCCAGACGTCCGCCCAGCCGTCGGCCGCGGTCGCGGCCGCCCGGACCCGCACGGTGGGGCTCGACGCGGGGTTGTGCCGGACGGCGTTGTCGACGAGGCTCTCGACGGCGACGGCGAGGTGGTCGGTCGCGCCGACGGTCAGCGAGGGCGGCAGGTCGGCCCGGACCGTCGCCGCCGGGTAGCGCTCGCGGGCGTCCACGACGACGTTCCGGAGGACGGGGACGCAGTCGACCGTCACGTCGTCGACGGGCGCGTTCAGCGCGCGGTCGATGGCGGCCGCCTCGTCCGCGAGCGTCTCCAGCCGTCGGGCCGCCGCAGCGACGTGGTCGAGGGCGTCCAGGTCGCCGTCGCCGTGTCGGAGCGACGCCGTGTAGCCGAGAATGACGTTGACGCCGTTCCGGAGGTCGTGCCGGAGGACACGGTTCATCACCTGGAGCCGTCGCTCGCGGCGCGTGATCTCCGTCAGGTCGGTGTAGACCGCGAAGCCGTCGATGCGGGTTCTCTCGTCCGTGAGCGGGATGCCGCGGTAGAGAAACTGCCGGAGACCGGTCGCGGTTTCGCGCTTGACCCGTCGGTAGTTGACCTCGCCCGCTGCCGTCCGTGCGTCGAGCGCGCGTGCCTCTTCGAGCCGCCAGTCCGGGACGATCAGTTCGTTCAGCGACTCGCCGCACAGCTCCTGGCCGTAGCCGAACGTGTCTGCGAACGCGGCGTTGACGCTCCGGAGCACCGGGTCGTTCTCCCGGAACTCGAACTCGGCCACCGCGTCCTGGATGTGTTCCACGAGGTGGTGGTAACGCCCGCCCCGCGGCTCCCCGCCCCCCCGGTCGTCGTCCCCCATCTCGGCCACGTTCGGTCGAACCCTCGCGATCAACATAAATAGACAGGGACACCGAGATCACGGTCGCTACGAGCTGGTGTTCGACCACGTTCGATCACCGACGGCCGTTCGTCCGCGTCAGTCGTCGAAGACGGCGCCGCTGAACGTCTCGTCCGAGTCGCGGATCAGCCGGTCTGTCCCCTCGTGGGCGGCGATGTCGCCGCGGTCGAGGGTGTCGTGGGTCGCCTCGACCCGCTCCGGCGTGAGCTTCTCTGTCACCTCGAAGGTGCGGACCGGCCGGACGAACCCCCAGAGCGCCCCGAGCGTCGGGACGCCCGCCGGCCAGAGGTAACCGACGAGCGCGAGGAGGGGGACGAACGGCGAGAGCGCCCACGCGACGACCCGGCTGTAGTAGAGCGGCCGGTAGCGCGTCGGGAGCAGGTGCCCGTCGCGAACCGTCCCCGAGATCCAGCGACGGCGCTGACGGAACAGCGCGCGAACCGACGGCGGCGCCTGGTTGCGAAAGCGCGTATCGAGAATCCGGAAGGTGAGATCGCCCGCGTCCGCCGCGCGCCAGACGAAGTTGGTGTCCTCGGTGATGGTCTCGACGTCCCAGCCGATCCGGTCCTCCAGCGACGCCCGAATCGCGACGCCGCCGCCCCACGCGTACAGCGGGTACCGGAGGCGGTGAAAGCCCAGCTGTTCGAACTGGTAGCCGACGCGAATCACCTCACAGAGGTAGGCAGTCTTCAATCCCGTGTAGAGGGGCTTCTCCGTGAACTGGACCACGTCGGCGTCCGGGAGCCCCTCGAACCCGGTCACGAGCGTGTCCTCGTCGAGGTAGAGCACGTACTCGTTGTCACAGCCGACGTACCGGCGCGCCCACTCGACCGCGCGGCCCTTGTTCGTCGCCGTGCAGTCGAACGCCTCGGGGACGACGTGAACCGTCGCGCCCGAAACCTCGACCGGCTCCTCGGCGACAACGCGCACGTCTTCGATCCCGTCCGGGATAGAGTCGACCGTCGCCTGGACCACCTCGGCCGCGTCGATGGTGAGAATCCGGACCTGGATGTCGTCGAAGCCCCACTCGATCTCGTCGTCGTCGACCCGCCATCCGCGCGCGAGAACGACCGTCTCGACCACCCACCAGACGACGGAGAACCCGTACAGGAGAACGACGAACCAGAGGAGCGCGACGAACACCCAGACCGGGTCGGCGGCGACCGGTAGCATTCGACGACAGGTTGGATTTCTGACTCATACGGGTTCCGGAACGTCACCGGGACGAACACGACTGCCGGTCGCGACGTCGAGGCGACAGAAGCGTCTGAGAGGACCCCACGTGACCGCATGGAGGAGAGAGGGTGCGCCGGGGTGTAGCCGGAGAACATCCTGACAGATATTTGAGCTCACTCGCGCGCTCGCGTCGCTCGCGTTCGCTGCTCGGCCTCTCCCGACGCGGCCACTCGCTCCGCTCGCGGCGTGGCGTTGAGAGAGACGTCCTGACGGAGTCCCACGCGAACACCGCGGGAGCGGAGCTCCCGCGAGGAGAGACGACTCCGTCGCCGGTGACGAAGCGAGCGTGGGGCACGTCAGGTCGTGACCGAACGAAGTGAGGGAACGTCCTGACGGAGATTTGAACTCCGGTCCCTGGCTCCGCAAGCCAAGAGGATAGTCCACTACCCTACCAGGACTACCTCTACTCAGTCCGGAGCGACATAAGACGGTTACGGTCCGCGGCGGGACAGACGCGCTCACGGAAACGCTTAACCGCGATTCCGCGCATACGACGTAGCAGGATTATGGGCGCGATAGAGGACGTTTACGAGGACCTCGAGGCGGACGTCGACCGCGACGAGTTCGAGGCCTCGGTCCGCGAGAAGGTCGAACAGATGGACGGGCTCGCGGACGAGGAGACCGCGGCGATGCTGGTCGCACACGAGCTCCGGGAGTCCGGGGGCGAGGTCGACGGCGTGGCCGACATCGAGCCGGACGTGGACGAGGTCAAGTTCGTCGCGAAGGTGACGAGCGTCGGCGAGGTGCGGACGTTCGAGCGCGACGGCGAGGACGAGCCGGACGGGAAGGTCGCGAACGTCGACGTGGCCGACGAGACGGGACAGGTCCGGATCAGCCTCTGGGACGACCTCGCGGAGGGCGTCGAGCGCGGCGAACTGGAGACGGGCGACGTCCTCCGGGTCGCCGGGCGGCCGAAGGACGGCTACTCCGGAGTCGAGGTGAGCGTCGACCGCGCCGAGGTCGACGAGGACGTCGAGGTGGACGTCCAGGTCCAGGACGTCTACCGCGTCGAGGACCTCTCGCTCGGCCTCTCGGACGTGAACCTCCGCGGGCGGGTGCTCTCGACCGACAGCGTGCGAACGTTCGACCGCGACGACGGCTCCGAGGGCCGGGTGTCGAACCTCACGCTCGGCGACCCGACGGGCCGCGTGCGGGTGACGCTCTGGGACGAGCGCGCGGACCGCGCCACGGAGCTGGCTGCGGGCGAGTCCGTCGAGGTGGTCGACGGCTACACCCGGGAGCGAGACGGCGACCTCGAACTGCACGTCGGCTCCCGCGGCGCGGTCGAGACGATAGACGACGAGGTGGAGTACGTCCCCGAGACGGCCGACGTCGCGAGCGTCGAGCTCGACGAGGTGGTCGACCTCGCCGGCGGCGTGATCGAGACGAGTGACGTCAGAACGTTCGACCGCGACGACGGCTCACAGGGGCAGGTCCGGAACGTCCGGCTGAAAGACGAGACGGGCGACATTCGGGTGGCGCTGTGGGGGGACCACGCCGAGGCCGACCTGGACCTGGGCGACCACGTCCTCGTCACGGACGTCGAGATCCAGGACGGCTGGCAGGACGACCTCGAGGCGTCCGCGAACTGGCGGTCGACGGTGTCGGTGGTCGACCGGGAGCCGGTGACTGGCGACGACGGAGCGGACGCGAGCGCCGAGGCCGCGGGCGGGAGCGACCTCTCCTCGTTCGCCGACGGCGGAACGGCGGTGGCGGACGACGATTCGACGGACGACGGCCCCGCGGACGGCGACGAGACGGAGTTCACGGGGACGGTCGTCCAGACGGGCGACCCGGTCGTCCTCGACGACGGCCAGCGAACCCGGAGCGTCGAGACCGACGCCGACCTCAGGCTGGGCGAGCAGGTGACCGTCCGGGGCCGGCTCCGCGACGGCCGGATCGACGCCGACGAGCTGACGCGCTGACGCGCCGAACGTGGTCCGCTCACCGCGTTCGCGCGCCACGAGACCGAGCGCGGCGAACGCAGTGAGCCGCGAGCGGTGCGGAGCGGCGAGCGTGGCCCGCGCACGTCGCTCCCTCTGGTCGCTCGTTCGCGCGCTACGAAGCGGAACGGCGACCAACGCGGGAGCGTCGCTCCCGCGAGGAGCGGCGACGCTGTCGCCGGTGACGAAGGGAGCCGTGGAGCAGCGCGACGCCGCGCTGGCGCGGTCGACGGAAACCATTATACGACGCAGGGCCCCCTCTGGACGCATGAGCGTCGAGCTACCCTTCGCCCCGGTCGACGAGATCATCCGTCGAAACGCGGGCGATCTCCGGGTGAGCGCCGACGCAGCCGAAGAACTCGCGCGACGGATCCAGCGCCACGGCGCGACCCTCGCCGTCGACGCCGCCGAACGCGCCACCGCGGACGGGCGAAAGACGCTGATGGCCGACGACTTCGGAATCGACCGGGGCGTCGACCGCGCGGACCTCACGCTCCCGGTGGCGCCCGTCGACCGGATCGCACGGCTCGATATCGACGACCGCTACCGCGTCTCGACCGACGCCCGGGTCGCGCTCGCGGGCGTGTTAGAGGAGTACGCCGACGACGTCGCGGCCGCGGCCGCGACCCTCGCGCGCCACGCCGACCGCCGGACGGTCCAGGCCGAGGACGTCGAGACGTACGTCTCGCTGTTCGAGTCGGGCGAGCGAGAGACCGAATCCGCCGCCGGAGCGTCATAGTCGACGGATGCGCTACGGCTACAGCGACACCTGCCTCGCCCACGACACCGGGGAGCGACATCCGGAATCCCCGGACCGGCTGCGGGCGATCCGGCAGGCGCTCTCGCGGCGCCACGGCGTCGAGTACGTCGACGCCGACCCGGCGACCCGCGAGGAGGCCGTAGCCGTCCACGACGAGGACTACATCGACGAGATCCGCGAGTTCGTCGAGAACGGCGGCGGCGAGTGGGACCAGGACACCTTCGCCTGCGAGGCGACGTGGGAGGCCGCGCTCGCCGCCGCCGGACAGGCGCGGTGGGCCGCTCTGCGCGCGCTGGCGGGCGACGACGGCCGGGACACGCCGTTCGCGCTCGGTCGCCCCCCGGGCCACCACGCCGTCGTCGACGACGCGATGGGGTTCTGTTTTCTCAACAACGCCGCCATCGCCGCCGAGGCGGCGCGCTCCAGGGGCGCCGAGCGGGTGACCATCTTCGACTGGGACGTCCACCACGGCAACGGAACAGAGGAGATCTTTCTCGACCGCGGCGACGTGTTCTACACCTCTGTCCACGAGACGGGGCTCTACCCCGGAACCGGCTCGCTCGGCGAGACCGGCGAGGGCGACGGCGAGGGCTGGAACTGTAACCTCCCGCTGGCGGCGGGCGCGAGCGACGCCGACTACCTCGCCGCCGTCGACGAGGTGATCGCGCCGCTCGTTCGCCGCCACGACTCCGATCTCCTCTTGATCAGTGCCGGCTTCGACGCCCACCGCCACGACCCCATCTCGCGGATGCGCGTCTCGACCGAGGGGTTCGCGCTGCTCGCCGACCGGATGCGCGAGCTGGCCGGGGACGTCGACGCCGGCATCGCGTTCGTCCTCGAGGGGGGCTACGGGCTGGAGACGCTCTCCGAGGGCGTCGCCGCCGTCCACGAGACGTTCGACGGCCGGGCGCTCGTCGCCCCGGACGACGAGGAGCCCGACGAGGCCGTGACCGACCTGCTCGACCACGCCCGCGAGATCCACGACGTAGGCTGAGACGGACGGTCGTCGGTCGGCGCCGGCTAAACCTGTGGCTCGAAATGGCGGGCCAGGGCGACCCCGAACTCGTCGGCGAGCGCCGCCACGTCCGTCCCCGCGAGCACCGTGTACTCGTCGCGCAGAGCCTCCTCGACGCGGACACCGAGCGCCACGTCGAGAACCGCGTCGCTCCGCAGGAGGGCCGCAGGCGTCGTGTGCTCGCGCGGCCGCTCGACGACGTAGCGGTCGCCGTCGAGGAACGGCCCGTAGTCGGCGTCGCGGTGGGCGTCGAGAAAGCCCCGGGCGTGGTCGGCGACTGCGACGGGCGGTCCCTCGTGGCGTTCGACCGCCGCGACCTCGCTCGTTGCACACTCGACGAGCAGGACCGCGCGCTCGTCGGCGAACGTCGCGGCGCGGAGAGGGGCGAAGCCGGCGCGGTCGAGCGCCGCGCGAATCCCGCCGAGCGACCGCCTGAGCTGCGGGTAGAGCTGGTCGTCCACGACATCGGGTGCGTCGAAGACGACGGCGACCGGCTCGGTGCCCCGGCGCGCGACGTGCTCGCTGACCGCGGCGGCCGAGAGCGGGGCGGGGTCGTCGCGGAAGAACGCCTCGACGCGCGGCGCACGCAGGAGATCACGCGCGTAGTGCTGGAGGCGCGCGACCTGCTCCGGCGCGCAGACGGCCGCGACGTTGCGCTCCGGGTCGGTCGGGTCGACGACCACGAGCGGGTCGTCGAATGTCGCCGTCCCGTGGTCTGCGGGGTCGTACCGGACCGGCGGGCGCCACTCCGCCGCGGCCTCGACGAGTCCGGGAAAGCCGTCGTGTTCGAGGACGAGCAGTTCGGTCAGGTAGCCGGAGAAGCCTCTCGTCTTCAGGTCGCTCCCGTACGCCCCGACCGCCGAGAGGAACTGCTTCGCGACGCGGACGTCGGCGGTCAGGTCGTCGATCCGGCCGTCGAGCCACGCCGTGTGGAACGGCGTCCGGTCGACCGCCGACCGCGCCGCGGTGGCGGCGTCGACGTCGTAACAGGGGACCAGGTCGACGTCGAACCCATCGACCGTCCCGCGGACGTAGGGGTGTTCGGCGTACGCCTCGTGGCCGTCCGGGAGGACCGTGTGGCCCACCGCGAGACCGAGTCGTTCGAGCTCCGAACGGTCGAGATCGGCCGGCAGCCGGACGAACACGTCGATGTCACGGTCGCCCGCAAGCCACGTGTCCCGCGCGGTGGAGCCGACCCGAACGACGTCGCCGTCGACGCCGTGGTCGGCGAGCGCGGCCCGCGCCCGGTCGACGAGCTCGTCGGCGACCGACGCGAGTCGCTCGCGCTCGTCGGCGCCGGGGCGAACCCGCCGGTCGACCCGGTCGACCACCCTGTCGAGATCGGTCACGTCCGTCCTCCTCGCCGCCGGACCGAAGGGGTGTCGATCGCAGCGCGGAAACGAAGCGCTTAATCGGCAGACCTCGCTACCCGAAAGCGGGCCGAAGTAGCTCAGTTGGTAGAGCGCCTCGCTGTTAACGAGGCGGTCCCAGGTTCGAGTCCTGGCTTCGGCGCCTCCAGCGTCCCCCGGCCGGACAGTAACCTACAACAGCGGGGGCTCCCTCTACCCGACGGGGCCCTTAGCTCAGCGTGTAGAGCGCTCGGCTCATAACCGGGTGGTCACGGGTTCGAATCCCGTAGGGCCCAGTCGGGTGTCCGAAGACAGCGAGGGCCGAGACGGCCCCGCGGGCAGAGCGGTCGCTCGCCCGGGAGTTGGGCTGACATCGCCGAACGGATTCACGCGGCTCAGTCGTAGCTCGTGGGTGTGACACGACCGGTCACCGTCAGGTGCACCTCGCTCGTCGGCGATATCGAGGACACGGCGTCCGAGACAACGACCGGCGGTCGGAGGCTGACGAGACGCCGGCCGTTACCGCGCCTGCGGCGCGCTCAGGTCACGCATCGGTCGGCGACAGTCCGGGCAGTCGACGGCCGTCTCGCTCGCGAGACGCGTCCCGCAGCGCGGGCACTCGTACTCGCGGTTGTCGCGGTCCTCCCAGCGGTAGTGAAAGCGGTCTGGGCCGGGCATGCCAACCGGTACCACTCCGGTCGTGTTCAAGCTACGGGTCGCCGCCGCAGAGTCGACACACGTCCACCGCGGGGCGGCTGACCGGCCGGCACGTCGACGGTCGAGCAGATCTCGCCGGTAGCAGGTGATCGCGTGCCGTCGGGGGACCGGCGCCGCGGACGCGCTTTTTTGACCCACGCCGTCGACCCGCGAGCGTGACCACGGTCGCTTCGCTCCCTGTTTACGGCTCGTCGGAGGCCTCGCCGTGATCACGGTCGCTTCGCTCCCTGTTCACGGC
>JAZKRX010000071.1:0-8605 GCA_036626375.1 Haloferacaceae archaeon
GACGGCGGCGCGGTGCGGCGAGCGCAGGTCGCGACGGAGTCGGCGCTCCGGGTCGCCGCGGGCGAGGCGACGGCGGGCACCGACGTCGACTGGCTGGCCGACGAACTGCGCGCGGAACTCGGGTCGTTCGGGGTCGGCCCCGCGGCGGGAACAGTCGTCGCCGGCACGGGACTGGCGCGCCGGGAGGCGCCGCTGGTCGGGACGGGCGCGACGCTCGCGGCGGGACACGCGCTGGTCGTCGCGCCGGCGGCGCGGGTGCCGGAGGGCGACGGAGTGGTGCGGGTGGCGACCACGCTCGTCGTCGAGACGGACGGCGCGCGAGTGCTCGGCAGGTAGCCGCGGCGCTACTTCCGGTTCTCGTCGTCGCCGAGGGCGCGGTCGACGGCCTCGCCAGCGAGCCGCTCGGGCACGTCGCCCGGGGTGACGACGTAGCGCGGCACGACGACCATCAGGACGGCGACGACGATCAGGACCCAGCCGATGAAGGGCCGAGAGCCGGAGACGACGAGTTCGATCCCGAGCAGGGCCGCCGGAATGGCGAACACGAGGGTGCCGGCGAGGCCGACCGTCTCGAGGATGCCGAGGCGCACGGGCGATGTGAAGAGCCGGGCGAAAAAGTCGGTTCCGCTATCCCCGTCCCGTGTCGGCGGCCGCCGGCGTCGGCCCGTCTCCCCGCTCGGAGCGCGGGTCGGGCAGGTCGTCGGCGACGTCCTCGACGCTCAGGCCGGTGGTGACGAGGAGACGGAGGCCCTCCCGGACGCTCATCTCGACGTCGGTGAGGTCCGACTCCCGGAGGACGAGCAGCTGGCCGGCGGTCGGGTTGGGGCTGTTCGGCAGGAAGACGGTGTAGGTCGGCTCGCCCGCTCCGACCGCGTCGCGGGCCGCCGAGGGAGCCTTGCTGGTGACGAACCCGACGACGTACGACCCCTCGATAGGGTACTGGACGAGGACGACCCGGTCGTACCCCGTCGAGCGCTCCATGAGCGACTCGCTCACCTGCTGGACGCCGAAGTAGATGGTGCGGACGAACGGGACGAACCGGAGCCCGCGCTCCAGCGACCCGAACAGCCGCCGCCCGACCTGTCGGGAGGCGAGGTCGCCGAGGGCGGTGATCACGACGGCGATGAGCACCGCGGTCGCGATCTGGGCGGCGATCTGGATGTTCCCGACGTAGGCAGCGATCCCGAGTTCCCTGACGACCGGGTCCACCGCCCCGGTGAGGCGGACGAACACGAACTGGAGGACGAAGACCGTCACCGCCAGCGGCGCGACCAGCACCAGTCCGGCGATGAAGCTCCCTCTGAGCCGCGAGACCAGCGACATACCGCGGTTCTGACGGGGGAGGGTGTTAGCCCCTTCGGGGCGGGCGGGACGTTCGAACGGTGCGGGAGCGGAGCTCCCGCGAGGAGAGGCGACGGAGTCGCCGGTGACGAACTGAGAGTTCCGAGACCGAGCGCGGCGAACACGGCGCGCCACAGGCGGGCCGCGGCGTGGAGCGACGAGACGGAGTCGGTTTCGTGGCGCTCACGTTTTCCTCCGGTCGCCCGTTCGAGCGCCACGCACGTCCCGAAACCGACTTTCCGGCTCGGACCGACGGTCACTCGTGTTCACCGGCATCGTCGAGGGGGTCGCACGGGTGCGCCGCGTGACGGACGACGAGGGCGGGCGCCGGCTCCGCGTCGCGCCCCCGGAGCCGCTCTCCGACCTCGACCACGGCCAGTCGATCAGCCTCTCGGGCGCCTGTCTCACCGTCGAGGCGTACGCCGACGACGGCTCGTGGTTCGAGGTGTTCACCGCCGAAGAGACGCTGGCGAAGACCTACCTCGGCGAGGTGGGCGAGGGCGACCCGCTCAACATCGAGCGAGCGCTCGCGGCCGACGGCCGGTTCGACGGCCACCTCGTCCAGGGCCACGTCGACGGCGTCGGGACCGTCGCGTCGGTCGAGCGCGTCGGCGACGACTGGTGGTTCGAGTTCGCGCTCCCCGACGACCTCGGGCGGTACGTCGTCGCGAAGGGGTCGGTCGCGCTCGACGGGATCAGCCTGACCGTCGCGGAGCGCGGCGAGGAGACGGTCGGCGTCGCGGTGATTCCGACGACGTACGACCTGACGGCGCTGTCGGCGAAAGCGCCCGGCGACCCGGTCCACGTCGAGGTCGACGTGGTCGCGAAGTACGTCGAGTCGCTGGTCGACGGCTACCGCGACTAGCGGTTCTCGTCGGGCGCCGGGCCGTCGTCGGCCGGCGCGTCGGGGCCCGTCTCCGCCCGCGACCGGTCGTCCGGCGTGGCGTCGCGCGGCTCGTCGGCCCGCCGTCCGTCGCTGGCCGGCGACGCCGTCCGGAACGCGCTGTTGTACTTCCGGATCTTGTTCAGCAGCAGGAGGCCGAAGAAGCCGTCGAAGACGACGACGAAGGCGAGGAACGAGCCGATCTGGCCGAAGCCGACGAGAGCGTTGAGGACGCCAGACCCGATGCCGACGGTGGAGTTGTAGAGCGCGTGGATGCTCGCCGCGAGGATCAGACCCTTGATCACGAGCGGCCCGCGGTGGTCGGGGTTGAACTTCGCGAGGCCGAGGTAGTAGCCCGCGACCGCGGAGTAGATGACGTGGCCCGGACCGGCGAGCGCCCGGACCGCGGTGATGCCGCCGCCGGCGCCGATGAGGTCGAGGCCGAAGCCGAGCGCCGCCTCGTCGATCTGTCGGGTGATGAACAGCGCGTTCTCGATGAACGCGAAGCCGAGGCCCGCGACCGCGCCGTACACCGCGCCGTCGACCACCGTGTCGAAGCGGGCGTCGCGGTAGGCGTAGAGACGGACGGCGAGGAGCTTCACCGTCTCCTCGACGGGACCGACGACGAGGAAGAAAAAGACCGTCGAGAGGACCAGCCCGCTGTTCCCGCCGAACCCGAGGACCGCCTGTGCGACCGAGTTGATCACCGCCGCGAAGGTGGCGGTGAGAATCGCGAGGAGGAAGGTCGGCACCAGTAGCTCGACGGGTTCGCCGCTCGTCACGTCGGTGAGGTAGACGTAGCCCGCGAGCGCCAGCGCCGGCACGGCCGAGAGCGCGGTCAGGAGTCCGATCTGCGGGTCGGTGAGCGCCGAGAACCCGCCGATTCCGACGAACAGGAGGACGCCGACGAGCAGGAAGATACCGTGGGCGCCGTACACCAGCCCGCGGTAGATCAGCACCGCGACCTTGTCGAGAAGCGACCGCGGCTCCCACGTCGCGACGCCGTACAGGTCCGTGCCGTCGTCCGCGGCGTCGACGACCGGGTCGCGGCGGTCCGACATACCCGTCGGTCAGCCGCGTCACTCTTGTATCCGGCGCCGGCGGCGAACCCCGCGGTTCAAACGGCCGGCGCTCGGACCGCGGCTATGGACGACGACGAGGGGGTAGCAGTCCGCGTCCGTGGCATCTACGCCACCGCACTCACGCGTGCGTTCGCGGCCGGCGAGGACGACGACGAGGTCGTACAGGCCTCGGCTCCGATCCGCGAGCGGGTCGAGACCGACGCCGTCGAGGCCGGCGGCCGCGCCGACGTCCGGATCGAGACCACCGCCGACCGCCAGGGCGTGACGGTGACGGGCGCCCCGGCGGCCGTCGAACGCGCGACCGCGGTCTGTGCGGACGCGGGCGTCGACGCGCTCTCGTGGCGCGCGGCGGCGCCGCTCGACGGCGTGTTCGACGCCGAGGTGACCGGAACGCGGGGCGGGGAAGCCGTCTGTGACCTCGGGGGTTCGACGGGCCGGCTCCCGTTCGACCGGGTCGACGACCACGTCGAGACGGGCGACCGCCTGCGGGTGCAGGTGGCGACGCCGGAGCCGCCGTGGCTCGGCGGCGAGCCGGCGCTCGACGGCGCGGTGCGGGTCCGGACGGGGCTGCTCGACCTCGTTCGCGGCGCGAGCGGGGTTCGGGTCGACGCCCGCGACGAGTCGGTCGCCCGCGAGGTGGCGGGCCTGCTCGACATGGCGGGCGTCGGGCCCGCGGCGGGGTGGGGCGCGCGGTTCTCCCACGCGGCCACGGAGGCGGCGCTCGACACGCTGACGGCGGCGGTCGAGGACGCGAACGAGCGGGCGCGGGCGCTCGACGAGGCGCTCGGCGGCGCGGTCGGCGACCCCGGCCCCGTGGCGACACCGCTCGCGACGCGGTTCGTCTGGTTCGGCCGCGAGGCCCGGACGGGCCTGGACGCGCGGCGGCGCGAGGTGACGCCGACGATGCCCGGCCACCACCGGACGAAGGCGGCGAGCGAGGCCGCGAGCGCGGGCGTCGACCTCGCGGAGGCGCTCTGCGGCGAGGAGATGGGCGCCGACCCCGACGGGTTCCCCTTCGCGACGGTGACCGACCAGTTCGGCCCGCGCGAGGGCGACCGGGTGGCGATCGAACACGGGAAGCCGAGCGGGCGGCTGATCACGCTCGGCCGCGGCGAGGTGGTCGAACGGAGCGCGGACGGGACAGTCGCCGTCGAGCGTACGATGAGCGGGAGCGGAACGTACGACGGCCTCGGAACGGAGCGCGAGGCCGGCGACACCGCGCTGACGAAGGTGCGCGAGGGGCGGTGGTGGTATCCGACGACGTACCGCTCGGCCGACGGCGACGCGAAGGGTACCTACGTCAACGTCTGTACGCCGGTCGAGTGCTTTCCGTCCGCGGTGCGGTACGTCGACCTCCACGTCGACGTGGTGCGCCGCCCCGACGGCGAGGTCGAACGGGTCGACGACGACGAACTCGACGCGGCGGTCGCGGCCGGCGAGGTTCCCGAACCGCTGGCCGGGCGGGCACGCGAGGTGGCGGGCGGAGTCGAGCGAGCGCTGCGAGGCGGGTAGAGAGCCGGACGCGGACGCCGGTCAGAAGTGGTCGGCGGACTCGGTCTCGTGGCGGAGGTCGCCGCCACGGCCGCCCTCGACCGTGGCGTCGCCGTGGTCGCCGGAGGAGGGGACCCGGACGGTAACGTCGTCGACCTCGGGGAACGAGGTGATCATGTCGGCACGGATGTTCTGGGCGGTGATGTTGCTGATCCCACAGCCCGAACAGGTGCCGCCCAGTTCGACGACCACTACGCCGCTCTCGGGGTCTGCCTCCCGGACCGCGCTGGTCCCGCCGTGCATCTGGATGATCGGCATCTGCGAGACCAGCCACCGCTCGACGCGGTCGTGGAGCGTGTCCGCGTCTCCGTCGTCGCCCGCCGGTTCGTCGTCCATGGCTCCCCGTAGACGGCGGGTGGGTTGATACGTTTCGGTTCTCCCCACGGCCCGCGGGCGAGAAGGAAACCAGCCGGCGCTACCGTCGCAGGCGCGAGCGGTCGCCGGTTCCCTCGGTCATCGCGCTGGCGATCGCGCCCCTGACGACCACGTCGTCGCCGAGCGCCGACAGCCGGACCTCGGGAACGTTGGCGAAGGTGAGTTCGGCCAGCCGGTCCTGGATGGGGTCGAGCACCTTTTCGGGGTTGTTGAGGGCAACGGCGCCGCCGACGTACACCACCAGCGGCGCGTACGCGACGGCGACGTTCGCGACGCCCATCGCGTTCCACTCGCCGACCCGCTCGACGACGCGGGCGGCGAACTCGTCGCCGTCGGCGTGGTCGTAGACGTCCGCGGCGGTGAGGTCGCCCTCGATCGGCAGGCTGGTCGCCTCGCCGTCGTACAGTTCGCGGGCGTACCGCGGGACGTTCTCGCCCGAGCAGTACGCCTCCCAGTGGCCCGCGCGGCCACAGCCACACTCCATCCGGCCCGCGGGGTCGACTTTCATGTGGCCGACCTCGCCGGCGTTGCCGTCCCAGCCGGCGATCACGCGACCGTCGACGGCGACGCCCGCGCCGACGCCCGAGGAGATGGTGAGATAGACCATGTCGTCGGGGTTGGCCTCGGCGAAGAAGCGCTCGCCGATGACCCCCGCGGCGGTGTCGTTGTGGAGGTGGACCTCGCCGTCGATGAGCGTCGAGAGCGGGCCGACCAGCGGCACCTGCCCGACCCGGTCGGGGAGGTTCGCGGGGCCGTCGACGAGGCCCGCGGCGAGGTCCAGCGGACCGATAGAGCCGACCGCGCCCGCGACGACCTCGGTCGGGTCGACGCCGGCCTCGGCACAGGCCTCGCGCGCGACGGTGAGAACCGCCTCGGTGACGTCGATCCCGGTCGTCCGGGGTGTCTGCCCCTGCGCCTGGCCGACGACGGTCGCGTCGTCGTCGCCGACGGCGGCCCGGACGTTCGACGCCCCGAGGTCGACGCCGAGGTAGTACGCCATCACCGGGAGGAGGGCGGGCGGCGCACTTGAGTCGTGTGGATACGGCGGGCGTCAGGCGACGTCGCCGCCGACGTAGACGACCGGACAGGTGGAGTCGAGGAGGATCGTCTGTGCGTCGCTGCCGAAGACCGCCTTGCCCGCGGGCGAGCGGCGCTCGCCGCCGACGACCACGCGGTCGACGCCGAGGCGGTCTGCCATCTCGACGAACATCTCCGGGCCGCCGTGGCCGATCTCCGCGTGGACCGACGCGTCGATCCGCTCCTCGTCGAGGTAGTCGTGGGCCGCCTGGACCGGGCCGATGCGGTCGGCGACGTCGCCCGGCGAGAGCTGGTCGGTCGACCGGTCGAAGCCGAAGCGCTGGACCGCCTCGGCGAACCCGTCCTCGGAGAAGGTGTAGCCGACGACGACCTCCGCGTTCGAGGACGCCGCCTCCTCGGCGGCGACGCGCGCCAGCGTCTCTGCCCGCTCGTTGCCCTCGTCACCGATCACGATAAGTACGGTCTCGATACCCATATCCGGGCTGTCCGCTGCCCACCCACTTAAGCGTGGACGAACGGGTCAGGAGACGTCGGGCGCGTCGTCTTCGACGTCCCGTTTCATCGATTCGCGCCGGGACTTCGCGTCGCGGCCGGTCGCCTCGAGCAGGAAGTCGTTCTTGACGTCGACGGCGTCCTCCGCGGCTTCGACGTTCCCCTCGGCAATCACCTCGGCGGGGTCGCGCTCGTGGAACTCGACCGCCAGCCGGTCTTTCTTGCCGTCGTAGGCGGCCGCGCCGACGACGATCCGCTCGAAGACGGGGTTGTCGGGGGTCCCGACGACGAACAGTTCGTGGCCGTCGACGGTCTCCGTGCCCGTCACCTCGCCGAAGTACTCCTCGACGCTGGCCCGGAGGTCGGGCATTCGCTCTTCGAGGTACTCGCCCCGGCGCATCTTGTACTCCTTCACGCGCCGGCGTTCACGGGGAGGGCGTTTACGCGTTTCGTCCGCTCAGCGCTCGACCCGTCGCTCAGCGAGGTAGCCCTTCCGGCACTCCGGACAGACGTCGCCCGAGCGGAGCGACGAGGCCGACGAGGAGCGGGTCGTCCCGCAGCTCTGGCAGTGAAACTCCGTCGTCTCGTCGCGGTCCGGCGTCTCGGTCTCGGGACGGACGAACTTCGTCCCGTTGCTGTCGCGTTCGACGCCCTCCGTCTCGGGCCACGGCGCCGGCGCGCCGTCCGCGTCGGTCGGGCCGCCTTCGGTCGGCGACGCGGCGTCGACGCCGTCGTCCGCGTCGGGCCACGCCGCGTCGTCCGCGTCGTCGGGGGCGTCCGTCTCGTCGTCGAGCAGTTCGGTCTGTCCGTCGTCGACGACGGTCATCTCGCCGTCGTCGGGGGCGTCCGTCTCGTCGTCGAGCAGTCCGGTCGTCGACTCCGACTCGGCGACGGCGTCGAGGTCGGGCGTCGACGGGTCGTCGGCCGGCGCCGCGGGCGCGTCGTCGATGATAATCGCCGCGTCCTCGGCCGCGTCGGTGGTGTTGCCGGCGGACGCCGCGGCGGTCTCTCGCTCCGCGGCCGTCTCGGACGGCGAGTCGTCGCCGCCCCCCATCCCGCCCGGCGGTTCCGGCGACGGCGCGTCGACCTCGGGGGTCGGCTCCGGCGCCGCGGGCGACGCAGGCTCCGGCGCCTCGGCCGTGGCTCCCAGCGGCTTGATCTCTTTGTTCTCGCTGATCACGCGCCGACTCCCGCAGCGCTCGCAGGTCTCGACCGTGCGGTAGGCGACGACCACCTCGTCGCCGTCCTCGCGGCGGTCGCGTTCCACCTCCCGCCCCCCGAAGTCGTGACCGAGCAGACACCGGATTCCCATCTCGGTGATCGATCAGGTCGGGAGCGCAAAAGCCTGTCTCCGGCGTCTGACGGCCGTCAGACGGTCGGCGTGCGAGACGCGCCGGACGGGCGGTAACGGTAAGCCACCGGACGCCCTACCCGGTGGCATGGCCGCGAAGCGTGAGTTCCGCGACCGCGACGACGCCGAGGTCGCGGTGCTCGACGCGCTGGTCGACCGGGGCGAGGAAGGCATGACCGTCCTCGAGCTCCGCGCCGCGGTCGACACCGACATCGACCGCATCGAGGCGGCCCTGTCCTCGCTGAAAGACGACGCGCTCATCGAGGCCGAACAGGAGGGCGACCGCGTGCGGATCTATCCCGACGACCGCGTCGTTCCCGGCCCCGGACAGGCGGCAGAGGAGCGCTCGGTGTTCGACGTCATCCGCGACCGGATCGGGCTGTAACCGTCGCGGCGGGCGAGGCGAGCCTGAAAAGGTCCGCGACGGGCCGCACGGTAGTGTTGAGAGACGCCTGCGAGTCATCCTGTGAGCACCTCGAACGCCCCTCGCCG
>JAZKRX010000072.1:0-8362 GCA_036626375.1 Haloferacaceae archaeon
CGTGAACTCCGTGCCCGATTTCGTGAGCCGCAGCGTCGCTGGATAGCTCGTGGTGGCGGTGTTCTGGCTCTGTCCGACGTACCCGTTGCCGTCGTCGTCCCACTGCAACGCGTAGCCGTTCTCCGGTGTCGTCGCCAGGATCAGATCGCCCTTCGAGGACCCAGGCGCGGTGATGTCGTTTGCGACCAGCAGCCCCGCTTTCGCCCACGGGTGGGTGTTCGCCTGGCGCTCGACCGTGACAGTGGCGACCACGTCACCGTTGACGTCGTCTTCGTACACTGCGGCGTAGTCGTCGTGGTCCGTCCAGACGTCCACGCCCGACCCTTCGAGCGTGTAGTCTCCGCCACTTCCCGAGAACGACGCGTCGCCCGCCCGTGTCGTGTCGACGGTAGGCCGGTCGACCGACGGCTCTGTCACGTTGTCCACCGTCACCGTCACACTCGACGACGTGCTGTTCCCGCCGGAGTCGGTCGCTCGCGCCTCGACCGCGTGGTCGCCGTCGCCGACGCTCGTCGTGTCCCAGTCGTACTCGTGGACGCCGTCGGTGCCGACCCACGACGCCGCCTGCCACGCCCCGCCGTCGACGGCCACCTCGACGGTCAGATTCGAGGCGTCGTCCTCGCTGTCGCTCGCGTCCACCTGCACCGTCGTCGTCCCGCTGACCGTCGCGCCGTCGGCGGGGGCGGCGACGCTCGCCGTCGGCGGGTCGTCGACCGCGCCGCCGGTCGCCGCCTCTGCGTCCAGCAGCCCGTTGCCCTGTTCGTTCGCGCCGAGACCGACGTCCTCGGCCGTGTTCTCGATGCGCGAGCGCGCCTCGACGTTCGAGAGCCCCTGGGACATCAACAGCGCGCCGACGCCGCTGACGTGTGGACACGCCATCGACGTGCCGGAGTAGACCGCCGTGCCGTCGCGGACGGTCGACTCGATACCCGCTCCGGGGGCGGCGACGTCGACTTCCGGTCCCGTGCTGGAGAACGAGGCCAGCGAGTCGTCGTTCGCCGTCGCGCTCACGGCGACGACGTCCGGGTGGGTGGCAGGGAACAGCACGCAGTCCGTACACGAGCCGGTGTTGCCCGCGGCCGCGACGAGCAGAACCCCCTGGTCGTGGGCGTACTGAACCGCGTCGGCGAGCGCGGAGGAGTACTTCCCGCCGATACTCAGGCTGGCGACGTCCCAGCCCTGGTCGGCGACGTGGGTGACGCCGGCGGCGATGTCGGAGAACGAGCCCCAGCCGTTGCTGTACAGCACCTTCACCGCGTGGAGCGTCGCCTCGGAAGCGACGCCGACGACCGCCCGGCTGTTGTCGACAGCCCCGACGATGCCGGCGCAGTGAGTGCCGTGGTCGTTGTCGTCGCCCCAGGGCTCCCCGCAGTCGCTACAGGTGACGAACGCCTCGCCGGCCCCGAGGTTCGCCTCCAGGTCGGGGTGGTCGCTGTCGATACCCGTGTCGACGACCGCCACGTCGGCGCCCGCCCCCGTCTCCCCGTCGGCGGCCGTCAGCTCGGCGTCCGTCCGGTCGACGCCCCACGGAAGCGACTGCGCTATCGCCTGCATCTGTCCGTCCGGCTCGACGTACCGGACGTTCGGGTTCTTCTGGAGCGCCTCGCGCGCCTGCTCCGGGAACCGCCCGGCGACCGCCGCGCCGACCGCGCCGAACTCCAGTTCCCGGTGGACGCTGTCGGCCATCCCCTTCGCCTTCCGCTGGCCGCGCTGGTTGCTCGTCCCCACGATGTGCCTGCCGCTCGGCGCGCCGCTCGCGACGCCGGCGCCGACGCCGCCCAGGAGGCCCGTCGCCGCGACGGCGCGCAAGACGTCGCGCCGTCCGAGCCGTTCCTCCTCACTCATCGGTCTGTCTCCCCCAACGGTACGTTTCGCCGCGACGACCGGGTTAATCCCATCGTAACCTGGGCCGAGCAGCGGGTCCTAAAGCGCTTCTATGTGAAATCACATCTGATAGCAGATCGGACGCCAGACGTCCCCAGACGAGTGGTATCGACGAGTTAACCAGTCGAATATAGAGAACGTATACGGAGGATAGATGTCGACAGGGCGGCCGCGTCGCCGGGAGCCGAGCACGGGGGGAACGTACAAGAGCCGCCGGGCACCGACGTCCGGTATGGACCGGGCGCTTCTCGTCGCGGTCGTCGCGGGCGTCCTCCAGGGGGTCTTCGAGTGGCTCCCGGTGTCGAGCGAGGGAAACGTCGCGCTGTACCTGGTCGTCGTCGAGGGTGCCGACCCGGCGCTCGCCGTCCAGCTCTCGCTGTTTCTCCACGCAGGCACAGGGGTCGCTGCGGCCGCGTACTACCGGACGGAGCTCCGGGAACTGGCCGCACAGGTTCCAGTACCGGGAACGACCGACGGAGCGGGGTCAGAGCGCGCCACGCTGTCGTTTCTGGTCGTCGCGACGCTGGTCTCCGCGGCCGCCGGCGCCGTCGTCTACCTGCTCGTCGTGGGGTTCGTGACAGAGCTCGCGGGCGGCGCGTTCGTGGCGATAGTGGGCGCGCTGCTGGTCGGCACCGGGCTGGTCCAGCGCGTCGGCGCGGGGTGGGTCCCGGCGCGGACGACGCCGTCGGTCGTCGACGCGGTCATCGTCGGCGTGCTCCAGGGGTGTGCGCTCCTCCCGGGCGTGTCGCGGTCGGGGGTGACCGTGGGCGCCCTGCTCCTCCGCGGCCACGACGGCCCGCAGTCGTTCCAGCTCTCCTTTCTCCTCTCTATCCCCGCGGCGTTCGGGGCGGGCGTGCTCGTCCTCCTCGACACGGGGCTCCCGGGAGTCGCGCCGACGGCCGGAGCGGTCGCGCTGCTCGTGAGTGCGGTCGTCGGCTACGCGACGATCGACGCACTCCTCCGGGTCGTCCGCCGGGTGTCGTTCTGGGCCGTCGCCGTGGGGCTGGGGCTCCTCGCCGTCGTCGGCGGACTCGCGGCGTGGCTGTAGCTCAGTCGTCGAACCCCGTCGTCGGAAGCTGCTCCTCGACGACGCTCCGGGGAGGTGTCCGAGAGTCCGCGTACCACGCGCCGCCCCCGAAGCCGACGAGGAGCGCGACGGTGAGCGGGAGTATCGCCGCCGCCCCGGCGTTCGGCAGCGCGAACCGAGTTGCGAGCGCGAGCGCGACGAGGCCCCCGCCGCCGACCGCGGCCGCGACGCGCCAGGAGCGTTCCTCGTCGGCCTCGCCACAGCTGATGTCGACCCACAGGTCCTCGCCGTGGTCCGTGAGCTCGACTGTCCCCTTGCGCTTGTCGTAGTCGACGAGACCGAGGTTGTCGAGCTTCGGCGCGTGGAACTGGTACAGCGCCGTGTGTACGTTCTTACGGTCGCTGTAGGCTATCTGACCCGGGTCCTCGTCGAGTTCCCACGCGGCGACCTGCGTCGATATCTCCGAGAGGTCCACGGGGCCGTCGTCGCCACACTCCTGGAGGTAGTGGATCGTGTAGCGCCGCCGACGGTTGTCCAGCGCCTCGAACAGGTCGTCTCGCGTCAGTGGCGGCGGCTCGTCGCCGCGTGTCCCGGTCTCGACGACCGGTTCGGGCCCGCTCCCGCCGGACTCGCCGTCTCTCTGGTCGGTTATCTCGCCCTGAACGGCTTCTCTAGCCCCCCCCGAGGATGGCACCATGTGTAGAACACTCACTATCATGGACAGGTTTAGTTAGACTGTTTGTTATCGGGAGTATGAAACGCGTGAAGACGTGAAATCACCGATTACCGGCCGGACGAGCGGCCGCCGGACGCACGCAGCGTGTCGTGAGTCAGAGCGGTCCGCACGTACCGATCGGTCGGGGAGTGGGCCCGGGTCAACGGCAGATTTCGACGGCCGACAGCCTCGGGGGTGGACTCACTTCGCCTGACCGGCGAGGAAATCGGTGACCTGGTTCTCCCACTCGCGGCGCTCGCGTAGCGCCTCCCGGCCCGCCTCGGTGACGCGGTAGTAGTTGGTCCGTCTGTCGATCTGTCCCTTCTCGACGAGCCCTTCCTCGACGAGTGCGTCGAGGTTCGGGTAGAGTCGTCCGTGGCTCATCTCGCCCAGGATCTCCTCCAGTCGGCCCTTGACCTCTTGCCCCGACGGGTCGTCCATCCCTGCGATGACGTACAGGAGGTCCCGTTGGAAGCTGGTCAGTTCGAACACGGTCGTCGGATAGGGCTCCCGGTATTTTGTTAGACGACTCCTATCGGCGTTCGGGCCGAATAAACCGCGAGATGAGCGCCGGCGTCAGAGAGTGCGGTGTGTTTACGCCCCGAACCGGTACGCCGAGGGAATCAGGGCGGGAGCGTTCCCGCTCGACGTGAACGACCACCACCTATTTTAGAGACATTCAGCATCGTTGAGGTGTGTGCCCGGCCGGCGCGGGCGCGTGCCCCAAACAATGACGACCGACCACCACGACCCGGCTCCGCCGCGCGCGCCGGGACCGGGCGAGAAAGGCGGGGAGCCGGGCGTTGCCGTCGAGGGCGACGGACCGGAGTCGATCCCCGTCGGCGACCGGTTCGCGATCCTCAAAAACTGGCGCCGTCGAGCCGTGCTGACCTACCTCGACGGCCACGGCGGGCACGCGACGCTGGGCGAGCTCGCGGAGGTGCTCGGCGCGAGAGAGAACGACGTCTCGCGGCGCGAACTCTCCTCGAGCGAGCGCAAGCGGGTGTACGTCGGGCTCTACCAGTGTCACCTCCCGCGGTTAAACGACGTCGGCGTCGTCGACTTCGACAAGCGGAGCGGCGATGTCAGGCTCCGCCCCGAGGCCGACCAGCTTCTCCCCTACGTCCGCGAGGAGGGCCCCGCCGGAGACGAAGCGGCGACGCGCGACCCGCCGGCGGTTCCGGGCGGCGCGGCGGCGCGGGCGGGACTGGCGTGGACGGGCGTCGCGCTGCTCGGCCTCTCGGTCGCCGGCGTGGTCGGGACGCCGGGGACCGCCGCTGCGCTCGTCGCGCTGGTCGTTCTCGCCGGGCTTGAGACGGTCGGCGCGCTGTCGGGCGGCGGTGACCGGTCGGACGGGGAGCCCGCCGAAGAACTATAACAGGGTCGCGGCGTACGAACGGTCGCACGCCCCCGATGGCTCCCGACGACGACCCCTCTCCACAGACCGCGATCCTCGATTCGGTCGGCGACCCGACAGCGAGAGCGATTCTCGGTGCCGGCACCGGCGCCCCCGTCACCGCCCGGGAGCTCGTCGAGACGCTCGAACTCTCCTCGACGACGGCCTACCGCCACCTCAACCGACTCGTCGACTGCGGACTGATGGAGGAGGTGCCCGACGTCCGGAACGCCGAGACCGCCTACCAGACCTGCCCGCGGGCGCTCCTGCTCGCGATCGAATCGTCGGGTGTGGCCGTCCGCCACCGCGCCGAGACCGAGACACAGGCGGCGCTGGCGGCCCTGCTCGAGCGCGTCGAGGTCGTGCGGGCGACGACCGACCACGACGAGGGCGAACTCCGGGTCGCGCTCGCGGCAGACGAGGCGACGCTCCGGGAGCTAGAGGCGGCCTACCGGGCGTCGCGGCGCTCCTGACGGCCACGTTACAGGGTGCGGTGTGTCGTCTCGGCGAGCCCTGCGGGGCCCTGTTCCGGTCCCGAATCCGGCCGACAGCACCGAGAGCGGTGTTAAACGGCTTGGAGAGAGAGGCCGAACCCATACCCGCTCGTGGTGCGTGCTGACAATTCACACGGTGAGCCATGCAGGAGTGTAACCAGTGTGGGTCGTTCGTGACGCGAGACTTCGTCCGGGTCTTCGGGAGCAACCGCGGAAAGGTGTACGGCTGCCCCGACTGTACGACGTACGCGAAGCTCATCGAGGGAAAAGGCTCGAAGCCGAGCGCGTAGCGGGTCAGGTCGGCTCGGCCCGCCGGGGCGTCGGCTCGGCGTCGACGACGAGAACCTCGCGGTCCGTCCCGCGCGCGACCCGCCGTGCGACACCCCCGAGGTGCCGGCTGTGGTCGCCGTGCGCACCCATGACGATGGTGTCGACGTCGAGTTCGTCCGCGTACTCGAGGATGAGTTCGTGTGGGACCCCGTGGCGCACCACGCCCTCGACGGGCGCGTCGTCGCCGGCCAGCCGCCGGACCGACCGCACGCACCGGTGACCCTCGTCTTCGGCCCGGATCGTCCGGAGCTCTGCGGAGCTGAGCGACGGCTCCTCGTTCGTCCGCCGGTCGACGACACAGAGGACGTGGAGACAGGCCCCTCTGTCGCGGGCGAGGGTGACGGCGCGGCGCTCGGCGCTCCGAGCGAGGGCGCTCCCGTCGGTTGCGAGCAGAACGTGGTCCATGTTAACTACTCGCGTCCGCTCCGGGGATAGCCGTTTCGTCGTTCGGAGTCACGACCGGTCAGGTTCCGGGTCTGAACGACAGATTATCACGATCGGAACCTCCCGATTCGGCGCGCTACCGGCGTTCAATCGGTCGTTTACCGCCCGCTAACGTCAGACGGATAGGAACACTAAAGATGGCCGCGGACCCTCTAACTTCCGTGGACGATCAGGGCAAGCGTTCCACCGGCGCCCACCCTGCCGACCGCTCCGAGCGGTCGGCCTCCGTGGAGCGCGTGTCCGCGGCACTGTGTTCGGTGACGGGACTGTATGCCGTGACGACGGACGGGACCACCCGGAAGCTGGTCGCGGCGGTCCTGCGGGAGTACCAGGCGACGGTCGAGCAGACAGAGGGAGTCGACTTCGACGCCGAGACGGGCGAGTTCCGCTCTGCTGCTGGCGATATCAGGCTCGCGGTGGACCGGTTTCCGGTCGACAGCGCCCGGTGGGACGCTCTCGTCGGGGTCGCCGCCGCCGCCGGACTCGTGGCGGCCGGCGCGTCGTGGGGCGGAGTCGCGGGCCCGAACGGGGCCTGGGTCGCCGCCGCCGCCCTCGGACTCGTCGCCGCCGGCTCGGCGGTTCGACGGACGCTCCGGGCCGACGTCTCGGTCACGTCGCGTCGGGACTGAGACAACCGACGGTTACCTCGAGTTAATGAATGGCTTGACTCACGAACCCCACCAGTTAGGACGTTGACAAACATCTGTGTAGGTGCCCTCGAGAGAGCCGCAGCGAGGGGGGGAGACACGTGACTACCACAGACACCACCCGCCGTCCGACCGAACCGCTGTCGTCTCAAGGGGAGACGCTGTCTCTCCTCGGAAACGACCGACGACTCCGGGTCGTCCACGACCTCGTCGAACACGAGGCACAGACGACGACAAAGGCCCTCGCCACCCGGATCGCCGAGGCGGAAGCCGACCAGGGAGACGCGACCGCCGAGGACCTCTACAAGAGCGTCTACGTCTCGCTCCAGCAGACCCACCTGCCGAAGCTCGCCGACCACGGGATCGTGACGTACGACTCCGAGACGAACACCGTCGGCCCGGGTCCGCGCCTCGACGAGGCCGAGGTGTACGTCAAGCCGGGAGACGCGGCCGAGTCCTCGCTCCCGCCGGTCCTCGCGCTCGTCTCCGGGGGCGGGCTCCTGACAGTCGTCGGAGCCTGGCTCGGCGTTCCGGTCGTCTCGGCCCTCGAGCCGGCGGCCTGGGCCACGCTCGCGCTCCTCGCCGTCCTCGCGGTCGTGGTCGCACGCCGCACGGGCGTGGCGGCAGACTGAGCGGGCCGGCGCGTGTCACGCTCGCCGCGCGTGCAACGCCCAGCGGCGCGCCTCGGGCACCGCGATCGTCCGAGGGGCTGACTGGTCGAACGGCCTGTAAAAACGGTCAAGTGGGGACCTGACGTATCCAGTCACCCGACTGAACGAAAATGGACGCCCAGAGTACCCCCGTCGATATTGACGTGTATCTCCACGCCGCCGGGACGAGCGTGTGGGAAGCGCAGGGACGACTCATCCGGCGCGTCGAGGCGCTCGCCGACCGCGGGGTCGTGCGGCGTGCGTCGGTCGAGGTCTGGCCACGACGGGTGTGTACGGGCGGAGCGCTCGAACGGACCGGGTTCCACGACGACGCGCTGGGGACAATCGAGCGGCTGTCGGCCTGGGCCGAGCGCGAGGGCGTGGCGATTCCGTTCGAGCGCGGCCACGTCGTCTCGGAGTTCGCGGCGACCGACCACGAGGTGATCGATACGCCGGCGGTCTGCGTCGCCGCGCGCGTCGGCGAGACGCTCGCCGGCGTCTACCCGCACCGACACCCGTCGCGGTGCTGTTCGGTCGACGAGGTACTCGACCGAATCGCCCGAGAGGGGGCAGGGGGAGTGACCTGCCGGGCAGAGGTCCGAGGCGAGGCCGCGGGTCCGAAGGCACCCACGACCGAAGGCGGGTAAGGCGGTCAACCGTCCATTTCGCGGAACGGAGAGGCCGTATACTGAAGTACAACGCCGGCAACCCTCAGACGCTGGCGCGGGGGGGGGGGGGGGGGGGGGGGGGGGGGGGGGGGGGGGGGGGGGGGGGG
>JAZKRX010000073.1:0-8120 GCA_036626375.1 Haloferacaceae archaeon
CCCGACGAGGAGCCCGACGAGGAGCCCGCGGACGCACAGGACGCCGAGGACCTGCTCGAGGAACTCGATATCGATGTCTGACCGCGACCGGGTTCCCGGCGGCCCGACGGGAGACGTGGCCGGCCCCGACGTCGGCGACAACGCGCTCGAGTTCCGCGACCCGGAGAAGGCAGAGGCGCTGGCCGACCGGCTCGCGGAGCTCGTCGCGTCGGTCGACGCAGACGAGATCAGCGTCATGCACGTCTGTGGCAGCCACGAGCAGTCCATCGCCAAGTTCGGGCTCCGGAGCATGCTCCCGGACGCCCTCGACCTCCGGATGGGCCCCGGCTGTCCGGTCTGTGTGACCGACATGCCGGAGGTCGACGAGGCCGTCGCGCTCGCGAACGACGGCCACACGGTCGCGACGTACGGCGACATGCTCCACGTGCCCGGGACGTCGGCGTCGCTGAGCGACGCCCGGGCGGCGGGAGCGGACGTCCGGGTGGTGTACAGCGCGGCCGAGGCGGTCGAGATCGCCGAGGAGACCGACGACGAGGTGGTGTTTTTCGCGACGGGCTTCGAGACGACCGCGGCGCCCACGGCGGCGGTGATCAGATCCGACCCGCCGGAGAACTTCGCCGTACTGAGCGCCCACAAGTACGTCCCGCCGGCGATGGAGGTCGTCGCCGCGATGCCCGACACGGAGGTCGACGGCTTTCTCGCGGCCGGCAACGCGGCCACGATCACCGGGTGGGGGCTGTTCGAGGAGCTCGTCGACGAGACCGACACCCCGATCACCGTGGGCGGGTTCGAGCCGCTCGACATTCTCGCGGGGCTCGTCGTGCTGTTGCGAGATATCCGGGACGAGGCGGCGACCGTCCGGAACGCCTACCCGCGGTGTGTGACCGAAGCGGGCAACGGGCCCGCACAGGAGCAGCTCTGGGAGGTGTTCACCACGGAGAGCGGCGAGTGGCGCGGGATCGCACACATCCCCGAGGCGAATCTCGTCCTCAGGGACGAGTACGCACACGTCGACGCCCGCGAACGGTTCGACATCGACACGACGGCGCTCGCCGCGAGCGGGTCCTCGCTCGTCGACGACTGCATCTGTGGCGACATCATGGCCGGCCGCGCGGACCCGACGGACTGTGGGATGTTCGGAGAGGAGTGTACTCCCGAAGACCCCGTCGGCGCCTGTATGGTCTCGAGCGAAGGGACCTGTAAGATCTGGCACGAGTACGGCGGTCGCCCCGACCTATGACCGGCGAGGAGGTCGTCACGCTCGAACACGGCGCCGGCGGCAAGGCGACCCGCGACCTCGTGACGGAGGTGCTCACGGCCGGCTTTCCCGACGACGCGCTCCCCGTCGGACGTGCCGCGATGGACGACGGAGCGGTCGTCCCTCTCGGCGACCGGAACGTGGTGTTCACAACCGACAGCCACGTGATCCAGCCGCCGTTTTTCCCCGGCGGCGACATCGGCCGGCTCGCCGTCTCGGGGACGGTCAACGACCTCGCGGTCATGGGCGCCACGGACGTCCGGGCGCTCTCGAGCGCCGTCGTCGTCGAGGCGGGCTACGACGAGTCGAAGCTCCGGCGGATCGCCGACTCGATGGCACAGACCTGTCGCGAGGCCGACGCGCCGGTGGTCACCGGCGACACGAAGGTGATGGGAAACGGTGACGTCGACGGAGTCGTCCTCACGACGACGGGGGTCGGCGTGGCCGACCAGGTCGTCCGCGACGACGGCCTCAGTCCGGACGACGTGTTGCTGGTCACCGGCGAGGTCGGCCGACACGGGGTTGCGCTGCTCGCAGAGCGCGAGGGGATCGCGTTCGAGACCACCCTGGAGTCGGACGTCCGGCCCGTCAACGGCGTGGTCGACGAGGCGCTCTCGGCCGCCGACGGCGGGGTGACGGCGATGAAAGACCCGACGCGGATGGGGCTGGCCGGCGCCGCCAACGAGATGGCGACGAAAAGCGGCGTCGGGATCGAACTCAGGCAGGAGCGGGTCCCGGTCTCCGCAGACGTCAAAGGCGCCAGCGAGATGCTCGGGCTGAACCCGCTCCAGATCGCAAACGAGGGGATCGCCCTGCTCGGCGTCGACCCGACCGTCGCGGCGGACGTACTCACGGCGCTTCGCGCGCATCCCGACGGCGCGGACGCCGCGGCGGTCGGGAAGGCGATCGACGACGAACACGGGCGCGTCCTCCTCGACACCGGGATCGGGACGCGGTACCTGCGCGAACCCGCGACCGAGCCGGCGCCACGCATCTGCTGACCCGTCTCGACGGGGGCGCGACGGCGCTGGCGAACAGTTTTACCACCCGGCAAGAACACGCACACGTCATGAAAGTCGCTGTCTCCGGGAAGGGCGGGTCGGGGAAGACGACCGTCTCCGGAACGCTCGCCCGCGCGCTCGCGACAGAGAGCTACGACGTGCTGGCCATCGACGACGACGAGAACCCGAACCTGGCGTTGACCGTCGGCGTCCCGCGTGAGCAGTCCGTGCCGCCGGTGCCCAACGACCTCCTCGAGCGGGTCGAACTGCCGGACGGCGAGACAGAACTACAGCTTCGCGAGTCGCCCCAGGAGGTCATCGACAACCACGGGACCGCGGCCCCGGACGGCGTCACGCTCCTGAAGATGGGCGAGGTGGACCACGCCGGCAGCGGGTGTATGTGTCGCGCCCACTCGACCGCGCGGGAGGTGCTCTCCGGCGTCGTCGAGACCCGAGACGAGGTGACGGTGATGGACATGGTTGCCGGGGTCGAACATCTCGGGCGGGGGACGACGAAAGACGTCGACGTGTTGCTCGTCGTCGTCGAGCCGTACTACAAGTCGCTGGAGACGGGCCGGCGGACGCGCGACCTCGCCGCGGAACTCGGAATTCCCGACGTGAAGGTCGTGGCGAACAAGGTGCGTGACGAGAGCGACCGGGCGGCGATCGAGGAGTTCTGTGCCAACAACGACCTCAGCATCACCGCGGTGGTGCCGTACGACGACGCGGTGCGACACGCGGACCAGGACGGCACCGCACCGTACGACTACGACCCGGACGCGCCGGCCGTCACGGCGGTCGCGGACCTGGCGGACGACCTCCTGTCGACACACGCCTGACGGCCGGCGCGCGAGGACGGCGGTCGTCTCCGTGGCGCGGCCGCACAGAGCGTTATATGTCGCCGCGTCGTACGGGCCGGCATGTCGACCGGTGGATCACCCGACATGACGCTCGTGTTTCGGGCCGCCGCGCTCGCGGCGCTCGCGGACCCGCCCGCCGCGGTCGACGACGCGCGGGGCTGGACGCGGTACGTCGGAGTCGTCGCCGACGAGTCGCCGGACCGGCTGCTCGCCGCGCTCGACCGTCGAGACGTGGAGGTCGACTTCGTCGGCGCGGACCCGGTCGCGGATCTCGCGAGCGTTCGCCAGCGGTTTCCGACGGACCGACACGTGTTCGTCGGCCGGTCGGACGAGGACCGGCGCACCGCACGGTCGCTCGGACTGGAGTTCCTGGCGCTCGACGAGGCGGCGCGCGAGGCCGGGTGGCGGCGTCAGTCTGACGCGTAACCCCGTTCGAGACAGTCGAGCACCGTCTCGAGGAGGCCGTCGAGGGCGTCGGCGACCGGCTGGCTGAACTCCGCGACCGCGAACCCCCAGGAGTCGTACGCCGGCTCGACGTCGACGACCGTCGCGTCACGCGGGAACGCGCCGAGCGCCTTCGTCGTGATCACGACGTTCTCGACGGTGTTGCTCCCCATCGCGCACTCCGCGAGCCGGTCGACGATGTCGTCCTCGGGCACCGGGACGTCCGCGGTCGGGTAAGTGTGGACCCGCCCGGGCGTCGTCGAGGCGGTGCCGGTGTTCAGCCCGTCGCCCCGCTTGCGCGCGCCCACGACCACGACGGTGTCGTACGCGCCGCGCGATATCGTCTGGTACGCGGCGATCGGCGTGTGGCTACAGTCTGCGACCGCGACGTCGGGGAGGGCACGCCGCGCGAGGCGGTCCGCGACGACGTTGCCGACCGCCAGGTCGCTCAGATACGGGTAGCCGACGCCGACGACCAGCTGTGAGGCGTCCCGGTCGCCGGCGATCAACCCGGCGGTCGTCCCGTACGAGCGCCCCTTGCTGTGGCCGTGACCGCTCCCGCGTCGGGACTGGTCGCTGACGCTCCGGCCGCGTTCCGCGGCCGTCTGTGGGTCGAGCGGCAGGGGCCTGTCGCCGTTGCTCATGGGGTGCTAGTCGTCGGCGAGCATCTCCCGGAGCGTGACCTCCGCGGGCTTGTCCTCGGCCCCGGTCGAACAGCCACAGGTCGTCATCGTCACGTTCTCGCTGATCGCGTCCCCGGCGTCGTCGGTGTACATGTGGACGGTGCAGGGCATACACGGGTCGAAGCTCCGGACCCCGCGCAGGATGTCGATCGCCGAGAACTCCTCGCGGCCGTCGAACTCCTCGAGGATCGGGGTGTTCATCGCGCCGACCTCGAACGGCCCGGACTGGCCGAACGGCCCGGTCGGCGAGGAGTTCCACGTACTCGGCGTGACGATCTGGTAGTTGTCGATGACGCCGTCCTCGAGCGTCAGGTGGTGGGTGAGAAACCCCCGGCCGGCCTCCCAGAACCCGACGCCGCGCTGGGTGCCGCGCGTCGGGATCGAGAACTCGGTGTGGACGGCGTCCTCACCGTGTTTCAGCAGTTCGAGCGCCTCGATGAAGCCGGTGTAACAGACGAGCGCGTGGTGTGCGAGCGCGTACGCCTTCCCCCGGAGGCGTTCGGCGGCGTTGAGTCGGTCCGGCACGTCCCACCGGAGCGTCATCGCCTCGAGCCCCGCCTCGGGGAGGTCGAACTCGATGCCGTCCCCGGTCGGCCGGATGAAGGGGTTGTCGACCTCCTCGGCGAGCGCGGTGACCCACAGCCGGGCGTGGGGACAACACTCCATCGTGTGGCGGTCCCAGCGCGGGGCCGTGCCCCACGTGTAGCGCTCGCGCCAGGACTTCCCCTCGGGCTTCGGGCGCGTCTCCTTGTTCCACGGGTGGTACGGGCTGATCTGGTCGCCGGCCGGCGAGGTCTCGAACGGCACCGCCTCGTCGGTCCAGTCCTCGTAGTAGGCGTGGTCGACGAACTCCTCCATCCCGATGTCGATCTCGGTCAGGTCGGTCGTCACGAGGTCGCCGTCGACGATGACGCCCGGCGTCGCCAGCCGGGCGTTGCCCCACTCGTCGGCGTCCTCGTAGCGGGCGTTGTAGACCGCGGGGTCGTCGTACACCCCGGTGCCGATCATGTTCTTCGGATGTTCGCCGACGTGCTCGAAGCCGGGCTGGGCGTCGAGCATGAACTCCATGAGGTCGTCCCAGAGGTAGGCGACCTGTTTCGCCCAGTCGAACATGTCGTCCAGCCGGGTGTAAAACTGCGTGAACGAGGAGCGCGAGAGGGTCGTCGTCACGCCGCCGGGCGCGATTGTCGACGGGTGGGGGTATTTGCCGAGCATGAGCGACGCCATCTGTCGGGCGTCCCGCGTCTTCTCGAGCGCCGAGAGATACAGGTCGCCCTCCAGCGGGTTCAGCCCCTCCATGATGGCGCCGATAGACTCGTAGCCGTGGATGGCGGCGTGGGGCGCCGCGGTGTCGTGGGCCCGCGAGAGCAGCTCGGGGTTCGTATCCGCGATCATTGTCGCCGAGTAGTCCGGGCCGGCCAGCAGGTGGAGGTGGAGCGAGTTGTCGTAGAGAAACGCGGCGGCCTGCCCCATGTTTCGCGCCCAGACCCCCATCGGCGGCGGCTCCACCGAGAGGGCCATCTCGAGCGCCATCGACGAGCAGATCGAGTGGACCGCGCCACACACCCCGCAGGCCCGGCTCGAGAGGTCGATCGCGTCCCGGGGGTCTCGCCCCTCGAGGATGATCTCGTAGCCCCGGAACAGCGTCGCCTGTGCGTGTGCCTCGCGGACCGTGCGGTCCTCCAGGTCGACGTTCGCGTGGAAGGCGAGTGAGCCTGCGACCCGCGTCACGGGGTCGATGTCGATGTCGTGAAGCTGCTCGCCGTCCGGGCGCTCGGCCTCGTCCACCCCGGCGCCGTCGGGGCGCGTCCCCGGCTCGTCGCCGGTCATCTCGGCGACGCGCTCGGCCGTCGACCGGTGGGCCTCGTCGACACGGTAGGACCCGTCGGGCAGCAGCTGGTACGATCCGTCGGCGGCACGGGCGATCGGCAGGTTCTCGAACATCTCAGGACCTCGTCGTCGAGCAGCCGTGGTCGTCGTCAGACTGTGTCGGCTGCGCGGGGTCGAGATGCTGGACGGCGTGGTCGGGCAGGTCCGCGACGACCGCGCCGAACCGCTCTTCGGGCGCCAGGTCGTCGGCGGGCGCAGCCACGTCGTCGAGGAAGTCGTCGCCGGACTCGTCGACTGTGTCTGCCAGCCGGGCGTTGCCCTCCGCGTCGAACTCGACCGGGAACTTGTCCAGGCACATGGCTCAGTCGTCCCCCGTGCCCGCGCCCGGGCGGCGTTCGAGGCCGCGGTCGGGGTCGTAGTTCGAGCCCCGCTTGAGCTGCCACTGGTACAGCCGCTCGGTGACCCCGGGGCTCCCCCACCGGGTCGACGTGTCGAGGTTCTTCATCGACTTCCGGCGGAGCCGGGACATGACGCCGCCGAGTATCGACGAGCTCACCGTGGAGATCTTCGACCCCGGCGGCTTCTTGAAAAACGGCGTGAACTTGTCCGGAAAGCCCGGCATCGTACAGCCGATACACTTGCCGCCGGCGTTCATACACCCGCCGACGCCGTCGAGGTTTCGGCGCGACGGCATGTTACACTTGACCGTCGGGCCCCAGCAGCCCTTGCTGACGAGACACTTCTCGCTGCCGTACTCCTCGGCGAAGTCGCCCTCCTCGTAGTAGGCGCCCCGGTTACAGTTCCGGTGGACCGTCTCGCCGAAGAGCCACGTCGGTCGGCCGAGTTCGTCGAGTTCGGGGGCGGGACCGAACCCCGCGACGTGTAACAGGAGGTGCGCGACCGTCTCGATGAAGTTGTCGCCGACGGGCGCACAGCCGGGCACGTTGACGACGGGCAGGCCGAGCTCGCTACGGTAGTCCCGGCCCAGGTAGTCCATCGTGCCCATGGCGTCCGTGACGTTGCCCTGGGCGGCGGGCACGCCGCCCCAGGTCGCACACGTCCCGATCGCGACGACGGCCTGGGCGCCGGGCGCGAGGCGGTCGAGCCAGTCGACGGTCGGGACGGGGTCGCCCTGCTCGTCTTTCCCCATCGAGACCCAGTAGCCGTCGCCCTCAATGAGGCGCTCGTTCGGCACGCTCCCCTCGACGACGACGATGTAGGGGCCGCTCTCGCCGGCGGCCGCCGCCCGCATGTCGTCGACGTACGCCTCGCCGGACTCGACGGCGAGTTCGTGGTGGTGGAGGTTGATCTGCGGGAGGTGTGGCACGTGTCCGTGTAACAGGTCCTCGATCGGCGGGTCAGTCGCCCCGAGGGTCGCTATCGAACAGCCGTCACAGGCCTCGCCGGGGAGCCAGAAGACGTCGATGGCGTCGAGTTCCGTCGCCGGCGCAGCGTCTGCGTCCGACGGGTCGCTGCGTGCACTCATGAAACACCTATGAACAGTTGTATGTAATAAATCCACAGGCCGACGCCAGACCAGCGGACGCCGCGACGGTCACCGCCCGAGGAGCTCGGCGACGACCCGCTCGACCTGGTCGGCGGCGTCCGGGACCGCGTCGCGGACGGCCGGGCTCAGCTCGTCCGAGAGCTCGTCGGTGGCCGTCGGCTCGCAGCCGACGAGGACGACCACCTCCGGGAGGACCCCGAGCGCCTCGCCCAGGACGAGAACCTTCGAGGGGTCGGTCTGGTGCATGTCCGCCGCGAAGCTCGCGACCTCGCGGTCGGAGTAGTCGTCGATGTCGGGGACCGACGCCCGGCTGACGCGAACCGTCCCGGGGTCGTCGCCCGTCTCCATCGCGTCGACGAGCACGAACGCGTCGTAGCCGTCGAGCAGCTCCTGGGCCATGCTCACGCCCGAGATACCGACCTCGACGACGTCGACCGACGCCGGGAACGCCCGGTCGTCGAGGGCATCCGCGACCGCGACGCCGAACCCGTCGTCGCCACGCAACAGGTTGCCCATACACGCGACCAGGACTCGCAT
>JAZKRX010000074.1:0-7517 GCA_036626375.1 Haloferacaceae archaeon
GCGACGTAGCGCTCGCCGTCGACGTGGTGCGGGAAGACGACGAGGTCGATCTCTTCGAGGAGGTAGGCGGGCAGGCCCTGTTCGATCACGCGGTTGACGAGCGTCTCGACGTCCTCAGAGTGGGTGGTACCGACGACGCCGTGGCCCGTGTTGATCGTCTCGGCGAACGTCTCGAAGGAGGCGGGCGTGTTGACCTCCGCGATGACCTCGACGTCGGGGTTGAGGTAGTTCGTCTCGGTCATCAGCTGGGCCATCGAGACGCGCTTGTACTCGTTCTCGTGGTCGCGCGTCGTCAGGGAGACGCCCGTCTCGTGGGGCAGGCGCACCTCGCGGCTCCCCTCGTCGATCGAGACGGGTCGGTCGTCGTACGGAACGAATGGCATGTGCGCGTTCATCAGCGTCGTCTTCCCGACGCCGGTCGGGCCCGAGAAGAGGACGACCGCGCGGTGCTCGTAACAGAGCCAGAGGAGGGTCACGAGGTCGACCGAGACAGCGTCGCGGTCGACGAGCTCCGGCGGCGTCATCACGTCCGCGGCCTGCTTGCGCACCGAGACGTGCGGGCCGCCCTCGCTCACCACCGGGAGGGCAACCGCACACCGGATCGTCTCCTCGACGCCCGGCGGGTCGAGATTGACCTTCGCGGTCGGCGTCGAGGCGTTGAGCTCGGTGCCGTCGCTCGCCGCGAGCTGGCTCACGACGTTGACGAACTCGGTCTCCGTCTCGAACGCGAGGTTCGCCGGCACGCGCCCCACGGGCACCTCGTCGGCGCGGGGGATCACCTTCACCCGCTCGCCGACGCGGTTGGCCTCCACGTCCTCGAGGTGGGGGTCACGGATCGGCACCGTGAGGATGCCGTAGCCGACGTAGTCCCGGAGGACGTAGTAGACGAGGTCGTCGAGACGGTCCTCGGCGAACCGCGAATCGACCGGCGGGACCGCGAGGCCGTACTCCGCGAGGGCAGCGCGGAGCCGGAACGCGGTCGCGTCCACCCACGCCCGGGTGTTGCGCGCCGTGAGCCGTCGTGAGAGGAATCGCCGCGCGCGGTCGCGGACGAACGCCGCGCGGTCGTCGACCACCTCCGAGACGTTCGCCTCCCACACGCGCTCCTTACACTCCTGGATCAGTTCCTCGTCGCCCGGCAGGAGGTCGGGTTCGAGCACCGCGTACTGCGCCTCGAAGTGGTCGCTCCCGAGCAGGTGTTCGCGGTAGATCACCACGGGCACCGAGAACGCGTCGAACGCGACCTCGTAGGTGGCCAGCCGTTCGCCCGCGACGCGGTCGACGTGGGCCGTCTCCGCGGAGAGGTCGGTCCGACAGGGCGCGTAGTCGGCGGTGTGGACCACGACGCGGTCGTCGGCCTCGCGTCCGAGGTCCACGACGTCGATCCGTTCGTCGAGCGCCAGTGGCGTCGCCGCGCCGAGCAGCCGCAGGTCCGCGAGCGCGTGGTAGTCCACCCGTCGGCGCGCGCTCGGCGAGACCGAGAGCAGGCGGTCGAGCGCTCGCTCGTACTTCGGCGCGAAGCCCGCCGCCGCCCGCTCGCGGGTCCCTTCTCTCGTCAGCGGGCGGCGCCGTGACTCGCGGTCGAAATGCTCGCGAACGCGTTCGAGCGCCCGCTCTTCGCGCTCGCCGAGCACCGGCTCGCGCACCTCGTAGGCGAACCCGTCTGCCCTCCCGCGCACCGTCGCGACGACGCCGGGGTGGACCGTCGCCTGCGAGCGCACGTCGGGCGCGTACCACGCGTCGGGGCTGTCGGGCGGCTCGGGCGCGGGGACGTGGTCGGACGGCGTCGTCATCTGGCCGGTACTGCTCCGGGTTCGGACAAAAGTGGTGGGGACGAGACTCGTCGCGCGACGCTCGCCGAACCGCACCCGTTTTGTATTTAGGCTACCCTAAATCAGATGATGTCTGACGACGACACAGCCGACGACCGCACGCGCATCCGTCCGGGCCGCGAGTTCGAGCGGGAGTACCGACTCGACGCGAGCGAGGCCGGCGCCTTTCTGATCGACCTCGGCGAACAGCTCCGCGACGGCGACGAGCTCACGCTCGTCGGCGACGAGTGGGAGCTCCCGTTCGCGTTCGGCGAGCCCGTCGAACTCGAGGTGGACTACGACGGCGTCGGCGAGCCGGAGCTGGAGATCGAGATCGAACTGCCGGGCCGGACCGACGAGCGCGCGCCCGCGGTCGAGTAGGACGGGGCGGCTCCCGCGTTGCACCGGGCTTAGGCCCGTGCGCTCCGAACGACCGGCGTGGTCGATACGGTTCGCGCGCTCGTCGCCACGACGGGCGCGTTCACCCTGACGCTCGTGCCCGCGCTCGTGGTCGTCCCGTCGCTCACGGGCGCGAGCCCGGTCGTCGCCAGCCCGGTCCTGACGGCGCTCGCGGCACCGGTCCTCTACGTCCTGTTCGGTCGCGCGGAGGCGGGCGGGGCGGCGTGATCGCGGCCGAGACCTCCCCACCTCGCGGCGCTCCCGTCTCGCGACGCCGCCACGGACGGTCGGCGCTCAGTGCTGGTCGAGCCCTTGTCGCAGGAGTTCGACTGCCGCCCCGAGGATGGCGACGTTCTTCGCGAACTGGTAGAACTCGACCTGCCGTTGCCCCTCGTCGTCCTCGTTCCAGAAGTCGTGCATCGTCGGCGTCACCCCGAGCAGGAACGACGCGATAGCGCCCGCCGAGACCACGGGCAGCCGCCAGAGCACCACGCCGAGGCTCCCCGCACAGAGCATCCCGCTCCCGAACGGGACGAGCTGGTCGGCGTACGGGACACCTTTCGCCTCGGCGTACCCGACCTGGCCCTCGATGTCCCGGAAGTTCTTGAGGCCCATGTACGCGAGCACCCCGCCGACGAGCAGTCGGGCGAGCAGCGACGGCGGCCGTCGCTCGGTCTTGCGGAGCGACCGGCCGTCGTCTGTCTGGTCCGTGTCGTCTGTCTCTCCCATACGCCCTCGGTCGAGGGCGAGGGGCTACAGCGTTGCGACTCGGACGCGCCCGACGCCAGGCTCTTCTCCCTCACGGCCCCACCAACTGGTATGGCCGACGGTGCGACCATCACAGACCGCGAGGCCGTCACCGAGACCGGCAGCCACCTGTTCACCGTCGAAGACCCGTTCACGAACGAGCGGGAGGCGATCCTCGTCCCCTGTGACGAGGACCCGGGCGTCCGCGGGTGGATCAACGACTGTCCACACCAGAGCCAGCGGCTCGACACGGGCCAGGGCGTCGCGCTCCGGGACGGCGAGATCGTCTGCCCGCGCCACGGCTCGCTGTTCGACGCCTGCTCCGGGGCGTGTGACAACGGCCCGGCGGCGGGGACGACGCTCTCGGCGGTCGAGGTCGGAGTCGATGACGGCGCCGTGGTGTTGACCGACGACGACTACGTCTACCTGCGCGACGGCGGGGTCGACGACGACGAGCCGGGGTCGACCTCGCACATCTCGTTGTGACGGCGTGAGCGCCGGGGCGGTACGACAGCGTGTGGCGTTTCGGCGCGCGGCGACGCGAGACACGGGTGCGCCCCGCGTGCGGCCGCCCGTCAGGCACCCGCCCCTACCCTGCTCGGTCGTGGGGACGACACGCTGCCCGCCGGGCTGGTCGTCGCGACAGACGCCCGACCGCTCGCAGACGCCGTGCCTCCGGACGGCGACGTCCTCGGCCCACCCTCTCGCGTCGCGACAGAGGCAGTGTGGCGCCCCGCGAGCGGCCCCTCGGGCGTCGCCTCTGTCTGGCCGGGACGAGCGCCGGTTCACCTCGCCGGACACGAGGCGGCCGTCGACGCGGGCGTACTCAATCGTCTGCAGGAGTGCCAGCCGTCTCGGCGTCGGCGACCGGCTCCTCCGCGAGTGCCCGTCTCACGCCCGGCGTGAGACGGGTCACGACCGCCCGACCGTCGCGTTCGCGTTCGACGAGGTCGGCGTCTTCGAGCCGTGAGAGGTGATGCGAGACGGTACTGGGGTCACGGTCGATGCGGTCGGCGAGTCCCGACACCGTGTCGGCCGACTCCGCGAGCGCGTCGAGGATGGCGCGCGTCGCGTCGCTGTCGAGCGCGATCTCCAGTTCGTCGGGAGAGACACCGACGGGGTAGAATCGCCGTCGTCCCCCGACCGTCTCGGAGGTGACGAGCCCCTCTCGTTCGAGAATGTCCAGGTGATACCGGATCGTCCCGAGGGAGACGTCGAGCGTCCGTGCCTCTCCGAACGCCGAGAGGTACGTCCCCGGCTCTGCCCGCACGTGGTCGTACAGGTCGGCGCGGACGTCGTGTGCTAGCGGGTCCTCGCCGGCCCACTTGGCGTACCCAGCCGTGCCGAGGATGCGTCCTCCCCAGTCGGTCACCAGCCCTCGAGCCCTCCCGGCGAACTCGGAGCCCGACGCGACGGCCGCCTGGGCGGCGCCGCGCGGGCCAGCGAGCACCGCCGCCGAGCCGACGTTCGCCGACGCGCTCACGGCGCCTCCCGACGCCGACAGGACGAGCCGTCGCGCGAGTACACCGGCAGCCAGCGCACCGGCGGCGACCGTTATCCCGGCTGGCGACGATCCGACGCCCGCGGGCGGCACCGTACGCCCTTCGGGGAGGCCAGGATCGTTCGGCGGCTCGCCTGCTGCGCCCCCGCCCGACGTTCGGTCGTCGGTCGCGCCGTCGGCCGGACCGACCGCCGATTCGTCGGCTCCAGCCGCGTCGCCGCCGGCCGCTCCGTCGCCCTCCCCGCCATCAGTCTCGCCCTGGCCGTCGGCGCCGTCTTGGCCCTCCCGAGTCTGCGGTTCGGTGTCGTCGGTGTCGTCGTCCTCGTCGTCGGTATCGGCGTCGTCGTCCTCGTCGTCAGTACCCTCGGTATCGTCACTGTCACTCTCGTCCGCGTCGGTCTCGTCGTCAGTGTCGGCGTCGTCGTCGGTGTCGTCGGTGTCCTCTCGGTCGCTTCCGTCGTCGGTGTCGTCGGTGTCTTCCCCGCCGCCCCCATCGTCGGTGTCGCTCGCCTCGCTCTCGCCGCCAGTGTCGTCTGCGGTGTCGTCACCGCTACTGTCGTCTGCGGTGTCGTCGCCGCTCGTCTCGGTGCTGTCGTCTGCGGTGTCGTCGCCGCCGTCACTGTCCCCGTCGTCGCCACCCGCACTACTTCCGTCGCCGTCGTCACTGTCTCCGTCGTCGCCCGACTCATCGGACGACTCACGCTCGGGGGAGCCGTCGCTGTTCTCGACTGCGAAGGTGCCGCCGTCCACGGGGCCTGCACTCGCGGCCGGGGTGCCAGCTGTCGCACCGGCGAGGCCAGGGGTGAGGGCAACGGCGACGACGAGGGCGGAGACGAACACGGCTACGACGCGCACGGGAACTCCTATCGAACACTCCTACGCGCCGCGCTGACTAAGCGCTTCCGAACGGTTGACTATATAGTTCGGCGGGGTGGCGGCGACGCGCGCGAACGGAGCCGCGCCGTGGCACTCCAGACACAACAGAAACTCGACCTGTCGTCGATGTAGTAGACGATTCTTCGAGCGCCGCGGTGACCGAGACACGGCGCGTGTTCGACGCTCCAGACTGGCTGTCGACTACGAATATATATTCGATTTGGGGGGATTCGTCACGCGAGGTGGTCTGCTCTTTGGCCGGCGGACGGGGAGTCGCACGCGCCGCGGTCACCCATCCTTTGGACGTGTTTGCGAGAGACCTGATTACCCGATCGCCGAACGGTCTGGTGTGGCCCACCGCCTCCATCTCCAGTCCGACGACGGCCGAACGAACGAGTCGTCGGCCGGTCGTCGCCGCGTCGCCCTCGTCCGCGAGCTGGTCGCCGACTCGGCCTCCACGTTTGGACCGCTCGTCCTCGTCGCGGTGCTCCTCACGGCGGCGGGGGGGCTCGTCACCGAGACGGTCTCCCCGCTCGCCTTCGACGACTCGCGCACCTTCTTTCAGATCGTCCTCGCCGGCGCGGTGATGGCGCTGCTCCGAAACGAGGTCGGCCTGCGGACCTACGGGCTGTTCGCCCCGGTGATCATCGCGTTCATTCTGCTCGATGTCGGCCCGGTCTGGGGGCTGATACTGTTCGTCAACCTGCTGGTCGTGACGCTCGTGACACACCGGGCGCTGCGGCCGCTGCGGCTCGGCACCGCGCCCCGCGTCGCGGTGTTGCTCTCTGTCGCCGGGCTGGTGACCGCGCTCATGTTCGTCGCCGCCGACACCGGACTCCTCCCGCCGCTCCGGACCTCGGGTCAGGTGTTTTTCCCGACGATCATCAGCGCGTGGTACGCCGACCGCGCCGCCTCCGAGGTCGAGGAACGCGGCTGGGTCGTCCCCGCGAAGCGGCTCCTCGGGACGCTCGTCGCGGTCGTGCTCGCGTACGTGGTCATCTCGACGGACCCGCTCGTCGACTGGTTCGTCGCCACGCCCGTCGCCTGGGGGATCACGCTCCTCCTGGTCGCGTATCTCGGCTCGCGGCCGAGCCTTCGACTGTCGGAACTTCGCCGTTTCGGCGACCACGTGGGCGACGGGAACGGCTCGCTGTCGGTCGCGATCACCCGGCTCAGGCTGTGGCTCGTCCGGTTCGGACGCGCGGTCGCCCGGCGCCTCGGCGTCGACGTCGACGCGCCGGCCCGCTCGGAGGACACCGTGCTCGCGATGAAGCGCCGGAACCAGTACATCGAGGCGTACAATCCGCCACACCTCCGGCCGGGCGCCGACGAGAAGGCGGCCGTCAACCGTCGGCTCGTCGGTCTCGGCATCGCGTCGCCCCGGACGTACGCGGTCGTCGACGACCGTGCCGACCTCGACGTGGCGCGCCGTGTCGTCGGCGGGCACGACGCGTTCGTCGTCAAGCCGAGCACGGGGTACGGCGGCGAGGGGATCGTCGTCGTCTCCGGACGTGACGGCGACACGTACGAGACGTCGAAAGGCCCGATGACGGAGGACGACCTCGTCGGGCACGTCCGTCGCGTCGTCGACGGCCAGTACAGCGGCCTCGACGCCGACGGGACGGCCATTCTCGAAGAGAAGCTCACCCCCGCGCAGTTCATGCGCGACCTCCACGGCGACGGCGTCGCCGACGTCCGCGTCGTCGTCTTCCAGGGGTATCCCGTGATGGCGATGACGCGGCTCCCGACCGAGGCGTCGGGCGGCGCGGCCAACCTCCACCTCGGCGCAGTGGGGGTCGGCCTCTCTATCGCCGACGGAAGCCCGCTCGTGGCGTTTCAGCAGTCCCGTAACAGAACACTCGACGCCCACCCCGACACCGGGGCGTCGCTGACCGGCTTCCAGGTGCCGAACTGGGACGGTGTCGTCGAGACCGCCGTCGCGGCCGCCGCCGCGTCGGGGCTCGGGTACACCGGCGTCGACGTCGTCCTCACCGAGGGGAACGTGCCGAAGGTGCTGGAGGTGAACGTCCGCCCCGGACTCGGTATCCAGAACGCCACCGGGGAGGGGCTGTTCCGGCGGCTGTCGTTCGTCGAGGCGCTCCCGGCGGAGTACGAGTATCTCCCTGCGGCGGAGAAAATCGCACTCGCACGAGAGTGGGACGCCGCCGGCTACGACGAGGCGG
>JAZKRX010000075.1:0-7307 GCA_036626375.1 Haloferacaceae archaeon
TCGGCTGCGGCGACGACGAGGCCGCGCGGACCGTCCGCGCGCACACGCCGGCGGGACAGGGCCGACCCGAGCCGCTCCGGGTCGCGCGGCTCGGCGCCCGGGCGGGTCGTGCGTTCGACGACCGGTAGGTTGAGGCGGCGCGCGCCCCGCCGTCGGCCATGGACGACACGGACGCACGCCGCGAGGGCCCGGACGTGGTCGCCTGCGAGCGGTGTCCGGCGCTCGTCGAGAGCCGGTCGCGGGTGGTCAACGGCGACGGCCCGGCGGACGCCGACCTGCTGTTCGTCGGCGAGGGCCCCGGCGCGACGGAAGACTGCGAGGGCCGCCCGTTCGTCGGCCGCTCCGGCGACGTGCTGGACGAGGCGCTGCGAGACGCCGGACTCGCCCGCGCGGACGTGCGGATCACCAACTGCGTGCGCTGTCGCCCGCCGGAGAACCGCGACCCGCACGCCGAGGAGCTGGCGAACTGCCGCGACCACCTGGACGCGGAGGTCGGGACCGTCGACCCGACGCTGATCGTGACGCTCGGGAAGGTGCCGAGCGAGCACCTCCTCGACCGCGCCGTCGCCGTCACGAGCGAGGCGGGGTCGGTCCACGACGCGCGGGTCGGCGGGGGGGCTCGGCGGGTGCTCGTCTCGCTTCACCCCGCCGCGACGCTGTACGACGCGAGCCAGCGCGAGGCGTTCGAGCGCGGGATCGTTGAGGCGGCCGCCCTCGCGGGCGCGACAGACGGCTCGGACGGCCAGTCCCGGCTCGGCGACTACTGACCGCACCGGGCCGGACGCCGCCGCCCGACCAGGTCGGGCGTGACGTCGTCGCGGCGACCGGGCGCGCGGGCGGAACCGACTTGTGTCCCCGCCGTTCACCGCCCGTATGGTCGACCTCGCGGTCGTGGACTACGGGATCAACAACCTCCACAGCGCGACCCGTGGGCTGGAGCGCGCGGGCGCGGACGTACACGTTGTCGAGACGCCCGACCGCCTCGCGGACGCCGACGGCGTCGTCCTCCCCGGCGTCGGCGCGTTCGGCGACGGGATGGAGAACGCTGGGCCGTTCCGGGCGGCGATGACCGACGCCGCCGCCGACGGGACGCCCCTGCTCGGCATCTGTCTCGGGATGCAGATGCTGCTCTCGGAGAGCGAAGAGGCCGAACGCGCGGGTCAGGGCGACGCGGAGGGACTGGGACTCGTCCCGGGGACGAACGTGCGGTTCCGGGCGGCCCCGAAGGTGCCGCACATGGGCTGGAACGACGTGACGGTGGAGCGCGACCACCCGATCCTGGCGGGGATCGACGGCGAGTACGCCTACTTCGTCCACTCGTACTACGCGCGGCCGGACGACGCGTCGGCCGTCGCGGCGACGACGACCCACGGCGAGCGGTTCCCTTCCGTGGTCGCCGACGACAACGTGGTCGGAACGCAGTTCCACCCCGAGAAGAGCGGCGAGACGGGCCTGCGCCTGCTCGAGAACTTCGTCGCGTTCTGCGCGGAACGACGCGCTTAACAGACGACCGCGTCTCTCCCGGCGCACGAATGGACGTACTCACGCTCGGGCCGACGGGGACCTACTCCCACCGGGCGGCCCGCGCGGTCGCGACCGACGACGACGTGGCGTTCCGGGAGTCCGTCACGGCGATAGTCGAGGCGGTCGCGCGCGGCGCCGTCGACCGCGGGGTCGTGCCCATCGAGAACAGCATCGAGGGCTCGGTGACCGAGACGCTCGACGCCCTCGCGGACCACGAGGTCGCCGTCGTCCAGGAGATCGTCACGCCGATCCGTCACGCCCTCCTCGCACAAGGCGAGCGGTTCGACGTCGTCGCCAGCCACTCCCAGGCGCTGGCGCAGTGTCGCGGCTACCTCGAAGAGCACTACCCTGACGTCGAACTGGAGGCGGTCGCCAGCACCGCCCGTGGGGTCGAACGCGCCCGGAACGACCCGGCGGTGGCGGGCATCGGCCACCCCGACAACGCCGGCGACGGGGTCCGTGTTCTCGCCGAGGACATCCAGGACCGCGACTCGAACGCCACCCGCTTTTTCGTCGTCGCGCCGCCGAGCGACCGGGACGACGCGGGCGGGAAGTCCTCCGTCGTGGTCTACCCGAACGCGAACTACCCCGGACTCCTGCTCGAGATGCTCGAAGCCTTCGCCGACCGGGAGATCAACCTCTCGCGCGTCGAGTCCCGGCCCTCGGGCGAACGGCTCGGCGACTACCTGTTTCACATCGACTTCGAGGCGGGGCTCTACGAGCGCCGGGCACAGGAGGCCGTCGCGCGCTTAGAGGAGATCGCAGATCGTGGGTGGGTCCGGCGGCTCGGATCGTACGACACCCGGCACGTGCTGTACTGACGGGCCACGCCCTGCTACCACGCCGCTGGTCCACGGCTAACACGCCTCTCTACGGCTTTATGCCCCGAGACGACGTAGGGAGAGTGATGACCCGAACCACCCCCTTCGACGAGATGTTCGCGCGTATGACCGGCGGCTTCGAGGCCCCCTCGATGTCGCAGATGGTTTCCCGTTCGTTCGACCTCGACGTCGCCGAGACGGACGACGCGGTGGTCGTCACCGCCGACCTCCCCGGCTTCGACCGCGAGGAGATCAGCGTCAGCGTCTCCGACCGCAGCCTGACGCTCCGGGCGGAGTACAACCACAGCGCCGAGCGCGTGGGCACCGAGGACGAGAACGTGAGCTACCTCCACCGCGAGCGCCGCCACGAGTCCGTCTCGCGGTCGGTGTCGCTCCCCGCCGACGTCGACGCCGACGCGGCCCACGCGACCTACCGCAACGGCGTCCTGAGCGTCTCGATGCCCGTCCACGAGGCGTTCGACGAGGGCCGCCAGATCGAGATCGAGTAGGGCCGCTCCGTCGCGCTCTGTTTCTCTCGTTCGGCCGCCGCCACGTCTCCGCCCAGACGACCGTCCTCCGGTCGATGGAAAAGTATAGACCGCCGACTCGCCCATAACGGCCCAAATGGACGACGCGGGCTACGACCACGCGACGGTCGAGCGGCGCTGGCAGGCGGCGTGGGACGACGCCGACGTCTACCGGACGCCGGACGACATCGAGGACCCGACCTACGTCCTCGGGATGTACCCCTACCCGTCGGGGAAGCTCCACATGGGCCACGTCCGGAACTACACGATCACGGACGCCTACGCCCGCTACCGCCGGATGCGCGGAGACAGCGTACTCCACCCGATGGGGTGGGACGCGTTCGGCCTGCCCGCGGAGAACGCGGCGAAAGAGCGCGACACAGACCCCGCCGAGTGGACGTTCGACTGTATCGAGACGATGAAAGGCCAGATGGAGGCGATGGGCTTTGGCTACGACTGGGCGCGCGAGGTCACCACCTGCCGCCCCGAGTACTACCGCTGGAACCAGTGGCTGTTCCGCGAGTTCCACGACGCGGGGCTGGCCGAGAAGCGCGACGCCGAGGTCAACTGGTGTCCCTCCTGTGAGACCGTCCTGGCCGACGAACAGGTCGAGGACGAGGGCGACGCAGAGCTGTGCTGGCGGTGTGACTCCCCCGTCGAGCGCCGCGACCTCGCCCAGTGGTTCCTGCGCATCACGGAGTACGCCGACGAACTGCTCTCCGCGATCGACGACCTGGCGGGCTGGCCCGACTCCGTGCGCGAGATGCAGCGCAACTGGATCGGGAGACAGGAGGGGACGCGCCTCCCGTTCGAGGTCGGCGGTCCGGACGCAGACTACGGCACGGTCGAGGCGTTCACCACCCGCGCGGACACCGTCTTCGGCGCGACGTTCTTCGCGCTCGCGCCGGACCACGAGATCTCTCAGTCTCTCGCCGCCGAGGACGACGCCGTCCACGAGTTCGTCGCCCACGAGGCCGACCCCGAGGGCGACGAACCGAACGGCGTCCGGACGGACCTGACCGCGACCAACCCCGTGACGGGCGAGGAGCTCCCCGTCTTCGTCGCGGACTTCGTCCTCTCGGACGTCGGGACGGGCGCGCTGATGGGCGTCCCCGGCCACGACGACCGGGACCACGCGTTCGCGACCCGGATGGGGATCGAGATCCGACCGGTGATCGCGCCTGACGAGACCGAGCCTCCGGACGTGAGCGAGGCCGCGTTCACCGACGACGGCGTGCTGGTGAACTCCGGCGAGTACACCGGGCTCCCGAGCGCGGCGGCGCGCGAGCGGATCACCGAGGACACCGCGGGCGCCGAGTTCGCCGCCCAGTACCGCCTGCGCGACTGGGGCATCTCCCGCCAGCGCTACTGGGGGACGCCCATCCCCGTCGTCTCCTGCCCGGACTGCGGCGACGTCCTCGTCCCCGAGGCGGACCTGCCGGTCGAGCTTCCCGAGTTCGTCAACACAACCGGGAACCCGCTGGACGCGGCCGACGAGTGGAAAGAGACGACCTGTCCCGACTGCGGCGGCCCGGCGACCCGGGAGACGGACACGATGGACACGTTCGTCGACTCCTCGTGGTACTTCCTGCGCTACGTCTCGCCCCACGAGACTGACGCGCCGTTCGACACCGAACGGGCGAACGACTGGATGCCCGTCGACCAGTACGTCGGGGGGATCGAGCACGCGGTGATGCACCTGCTCTACTCCCGGTTCGTGACGAAGGTCGTCGCCGACCTGGGGATGCTCGAAGGCCGCGAGCCGTTCACCAACCTGCTCGCCCAGGGGATGGTCAAGCTGGAGGGCGAGAAGATGTCGAAGTCGAAGGGCAACGTCGTCTCGCCCCAGCGCATCGTCGAGGAGTACGGCGCCGACACCGCGCGGCTGTTCATGATGCGGGCCGCCCAGCCGGACCGCGACTTCGACTGGTCCGAGGAGGGCGTGCGCTCGACCCACCAGTTTCTGACGCGGCTGAAAAAGACGGTCGAGACGTTCGACCCCGCCGCCGACGGCGACGACGACCCGACCGCGCGGTACGTCCGCGACGAGGTCGACGCCGCGGTCGCGGTCGCGACCCAGGAGTACGACGACCTCACGTTCAACACGGCGCTCCGCGAGGCACAGGAGCTGGTCGACACGCTGCGGTCGTACCGCGCCCACGCTGACGCCGTCCACGCCCCCACCTTCGAGCGCGGCCTGCGCGTCGCCGTCCGGCTCTTCGCGCCCGTCGCGCCCCACCTCGCCGAGGAGCTGAGCGACGCGCTCGGCGACGACGGGTTCGTCGTCGACGCCGACTGGCCGGTTCCCGAGGGCTCGACCGAGAACGCCGCCGAGCGCCGCCGGCTGGTCGAGGCCACGCGCGAGGACGTGCGGAGCATCGTCGAGATGGCCGGCATCGAGGACCCGGAGCGGGTCGACGTCGTGGTCACGCCCGCGTGGAAGTACCGCGCCCGCGAGACGGCGATGGAGAGCGACGCGGACGACCTCGTCGGCGCGCTGATGAGCGAGGCCGAGTTCCGCGAGGTCGGCAACGCCGTCGTCGAGTACGCCCAGGCGCTCGACGAAGAACGGGAGGCGCTCCAGCCGACGCTCGACCCCGTGGGCGAGCACGCGGCGCTCCGGCGCGCGGCGTGGCTGATAGAACGGGAGTTCGACGCCGAGGTGCGGGTGCTCGCGGCCGACGAGGCGCCAGACGACGTCGCACGGACGGCCGAGCCCGGTCGCCCCGCTATCGACATTCAGGAGGGTCACGAATGAGCGACGACGAGGGAGACACGACCGACGACCAGCCGCTCGCCGGCCGCCTCCGCGAGGGCTACCGCACCGTCACGCCGTCGTACCTCCCCCACCCCGACGCGGGGATGGACGCCGTGGGCTGGACGTCTCTCGCGCTCCTGGTCGTCCTCTTTGTCCCCTTCCTGCCGCTGATCGCCGTCGTGTGGTTCCTCTCGAAGGTCGTCGAGTTCCTCGCGGCCGTGCCCGGCGAGGACTAGAGGCCCAACAGGTCGAACTCGACGCCGACCTCCTCCTCGGTCGCCGCCTCGTAGACGACGTGTGCGGCGGCGACGTCCTGTATCGCCAGGCCGGTGGAGTCGAAGACGGTGATCCCGGTCTCCGGCGTGCGTCCCCGCGCCGCGCCGGTGACGACCGCCCCCAGCTCGGCGTGGATGTCCTCGTCGGAGAGCAGCCCCGCGCTCCACGGGACGTTGATCTCGCCGGAGTGGACACACTGGTCGTAGTCGTCGATCACGATCAGCGCGTCCTGGAGGAGCTCGTCCGCCAGCTCGTGCTTGCCGGCGGCGTCGGCGCCCATCGCGTTGACGTGCGTGCGCTCGCCGACCGCCGCGCGCGAGACGATCGGCTCCTTGACCGGCGTGGTGGTCGAGACCACGTCGCAGGCGGCGGCCTCCGCGACCGTTCCGACCCGCACGTCGAACCGGCTGCTCGTGGCCTCGACGAACGCCTCGGCGGCCTCGGGGTCTGCGTCCGCGACCACCACCGCCTCGATCGCGCGGACGGTCGCGATCGCCTCTAACTGGGCGTACGACTGCGCGCCCGCGCCGACGAGGCCGAGCGAGCGCGCGTCGCTGGCCGCGAGGTGGTCGGTCGCGACGGCGGCGGCCGCGCCCGTGCGGAGGCGGGTGAGTTCTCGCCCGTCGAGGATCGCGAGCGGCCGCGCGGTCTCGGGGTCGGAGTAGATCATCACGCCCATCACCGTCGGGAGGTCGAACCGGTCGGGGTTGTAGGGGTGAGAGTTCACCCACTTCAGCCCCGCCGCGTCCCACGTCCCGCCGTCGACGTAGGCGGGCATCGCGCGGAAGTCGCCGTCGTAGCGGTCGAGGTCGACGTACGACTTCGGGGGCATCACCACGTCGCCGCGGTCGGCTGCGGCGAAGGCGTCCTCTACCGCACGGACGACCGCCGGCGTCGGCGCACACGCGCGCACGTCGTCGCCGTCGAGGAGTCGGAGCATACGAGACGCTCGCTCCGGCGCACACTTAGGACTGCCGTCGCGTCCAGGCTGTTAACCCGGCTTAACCGTCCGAAAACGGGCGTGAACCGCGCCAATCCGTCTTTGCGGTCGCCCCGCTTGATACGCCTGTGGCGCCACGCCCCGAGCGCACCATGACCCCGAAACGACTCGCCGCACTCGCGCTCGCGGCGCTGCTGGTGACCGCCGGCACCGCCGCCGCGGCCCCCGGTATCGCCCCCGCGGACGCGGGGCCGAACGTGAACGAACAAGTCGACGGCTCGGCTCCTTCCGACGATGCCGACGACGCGGACGACGCGGACGATTCCAGTTCGGACGATGCCGACGACGCGGACGATGCGAGCGAGACTGCTGACGACGATGCCGACGACGAGGGCGAGAACGCGGATGACGAAGACGACGAGTCGGAGGCGCCCGACGATTCGGACGATTCCAGTTCGGAC
>JAZKRX010000076.1:0-7295 GCA_036626375.1 Haloferacaceae archaeon
GGCTGGTTGGCACAGCCCGGAGTCTTCCTGTTCGACCGCGAGAGCGGGTCGTTCAACACGAGAGATCAGGGAATCTGCAAACCGTAATATCCCAACGTTCGGGATTCCTCCGGCTTTAGCCGGAGGAGGATGTCAATCGCGTCGTCGCCGAAGATCGAGGGCATGTCCGACGAACGGTCCCGGCCGAGGGCGGGGTGGAGCCGACGGGCGTACATCGTCACGGCCACCGGAAGCGCGGCGTGGATCGCGGGGCTGGCCGGCTGTGTCGGCGGCGGGGGTGAACCGACGCCGACGGAGACAGAGACCGAAGCGGAAGAGCAAGCGGAGGAAGCGGAGCGCCCGGCGGGCGTCTCGGCCGAGGAGTTCGAGACCGGCCCCGTGCCGGCGCCGTACCGAACGGCGACGTCGCTCGGGATGGAGCAGCGCGACCCCGCGAGGCTGCTCGCGAAGGCGGACGTCGGGTTCGCCGAGTACGACGAGGCGACGGAGAACGGGGCCCACCGGCCCGGCACCTGCTGTGCGAACTGTGCCGACTACATCCCGGACGCGAACGGCGACACGTTCGGCGCCTGCGCGGAGGTGGCGGGCTACGTCGACGGCGCGGACTGGTGTACGGTCTACGAGTCGCTCCCCGAACCCGAGGTGCCCGAGGGGATGACCGAAGCCGACCTCGCGACGGCGGCGGTCCCCGAGGCGTACCGGACGGCGGCGTCGCAGGCCGGCGAGACACGCGACCCCGCGGACCTCCAGACCCAGGCGGCGGTGAACCTGACCGAGTCCGTCGAGGCAACCGCCGAGGGCGTCGCCCCGCCGGGGCGGTCCTGCGGGAACTGCGCGGAGTACATCCCGGACACGAACGGCGACGGCTGGGGCGCCTGCGCGAAGGTGGCGGGCTACGTCGCCGTCGAGGACTACTGCGCCATCTGGGAGCACGTCAGCGAGGGCTAACACCCGCCGGCGACCGCCGAAAGTATATCCGGGCGCGGCGACAGGTCCGACCGACGGGGTCGCTCGACGCCGACCGCGGACGCTCGTGCCACACGGAACCCCCGGACTGACCGCGCGCGAACGGCTGGTCGCGAGAGCGGGCCACTACCTCGCGTTCACGCTCCTCTTTCTCGCCGTCTACGGCGGGGTCGTCGTCGCGCTTGGCCGGTTCCCCGAGCCGCTTCTCCTCGGTATTCTCGTCGTCTCGCTCGCGAAAGACGTCTACGACGAACTGCGCCTCCGTCGCGGAGGGAGCCCGCTCGGCTACGCAGGGATCGAGCACGCGCCCTCGAACGCCGTCCTGATCGCGTTCGTTCTCGGCGGGGTGATCGACCCGGTCGGGACGGTCGGCGGCGTGTCGGTCGCGTCGCTCGCCCTCGGCCTCGCGGCGGTCGACCTCGTCTTCGACCTGTGGCAGGACGCCAGGGCGTGAGCGTGGTGCTCGCCCGCCTGCGAACGGGCCGTGTCGTCTGTCTCCGGTCGGTCGGTGCGTGCTGGACGTACCGGGCCGTCCCCTCAGCCCCGGATCGCCCGTACGAGCCCGTCGAGTCCGCCGTCTGCGTCGAGGCGGTCGACCGCGTCCGCGACCTCGTCGACCCCACCGGCGTCGAGAACCGTCCCGGCACACGCCTCGAACTTCGCGCGCAGGCGCGCCGCAGAGAGCGGGTTCGCGGGCCCGCCGGGCGTCTCCAGAACCGTCTCCGCGAACCGCCGGCCGTCGCCCGTCTCGACCGCGACCCGCGCGCCGTAGGACGCCTCGGCAGCGCTCGTCCCGAAGGGGTCGGGCCGGGGGTCGAGGTCGACCTTCGCCATCTGGGCGCGCGTCTCGGGCGCCCGGACGTACGCGTCGGTGAACGCCCGCAGGCCGGGGTCGCGGTCGCGGAGGACGGCGGCGAGGCAGAACTCGTAGGAGACGGTCGCCTCCGTCGCCGTCTGCGGGTCGTGCTGGTCGATCGTATCGGTCACGGCCTCGTCGACCGTCGCCGTGATCCGCGTCACGTCGCCGGGAGCGAGGGCCTCGCGCTCGACGATCGTTCGCAGCGCCTCCATCGCGGCGTGCGTGACCACGCCCGAGGGGTAGGGCTTGAACGCGAGGTCCCGGACCGCCCAGGCGACGTCGGGGTCCGTGACCGCGGTCGGGTCGTACTCCTCGCCGCCGACCGCGAGGTCGACGAAGCCGTACGCGCCCCCGAGGACCGACTCGTCGGCGCTCGCGCCCTCGCGCGCGAGCAACGCGGCCTCGACGCCCTTGCCCGCGGCGTGGCCGCAGTGGAGCGGGTTGGTCTGCGTGCCGATGTTGCGCTTCAGCCCCGAGGCGAGCGAGGCGGCGACCCCGAACGCCCGTCGGGTCGCCGCCGTGTCGAGGTCGAAGACGGAAGCCGCGGCCGCACACGCGCCGAGGGTTCCGACCGTCGCCGTCGCGTGCCACCCACGGAGCCAGTGCGTCGGCGCGACTGCCCGCCCGACCCGGTAGCTCGCGTTGAGGCCGACGAGGTAGCCCGCGAGGAGGGCACGGCCCGTCCGCTCGGCCGCCTCGGCCGCCGCGAGCGCCGCCGGAAAGGCCGTGGTCGAGGGGTGGATCACGACCGACTCGAACGTGTCGTCGTAGTTCAGGACGTGCGCGAACGCGCCGTTCGCGAACGCCGCCCGGACCGGGTCGGTGGTCGCGCCGCCCGCCACCGTCGCCGCCGAGCGCCGCGAGGTGGTCGGCGACGAGGTCGCCCGTCTCGTGGCCCGACCCGTGGAGCGCGAGGCCGAGGACGTCCCGGACCGCCGTCTTCGCGCGAGCGACCGCGTCGTCCGGAGCGTCGTCGAGCGTCGTCGTCGCGACGCGGGCGGCGAGGTGTGCCGTCTCGTCCACGCCGGGGGTGCGGGTCGGAGAGTCCTCAATCGCGGGTGTCGGACGGCTCGCGTCGTCGAGCGGGCTCAGGCCGCGTCGTCCGCCGGGAGTCTGTCGACGTCGATGGGGTCCTCGATGTCGCCGGTGATCGACTCCAGGAGGTCGGTGACGGTCACCAGTCCGGCGACCTCGCCGTCCTCGAACACGAGCGCGAGCTCCTGACTCTCGGCCTGGAACTGGTCGACGGCGTCGCTGACGTCGACGTCGGGCGACAGCGTCGTCGGCGGCGCGGCCAGGTCTGCGAAGTCGACGTCGCCGTCCGCCAGCTCCGCGCGGTGACGCGCCAGGACCGGGGAGTAAACGACGCCGCGGAAGTCGGTGAGCTCCGCGCCGACCAGCGGGTACCGGGTGTGGGGGCGGTCGGCCATCCGCCGGAGGTTCTCCTCGGCGTCGACCGTCGTCGACAGCGCGACGATATCGTCGGTGGGGACCATCAGCTCGCGAACGGGGCGTTCGCCGATGGTCAGGGCGCTCATCACCTCGTCACGGCGCTCGTCTGAGAGGTCGCCCTCGTTGAGCACCGAGCCGAGGCGGTTCCGGAGGTCGGCCCGCGACTCGATGACGTCCTCCTCGGTCTCGAGCCACGCGCCCGTCATCTCGACGCCGAACAGCCTGAGCGTCCACTTCGCGACCCAGTCGCCGAGCGTAATGAGCGGCGTGATGGCGTAGTGAAACCAGTACAGCGGCGTCGCGCCGTAGCGACAGACCGTCCGGGAGCGCTCGACCCCGAGGTACGTCGGCGTCTGCTCGCCGTGGGTCAGGTGGACGAGGTTGATGAGCAGGAAGGCGACGAGCGCCCCGGCGCCGACGCCGGCGAGCCGGGAGCCCGCGAACACCGGCTCGAAGACGGCCGCCAGCGCGGGCTCGGCGACGATGCCAACCGCGATGCTGGAGGCGGTGATGCCGACCTGACAGGTCGTCAGGTACAGCTCCAGGTTCTGGGTCATCGTCCACGCGCGTTCGAGCGCGGGGTGGCCGTCGCCGACGAACTCGCCCTCGTCGAACTGCCGGGCGCGCGTCAGCGCGAACTCGATGGCGACGAAGAAGCCGTTGGTCAGGATGAGCCCGACGCCGGCGAGGAGCCGGAGCCAGAGTTCGAGCGCCTCCATCGGTCGGCGGCTTGCCCGGCGGGTCATAAAGTGGTAGTGACTCGGGCCGCCGGTCGTCAGGTCATGCGCTCGTTGAACCGCCTGATCCCCTCGTCGGTGCCCGCGATGATGAGTTCGTCGTCCGTCTCGACCCGGAGGTCCGCCCCCACGTCGGTGACGACGTCGCCGTTGCGCTCGACGCCGACGACGGTACAGCCGGTTTTCGACCGGACCAGCGCCTCTCCGAGCGTCTGTCCGGCCAGCTTCGGGGCGGTCGTGCGGACGACCTCGACCTGCTGGTCCAGGGAGAGGACGTCCTCGTCGTCTAAGATCGTCGACGCGATCATCCGGCCGCTGACGGTGGCGAGCGACAGGACGTAGTCGGCGCCGGCGCGGTACATCTTCTGGATGCTGCCGGGCTCCTCGACGCGGGCGACGACCTCCGTCTCCGGGCTCAGGTCCCGGATCACGAGCGTCGTGAACTCGGTGGTCGTGTCGTCGGGGAGCGCGAGGATGACCGACCGGGCGTCGTCGACGCCCGCCGCACGGAGCGTCTCGGGCTCGATGGCGTCGCCGACGACGTCGACGCCGTCCCGCTCGACCCGGTCGACAACGGTGTGCGAGAGCCCGGCGTCGTCGAGGGCGTCGACGATCGTCCGGCCGACCTGGCCGTAGCCGACGACGACGGTGTGCCCGCGGTCGAACCGCCGAACCTCCGAGAGCGTGAGCTCCTTGAGCTGTGCGAGCTGGTCCTCGCGGCCGGTGACCAGAAGCACCGTCCCGTTCGTGAGCGGCGCGTCCGGGGACGGCGGCGTCTCGAACTCGCCGCGGAACCACGCCCCGACGACGTTGACGCCCGCCTGTTCGCGGAGCCCGCTCTCGGCGAGCGTCGTGCCGACGAGCCGACTCCCGCGGTGAATGGGGAGCTCTGCGACCTCGAAGTCGTCGCCGATCGCGACCGCGTCGCCGAGGTCGGCGGTGACGGAGGTCGTCACCTTCGACGCGAGGCTGTTGCCGAGGAGCGGCCGCGGCGAGAGGACGTCGTCGGCCCCGGCGAGGCGGTGGTAGGTCGCCCGGTCGGGCTCCTCGACGACGCTGACGATCGGGACGTCCTCGGCGACCTCCTGGGCGGTCAGGACGATGCTCGCGTCGACCCGGTCCGAGACGTCGGCGACGAGCGCCCGGGCGTCGGAGAGCGCCGCGCCCTCGAGCCCGGCGGCCGACTCGGGGTCGGCGTGGACGACGCGGTAGCCGTCCTCGTACAGCTCGGTCGCCCGGGACCGGTTCGGCTCGACGATGACGTAGTCGGCGTCCCAGGACTCGAGCTCCTCGATGAGCGTCTCGGCGCGCGACGTGTACGAGCAGATGACCACGTGGTCGTCGAGGTCGTCGTCGACCGACCGCGGCACCGTCGTCGACAGCACGTCCCGGAGCAGCGGAAACGCCAGCACGGGCAGGGCCATGAAGATGAGAACCACGCCCGTGAGGTCCATGAGGATGACGAGCACGTTCATCTGGGGGCTCGTCCACGGCGCGTCCGAGCCGAACCCGGTCGTGGTGAACGTCTCGACGACGATCTGGAGCGAGCGGAGGAACGTGCGCGGGTCGTTCTCGTAGATCCGCATCCCGTGCTGGTACAGGACCGCGTAGCCGAGCATCACGGAGACCAGGAGGAGCGAGTAGTAGACGGTGCGTCGCTGCCACTTGTCCATCGTGCCGGCAACACGACCGAGGGGTGTTAAACGGCCACGACACGCGGTGTCGAGCTACGACGGCCCGGCGTCGCCGCGTGTGTCGTCCGCTCGCCGGTCGTTGACCGTCTCGTGGATCCCCACCACGAGCGCCGGCACCACGAGCATGAACAGGTGCTCCTCCAGCGGGATCCCGAGCAGTTCCACCCCCGTCCGGAGCGGGATCGAGAACACGCCGACCTCGAGCGTGTACCAGTCCCAGAGGTACGCGACGGGGTAGAGCGCGGCGACGGTGCGCGCGGCGCGCCGGAGCGCGTCGGCCCGGACGAGGAGCGCGAGCGCCCCCGTCCCGAAGACGACCTCCGTCGCGAGGTAGGTGTACGGGCCGAGAACCCCGATGTCGGGGAGGGGACGCCCCGCGAGCGGCCGGACGTACGTCGCGACGACGAGGCCGGCGAGCAGGAGGTAGACCCCGCGGACGAGCAGCATCGTCGCCAGCTCCGGGCCCGCGCGGCGGGCGTACAGCCCGACGACCACGAGCGGGAGCGTCGCGAGCGCCGCCGACGGCGGGAACAGCCCGTCGACCGCGACGGCGACGACGAGAAACAGGCCGCCGGCGACCAGGGCCGTCGCGAACCGACGGGCGCGCGCCGGGCCGAGGACGACCGCGACCGTGCGCTTGCCGATCGAGCGGTCGTAGTCGTAGTCGGTCGCGTCGTCGATCACCTTCACCCCACAGAGGACGACGAAAAAGACGAGCGCGAACGCGAGGACGTCCGGCGCGAACGCCCCGGCCTGGGCGCGGTGGCCGGCGACGATCAGGACCGCGATCCCGAGCGGGTAGCCCGCCGTCGCGCCGACGGGATGGGTGTCGAGCGTCGGGGCGTGGAGCCAGCCGAGGAGCCACGTCGGCGCGAGGACGAGCGCGGGGACGGCCCCCGCGAGGGCGAGAACGGCCGCGAGCGACGCCGCGAACCCGACCGTCGCGGCCGCGAGACCGAGCCGACAGCCCCGCGCGGTCAGCGGGTGGTCCGCGTCCTCGCCGCGGACGTGAAAGTCGACGTAGCCGTCTTTCACGTGGGCGGTGTAGACGGCGAAAAACGCCGCCGCCGAGACGGCGAGCAGCGGCGCGAGCGCGAGGGTCGGCGCCAGCGTCGCCCCGAACCACGCCGCCGCGACCGGCGGGAGCATGAACACGGGGTGGACCTGCGAGGCGTAGGCGCGGGCAACCGCGCCCGGTCCGTGGCCGTGTCTCGCCGTCGCCATGGTACGTGTGATTGTCCCACACGGTCCTAAACCCTCGGCGGCCGGGGCGTGGACGACACGGAGACGCCGGGCGGTCCAGCGAGCCGACCGGGCACCGCACGCCGTCGCGCGTGACTGGGCGGGCGACACCGGCTCGTCACCCGCGCCGCCAGAGAAGAAGCGTCGCGACGCCGACGGCGACGCCGGCCACGAACAGGACCACCCCCGCAACCGGGGTCGGTTCCGTCGCCTGCCGACCCCCGGTCAGTGTCGACGTCGCTGTCGGCGTCCGCCCGTCGGGGTAGTCGGGGACCGACGGCGACGCCTCCGTCCCGACGTACGTCGCGAGCCACTCGTCGCGGCTCTCGCCAGCCACCGTCTCGA
>JAZKRX010000077.1:0-7117 GCA_036626375.1 Haloferacaceae archaeon
TCCGTGGCCCCTCGCGTTGCTCGGCGCCACGCGTCGCTCGCGCCCCGCGCCCGTCCCACAACGACTTTCGCCTTCGCCGGGAACGCGGGTGTATGGAGCTGTTCGGGTCGAGCGGCACCCGGGGAACGGTCGGCGAGGCGATGACGCCCTCGCTGGTCCTCCGGGTCGCTCGTGCCGCCGGGACGGTCTGGGACGCCGAGCGGGTCGCGCTGGGCCGCGACACCCGGACCTCGGGCGAGATGCTGGCCGACGCCGCCACGAGCGGACTGGCGAGCGTCGGCGTCGACGTGGACCGGCTCGGCGTCCTCCCGACACCCGGCGTCGCCGCCTACTGCGCGCGCGAGGGTGTACCCGCGATTGTCGTCACCGCCTCGCACAACCCCGCTGACTACAACGGCGTGAAGCTGATCGACGACGAGGGGGTCGAACTCACCGTCGACCCGCTCGAACGCATCGAGGCCCACGTCTTCGACCGGCCGGTCGACGAGGCGGGCTGGGACGAGGTGGGGAGCGTCGACCGGCTCGACGGCGCGCCCCGGAACTACGTCGACGACCTGCGCTCGACCGCCGACCTCGACCTGGACCTCACCGTCGCACTCGACCCCGGCCACGGCGCGGGCGCGCTCACCTCTCCGCCGTTCCTCCGCGAGCTCGGCTGTCGCGTCGTCACCGTCAACGGCCAGCCCGACGGACATTTCCCGGGGCGCGAGCCCGAACCCGTCGCGGAGCATCTCGGGGACCTCCGGCGGCTCGTCCGCGCGGCCGACGCCGACGTGGGGGTCGCCCACGACGGCGACGCCGACCGCGCGGTGTTCGTCGACGAGCGCGGCGAGTCGATCCCGGGCGAGTCGAGCCTCGCCGCGCTCTGTGCCGCCGCCGTGGAGCCCGGCGACGTCGTCGTGAGCGCGGTCAACGTCTCCAGCCGGGTCGTCGACGTGGTCGCGGAGGCGGGCGGACGCATCGAGCGCACGGCCATCGGCGCGACGAACATCGTCACGCGGGTCCGCGAACTCCGGGCGGAGGGCGTCCGCGTCCCGGTCGCGGGCGAGGGCAACGGCGGCGTGTTCTTCCCCGAGGTCCGACTCGCGCGCGACGGCGCGCTCGCGGCCGCCCGCTTTCTCTCGCTCGTCGCCGAGCGTCCCGCGAGCGAGGTGGTCGCCCCCTACCGCGACTACCACGCCGTCCGGCGGAACCTCTCGTACGAGGGGGGCGACGAGCGCGAGCGCATCCTCTCGGCGGCCCGGGCCTACGCCGAGGCCAGCGGCGCGGCGCTCGACACCACCGACGGCTACCGCCTCGACTTCGACGACGGCTGGGTGCTCGTCCGCCCCTCCGGCACCGAACCGAAGGTCCGGGTGTACGCGGAGGCGACCGACCCCGACCGCGCCGCGACGCTCGCCGACGACGCCGCGCGGGCGATCCGCCCCTGACTCGTGGCGGTTCAGTCCGCGAGCGCCTCGTCCAGCCGGTCGCGCGCCTCGCGCAGCGACGCCAGGTCGGCCTCGACCGCGCCCGACTGGAGCCGCTCTAGCTCGGCGTCGGTCAGCTCCGCGCGCGCCACCGCCGCGCGCCGCAGGCGCTCGTACGCCGTCTCGCGGGGCAGGTCACGGACCGTCCGGGCGCGCGCGACCACCGCCTCGTCGGCGAACCGCCCGACGACGGCGACCAGCTCCTCGCCGAGCCAGCGCAGCCGTTCGGCCGGCGGCGGCGGCCACCCGACGGTCAGCGGCCCGGCGTCCAGCCGTTCGAGGTACGTCCGGTGGGTCGCGACCTTCGCCCGGAGCGCCCCGGGGTCGTCGACGTAGTGGTCGAGCTTCGACGCCGAGTAGTCGGCGTACTCGAGCAGGTCGGGCACCGGGTTCGTCCCGGCGTCGTACTCGTCGACGTACTCGCGCACGTCCAGCGGCGGGCGCCGGAACGCCACGAGCGGGTACGCCTCGGTTCGCTCGATCAGGCCGAACAGCTCGCGGGCGCTCGCCTCGCGGCGGAACTCGTCGAACGCCTCGCGCACGGCCGCGTCGTACGACGCGACCGGCTCTTCGATCCGCTCGACCGGCGCCGAGAGGTCCGCGTCGCCGAGGTCGAGGGTTCGCTCTAGCGTCTCGATCCGCTCCGTGACCGCCTCGCGGGCCTCGCGTGCGTCGTGGCGCGCCGACCGCTCGCGCTCTCTGGCCTCCTCGCGCCGGTCCAGCAGGTCGCGGTACTCCGCGGCCTCCGCGAGCGCCTCCCGCGCGGTCTCGAAGTCCCGCTCGCGGAGACGCCGGCGGTCCATCGCCTCCGCGGCCGTCTCGAACGCCTCGCGTGCGGGCAGGTCCTCGTCCAACTGCTCGACGTGTCCGAGAAACCGGTTCTGGAACTCGACGTACGCCTCGAAGTCGCCCGTGCCGGTCGCGCGCTCCTCGTAGCGGTCGAGCAGGGCAACCGCCTCGTCGTGGGCGTCCGCCACCGCCGCGACCCGCTCCTCGCCGGCCGCTTCGACGGCCTCGCGCGCCCGTTCTGCCTCCGACGCCAGCCGCTCGACGCGCGCCGCGGTCTCGCGTGCCCGCTCCGCGAGGTCGGCCGGCGACTCGCCGGCGTCGCTCACCCGTACACCTCGTCGGGGTCGAACGCCCGTTCGCCCACCTCCTCGCCGTCGAGCGTCCGGTAGAAACAGGAGCGGTGGCCAGTGTGGCAGGCGCCGCCGGTCTGGTCGACGCGGTAGAGCAGGGCGTCGCCGTCACAGTCGACGCGAACCTCCGCGACCGCCTGCGTGTGCCCGCTCGTCGCGCCTTTCTCCCAGAGTTCGTCGCGCGAGCGCGAGTAGTAGTGCGCGCGGCCCGTCTCGCGGGTCCGCTGGACCGCCGCCCGGGTCGCGTACGCGAGCATCAACACCTCGTCCGTATCGGCGTCCTGCGCGACGACCGGCACGAGGCCGTCGTCGCCGAAGTCGAGGTCGATGTCGAGGTCCGGAGTCACGCCCGCTCCGAGGACCCTCGCGCCGATAGGTCTTGTCACACCCCGCCGACCGCGCGGAGCAGGCCGAAAAGCAGGTCGCCGTAGGTGAGCGCCACCAGGAGGCCGACGAACAGCGGCACCACGAACGGCAGGCCGGGGCTGACCCACACCCGCTCGCGCCCGGGGTCGGCGACGACCTCTAGCCCCTCGCGCAGCACCGCGGGCGTCGCGCCGTACGGCTCGCCGACCTCCGCGGCGAACCGCTCGGCACCCCACGGGTCGTCGGAGGCGCCCGGGTCGCCGCTCGCCGCGGCCGTCTCGTCCGCGGCGTTCACGCCGCCGTCCGCCACCGGCGTCCCGTCGACGCCCCCGTCACCGACCTCTCGGGTCTCCCCGACGCCCGTCGGGTCGCGGTGGCGCTCTGGGGCCGCACGGAGCGCCGAGAGCGTCGTCCCCCGCCAGCGCAGGTACATCCGGAGGGCGTCGAGGTCCAGTCCGCGGCGCGTCCGCCCGCTCCGCGTCTCGAACAGCCGCCCGTGGCGGTCGCCGAGCGAATCGACCGGGACCCGGCGCGCGAGAAACATCACCGGGGCGAACGCCCCGGCGACGGCGTTGCGAACGCCGACCGCGAGCGGGTAGGTCAGGCCGAGGAGGACGCAGTTCGTCACGACCGTGAGCGAGAACAGGCCGACCCGCGTGCGGACCGCCGGGAGCGCGACCCCCGGCAGAAAGTACGTCGGATAGGTCGGGAGGAGGACGGCGACGGTCATGAACGCCTTCGCGTCGGCGCCGCCGAAGCCGCCGAGGCGCCAGAAGGCGTACGAGAGCGGGACGAGAATTCCCACGCTCGCCCCGACCCGGACGAGAAAGAGGCGGTCGCCGAGCGTCGCGGGCGGCACTCGGCCGACGCCGTCGACCGCGAGGAGGACGACCCCGAGCGCGACGAGCGGGGGCCAGAGCCGGTTCGTCACCCGACGGGTCCGGAGGTCGGTCCACGCCGCGTACGCGAACGCGGGCACCGCGACTAGCCGCAGGAGGTCTGGGGTGCTCGCCGTGACCACGACGGCCGTGGGGCTGGCGGGTGATTAGTGGTTGTGGTCGCGGCGGCGAGCGGCCGGACGAGACGGAGAAGCCGCGCCGGTTAGATGACGCGGTTCTGCAGGTAGTCGAGATGCTTCGCGTTGTACACGATCCTGACCTCGTCGGCCGTCGGCGAGCCGATACAGGTCAGGCGAACGTCTTTCTCGTCGACCTCCTCGTCGGAGAGGATCTGCTGCATGTCCATCTCGATGTCGCCCTCCGTGACGATCGCGGCGCAGTTCGCACACGCGCCGGCACGACACGAGAACGGCCAGTCGTAGCCCTGGGCCTCCGCCGCTTCGAGGATATACTCGCCCTGGTTGACGTCGAGGTCACCGTAGTCCTCGGCGTCGAGGCCGGCGTCCGCGGCCTTCTCGAACAGGTCGTCGTCGTCGAGCGACCACCCGTGGTCGTCGAGCACCTCGTAGTTCAGGTATTCGACCGTAGGCATCACTTTCGGGTCAGACCCCCACCGCATTAGATGTTGTTGTTCTCGCCCCGAACACGGCGCTCTCCGGCGTTTAGGCCGCCCAAAACCACGGTTCGACTGACCCCGCGCGGTCGCGTTCGGGGCCGCGCCGTCTCCGCCTCGCCCGCCCGACTGCGCCCGGCCTACCGGTTGAGCGTGTGGATCGCCCGTCCGTGCGCGTTCTCGGCGGCCTCGTGGACCGCCTCCGAGAGCGTCGGGTGGGTGTGGACGGTGGCGGCGAGGTCGGCGAGGGTCGCCCCCATCTCGACGGCGAGGGTCATCTCCGCTATCAGCTCCGAGGCCTCCCGGCCGACGATCTGACCCCCGAGGACGAGCCCTGTCTCCGCGTCGGCGACGACGCGTGCGAACCCCTCCGTGTGGCCCGTGGTGAGCGCGCGCCCGCTCGCGTGGAACGGCATCTCGCCGACCGTCGGCTCGTAGCCCGCCTCCCGGGCCGCCTCGGCGGTCAGTCCGACCGTCGCCACCTCCGGGTCCGTGAACACGGCCGCCGGCGTCGCGCGGTCGTCCACCGCCTCGGGTTCGCCCGCGGCGACCGCCGCTGCGACGACCCCTTCGCGGTAGGCTCGGTGGGCCAGCATCGGCTCGCCGGCGACGTCGCCGACCGCGAAGACGTGGCCCACGCTCGTCCGACACTCCTCGTCGACGGCGAGAACGCCGTCTCCGTTCGGCTCGAGGCCGACCGCGTCGAGGTTCACCGTGTCGGTCACCGGCTCGCGCCCCACCGCGACCAGCACCCGGTCGGCGGGATGGCGGTTCGTCCCCTCGTCGGTCTCGGTTTCGAGAACCGCGCGGCCGTCGCCCTCTGCTAGCCCCCTCGCACGCTCCTCGAAGCCGAAGGCCACGCCGACGTCCTCGGCACGCTCGCGGACGACTCTGGTCACGTCGTCCTCGTAGCCCGGGAGCGCCTCGGGGAGGGCCTCCACGACGGTCACGTCGGCGCCGAGCTTCGCGAACGCCGTCGACAGCTCCATGCCGATGTAGCCCGCGCCGACGACGGCCAGCGAGTCCGGCACGTGATCGAGGGCGAGCAGCGCCGCCGAGTCGAGGACTCGCTCGTCCGCGAACGGGAGCCCCGGCAGTTCGACCGGGCGCGAACCGGTGGCGACGACACAGTTCTCGAACCGGATCGTCTCCGCGCCCCGCCCCTCCTCCGCGTGGCGGACGCGTGCCTCGTGTTCGCCCGCGAACGCCGCGGTTCCCTCGACCAGCGCGACGCCGTTCGCCTTACAGAGCTTCTCGACCCCCCGCGTGAGCCGGGCCACGACGCCCGAGAGCCACTCCGCGGTCTGTCCCATGTCGACCGCGGGGTCGGCGTGGACTCCCATCTCCTCGGCGGAGCCGGCGTCGTGTGCGAGGCTCCCGACCGACACCAGCGCCTTCGAGGGGATACAGCCCCGGTTGAGACAGGTCCCGCCGTAGGCGTCGCGCTCGACGAGCGTCACGTCCAGTCCGTGTTGTGCGCCGCGGATGGCGGCGGCGTACCCACCGGGTCCGCCGCCGATCACAAGCAGTTCCGTCCCCGTCTCGACGTCCCCGACGACCATACGCCGCCGAGGGCTGGGGGGTACAAAAACTACGGCGACGACGGCTCCAGACCGCTCACAGCAGCACGCGCGCCGGTTCGCGCAGGCGCTCCATCACGTGGTTCGTGAACGCCGCGGCGACCGCGCCGTCCACGACCCGGTGGTCGATCGAGAGCGAGAGCGGCAGCGTCGGCCGAGCGACGACCTCGCCGTCGACCACGCGCGGCCGCTCGCGGATCGCGCCGAGCGCCAGCACCGCGACCTCCGGGTGGTTGACGATGGGCGTCGCGTACTCGCCGCCGACCGCGCCGACGTTCGAGACGGTGAACGTTCCGCCCCGGAGCTCATCGACCGCGAGCGCGCGGTCCCGTGCCCGCGCCGCCAGATCCGCGATCCGCTCTGCCAGCCCCTCGACGCCCAGTTCGTCGGCGTTCTCGACCACGGGCACCATCAGTCCGGCCTCCGTCGCCACGGCCACGCCGACGTTGTACTCGTCGCGGTAGACGATCTCCTCGGCCTCCTCGTTTAGCTGTGCGTTGAGCGCCGGATACGCGGCGAGGCCAGAGACGACCGCCCGGACGACGAACGCGGTGTAGGTCAGGCGCACGTCGGTCTCGGCGTTCAGCGCCTCGCGGACCTCCACGAGTCGCCGGGCGTCGACGCTGTCGTGGTGGGTCGCGTGTGGCACCGTGCGCGCCGACTCCGCGAGGCGCTCGCCGATCGTCCGCCGCACCCCGCGGTAGGGCACGCGCTCGCCGGAGACGCCGCCGGCCGCGGAGGGCGGCGCCGGGGTCGTTCGCTCGTCCGGGCCGCCGGCCTCCCCGTGGTCCGACGCTCCGGGGCGTGTCACCTCCTCCTCGAGCGCGGCGGCCGCGGCCTCCACCGCCGTGGCCGTCGCCTCCGTCGTTCGGCGGTCGTCTCCGGCCGCCTGCTCCGCTTCGGTCGCTGGCGCTCCCCCGCGCTCCCGCGCCTCGGGCGGCTCTCCGTCGTCACCGCCCTCGGTCTCGTGGCCCGGTCCTTCGGCCCGCGCCACGTGCTCCCGCGCCTCGGGCGGCTCTCCGTCGTCACCGCCCTCGGTCTCGTGGCCCGG
>JAZKRX010000078.1:0-6961 GCA_036626375.1 Haloferacaceae archaeon
CCGTGGCGGCGGAGCGACAGGCCGGAGACGAGCGGCGAACGAGCCACGACGCCGCCGACGCGGCGCTCCGCCGCCGTCGCGAGCGCGAGGAGGCCGGCCAGCCCACGGCCACGGAGAGCCGGACGCGAGCCGTCCACGTCGTCCAGCCGCCCGGCCCGGTCGAGCGCCGCCGCCCAGTCCGCGGCGCCGCGGTCGGGCGAGAGCAGGTTCTCCTCGCCGTCGCTCCCGACGGCGCCCCGCGGCGCGAACAGAAAGACGGGGTGACCGGCGGCGGCGTACCGGCGCGCGACCGGCGCGACGGTCCGCCGGTCGGGCAGGAGTCCCGGCGCGGTCACGACGAGCCGCTTCCCCTCCCGCCGGTCCGGGCGGTAGAGCCACGCCGCGCACGTCTCCCCCTCGACGTCGAAGGTGAGTTCGACGCGGGCGTACGCCTCCGCGGAGGGCTCGCCCGCCCCGCGGCGCGCGCCGCCGGCGACGGGCCCCCTCATCGCGTCGTCGCGCGGGCGGTCCCGGAGGCGTCGCCCACCGGTCGCGGCGCGGCCTCGCTCCCCGTTCGGTCTGTCATACCCGCGCGACGCCCGCCGGCGTGTTAAGTCGCCCGGGGCGGTGCTTATGCGCGAGCCGGCCGTACCGGTTCACGTGTCGGACCCTCCGATGGACCGCCGCGCGGTCCGCGACGCGTGGGACGCCCTCGCCGAACCGTACGCGGCGACGCGGGACCCGGACGGCCCGGACGCGGCGCTGATCGGGTCGGAACTCGACCTCGGTCCGGGCGACCGCGCGCTGGATCTCGGCTGTGGCGACGGCGCCCGGACGCTCGCGAACCTCCCGCCGGGGGCGGTCGGGCTGGACGTCTCCCGACGCCAGTGCGAACTCGCCCGGGACGCGGCGTTCGTGGCCGTACAAGGCGAGATGACCAGCCTGCCGTTCGCCGCTGACAGCTTCGACGCCGTCACCGCCTACCACGCGATCTTCCACGTCCCCCGCGCCGACCACGGCGCCGTCTACCGCGAGGCCGCGCGCGTCCTCCGCCCCGGCGGTCGCCTGCTCGCGACGGTCGGGTCGGGGCGCTCCGAGTCCGTCCGCCGCGGGTGGCTCGGCACGCGCGAGTCGATGCTGTTCTCGACGCCCGGCCCGGAGACGACCGTCGACCTCCTGCGCGACGCCGGGTTCCGTGTCGTGTGGCAGCGCAGCGTCTCCGACCCCTTTGGCGGGAGCGTCCCGATGGTGCTCGCGGCGCTCCCGGCGTCCCCGTAAGGGGTATACCCGCCCAGCCCCGCGAACCGCTATGTCCGCGGAGCGTCCCACTGCCCTCCTCGCCGTCCTCCTCGCGCTCTCTGCGCTCGCCGGCGCCGCCGGCCCGGCCGCCGCGGTGCCGGACGCCCGGCTCGCCGTCTCGGACGTGACGGTCACGCCGGAGACGGCAACCGTCGGCGCACAGGTGGTCGTCGACGCGACGCTCCGCAACTCCGCCGGCAGTCCCGCCCCCGTCGAGGTCCGGACGGTCCAGCTCCGCGACGGCGACGGCGTCCGCGTCGCCGCCGACGACGTCGGGTCGCTCTCGCCCGGCGACCAGCTGTCGGTCCCGCTCGCGACGACGTTCGAGGAGCCCGGCGCCCGGACGCTCACTCTCCGGGTGGTCGGAGAGGACGCCGACGGTGACCGGGTGACGATCACCCGGCCCGTCCCCGTGACCGTCGAGCAGGCGCCGCCGCAGGTCGACGTCCGGACCGGCCCCGCGGCCGTCGACTCGCCGACGGGCGTCGCCGTCACCGTCGGCAACCCGACGACCGCGCCGGTCCGCGACGTGACCGTCCGGCTCGCGGAGCCGCTGGGGACCGCGAACCGCTCGTCCGGCTTCCTCCCGGCGCTCGGCGCGGGCGAGGAGGCGGTCGTCAACCTGAGTACCGTCCCCGACGCGGCGGGCGAACACACCCTCGGCGTCGCCGTCGCGTACACCGACGCCTCGGGCGTCGAGCGCGAGGTCCGCCGGGAGGTCGAGGTGTCGGTCGCGCCCCACGAGGCCGACCTCGGCGTCGAGGTGCGCCGGCGACCGGCCACGGAGGACAACGGCGGCGCGGCGGTGCCGAACGGGCTCTCCGGCCTGATCGGCGGCGGCGCGGCCGGCGCCACGACCGGCGGCGAGGAGACGGAGACGCCCTCGACGGCCTACACCGTCGAGGTGACGAACTTCGGGAGCGTCCGGGCGTCGGCGGTGGTGGTCACGCCCGTCGCCGGAAACCGCACCCTCCCGCGCCAGCGGCTCGACGGCCCGCTGGCCCCCGGCGAGTCCGGAACGACGACGGTTGACCTCGGGCGCGTCCGGAGCCACGGCCCGGTCGAGTTCCGGGTGACCTACCGCGCGGGGACACGAGACGCGGCGACGACACACACCCTCGACTACCGGCCGGAGCTGTCGAGCCTCGAACTGACCGACGTGAACGTGGCGCGGAGCGAGAACGGGTCGATCCAGGTGTCGGGCAACCTCGTGAACGTCGGGCGTGGGCCCGCCCAGGGCGTCGTCGTCGAGGTGGTCCGCGGGGGGAACGTCACCCCGACCTACCCCGCGCGCAGGTACTTCGTCGGCGGGGTCGAGGGGAGCGACTTCGCGCCGTTCGACCTGACCGCGCGGGCGACCGGCCGCGTCGAGGCGGTGAGGGTCCGAATCGTCGCGCGCGCGGACGGCGTCGAGTCGACCCGGACCGTTTCCCTGCCGGTCCCCGCCGCCGACGAGGGGGGCGGGGGCGGCGCGCCGTCCGGCCTGCTCCTCGGCCTCGCGGTCGGCCTCCCGCTCGCGGCGCTCGCCGGGGTCGGGTGGCGACGGCGGAGCGACGACGACGACGCCGACGAGGGGTCGTAGATGCGCGCGGCCGCCACGCTCGCGCGGCGGAACCTCACGCGGAACCGGCTGCGGACCGTCCTCGCGGCGCTCGGCATCGTCATCGGCGTGTTCGCGGTGGCGACGCTCGGCGTCCTCGGGACGGTCGTCCAGTACACCGCACAGGACGCCATCGGCGGCCTCGGCAACCAGGTGATCGTCAGCCCGAACGCCGACCAGGGCGAGGAGACGGTCGACCGGCGGGAGATCACGCGGATCCGACGGATCGCCGGCGACGCGGCGGTCGTGCCGGTGCGGTCGGGCGGAGGGGTGGTCAGCCGCGGCGGGCGCGGCGGCACGTTCGCGACGCTGTACGGGATCGAGCGGCCGAGACGGCTGTTCTCGGCTCGAGACGGCGAGCTGCCCGAGGTCCACCGCCGCGGCGCGGTCGTCGGGTCGGCGGTCGCCGCGGAGCTGGGCGTCGGCGTCGGCCGGACGGTGACGGTCGAGGGCGAGGAGTACCGGGTGGTTGCGGTCCTCGCCGAGCAGGAGACGATCACGCCCGTCCGGCCCGACCAGGCGGTCCTGCTCCCGCCCGACCGCTTCGCGACCGACGGCGCCTCGCAGGTGATAGTCCAGGCGGACTCGGGGGGCGAGGCGAGCCGGATCGCCGGCGCGATCCGGACGCGGGTGAACGCCCGGGTCGAGCGCGTCGAGGTGCTGGAACTCGGGTCGATCGTCGCCGAGATCGACCGCTTTTTCGGCCTGCTCAACACCTTCCTGCTCGCCATCGGCGGCGTCTCGCTGCTCGTCGCGGGCGTCGCCATCCTCAACGTGATGCTGATGAGCGTCTCGGAGCGCCGTCAGGAGATCGGCGTCCTCCGGGCCGTCGGGGTCCGGCGCCGGGACGTACTCCGGATCGTCCTCGTCGAGGCCGGACTGCTCGGCGCCGCGGGCGCCGTCGTCGGCGCCGTCTGCGCGGGCGTCGTCGCGCTCGGCCTGTTCCTCCTCGTCCCCGAGGTGACCGTCGGCGCGGTGGTCAACGCGCGCAACGCCGGCTTCCTCGTCCTCGCGCTCGGGTTCGGGGTGGCCGTCTCGCTGCTCTCCGGGCTCTACCCGGCGTGGCAGGCCGCGAGCGCCGACCCCGTTCAGGCGCTGCGGGACTGACTCCGGGCCTGTCTGAGAACGGCGTCGACGATGCTCGCGGTCTGGCCCGCCCCGCCGACGAGAACGCCGGCGAGCGTCGCGACCTCCGGGACGCCCGGAAGCGCCGCGACGGCGGCCAGCGTCCCACCGACGAGCGACGCGGCGGCGAACAGCCCGTAGCGCCGGTCCGCGAGCGAGAGCGCCCGGCCCGTCCGGACGAGGCCGTACGCCGGCGCGCCGAGCCAGACGACGACGGCGAGCCGGCCCGTCGGCAGACTCGGCCCGACGCCGAGGAGGGTCGCGAGCGCAGCCAGCGTCGCGACGAGACCCGCGGCTATCACCGCGCGCCACGCACCCAGCGCCGGCCCGCGCATCTCGGGGTGGGCGGCGAAGACGGCAAAGAGGACACACATCACGGCCAGTCCGATCCGGAGCGCCGCCCCCGAGACGACCGAGCTGAACCCGACGAGCGCCGTGAACGTCCACGCGAGCGGCACGAGGAGGACGGGGAGGTACGAGAGGACGCGGTCGAGCGTTCCCACGGCGGGAGGTGCGCCCCCAGCGACAAATACTGGCCGGTTCGGACGCCCACGAGAGGCAGGAGTCGTTCCCGGGCGTTCGTCCGCACACGCCGGACAGAGGTCGTAGCGGGCGTGGCGAAGCTCGGACCAGACGACGACACCTCCCAGCACGAGTCGCCGGAGCGGCTCGCGGGGATACGGCAGTGCCGGCAAGGTCGGATTCGACGCCGATACGTGTCCGAACGTCGGAACCCTGTCACGAGGATTCACGTTAGACTGGGCGCGGTATCGAGAACACCACCAGCCGCCGGGACGGGAGCCACGGAAATCGGTTTGTGAGTTCCCGAACAGTCATGGCGTGAGGCGCCGCGTGCTCCTGTCCGCCGTTGGGCTCGCCGTTACACCGCTGGCCGGGTGTGGAGGGAGCCCTGGTGACGCCGTCGTCAGTACGGCCGAGCAGTCGGCGGCAGAGAGCGCAGATGTCGTTGCGTACACCGACCTCCCGGAGGCCGAGCGGCGGATCGCTCGGACCGCCGTCGAGGAGGAGTTCTACCACGCCTGTCCCGACCTCCCGGACGCGCTCTACTCGTTCTCGGAGCGGTTCTCGACGATAGACGACTCGTATCTGGCGTATCGGGGGACGACGTACGGCCTGTGGATCCGGATCGCGGACACCATCCGCGTGGATACGGCCCCGTCACCCGACGCCGACCCGTCCTGTGGTATCCTCTGACTCCACTGTCGCTCCACGTTCTCGGTGTCCGAATTCGAGGTCGGAACGACAGCCGCGAACACTCACGCTCGGAGAAGAGAGACGCCGCGAGCGATCACAGCGCCGAGCGGATCGGAGATCCAGTGTCGGCGGTACGGTGTCGACTCGCGAGGACTGATGGGTGTATCGAAGCCCCGGACCGTCGCGCCAGCGGCTCGGCTCTGATACGTCGGCAGCGCCTGGATCGAGCGGAGACGGCGGGCCGAGGCGGTCACAGGACGCGACAGGCAGAGAACGGTGAACTCGGGTCAGGCGGCGCGCCGGAGTGAGAACCGGGTGTAGATGCGCCTGTCCCGACTCGTCGAACATCTGGCGCATCCTGGCGCGAGGTCACCACTCTGTCACCACGGCGAGGGCGGGCAACACAGACGGCAGTGGCGACATTCGACCGGCCGGCGACCCGCCCCTCCGGCAGAGACGAGACGCCCACCGGGACGACGGCCGCGTCTACGGTGGGTTGGTCGCGTCGTTGAGTGGCTCGACAGACCCACTATCGTACCCGGCCCGCCACAGCCGGTGGACGGCCCGTGCGACGAGGACGAGTTCGGTGACACCGATGCAGGACGCGTCGACATCGTCGTGGTCGCTCGACGCGTTCGGCGGCCGGTGGTAGTGGGCCTCACCGTCTGGACGGGTGTACCCGTGGGGATGTACGTCCCACCGGAGATCACGGTCTGTATCGTCGCTGTAGTGAACGTTGTAGTCGTCTCGCACCGACCACCGGACGGTGATGGTCGCGGTCGTCGCCTCGCCGACGCCGTCGTCGAGCCGGAGCCGCAGTTCGCCGGGACTCACCGCGTCGTCGAGCGACCCACTCGCGAGCGGTTCGAGGCGCTCGAACTCGGCGCGGAAATCATGGAGGGCGCCGGCGTCGATGGCGCCTCGGAGCGAGTGTAGCTCGACGTCCTCCATCGCCTCACCCGAGGAGTCCTGCTGGTTCGCCGCGCTCGTCCGATCCAGTGTCGCCATCGACGGCATCGGTCGCGTCCGCGAGCGCGAGCGCGGCCCGCGCGAGCTTCAGGTTCCGGCGCGCTGTCTGCCACTCCGTCATCGCCGCCGTGTTTAGCTCCGCGTCGGCGACGACCGCGGCGCGTGGCGATTCCGCGCCGGTCTGCTCTTCGAACTCGCGGACGGTCTCGCGGAGTTCCGTGACGCGTGCCGACAGCTGCTCGGGACCGACCGAGTCGAGGAGCTGCTGGGCACGTTCGAGCACGACAGAACGGGGGGCGCGTCTGTACCGTGTCCCGCGCTCGTCCGGACGGGCGACTGCCTCGACGAAGCCGTCCTCGGCGAGAACCTCCAGATGCTTGCGTGCGGTCGTTTCCGAGGTGAGCGCACGCTCGGCGACGGCCGCAGCCGACTGCGGGTCGTACGTCCGCTTCATTACCGTGCGAACGCGCTCGCCGGGGCTGGTGTCTGCCGTCCACTCCTGGGCGACGCGTTCGTTCACGTCGACGGGGTGGTCGTCGGCCATACGTGGCCTTGTCTAGACAAGTATGTTAACCTTGGGTACAATATAATTGTCTCGTGCGTCGTGCCCCACCATCGCGTCGGCCCGTGCGGTCGGGCACTCGCTGACGACGACCCGCAGTGAACGAGGAGAACGGTCGCTCGTACCGTGGGTCAGGCGACGTGGAGAAGAGCCGGTCTGGCGACCGGCTGAGTACACCGTACGCCTAGTCCCCGAACATCTGGCGCATCATC
>JAZKRX010000079.1:0-6939 GCA_036626375.1 Haloferacaceae archaeon
CGTTCGGCGCCACGTCCGGAACGAACTCCTTTTGCCGTCGGCTCGCGCACCTCCGCGCATGGCAACGGAAACGCAGGCCGGGCTCTCCGGGCATCTCCGGGGGGTGACGGTCACCACGCTCGCCTGTCTCGCGGGGGTGGTCGCCGGCATCGTCTCGGGCGCCGTCGTCGGCACGAGCCCCGCGGCGGCGACCGACCGGCGGCCGCTCGGCGTGCTCGCCGCGTTCGTCCTCGTCCAGTTCCCGATCCTGAAAGCCGTCGGGGTCGACGTAACCGACTTCGGGATCAAAGACAACCTCTACCTCGTGTTCATGACGTTCGTCCTCTGGTTCGTCACGCTCACCATCCTCCTCACCTCCGGCGTGTCGTTCTGATGGCCGACGACAGCATCGCGGTCGTCGACCTCGACCGGTGTCAGCCCGACCGGTGCAACTACGAGTGTGCGAACTTCTGCCCGCCGAACCGGACGGGCAAGGACTGCATCGTCACGCGCGAGGAGCACTACGACGCCGAGGGACAGGAGGAGTACGACGGCGGCGCCGACCAGGTGTGGATAAGCGAGGAGATCTGTCTGGGCGAGTCCTGTGGCATCTGCGTCGAGAAGTGCCCGTTCGACGCCATCGAGATCATCAACCTGCCACAGGAGCTCGACGAGGAGCCCGTCCACCGCTACGGCGACAACGCCTTCGCGCTCTACGGCCTGCCCGTCCCCGACGCCGGGCGCGTGACCGGCGTGCTCGGCCCGAACGGCATCGGGAAGACCACTGCGGTCCGGATGCTCGCGGGGGAGCTGGTCCCGAACCTCGGCGCGGTCGACGAGGAGCCGGACTGGGACCGCGTTCTCGACCGTTTCCGCGGCACCGAGCTCCAGCCCTACGTCGAGCGCCTGCGCGCCGAGGAGCTCACGGTGGCGCGCAAGCCCCAGTACGTCGACCAGATCCCGGAGCGCTTCGACGGGACGACCCGTGACCTCCTCGCCCGCACCGACGAGCGCGACGTCCTCGACGAACTGGTCGAGCGCCTCTCGATCGGCCCCGTGGTCGACCAGCCGATCGAGTCGTTGTCGGGCGGCGAGCTCCAGCGCGTCGCGCTCGCGGCCACCGTCGCGCGCGACGCCGACTTCTACTTCCTCGACGAGGTGACGCCCTACCTCGACATCGGTCAGCGGGTCGCCGCCGCCCGGCTCGTCGCCGACCTCGCCGAGGACGACGCGCGCGACCGTTCGGTCCTCGTCGTCGAACACGACCTCGCGGTTCTCGACCTCCTCGCCGACGCGCTCCACGTCGCCTACGGTCGTCCCGGCGCCTTCGGCGTCGTCACGGGCCCGAAGTCGACCCGGAACGGCATCAACGAGTACCTCCGGGGCTACCTCGACAACGAGAACATGCGGATCCGCCCGGACTCGATCACCTTCGAGGAGCACGCCCCGCGGTCCGCCGCGACCGGGTCGCCGCTGCTCCAGTACCCTGCCCTCTCGAAGTCCTACGGCGAGGACGCCTTCTCGCTCGACGTCGAGGCGGGGACGGTCTACCGCGGCGAGGTGCTGGGCGTCGTCGGCCCGAACGGCATCGGGAAGTCGACGTTCGCACAGCTCCTGGCGGGGTCGCTCGACCCGGACGAGGGCGCGCTCGACACCCACCTCGACATCGCGTACAAGCCCCAGTACGTCGAGGCCGACCAGCCGATGCGGGTCGACGCCTTTCTCTCTTCGATCACCGACGACTTCGGCACGTCGCTGTGGAACACGGAGATCCGCGACCCGCTCCAGCTCGAGCGAATCATGGAACAGCGTCTCCCCGACCTCTCGGGGGGCGAGCGCCAGCGCGTCGCTATCGCGGCGACGCTCTCGAAGGACGCAGACCTCTACCTGCTGGACGAGCCGAGCGCGCACTTAGACGTCGAACAGCGGGTGCGCGCCACCACCGCGATCCGGCGCTACGCCGAGCACCACGACGCGACGGCGATGGTCATCGACCACGACATCTACATGATCGACCTGCTGGCCGACCGCCTGCTCGTCTTCGAGGGGGAGCCGGCGGTACGCGGCCGCGCCGCGCCGCCCCAGGGGATGCGCGAGGGGATGAACGAGTTCCTCGCAGACCTGGACGTGACCTTCCGGCGCGACGAGCGGACCGGGCGCCCGCGGATCAACAAGCCGGGGAGCCAGAAGGACCGCGAACAGAAGCGAGCGGGCGAGTACTACTACGCGCCGGAAGACGGCCGTTAGCGGAGGAGCCGCGAGCAGGTGCCACAGAGGTTCTCCTCTTTGACGTCGACCTCGCGGACGGTCGGCGAGAAGCTCATCACACAGCGGTCGTTGTCGCAGTGTTCGAGCCCGAACGTGTGGCCCACCTCGTGGACGACCTCCTTGCGAACCCGGTCGTCGAACACCTCGGCCTGGGGCTTCGAGGTGACGCCGCCGTCGGAGCTGGTCTGGAGCCGGTAGGTCGAGATGACCGAGCCGTTGCCGTTGAGGTACGCGAGGCCGAACACGTAGTTCCGCCGGCGGTAGTAGAGGTCCTCGGACGTGATCCCGATGTTCTTGTCGCCGTTCCCGACGCGGCTCGCGAGCTCGATGAACTCCTCGGCGCGGTACTGGTTGCGGCTCCGGTCGTACGCACCGTCCGGGATCGGCTGGTCGTCGTGGACGGAGACCTCCACGTCGTAGACGGACTGCAGGGCACTGGACGCCTCGGTCATCACCCTGCCGTTCACGCCTCCGACGGGGACGATCTCCACTTTCATGAACCGTCTTAACAACCGCCGGGTGCTAAACGTTCCGCCGTCGTGCGCTCCCTGTCCGACGCCCTCGTGCGGTACGACCGGCTCGTGGAGGTGGGCGTCGGCGACCGGACCGACCTCGCCGCCGCCCTCGCCGCGGCCGGCTGCGAGGTGGTCGTCGTCGACCGCTCGCCGCCGTCGCCACCGCCGGGTGTCCGCGCCGTCCGCGACGACGTTGTGGCGCGCGCCGACGCGGCCGCGCGCGGCGAGTTCGGCCCATACGCCGGCGCCGACGCGCTCTACGCCCGGCGGCTCCCGCCGGAGCTCCAGCGCCCGGCGCTGACCGTCGCGCGCGCCGTCGGCTGTCCCCTGTTTTTGACGACGCTCGGCGGCGACCCCGTCGTCGTCGACGCGACGCCCGAGACGGTGGCCGAGGGGACGCTGTACCGCGCCGAGTAAAAGAGAAGACACTATCGGCTCGCGCCCGGGGGTGGCGTATGAACGATCCCGCCGCCGACGCCGTCGTCCTCGACGTCGACGGCGTTCTCGTCGACGTGGCCGACTCCTACCGCCGGGCGACAGTCGAGACGGTCGTCCGCGAGCACGGCCTCGACGCCGACCTCGCCCGCGCGACGATCCAGCCGCTGAAGGACGCGGGCGGGTTCAACAACGACTGGGTCGTGACCGACGCGCTCGCGCTGTACGCGCTTGCGCGCGACCGCGGCTACGACGCCGCCCCCGAGTCGTTCGCGGACGCTGTGGCCACGGCGGGCGGCGGCCTGACGGGCGCGCGAGCGGTCCTCGCGGACGCCGTGGGCGCCGAGGTCGAGGACGACTGGAACTCCGAGCGGCTGCGTGCCGTCTTTCAGTCGCTGTACCTCGGGAGCGAGCGCTACCGCGCGTTCGAGGGCGGCGACCCACCCCTCGACGCGCCGGGCTACATCGCGGACGAACCCGTTCTCGTCGACCCCGCGACGCTCGACGCGCTCCGCGACCGGGTCGAACTCGCGGTCCTCACCGGCCGGCCGGCGCAGGAGGCCGAGGTGGCGCTCTCCCGGGCCGGCCTCGGCGACCTCTCGTCCGAGCGCCGCGTGACGATGGACGACGACCTCCCCGGAAAGCCGGACCCCGCGGGGCTGGTCGCGCTGGCAGAACGGCTCGGCGCCCGCTCGCTCCTGTTCGTCGGCGACACCCTCGACGACGTGCGGACCGCCGTCGCGGCGAGCGAGGCCGACCCCGACCGGACGTACCGCGGCGTCGGCGTGCTGACCGGGGGGGTGACCGGCGAGACGGGCCGCGAGAAGTACGCGGCCGCCGGGGCGTGGCGCGTCGTCGAGAGCGTGAACGGCCTGCCCGCGCTCGTCGACGAGACGGCGAACACGAACCCTTAGGACGCACGCGCTCGGGACACCCACTATGCGAATCGCGATACTCGGCGGGACTGGTGACGTCGGCGAGGGACTGGCGCTCCGGTGGGGCGCCGACACGGACCACACGGTCGTCGTCGGCTCCCGCGACGCGGAGCGGGCGGCCGACGCGGCGGCGGACTACCGCGAGCGCCTCGCGGACCGGGGACACGACGCGACGGTTGAGGGCGCGGCGAACGCCGACGCCGTCGCGGACGCCGACGCGGTCGTCCTCGCCGTCCCGCCGTACCACGTGAGCGACACGGTCGCAGCGGTGGCCGGCGACCTGTCCGAGGGTACGGTCCTCGTCTCGCCCGCGACGGGGATGAAACGCGACGAGGACGGCTTTCACTACCACCGCCCGGGCGCGGGCTCTGTCACCCGCGTCGCCGCGGACGCCGCGCCCGACGGCGTCCCGGTGGTCGGCTGCTTTCACAACCTCGCGGCCGGACGGCTGGCCGACCTGGACGCCGACCTCGGGATCGACACGCTGGTCGTCGCGGACGACGACGACGCGCGCGAGACGGTGACCGACCTGGCCGAGTCGATCGAGGGGCTCCGCGCGCTCGACGCCGGCCCGGTCGCGAACGCGGCGGAGGTCGAGAGCCTCACGCCGCTTCTGATCAACGTTGCGGTCAACAACGACGGGCTCCACGACCTCGGCGTCAGCTTCGACTAGCGGTCGTCGAGCTCGGCACGCAGGTCCTCCAGCCCCGTGTCGTGGGCCGCCAGCAGGACGAGCAGGTGATAGACGAGGTCCGCGGACTCGGCGACGAGAGCGTCGTCGTCGCCGTCTTTCGCGGCGAGGATCACCTCCGTCGTCTCCTCGCCCAGCTTCTCCAACACCGCGTTCTCCCCTTTCTCGTGGGCGAACAGCGAGGCGGTGTACGACCCCTCGGGAAGGTCGTCGCGGCGCTGCTCGATCACGGCGAAGAGATCGTCGAGAACGTCCGTCCGGTCCGCCTCGTCGCCCACGCTAGATCGCGACGACGTTCAGCACCTGGACTCCGACGCCGAACAGCGCGCCGAAGGCGACGACCGACCGCGGGTCGAGGCGGATGGTGTTCCGGTCCTCGGCGTCGAAATACCTGACGAGTCCGGCGCTCGACATCAGTCCGCCGGAGTTCTGACCACTGCTCATACCCGCTGTTCTCCGCGCTCTGCACAAGGACCTTTCGCTCTGTGCCCCCAGCGTCGCTCCGGGAAACCCTTTTGCCGCCCGCCCGGGTAGGGCAGGTCGGAATGACCGTTCGACTCAAGGACTTCTACGCGGACTGGTGTGGCCCCTGTAAGACACAGGACCCGATCCTGGAGGAGATCGAGGAGGACTACCCGGACGTCGAGTTCGAGAAGGTCGACGTCGACCAGAACCAGGACGTCGCCAACGAGTACTCGGTCCGCTCGCTCCCGACGCTCGTCGTCGAGGACGACGACGGCGAGGTCGAGCGGTTCATCGGCGTCACACAGCGCGAACAGATAGTCGAGGCGCTGAACGAGGCCGGCGCGACGGCGTCGGCTTAGTCGGCGCCCGCCGGCTCGGCGTGCTCCGACGCCCCGCCGCCCGACGCCTCCAGCGGCGTCCGCTCGACGACCGTCCCGTCGTAGGTGGGGTACTGCTCGACTAGCTCGCCGCGGGGCAGGTCGCCCTCGTCGACCATCTCTTCCAGGAGCCACCACGCGAGTTCGACGTGCTCCGATTTCACGGCGTAGTACTCCTCGGGGACGCCGAGTTCGCGCAGCCGTGCCTCCGAACACCACGCCTTCCCGTAGACGAGCGTGCCGTCCTCGGTCGTCTCGTCGAACGGTCGGCGGACGTTCTGAGCGGTCCGCTTCAGCCGGTTGCGGTGCTGGGCGGCGTCTTTGAACACGCTGGTGCAGAAGTACACCTTCGGGTGACTCGCCATCTCCTCCAAGATCGCCGCGTTCTCGCCCTCGACCGCCGACATGTGCCCGTCCCGGAGCTCGTACCCCTGCTCTTGCATCCGGCGGTAGTTCCCCTGGCTCATCTCGAACTCGTTGATGTTGACGAACTCCGCGGCGCCCTCCTCGACGAGGTCGACGAACTCGCGCTCGGGCCGGATGCCGGGAATCTCGAACGCCGGCGTCAGCCCCTCCTCGCGCGCGACAGAGAGGATCTCTTCCCACTCGGTGCCGTGGAGGTCGCCCCACAGGTCGTAGGGGGGATGGAACCGGATCTCGTCGAGGCCGGCCTCGCTCAGGCGGCGCATGTTCTCGCGCCCGCCCGTGATCCCGGTGTAGAGGTGGGTGTGGTGGTCGTCGCCGAACTCCGATTTCAGGAGCGAGAGGTACCGGCAGGTGCGCTCCATCGCCTCCTGTGGCTCGCCGCCGGTGATCGAGGTGCCGAGCGCGTCCATGCGCGTTGCCTCCTCGACGACGTCGGACTCGCTCTCGACGGGCCGCTCGTTGGCGTACACCTGCTCGACGTTCTTCCGGTTCTCGCCGAGCGGACAGTAAAAGCAGTCGCGCTGGTCGCAGTAGCCGTAGACGAACAGCACCATCTTGCCGCCCTCGGCACACTGTTCGCAGCCCTTCGAGATCACTACCCCCTCTTTCACGTCGAGTGGCAAAAGACGCGTGGTTCGTAGCGTGTTCGGCTCCGTCCCGCTCCTCCGTTCGCTCGCTGCCTCTCGCGCGGGTCACTCGGTCGCTCCCTCCCTGCTCCCGTTCCCCGCCCTCGGTCTCGTGGCGCTCACCCCGTTCGCGCCACGCCTGTCCTCCTCGTGCGGCTCCTCCGTCGCCGCCCTCGGTCTCGTGGCGCTCACCCCGTTCGCGCCACGCACCCCCCGAAAGCG
>JAZKRX010000080.1:0-6876 GCA_036626375.1 Haloferacaceae archaeon
CCATCACGTAGGCGAACTCGAAGCCGCCCTTGCCCTTCTCTTCGGCTTCCTCTCGATACTGCTCGATCACGTGTTCGGGGACCGATCCGGTCTCGAACAGCAGCCGACCGACGAGCGTACTCTTGCCGTGGTCGACGTGGCCGATGATGGCCAGATTCTGGTGGGGTTTGTCGCTCATTGTGGTGTCACGCGCAGGGCGCTGTGTGGGTATATCTGACCGGAACGAGGTAAAACGGTTACGATACCGCGTACGGCGCTCTCGCCGTCGTTCGCGGCCGTTTCGGGTGTGTGAGCGATGCCCACCCCGGCTCAGTCGAGCCGCGGGAGCCGCCCCACGTCCGCGAGCACCGCCGTCGCCGTCTCGGGGCCGCCCGCACCACGGCCAGAGAGGTCGATCCCGTCCGCGTGTGCCGTCTCGATCTGGACGACGTTCCGGGTGCCCGAGACGGCGAGCGGGCTCGCCTCCGGGACGAGCCGCGGCCCGACCCGGACGCCCTCGGACGTCGCCTCGCCGACCAGCCGGATCGTCCGGCCGTCCTCCGCGGCCAGGTCGAGCGCCGAGCCCGGGATCTGGGTGATCCCCTCGACCGCCGCGTCGGCGAGCGTGAACTCCCGCTCGCCGCAGGCGAGAACGTTCGCCAGGATCACGCACTTCAGCGCCGCGTCCGTCCCCTCGACGTCGAACGACGGGTCGGCCTCCGCGACGCCCATGTCCTGGGCCTCCGCGAGGACGTGCTCGTAGTCGAGTCCTTCGGCGGCCATCCGCGTCAGCACGAAGTTCGCGGTGCCGTTCAGCACGCCCCGCGCCGCGGAGATGCGCTCGGGACCGTAGTCGGAGATGGTGCCGAGGACGGGGATGGCGCCGCCGACCGTCGCCTCGAACAGCACCGTCCCGGCAGAGGCAGTCTCCAGGTCACGCACGTCGGCGTAGCGCTCCGCGACCGGCCCTTTGTTCGCGAGGACGACGTGGCGGTCCCGCTCCAGCGCCCGCGCGACGTGCGAGAAGCCCGGCTCGGCGTCGCCGAGCGTCGTCGGCGTTGCCTCCACCAGCGCGTCGTAGTCGGCCGCGAGCGCGTCGTCCGGGTCGGCGTCGCCGACGACGCCCTCCCCGTCTTTCCGGTCGAGAACGACCGCCGCGTCGAGTCCTCCGGGGTCGACGGCCGCGCTCTGCGAGTCCGCGACCGCGACGACCTCGTGGCCGTGCGCCGCGGCGAGGTCGACGACCGACCGCCCGACCGCTCCACAGCCGACGACGGCGAGGTTCATCGTCCCTCCGTCAGCGGCTCGACCGCGTGAAGCCCCTTCTCCTCGGCGAGCGTCCGCACGAGTTCGAGGACCGCCTCGGCCTCACCCGCCCGCGTCGCGAGGCGGAGCCGCGCGCTCGCCTCCGCGGCGGGGCCGCCGGGCGCCGACATCGACAGGTCCGCGACCGTCGCCGTCGGCGACGCCTCGATGCGCGTCACCGTGTCCGAGAGGTCCGTCCCGACGAGATCCCCCACGAGAAGAACGGTCAGGTGTTCGCCGTACTGCTCGGCGTCTGCCTCCACGACGTTGATCCCCTCTGTGCGGAGGGCGTCGAGGATACCCTCGAACCGCGAGGGCGGACACTCGAGGTCGACCTCGACCGGGATTCGCCCCCGGGGCGTGATGTGCCCGCGTTCGTGGAAGATCGAGAGCAGGTTCCCTCCGTTGTCCGCGATGGGTCGGAGCGCCGCGAGCAGCTGCCCCGGCTCGTCGACGAGCTCCAGCCGGATGGTGTGGGTCTGCGGCCGGTCGTGGCCGCCGTCGGGCTCCGCCGGCTCGGCGTCCGTGTCCGGCCCCGCCGCGGGGGCGTCCCCGTCGGTCATCCGGACACCCCCACGGCCGCCGACCGAATTGTCGACGTCTCGCGGCGGAGAGGCGACTCCGTGCCGAGACGTCGAACGTGTGGCGTGCCCGTGGGCATACAGGTAGGGGACGACAGCCGTCGCGTAAAACCGTGTCGAAGCGCGCGAGCGGCCGACGAGAAACGGCGGCCGAGCGCCTAGATGTAGTCGATCGACGGCGGGAGCTCCTGTTTCATCCCCTTGCGCTCGCGGATCTGGGCGATGATCTCTCGCTGGAGGTTGTCGGCCATCACGCGGAAGCCCGCGTTCTCGGTGTTCCACGAGGCGCGCCCCTCCGTGGCGGAGCGGATGTCGCTGGAGAAGCCGATCATCTCCTCGACGGGCGCGACGCCCTCGACGACCATGAGGTCACCCTCCTGGTACATGTCGTCGACGCGGCCGCGCCGGCCCTGGATCTCGCCCGACGCCGCGCCCATGTGCTCGGAGGGCACGTCGATCCGGACGTTCTGGATCGGCTCCAGGAGCTTGATCTCCGCGTCGATGAGCGCGCGGTGTAAGGCGTCCCGGACGGCGGGAATGACCTGTGCCGGTCCGCGGTGGATGGTGTCCTCGTGCAGGCGGGCGTCGTGGAGGCGCACCAGCGCGCCCTGGACCGGCTCCGCGGCGAGCGGGCCGTCCTCGGTGGCGTCCTCGAACCCCTCGACGACCAGCTCCATCGTCTCGTTGAGGTGCTGGATACCTTTCGTGTCGTCGACGAGGATGTTGGTGCCGAAGATATGCTCGACGTTCTGGGACGTGTCCTTGTCCATGCCGGCCTCCTGCAGCGCCTCGCGGCGCTCCAGCTCCGGCATCCCCATCGACACCTCGCCGCGACGGATCGCCTCGACGACGTCCTCCGGCATCGGCTCGACGGTGACGTAGAACTTGTTGTGCCGGTTCGGCGAGACGCCCTCCAGCTCGCGGGACGCCTCGAGCGGCGCCTCGCGGTAGACCACGATGGGCTCCCCGGTGTGGACCGGGATGCCGCGCTTGCGCTCGATGCGCTGGGTGATCACCTCGAGGTGGAGCTCGCCCTGCCCCGACAGCAGGTGCTCGCCCGTGTCCTCGTTGATCTCGATCCGGATCGTCGGGTCCTCCTTCGAGACCTGCTGGAGCACCTGGATGAGCTTCGGCAGGTCGTCCATGTTCTTGGCCTCGATGGACTTCGTGATCACCGGCTCGGAGATGTGCTCGATCGACTCGAACGGCGTCATCTCGACGCTCGAGGCCGTCGAGCCGGCGATCGCGTCCTTGAGGCCCGTCACCGCGGCGATGTTTCCGGCGGGAACGTGGTCGACCTCCTCGCGTTCGCCGCCCATGAAGATCCCGACCGACTGGACGCGGTTCTGCCCCGCCGTCCCGGAGACGTAGAGCTCCTGGCCTTTCTCGATCGTTCCCGAGAACAGCCGCCCGGTGGCGATCTCGCCCGCGTGCGGGTCCATCGAGATGTCGGTCACCATCATGACGACCTCGCCGTCGTCGTCGACGAGCTGCATCTGCTCGGAGATGTCGAGCGTGTCGTCGCCGCGCCAGATCATCGGGATCCGGCGGGGCTGAGCGGCGAGCGGGTTCGGGAAGTGCTCACAGACGAGGTCGAGCACCACGTTCGACAGCGGCGTCTGCTCGTGGAGCTCCTCGCGCTCGTCCGCGCGCTCCAGCTCGATGATCTTCCCGAAGTCGACGCCCGTCCGGGCCATCGACGGGGCGGAGACGCCCCACTTGTACAGCGCGGAGCCGAACGCGACCGTCCCCTCCTGGACGCTCACGGTCCAGTCGTCGACCTCGTCCATCTCCTCGGTCATCCCGCGGATGAGCTCGTTCACGTCGTGGATGACCGACTGGAGGCGCTGTTGCATCTCCTCGGGACCCTCCTGCAGCTCGGAGATGAGGCGGTCGACCTTGTTGATGAACAGCGCGGGCTTGACGCCCTCGCGGAGCGCCTGCCGGACGACCGTCTCCGTCTGGGGCATCGCGCCCTCGACGGCGTCGACGACCACGAGCGCGCCGTCGACGGCGCGCATCGCCCGCGTCACGTCGCCGCCGAAGTCGACGTGGCCCGGCGTGTCGATCAGGTTGATCAGGTGGTCCTCGTCGTCGTACTCGTGGGTCATCGACACGTTGGCCGCGTCGATGGTGATGCCACGCTCCTGTTCGTCTTCCTCCGTGTCCATCGCGAGCTGCTGGCCCGCGGTCTGGTCGGAGATCATGCCCGCGCCGGCGAGCAGATTGTCCGTGAGCGTCGTCTTCCCGTGGTCGACGTGGGCGGCGATGGCGATGTTCCGGATGTTCTCCGGGTTGTCCATCAGCCGCTCGCACTCCTGTACGATCTTCTTGCGTCGGCCCATTGAGAACTGATTCCGGTAGCAGGGTCAAAAGGGTAGTGCTTCGGCCGGCCGCGGGCGTGTGACGGGCTATCACACACGATTCGCCCGCGGCACAAGAGTCAAATCCGACGAACCATTGGTAACGCTACACATGGACGTACGCGTTCAGGGGGCGGCGCCGACCGAACCCTTCCTCGGCGCCGCCGACCTGCTCGCAACCGAACACGACCTCTCGCTCCCCGTCCGGGTCCGGGTCCGCGACGACCCCGACCAGCGGACGTGGGCCGCCCACTACGACGACCACCACGTGCTCAACATCTCCAGACAGGCCGCCACGAGCGCGATGGCCCGCGAGCTCGCCCTCCACGAGCTCGCGCACATGGCCCGCCACGAGGAGGGCCACCCCTCCCACACCCAGTCCACCGAGGAGGCGCTCTTTCTCGCGCTCGCCGGCCGGTCCGTCGAGCGCCGTCGCGTCGCACACTGCTACCAGATCGCCAACCACTGCAAGGACGTCTACGCCGACGACATCACCCTCTCGGTGGCGCCCGCGGACAAGCTCGTCTCCTTTCTCGAGTCGCGGCTCGCCGCCGCGCTCGCCGACCGGCCCGCGACCCCGCCTCGCCCCGGCTCGCGCCGCCACTCGCCCGCCGCCGACCCCGACATCACCGCCGTCAACGCCGCGTTCGCGCTCGCGCTCTGCGAGCGCCACGACGCCCTCGACCCCACCCACCGGCTCTACGACCTCGCCGCCGCCGCCGACGGCGACGCCCCCGGCGTCGACGTCTCCGCGTTCCGCCGACGCTTCCGCTCGCTCGTCGACGACCCCACCGAGAGCGAACACCGCAAGGCGCTGGTCGACCTCACGCGGGCGTACGCGGACTCGGAGACGACGGACGGACCGGCGGCAGACTGACGGAGCCGTCCACCCGCTCTCTCCCGGGGGCCGACGTTGGCGACAACCGTTATTATAGTTTAGCCGAGATGTCGACAGACGATGAGACGACGGGTCGCCTCGACGGTCGTGGTCCTGGTCGCGACGGTCGTCGTGACGGCGGTGGTCGCCCCGGCGGCTGCCGGAAGCGCTCGCGTCGAGGCGCCGGCCGACGACCCCGGCGGAGCGACCGGCTCCGGCGCCCCGACGGCCGCCATCTCTCCCGACGACCCGTCGACGACGGGAGACGTCCCGCTACGAGACGGCGGGAGCTTCTACGTCGGGCAGGTGCTCACGACGGAGGCGTACGACCCCGGCGACGACGTGCGTCTCCGCCGGGCCGACGGAGCCTTCGTCACGACCGTTTTCGTCCGCGCCGACGGCAGCCTCAGGGTCGCCACCGACGGCCGCGCGGCCGGGAGCTACACCCTCGAGAGCCCCGACGGCCCGACGCTCTCGTTCACGCTGATCCAGCAGACCCTCGGGCTCCGGATCGACGGCGGACCGGTCCAGCCCCCCGGGGCGGCTGCGACACTCAACGTCGACACCAACCGCCCGTCCTCCGTCGTCTACCTGACGGCGACGCGCGAGGGCGAGGACGTCGAGACGGCTGCGCTGCACTCCGTCGTGGGAGAAGGGACGCGAGTGGACCTGAACGACGACGGCAGCGAGGACGCAGTGCGGCTCACGGGAGTCGGCGACGGTGACGCCGTCGCGCTGAACTTCAGCGGTCGGTCCCCGGGGAACTACTCGCTGCAGACGACCGTGCGCGACACCTCCGTGACCGCCTCGGCGACCGTGGCCGTCACCCCGACCGGGAACGGCACCGCGTCGTTCCCCGTCAGGGTCATCACCGGGGGCGCCGGTGACGTGATCGCGATCCCCGTCGAGCTCACGAACACCGCGTCCGCCCGACTCGTGCTGGGCAGTGACGATCTCAAGTACAACGTCTCGCTGCGGCTCCACGACGACGACGGCGACGACACGGTCACCGTCCGCTGGGACACCAGCCTGGCGGGCGCGGGGGCGACCGAGGACGACGCGTTCGCCGCCGCCGGGACCGACTCGGTGTCGAACGTCGACCGGCGGACCGGTCGGATCGGCGGCTCGCTCGCCACGGAGCCCTACCCGCTCAGCCTGCGCGTCGACGGCCGAGAGTTCGACGTGGGAACGGTCGTCCTCAGGGCGTCGCAGTCCCCGGCCGCGACGGAGACCGCGGCCCGACCCGACGGTCGATCAGCCTCGATCCTCTCCGGCCGAGTGTGTGACAGGGACGCCTCGACCCTCATCGAGACGTACGACACCACCGTCGACGCCGTCCCGGGGGTCGCGGCCGGGACGGTCACCGACGAGACGATCCACCTCGTCGTGACCGACGGCCGCGACTACACGGCCGTCACGGGCTCTGACAGGCGAATCACGGCGTTCCGTCGAGGCGCGCCCGACAGCCCGACGCTCGAGGTCGAGACCGACTGCGAGACGGTCAGGACGGTCGTCGACGCGCCGAACACGACCGACGCCTTCGCCGACGAGTACCGGAGCGGGGAGATCACCGTCCGCGGACGGACGCTCCCGAAACAGATCGCCCTGGGAGTGATCGAGACCATCGACAGGATCGGGCGGGCGCTCGGGCTCTTCTGACGGTCGCGGGTCGTCGGACCCCACTCTCGACGGGTGCGACGAGGCCGGAGACGAACTCGGCGAGGCGAGACCGAGAGAGCCGCGCTAGCGAGCGGCGGCCGCGACGCGCTCT
>JAZKRX010000081.1:0-6480 GCA_036626375.1 Haloferacaceae archaeon
GTGATGGACGTCCGGATGCCCGGCCGCGACGGCATCGAGGCGACGGCGGCGATCAAATCACTCGACCCCGACGCGGCGGTGCTGGTCTGTACCGCCACGGGCGAGGAGGTCGCCGAGCAGGCGGGCGCCGCGGGCGCCGACGGCCACGTCACGAAGCCGTTCCAGAAGCCCCAGCTTCTCGACGCGCTCCGGCGCGCCTGTTAAGTTCGGTCGACGTCGATCCGTTCGCGGATCGCCTCTAACTCCTCCGACTCGGCCAGCTCCTCGATCCGCTCCCGGAAGTGGCGCTCGCAGAGGCCGACGCGCACGCCGTCCTGTTCCGCGGCGTACGCGGCCCCCGCGTCGCAGTAGTGACACTCCATACCGACTCTTCGGGGCCTCTTCGGGTTTAACGCTCCGCTCCCGGCAGCCGTCTCGCGACCCGCTCCCAGTCCTCCCGGTCGAGTCCTGCGACGCCCAGCGTCCGGTCGTGCGCGTCGCTCCCACCCGTCGGGAGCAGGTCGTAGCGCTCGATGGCCCGCTCGACCGGGTCGGGGTCTATCGTGCGGCCGTAGGCGTAGAACCGCTCGACCGCGTCGAGCTCCGCACAGATCGAAAGGGCCGCCTCGGGGTCGCGGTAGCGAAAGGGGTGTGCGAGCGCGGTGAGCCCGCAGGACTCCCGGAGGAGCTCGACCCCGGTCGCCGCGTCGGTCACGTCCCGCGAGACGTAGCAGGGACAGTCGCCGCCGATCAGGTGTTCGAACGCCTCCGCGTAGTCGTACGGCGCGGGGCTCTCGGCCACCGCGCGGGCGACGTGGGGCCGGCCGACGCCCGCCTCGACGGCGAGGTCGAGTGTCACGCCCGTCTCCGCTTCGACCAGGTCGACCATCTCTCGGGCGCGTCGGACCCGGTCGCGCTGGATCCGCTCGAGCTCGGCCGCCAGCGCCGCCGTCGGCTCGACGCCGTAGCCCAGGAGGTCGAGCCGTCGCTCGCCGGTGTCGACCCGGAGCTCTACGCCTCGCACGAGCGTCACGCCGTCGCGGGTCGACACGGGCGCCGAGAGCGCCGGGTGGACCCGGTCGTGGTCGGTGACGGCGACGACCGCCACGCCCGCCTCGCGCGCTCGCGCGGGAAGCTCGGGCACCGTCAACTGCCCGTCGGAGGCGGTCGTGTGGACGTGGAGGTCGGCGTACACGCTCTCCGTTCGCCGCGCTCCGCGCATACCGCTTGTGGTCAGGCCAACCGTTCCGCGAGCCCGAGGCCGGGGTCGCCGACGACGTACCCCTCCAGCCGGCCGGAGGGGCGGTAGCGGTAGACGACGGCGGGCCGGTGGGTCGGCTCGGGCCGTTCGCCGTGGACGCGCGCCCAGTCGTCGTCGGGGAAGGAGGTACAGTCGACGAAGAGGACGGCCTCGCCGGCCCGGCCCGCGAGCTGGCCGTCGACTTTCGCGTTCGCCGTCTCGCGCAGCCCCGCGACCGGGCCGGCGACCCGTCGCGCCGCGGGGAGCGGGCGGGTCACCTCGACGAGCCGGCCGTCGTCGGTGCGGTAGTCGAGCGAGTAGCCGCCGTCGACGGCTGCCTCGGGCGTGAACCCGTGGCCGGCGTCGTCGAGCAGGCGCGCGGCGTCGAACTCGCCCATCGTCGCGGCCATCCGGCCGCGGTCGACCTGCTCCGAGGTGCCGAGCTTCGCCGCCATCGTCTCCCGGTCGTCGTCGAAGATGCCGCGCGCGAGGGTGGCGTCGTAGAACGTGAGCGCCGCCGTCGCGTCGGCGTCGGGGAACCCGCAGGCGTGGTCGCGCAGGAACGCCCGCGTGGAGTCGGCGCCGTCCTTCGAGCAGAGAACGGGGAGGAAAAACCGCGCGAGCGTCGGGTACGGCGCGAGCCACGGCTCGGCCTCCAGCAGTTCGGCGAGGAACTCCCGCTCGGCCCACGCCGTCACCGCGGACGGGGCCTCGGCGAGCGCGATCTTGTCCGTGCGCCAGAGCGGCGCGGGCGTCTCGGTGTTGCCGAGCCAGTACGCCGCCTCGTCGTTCCAGCAGATGAGCGCCGTGTCGCCGTTGTCGACCTCGAACCGCCGGGCCTCGTACCCCGCTGGCGGGGCGTACCAGGGGCTCGTCATCTCTGCGCCGAGGTTGGCGTTCAGGGGTCCGTACACCTCGCTACGCACCCGGCCGAGAGACCACGAGCCGGGGGCGTAGCGGAACCGAAGCGGTCGTGCCACGCGGCTGATACGCCGTCGGCGGGCTTGGGCCTTCCGTCCGGCGGCCGTGGACGACCGTTACATATAACTCCGCGAACAACACACGTCAACGTGTACCATGGGAATGGGCGCCTACGACGAGGACGAGCACGAGCGCCGTGCGGAGAAAACCCGCGTCGAGGCCCTCTCCGACGACGACCGGGTGGAGTTCCGCGGGAGCGTCGAGTTCGACGAGGGTGACGACGCCGACGCACTCATCGAGCAGTTCCAGCGCCTGCAGAAGGACTAGTCGAGCAACAGCATCGCCGCCCCGGCGACGACGCCGACGGCGACGACGTGGCCGCCGACCGCGAGTCGCAACACCGGCTGGTCGGCGAGGAAGGGGAGCAGCGACAGCTGTGTCACCGCGAAGCCGACGTTGATGGCGTCCGCGCGCCGGAGCCGGGCGGTCGACTCGTCGTCGAAGCGGTAGCGCAGCGACCGCCACAGCGACACCACCGCCGCCCACCACGAGGTGCCGATCCGGTAACAGAGGTCCCAGAGGACGAGGAGGGTGAGGTAGACGACCACGAGCGGCGGGTCCGCGCCGAAGAGGCCGTCGAAGAGGGCCGGGTCGAAGACGAAGACGTGGGTGACGAGGGCGACGAACGCGAGCACCGCGAGCACGACCTCGATGTTCGACCCGAACAGCAGGCGCCGGTAGGGGTCGGGCAGCGAGACCGCGCGGGTCGCGCGGCTGAACCGCAACATCGCGACGCTCCCGACCGCCGCGACCGCGACGGCCGCCGTCCCCGCGAGCACCGCCCCCGGCAGGCCGTAGTACCAGCCGAAGACGAGGACGGCGGCCTCGAACAGCCCCAGCTGGAGCGCGACCGCCTGTGCCTCCGAGAGGTCGATCCCCGGGAGCGCGCCGACGATCGACTCGTACACCCACGTGTCGCCGTACTGGGGTCGGACGCTCACGCTGTGCCTCCGTCGACTGCCGGCGCGAACGACGCGAGCAGGTCGTCCTCGACGACGTCGACCGCGGGAGCGTCGGAGCCCGCCGCGTCCCCACCCGTCGCCACCACGCCGTGTCCCCGGGCGGCCGGCCCCGGAGCCAGGCGGCTCCCGACGGCCCCGGCCGCGCCGGTGACGAACACGCGCATACCACGGGGAGGGATGCGGGCGGCTAAAGCGTGTGGTACGGGAACCGCCCCCGGCGTAAGGAGTCTATACCTATGGCCTGCTGGGACTATCCACCGTCGACGAGGGTCGGTCGTCCGCGGCGACGACCGGCTGCCCGGGCGGCTCCGACACCGACGGTTCGACTCCGTCGGCGGGCGTATGTCGTCCGACGGCCCCGGCGGCGGCCAGACCAGGCGACGGGTCGTTCGCGGGGGGCTCGCGCTCGGAGTCGCGCTCCTCGGCGCCGGGATCATCCGGCCGTTCGATCGGTTCGAGGCCGGACGGCCGGACACCCCCGGCGGGGAGCGGTCGCTCGACCTCAGCGGTGCGAGCGTCGTCGACCCGCCGACGGCCACCCCGACCCCGCGGCGCGAGTCGGAGCCCGACTCCCGGCCGGGCTCGCCCCCCGACGACGGGGCGACCCCCGCGCCCTCCGACGATGGGGACGACGGGTCGACGCTCGCACCGGACGACGAGGACGACGACGGACCCGTGCTGGTCGGCGGCACCGAGGCCGACTCCACGCCGGCCGCCTCGGCGCCGAGAGCCCTCCTGACCGCCACCTCTCCCGTCTCCTTCGTCGACGTCGTCCCCGGGACGAGCGGCCGGGTGACGACGACGGCGACGCTGACCGGCGATCCCGCCGACCTGTGGGTCGCGGCCGCGGGGACCGACGACGGCGAGAACGGACTCGCCGAGCCGGAGGCGGCCGCGGGCGACGACGGCGCGGCGGGCGAGCTGGCCGCCGCGCTCCGCGCCCGGCTCGTCGTCGACGGGGCGACGCTGTACGAGGGGTCGCTCGCCGGCCTCGACGTTCCGGGCGCGCTCGTCGCGCGCTGTGTGGCCGGCGACGTCCCCCTCCGTCTCGCGTGGACTCTCCCCGAGGCGACGGCGAACGAGGTCCAGACCGACGCCGCGCGCGTCGCCGTGACGCTCGCCGCGACGGACTGTGGCGCGCCGAACCCGTTCGTGCGGTAGGGGGAGGACTTTTGCCCGGGACCGCGCTCTCACCGCCATGGCGACGCGGACGTGTGACGGCTGTGGCGAGCGTGTCTCTGTCGGCGGCGGCGCCGAGACGCTCTGGACCACGGGCGACGCCCCCGGGGGGATGGCGCTGACGCTCGCTGACGGCTCCGACCACTTCCTCTGTTTCGACTGCGTGGAGCGTCTCCCGGAGGACCGCGACGCGACCGCCGCGGACGTGGCCGCGTTGTGACCCCCGCGCGGATCCCCGACGAGTTCCCCGCGCCCTCGCACCGGGGGAACCAGCGCGAGGCGCTCGAACGCATCCGGGCGGCGTTCGCCGCCGGCAACGAGGTCGTCCTCGTGCGCGCCCCGACCGGGAGCGGGAAGTCGCTGCTCGCACGCGCCGTCGCCGGGGCCGCCCGGACGCCGGCGGAGGCCGACCCCGCTCAGCCCGCGGGCGCGTACTACACGACGCCGCAGGTCTCACAGCTGGAGGCGGCCGCCGAGGACCCGCTGCTCGACGACATGGCGGTGATCCGGGGGAAGTCGAACTACCGCTGTATCCTTCCGGGCGAGCGCTCGACGCCCGTCGACCGCGCGCCCTGCGCCCGACAGACGGGCTACGACTGCTCGGTGCGACACAGGTGTCCGTACTTCTCGGACCGCGCGGTCGCCGCGAACGCGCCGGTCGCGGCGACGACGCTCGCGTACTTTATGCGCACCGCCGGCTCCGACGTGTTCCGCCCCCGAGACGTCGTGGTGATAGACGAGGCCCACGGCCTCGGCGCGTGGGCGGAGACGTACGCGACCGTCGACCTGAACGACCGTCGGGTGCCCGTCTGGGACGAGCTGGGGGTGCCGGACCTGAGCGCCGCCGAGGACCCGCTCGACCGAACCCGGCGGTTCGCGGCGGCGCTGGTCGGGCGCTGCGAGTCCGCGAAAGACGACCTGCTGGCGAAGCGGGAGCTGAGCCCGGCGGAGGCGGCGCGCAGAGACCGGCTCCAGGAGCTGGTCGCGGAGCTCTCCTACTTCGTCCGAGACGTCGACGACCCGGAGAGCGCGACGACGTGGGTGGTCGACCAGGACGAGCCGGCGGGCGCGATATCGATCAAGCCGTTGAATCCCGAACGCCACCTCCAGCACACCGTCTGGGACCGCGGCGAGCGGTTCGCCCTGCTCTCGGCGACCATCCTCGACCGCGAGGCGTTCTGCCGGTCGGTCGGGCTGGACCCCTCGCGGGTCGCGCTGGTCGACGTCGGCCACACGTTTCCCGTGGAGAACCGGCCGCTGTACGACGTCGCACAGGGGCCGATGACGTACGACGAGCGAGACGAGACGATCCCGAACGTCGTCCGCCTGCTCGTCCGCCTGCTGGCGCGCCACCCCGAGGAGAAGGGGATCGTCCACGCGCACTCGTACGGGATCCAGTCCCGGCTGGCGGACGGACTCGCCGAACTCGGCGTGAGCGCCCGGGTGCGGGACCACGGGCGCGACGACCGGGACGCCGCGCTCGCGGACTGGCTGGCGACCGACCGGCCGGATCTCTTCCTCTCGGTGAAGATGGAGGAAGCGCTCGACCTCGAAGGGGACCGCGCGCGCTGGCAGGTCGTCTGCAAGGCGCCGTACCGCTCGACGAGCGACGCGGCGGTCGAACGCCGGCTGGACGAGGGACAGTGGGGCTGGTACCGCCGGGACGCGCTGACGACGGTGATACAGGCCTGCGGGCGGGTCGTGCGCTCGCCCGACGACTACGGCGCGACGTACCTCGCCGACTCATCGGTGCTCGACCTGTTCGAGCGTGCGCGCGCGGACCTCCCCCCGTGGTTCGCCGAACAGGTCGACCGGATGGAGCGGCCGGACCTGCCTGCCGTCGACGCCGCGGCGGCGCTCTCGGGCGTGTCCGAACCGCCGGGCGGGACGGCTCGAGGGTCCACGACCGACCGCTCCGCCTCGCCGACGGACGCGGGCGACCGGGCCGGGGGCGACCACCCGCTCTCCGACGTCTGGGGCGACGGCTGACGCGAACCGTATCCGGACGTATGTTTGGAATTAGGGCAAAATAGACGAAACGCATGGAGCTATTTCCTTGGTAATCGTTCTCACGTTATATTTATACGAGAGTAGGTGGACGTACGCCTGTCGATGACACCGCGGGGACTCAACACGGCG
>JAZKRX010000082.1:0-6131 GCA_036626375.1 Haloferacaceae archaeon
GCGGGCGTGTTCGCGCTCGCGGCGGCCGCGGAGCGCTCCGACGCCGGCATCCTCCCGACGGACACGGAGCGCCGCGGGGTGCTCGCCGCCGTCGCGGGGACGGCCCTCGCGGGCGCGCTCGCGGGGTGGCGCGGCGGCGGCAGCGGGTCGACCGACCAGCGTCCGCTCCCGCCCGGCGAGGTCCGCGACCTGCTCCGCGAGGCGCGCGCGAAGAGCCTCGACGTCGCGGGGCTGGAGCCGCTGGTGAGCGACCGGTTCTACCAGGTCGACATCAACTCTGTCGACCCGACGGTCGACCCCGAGGAGTGGTCGCTCACGGTGACCGGCGCCGTCGACGAGGAGGTGCAGATCGACTTCGACGACCTCCGCGAGATGGAGAGCCGCGAGGAGTTTGTCACCCTGCGCTGTGTCGGCGAGTCGCTCAACGGCCGGAAGACCGACACCGCGCTCTGGACCGTCGTCGACGTCGCGCCGCTCCTGGAGCGGGCGGGCGCGCCCGAGGAGTGCTGTGTGATGCTTCACGCGGCCGACGGCTACTTCGTCGAGTTCCCGCGCGAGGCGCTGGAGACAGGGATGCTCGCCTACGGCATGAACGGCCGGGACCTCCCGCGGGGCCACGGCGCGCCGGTGCGGGCGCTGATCCCCGGGCACTGGGGCGAGGTTAACACGAAGTGGCTGTCGGAGATCGAGGTGCTGGAGGAGCCCGCGGACGGCTACTGGGAGCAGCGCGGCTGGCACGGCACGGGGCCGGTCGAGACGGTCGCGAAGCTCCACGCCACCAACCGGCTGTCCGACGGGCGGGTCGAGGTCGGGGGCCACGCGTACGCGGGCACCCGCGGGGTCGACCGCGTCGAGGTCTCCACGGACGGCGGGGAGACGTGGACCGACGCCGACCTCTCGGCGCCGCTGCCGGGCGAGGACGTCTGGCGCCAGTGGGTCTACCGCTACGGGCCGCCCGAGGAGCCCCACGAGGTGGTGGTCCGGGCGGTCGACGGCGAGGGCCGTCTCCAGCCCGAAGAGGAGTCGGGCGCGTTCCCGAGCGGGCCGACCGGCTGGGTGTCACAGACGGTTCGGCCGTGACCCCGACCGCGATCACGAGGGTTAATTCGGCCGCCGAAGAACCGACAGAACGGATTCGGATGGAGAAGGCGCTCTGGTACCTCCTCGCCGGCACGCGCGGGGCCGAGAACCGCGTGCGGATCGTCCGCGCGCTCGACGAGCGGCCCCGGAACGCGAACCAGCTGGCGGAGTCGCTGGGCGTCGACTACAACACCGTCCGACACCACCTCGACATGCTCCAGGAACACGACGTGGTCGAGACCGGCGGCGGCGACTACGGGAAGCTCTACTTCCTGACCGACCGCTTCGAGCGCCACCGCGAGACGTTCGAGCAGATCACGGGAGGCGGAGACTGATGACGATGGGCACGGGGATCACCGCCGCGTCCGCGCTGGCCGGGGTGAACGTCCTCTTGCTCCTCGCGCTCACCGCGGTCTGGGTCCGTAACTACCGCCAGTTCCGCACCGGGATGGTCGCGGGGCTGGTCGCGTTCGGGGCCGTGATGCTCCTCCAGAACGCGGCCGCGCTCTACTTTTTCTTCTCGATGCGGATGCTCTACTCCGGCGACCCCGGCGTCCAGGGAGCGGTCGCGGTGCTCAAGGCGCTGGAGTCGCTCGCGCTTGCCTTCCTCACCTACGTCACGATGCGGTAGAGAAAAGCCGACGCGCCCCCTCTCTCCGTTCATGATGGGGACGGCCTCGCGGAAGGTGCCCGACGGCAAACTCGTCTCCGTGCGCGTCGCGTACGACGAGCGGATCACGGCGTGTACGCTCCGCGGCGACTTCTTTCTCGAACCGCCGGAGGCGCTCGCCGACCTGGAGCGCGCGGTCGAGGGGCTCCCGGCGGACGCGACCGTCGACCGGATCGCCGCGGCGGTCGAGACGGTCGACGCCACCCTCGTCGGCTTCGACGCGACGGACGTCGGACGGGCGGTGCGGGCGGCCGTAGACGGGACGTCTCCCGACGACCGACCGTCGGCGTAACACGCCGGTGTCTGCCCCCTCGACGGGCGGATATCGGGCTCGAAACGCTCGCACACGGCCGATCTCTCGTTCATACGCCTGCCGTCAGACACGTGGTAAGCTACAAGGCCCGTCCTCGTCTTACGTCGGCCATGAGCAAGATCACGTTCCGCGCCGACGACGACCTCGTGGCGCGCCTGGAGGAGTTCGACGCCTCCAAGAGCGAGGTGATGCGTCGGGCGCTCCGGGCGTACCTCGACGACGCGGAGCCGTCCGAAACCACGTCAGATCGGGGCTCTGCGGGCGTCGACGGCGCGATCGCGGAGCGCGTCGACCGGCTCGTCGCCGAGCGGCTCGACGCCCGCCTCGACGACGTCTCGCCGCCCGCGCCGGAGCGCGACGTGGCCGTAAACATCACGCTCGACGGGGTAAACGTCCGGAATCCGGGGGATCAGGTGGACGGGACGGCCGCGACCGCGGCCGGTACTGGCGCGGAGACGCCCGAGCGAAGCCCCGAGGCCTCCGTTGACGACCGTAAGACAGAGTCTGGCGGACGCGGTAGTACGTCTGACGACAGGGTCTCCGGGTCGCAAACAGAGCGTAAACCGTGCGGTCAGTGTGGCGAAAACGTCGCCGCTGACCACGTTTACTGCCCGAACTGTGGTGAGAAGACTGCCCACCGTGTGTTCTGTGACTGCGGAGACGAGCTCCGGTCTGACTGGGGATTCTGCCCCTCGTGTGGTCGTCGGACGCCGGCGGCGGACGTGCTGGACCGGTCGTAGCGGGCCGTAAACGCCGAATTCGTCGGTTTACTCGGTTGGCATACGCGCGTCATACGATCGGCGGTATGTTTAAGTACTATCCAGCTATCGTTTGAGCCGCGTAAGACGGTCGTCTTACAGGGCGACGCCCGCCGCGCCGAACCCGGCGCAGTCGGGCGATCTACGTCCGTAGGACGGTAAACGGGGCTCGCGCTCGGCCGTCTTGCCGGGGGAAATCAAAGATGGAGCGTGTGACGCTACGGATTCCGAAACAGCAGATCGAGGAGGTCGAACAGATGGTCGAGACGGGAGAGTTCCCGAACCGGAGCGAGGCGATTCGCTCTGCGGTCCGGGAGATGCTGGCAGAGCAGGACGACTCTCGCGACTCGAACGATCGCCGCGACAAGCGCAGCTGGGCGAGGGTCTGAGATGCAGGGCTTCGTCCAGGAGGCGATCGAGAACGAAGAACAGGAGCAGCGCGACTCCGACGACGACACCGACGAGTTCGGCAACCCACGGATCGTCGTGGTCGGCGCCGGCGGTGCCGGCAACAACACGGTCAACCGGCTGTACAACATCGGCGTCGACGGTGCCGAGACGGTGGCGATCAACACCGACAAGCAGCACCTGAAGATGATCGAGGCCGACACGAAGATCCTCGTCGGCAAGTCCCTGACCAACGGGCTCGGCGCGGGCGGCGACCCCTCGATGGGCGAGCGCGCGACCGAGATGGCACAGGGGACGATCAAGGAGGTACTCGGCGAGGCGGACCTCGTGTTCGTCACCGCCGGCATGGGCGGCGGAACCGGCACCGGCGCCGCGCCCGTCATCTCGAAGATCGCGAAAGAGCAGGGCGCCATCGTCGTCGGCATGGTGTCGACGCCGTTCAACGTCGAGCGTGCCCGCACGGTGAAAGCCGAGGAGGGGCTGGAGAAGCTTCGCTCGGAGGCCGACTCGATCATCGTGCTCGACAACAACCGCCTGCTCGACTACGTCCCGAACCTCCCGATCGGCAAGGCGTTCTCGGTGATGGACCAGATCATCGCCGAGACCGTCAAGGGCATCTCGGAGACGATCACCCAGCCGTCCCTGATCAACCTCGACTACGCGGACATGTCGACGATCATGAACCAGGGCGGCGTCGCGGTGATGCTCGTCGGCGAGACACAGGACAAGAACAAGACCCGCGAGGTGGTGTCCGACGCGATGAGTCACCCGCTCCTCGACGTCGACTACCGCGGCGCCTCGGGCGGACTCGTCCACATCACGGGCGGCCCCGACCTCACGCTGAAAGAGGCCGAGGGCATCGCGAACAACATCACGGAGCGCCTCGAGGCGTCGGCGAACGTCATCTGGGGCGCCCGGATTCAGGACGAGTACAAGGGCAAGGTGCGGGTCATGGCGATCATGACCGGCGTCCAGTCCGCGCAGGTGCTCGGCCCGACGACACAGAAGCAGGCCGACCGCTCGCGCGCCCAGATCGAGGGCGACGCGCCCGCGCCCCAGGGTGGCCGTGACGACTCGGCCTCCTCGGGGTTCTCCGACGGCGGCCGCGACGAACTGGAGCGCAACAACGGCGTCGACGTCATCCGGTAACGCCGCGCGAGCCTCGCCTCACTCTCGTTCTCCGCCGACCGCCGCGACGAGCCGACAGCTCCGGCACACCTCGGCGCCGGTCGGTGCGCCACACTCCGCGCACTCGCCGAGCGCCGCCTCGTCCGCGCCGCGCTCTCTGTCCGCCGCGAGCCCCGCCAGCTCCTCGTAGCCCGCCATGATCGAGTGTCGGGTACCCGGATGACGCTCCTCTATCGTGTGGAGCAGGTCCCGTACCTCCGCGCGGAACGACTCCGCGGCGTGAGGACACTCGACCGCGTGGACCGGCAGGTCCCGCAGGTGGGCGTACAGCCCGACCTCGCTCTCGGGGACGTCCCGCAGCGGCTTCGCGCGCGGGACGAAGGGCCCGTCCAGGTCTCTGTCGTCCATCGGCCCCAGGCTGGCGTCGTAGTGGTTGCCGATCCGGGCGACGTCGCCCTCGAAGACGTTCATCAGCGCGGTCTCGGCCTCGTCGTCGAGGTTGTGGCCCGTCACCAGGAGGTCGGCCCCGAGGTCGGCGGCGTGGCGCTCCAGCAGGTCCCGGCGGAACGGGCCACAGTACGCACAGGGGTTCATGTCGAGGGGGTCCTCGCGCGCGACGTCGTCCATCTCGACCCCCAGCTCGTCGGCGTAGGAGACGGTGCGGTGGTTGATCCCGAGCTCGTCGACCAGCGCCTCGCAGGCGTCGAGCGACGCGTCGCGGTAGCCCTCGATCCCCTCGTGGATCGAGAGCGCGACCAGCTCCACGCGCGGGTCCCGTCCGAACGTCTCCGCCAGGACGGTCGAGAGGACGACGCTGTCTTTCCCGCCCGAGAGCCCGACAACCCACGTCACGGGGTCGTCGGGGCCCGCGTCGTCGGGGAGCAGGCCGTCCTCGCGGACCCGCCCTCGCACCCGCTTCTCGACCGACCGGCGGAGGTGCTCGTCACAGAGGTGCGTCCCCGCGTAGGCGGCGTGGGTCACGGCCTCGCGGTCGCACTTCGCGCACTCCATCGGCGGCGGGTCGGCGCGCGGGTGAAATACCGCTTTCGCTCCCCGACCGGACGGTCGGGTCGGCTCCACCGAGCCGACAGGGGTTTGTCCGCGCCGACCCACCACCTGTCGTGGAACCCGACGACGGCCTCGCCCGCGACGACGCGCTCGACGTCGTCGAGTCGGTGCTCGACGCGGTGGAGACCGACCCGACCCCCGTCCCCGTCCGCGAGGTGTGGGTGTACGGCGACGTCGCCCTCGGGCTCGACCCGATCCGCCGGCTGAGGATCTACGTGACGAAGGACCTCCTGTTCGAGTCGAGCGAGGTCGACTCCGTGGAGCGCTACGGCGTCGAGGGCGTCGGGAGCGTCGTCGACGCCGAGTGGGCCGAGGCGTATCCGGACCACGTCCGCGCGAACGACGCCGGCTACGCCGCCCCCGAGCGGTGTCTCGCCGCGCAGCTCCTCCCTCCGGACGAGCCCGTCCACCTCGAGGTGTGTAACGCCTCCTTCGACGACAACGTCACCCGGCGGCTGGAGGGCGCGCTCGCCCGGAACGCCTACGACGAGATCCTCGACCCCCGTGGCGTCCAGCTGTGGGGCGACGGCCGGCGTGCCGAGGAGACGCTCGCGAAGCTCCGCGACGGCGCGCTCCCGTTCCCGACGCTCCCGGAGGCGCTCGGGATGCTCGGCGTCGACGAGGAGACGGCGCGGACGGCCGCCGCGGCGATGAACGACCGCGAGGCCGGCGAGGGGCGGTCGGTGCGCGGCGACGTGGTCTGACG
>JAZKRX010000083.1:0-5991 GCA_036626375.1 Haloferacaceae archaeon
GGGCCGCTGGAGACCGAGGAGGCGGCCGCGCTGCTGGCCGAGCGGGTGGACTAGTGCGAAAAACGGCAGGCTGTGGCCTTACGCGGCGGCCTTCGCCGCCTCGACCAGTTCCTCGTAGTCCGGCTCCTCCGGCGGCTCGTCGGCGACCCACGCGTACGTCACCGTCCCCTCCTCGTCGAGGACGAACACGGCGCGGTTCGCGACGCCGTGGAGGCCGATGCTCCCGATGTCGATGCGTACGTCGTAGTCCTCGATGGCACCCCGTCCCGTGTCGCTCACGAGGTCGAACTCGAGGTCGTACTCGTCGCGGAAGGCGTTGAGCGAGAACGCCGAGTCGGCGCTGAGGCCGAGGACGGTGGCGCCGGCGTCCTCGAACTCTGGGAGGTGTTCCTGCAGCGCGACCATCTCGTTCGAGCACGGCGGCGTGAACGCGCCGGGGAAGAAGGCGAGAACGACGGGGCCGTCGCCGAGGTGGTCTTCGAGGTCGAACTCCTCGACGTCGTCGCCGGTCGCGAGCGTCGCGTGGAACCGTGGTGCGGTGTCGCCGGTCTGAACCATCGCCTGTCGGTACGGCCGTGGCCGGAATAAACGCCACGACCCCGGCTCGTCAGGCCGCCGACCCCGACTTTTCGACCTCGTACACCACCTCGACCCGGACGGTGACGCGCACCGGCGCGGCGTCGAGGTCGGTCGGGGCGCTCTCGGTCGGGGTCGGCGTCGCCGCCGCGGCGCCCCCGTACGGCCGCGGGCCGCCCTCGCTCACGGTCCGGACCGTCCGGACGCCCGTGATGGTGAGGTTCTCTGCCGCGGCGAGCTCGCTCGCCTGCTGCCGGGCCGACGCCATCGCGCGCCGGCGGGCGGTCGACCCGAGGCGTTCGCGGCGCTCCGCCGAGAGCGTGAACTCGACGCCCTCGACGGCCGTCGCGCCGTTCCGGACCGCGGTGTCGATGACCGTCCCGACCCGGTCGGTGTCGTCGACGGTCACCCGGAAGTCGTGGGTCGCGCGGTAGCGCACCCGCGGTTCCGCGCCCTCGCGGCGGGGCGGCTCGCGGTCGCGGTAGATGTCGTACCGCGTCGTCGTGACCGCGTCCTCCGCGACCCCGGCCGCGACCAGCGCCTCGCGCATCCGCGAGACGTTCTCCGCGAGCGCCCGCCGCGCCTCGACGACGTTCTCGTCGGTCGCGCGGACGCCGAGGCGGACGACCGCCTGGTCGGCCGAACTGGCGGCGCTCCCGGTCGCGCCGACCGCCACCTGCCGTTCGCTGTCCGCGTTCGGTGCCGTCGTGTCGGCCTGTGCCGCGCCGGCCCCCCCGGCGCCCGCACAGCCGGCGGCGAGCACGAGGAGTGCCAGCACGACGCTCACCACGGTTCGTCGTCGCATCGGCTCCGCCCTCACCTCGTCCGCGAAAGTGCTTTGGGGTGGCACGAGTCCGCGCTTTCGCCTCCCGGAGCGACCGGAAAGCCGATATCCCTCGGCACCGGACGGGCGACCCGTGCGACGTCGAACGGTGCTCGCCACGCTCGGCGCGGCGCTCGCCGCCGCCGCAGGCTGTGGGGGACGAGGCGAGAGCCCCACTGACACGCCGCCGTCCTCCCCGGAGGCCGCCGACACGCCGGTGACCGCCTCGCCGACCGACGCGCGGACACCGACCCGGACGGCGACGTCCGGCGACGCGTCGTCCGCGTCCGGCGACGTCGGCATCCAGACGGCCACGGAGCCGACCCACGGCCTCGGCGAGCGGTTCGTCGTCGAGGGACAACAGCCGGTCGCGTACACGTTCCACCGCTTCGCGCGCGCCGAGCGCCTCGGCCCCATCGGGCGCGAACCGGACCAGGGGGCCTTTCTCGTCGTCGAGTGTACGGTCGAGAACATGACGCGCCAGCCGATGGCCGTCCCGATCGAGGAGATCGTCCTCCGGGGCGGGGTGCGGCTGTTCGCCAGACAGGACGACACGGACGCCGCCGCGGCGGACGACCGGGTCGACCTGCCGCCGCTCACAGACGAGACCATCTTCCGTGGAACGCCGCTCCGTGGCGTCCTCGCCTTCGACCTCCCGGCGGCAGCGGGCAACGACTACTACATCCGGATCACGCCGCCGGGCGACGCGGAGACGCCCGTCCACCGCGTGCCCGTCGGCCCGCTCGAGAGTCTGCCGGAGCTGTCCTGACACGTAACGAGCGGAAGCCCACCCGTTCACGGGTGGGTGGAAGCGACACCAGAACGACACAGTGTCCCGCCAGCGGCCTGCCGAATCCCCAACGTATAATCTGCTATCGTCCGTCCGTAGAGGCACGCAAGACGGCGAAACCCTGGCTGTTGGATTGGGGTCAGCCCGGATTGCCGAACGGCTACCACACCGTTCCCGCGAGGGCGGCACCGCGGCCCGCAAGGGCAGACAAAAGGCAACCCTGCGTCGGCTTGGGACGCACCACCAGCGGCGGTGGTGTGTCGGGTCGATGGCCCGGCCCGCGGCCTCGGGCGCACCGAGGGACTACGGTCGCCGGTAGTGGATACGGCCCGCTCATCAGTCGGCGGGCAAATACGCCAGCCTCCGGACACGGGGCCAACCCGGTGCCCGCGAACCGGAGTACCCACGAGGGGAAATTTGCCACCGGGTGTGGCATCACCGGGATGCTCACCGCGAGTGGAATCCCACGGCTTCAGCCGTGGGAGGAGGTCAAGTCAGCCGAGTTCGTCCAGCCCGGAGAGCGGACCCAGCGGGACGACGTTGGGTATCGGCCCGTCGATGTTCGGCGGCACGACGTGGATCGAGAGGTCGTCCGCGTCCTCGGGCTCGACGTCGTAGACGACCACCCCGCGCACCGGCTCGTCTGGATAGAGCGTCGCGTTCGCGAGCGACTGCTCGCCGACCCGGTCGTCACGCTCCGCAGCGTTCGTCGCGTCGGCCTTCGGAAACTTCCGCACGCCGCCCCGGAGCACGATGCTCTGGAGCGGCACCGCCCGCCGCGAGCCCGTCAGGTTCTCGACCGTGAGCACGACGCCGGCGTAGACGCCCTCTGCCGGGATGCCGCCGAACCGCCCGACTGTGTCCGCCCGGAAGGCGCCGTGGACGGTGTAGCGAAACTCTGTCGAGGGCCCTCCGACGGTGAACGGCTCGCCGAAGCCGTGGGTCGGATAGGGCCGGGGCGTCGCAGTCGGTGTGGGTGTCGATGTCGCCGTCGCGGTTGGCGTCGCCGCCGCGGTGGGTGTCGCGGTCGATGTCGCCGTCGCAGTGGGTGTCGCGGTCGGCGTCGCCGTCGCGGCCGCCGCCTCGATGGACTGCTCGGACCCGTCGTCGTCTGTCCGTCCCCCTGCCTCCCCAAGCACGTACCCCACCAGTCCGCCCGTGACCGCGCTCCCGAGCGCGACGAGCAGACTCCGACGTTCCATACCAGCGGACGAGGCGGCGTCACGATGTGTCTGTCGGTTCTTCGCTCTCCCGCGACGGCGTTTCGCGGCCGCCGCACGCGCCTCCGCCGGTCAGCCCTCCGGCGGCGGCTCCAGCCGAACCAGCACCAGCTCCAGCCGGTCGCTCCGCGCCAGCACCGTCGGCTCGCGGTCGTCCGCGAGCGAGACGCCCTGTTCGGTGAAGACGGCGTACCCGACGGACGGGTCGGTCCGGAGGCGCTCGACCGACGCCGGTCGGACCTCGCGGTCGCTGTAGAAGACGAACGAGGCGTAGAACCACCGCGCCTCGGCGTTGGGCTGGACGTACACCGGCTCGCCGGCGGGGACGGCCGCGCCGCTCTGCTGGCCGAACGCCCGCATCGCGGTGTCTATCTCCCGGGTCGTCTCGGTGTCTGCTGGTGTGTCGTAGGCCGACGGCGTCCCGACGAGCGTCGCGACGACGGCACCGACGACGAGCGCGACGACCGCGAGGCGGACGAGGTGCGCGCGGTCGACCGGAACGGGGTCGGCCGCGAGGGCGGCGCGGTCGAACCGGGTCGCCAGGAGACCGGCGCCGGCGACCAACGCGACGACGCCGAGCGCCCCGGTGACGGCGAGATCGGGGCCAGGGACGAGTGCGACCCAGCCGCCCGACGCGGGTTCGTAGAGCCGGCGGTCCGCGCCGGCGAGGGCGACGAGGACGACGCCTGCTCCCACGGCGGCGAGCGCCGGGCGCTCGCCGCGCGTGGCGCCCGCGACGGTGCGCCCGACGACCACCGCCGCCGGGACGCAGGCCGGGAGGACGTACCACGGAACCGTTCCGGCGAGCGCGAAGGGGAGAAACGTCGCGACGACCCACCAGCCGAGGAGGAGGTCGTCGTCGCATCGCTCGCGGAGCCACCGCCGGGCCGTCACGACGGCGCCGGCGAGGAAGACGAACCACCACGGCCAGACCCACGTCTGGGCGACCGTCGCGAACGGGTACCGCAGGAACGGGACGACAGTCGCGTACTCCTGTGTCGACATCTCGCCCGCGATCCGGCGCCACACCTGCTCGACGAACAGTTCCCCCACGAGTGCCGGCCCCGCGGCGAGGTAGGCCGCCGTTGCCCACCCGCCCGCGAGCGCCGCCGCGACGCCGCCCGCGACGAGGAGATACCGCACGTCGAACCGCTCGCGCCGGAGCGCGACTATCGGCGCGACGACGAGGAGGAAGGCGCCGCCCGCGAACCCCTTCGTGAGGAGGAGCGCGCCACAGACCAGCCCCGTCGGGACCGCCCCGACCGCACGGCGGCCGGTCGCGCGGAGCCACACCATCGCGACGAGCCCCGAGCCGAACAGGACGTGGAGGGTGTCGTACGCGCCGAAGCGTGCGCCGTTCGTCCCGACGACGAGCATCGGCGTCGTGAGCAGGGCCGCCGCGGCGGCGACGCCGGCGACCGGGCCGTCGATCCGTCGCGCCACGGCGTAGGCGAGGAGGACGGTCCCGACCGCCGCGAGTGCCGACGGGAGGCGCACCGCGAACTCGGTGGGGCCGAGGAGCCAGATCGAGACGGCTTCGAGCCAGATCGCGAGCGGCGGCTTCTCCAGGAACGGGTACGGCGCCAGCCGGTCGAAGCCGGCGGTGTAGGGGACGACCCAGTGGCCGCGGTCGAGCGCCAGCCGCGCCGCGACGGCGTAGAACGACTCGTCCCACCACCAGAGTGGGCGCTCGCCGAGGCGGTAGCACACGGTCGCGAGCGCGACGACGGCGACGGGACCGGCCGGCGAGACGACGGCAGCGAGGAGGCGGCGACCCGTCCGTTCGACACGAGTGCGGAGGCCGGGAGACGGGTCGGCTGCCATCGCCACCAGTCGGGTGCGTGGCGATAAAATGCCTCTCGGTCGAGACTCTCCGTCGGTCGCCCGCAGCATTCTCGGACGCGGAGCGTTACTCGACCGGCGTCGTCGTCGTCCCCGTCTGCTCGACGATGACGAACAGGTGGCTGAACGGCGCGTCGGCGTCGTCGGTGTTCCCGTGCCAGTGCTCCTCGCCCGGCGGGAAGAGGATCAGGTCGCCCTCGCTGACGGTCTGCTCCTCCCCGCGCGTCGCCACGACGCCGGTTCCCCCGGTCACGTACAGGACCTGGACGCCCTCGTGCGTGTGGAACTTCGTGCGCTCGCCGGGCCGGAAGGTCACCTCGGACGACCGCACCGTCTTGTCCTCGTACTCGGTGCTGAGCCCCTCCCGCAGGAGCGCCGTCGACTCCTGGACGGGGCCGTCCATCTCGACGGGGTCGCTCGACTGGGTGTTCGTCACTTGCATGCGCCCTTCGGTTCGACAGACCGCGAAAATAGCGTTGGGGTGGTCGACGAGACGGCGCTCCGCTGTGCGCTCTCTCGTCCAACTCGCGTGCGCCGCTGGCGTCGAGAGACGCGCACGGGGCGGGCTTGTGAACCTCGGTCGTTCCGCTCACGCCCGTTCGCTCCACTCCCTTGGACCGTCCGCAGACTCCGACCGCGCCGCTCGGCGACGAGACGCCTCGCTACGGGGACAGAGTCAGAAGGACGCCCGAGGCGGGATTTGAACCCGCGTCACAACCGTGACAGGGTTGTATGATGGG
>JAZKRX010000084.1:0-5926 GCA_036626375.1 Haloferacaceae archaeon
ACGGCTCGTCGGAGGCCTCGCCGTGACCACGGTCGCTTCGCTCCCCGACCACGATCTGTCGGAGGCCTCGCCGTGACCCAGCCGACCGGCGCAGAGCGCGTCGTCGACGCCCTCGTCGACGCGGGCGTCGAGACGGTCGTCGGCCTCCCGGGCACACAGACGCTCCCGTTCGACGTCGCCGTCGACGACTCGCCGCTCTCGTACCTGATGGCGCGCGACGAGTCGGCGGTCCCCCACGTCGCGTGGGGACACTACGAGGCGGGTGGTGGCCTGGCCGCGACGGTGACGGTCCCGGGGCCGGGCGACACGCAGGCGAGCCACGGGCTGAAGAACGCGCTGAACGACTGCGTGCCGATCGTCCACCTCTCCGCGGACGTGCCCGCAGACGACCGGGGGTTCGGCGCGATCCACGAGATCGACCCCTCGACGTACGACAGCGTGGTCCGGGCGAACCACGCCGTCGAGCGCCCCGCCGAGCTCCCGAGCGCGGTCACAGAGGGCCTGCGCGAGGCGACCACGCCGCCGTACGGCCCGGTCCGGCTGGGGGTCGGGAGTGACGTACTCGCGGCGCCCTGTGCCGCACCCGCCGTCGACACGCCCGACGGGGCGACCGAAATCGCGAACGACGCGGCGCTCGCCGAGGCCGCGGACCTGCTCGCCGCCGCGGAGCGCCCCCTGCTCTACGTCGGCGGCGGCTGTCGACGGTCGGACGTCGCGGCGGTCCGGGAGCTGGCCCGCGAGGCGAACCTTCCCGTCCTCGCGTCGTACAAGGGCAAGGGCGTCGTGCCGGACGACGACCCCCGGGTCCTCGGGGTCGCCGGGAGCCACACCCCCGCGTCGGCGCTGGCCGTCGTCGAGGAGGCAGACCTGACCGTCGCTCTCGGGACGGACCTCGACGACGTGGCGACCGGAGGCGGCGATCTACCCCTCGGCCCGCTCGTCCACGTCACGCTCGACCCGGCCGACCTCCACACGCGCTACGAGACGGCGCGCCGGGTGAACGCGGACGCGGGCGCGGCGGCCCGTCGGCTCGCCGACGCGGCCGACACCGGCGGGTGGGACGGCGCGGCGGTCGGCGCGCGGGCGTCGCGGGCGTGGGAGGAGCGCCTGCGCGAGGGCGGGTTCCTCGCCGACCGGCGCCCGATGCCGACGGCAGCGGCGCTCCGGGCCGTGCGCGAGGCGCTCCCGCGCGGGACGCCCGTGACGACCGACGTCGGAGGGTTTCGCCTGTGGGCGAAGCAGGTCTTCGACGTCGGCGCGCCGGAGAACTACGTCACTGCGGGGTCGTGGGCGGGGATGGGCGTCGGCCTCCCCGCCGCGGTGGGGGCGGCGGTCGGGACGGAGGGACAGGTCGCGTGTCTGACCGGCGACGGCGGCCTCCTGATGTCGCTCGGGAGCCTCCACGTCGCGAGCGAGGAGAGCCTCGACGTCTGCTGTGTCGTCTTCGACAACGCGGACTACGGGGTGATCAGCGCCTCGGAGCAGATCCCGCCAGGGGGGCCCCGTTTCGACTGGACGGCGCCGGACTTCGCGACGGTCGCGGCGGGGCTGGGCTGGCGCGGCGAGCGGGTCGAGACAATCGACGGGCTTCGTGACGCGGTGCGCGACGGCGTACGGACGGGCGGACCGGTGCTGGTCGACGCGGCCGTCGACCCGGCAGAACGAACTGCAGCGGCGGTCTCAGACGGTTAGTCGCCGAAGTTGTGCCACGGCTTGTCCTCCTCGACGAGCGCGGGGTGACAGTCGTGTTGGTCGACGCGATACTTCGGGTACCGGACGCCGCAGCGTGGACACTCGACGGTGGTCCGGCGCGTGTACCAGATCCCGCCGTAGAGGAGCCCCACCATGTAGAGGAAGTTGAGGAACATGATGGCGAGATACGCGTTGGCGAACTCGTTTGACATCTGAGAGTCTCTGGCACAACTACGCTCTGCGGTCGTGTTAACTCTGCCGCCGCCGCCCGCGGGCCGAAGTGTTTTGCGTGATCGACTCGACTTCTCCCTCGTGACCGACCGCATCGAGATGCTCGCCAGCGCGTCGGAAGACGTGATGCGGTGGCTCGAACTCGGTGCGGCGTACTTTCTCGTTGCGCTGTTCGCCATCGGGGTGTTCGACCTCGGCCTCTCGCTGTTCGATCTGTTCGCGTCCGGGCGGTTCACCGACCCGGACGCCGTGATCGACCTGATCGACACGGTGCTCATTCTCCTGATCATCGTCGAGGTGTACCAGACGGTGATCGCCTTCAGCCGGGACGAACCCGTCATCCGGATCGTCATCACCGCGGCGCTCATCGCCATCGCCCGGAAGGTGATCAGCTTCCGCCCGAGCGAGTTCGGGTCGACAGAGGAGGCCCTGCTCTCCGCGGTCACGTTCTCGATACTGCTCACCGTCCTCATCGGCGGGTTCTTCGTCGTCAGACAGGTCGACCAGCCGGGTGGTCCCCCCGTGGACCGCGATCCGGCCGAAGGCCCGGAGTAGCCGACGCCGCCTACCGCGTCGTCCGCCCGTCGTCCGCGCCCTCGTCGGCCAGCGTCTCGACCTCGTCGCGGTCGGCCACGAGCAGGTCGCCGGACACCGTCCGCTTGATCGCCGCAGCCGCGACGCCGAGCGAGAGCGCCTCGTCGACGGGGTCGCCGCGCGACCGGGCCGCGAGGAAGGCACCCGCCAGCGCGTCTCCGCTCCCGATCCGGTCGACGGTGTCGGTCTCGAACGCCGCGGCCTCGTGGACCTCGCCCCCGTGGAGGACGAGGGCGCCGCGGTCGCCGAGCGTCAGCACCACCGTCTCGCAGTCGTGCTCCGCGGCGAGCGTGTTCGCCATCTGGACCGGCTGGTCGGGCGCGCCGAGCACCGTCGACGCGTCCCGTCGGGTGACGATCAGCACGTCGACAAAGGGGAGCAGCGCCTCGTAGGTCTCGCGGGCCTCGTCGGTCGACCAGAGCTTCGAGCGGTAGTTCGGGTCGAACGCCGTCGTCGTGCCGGCCGCGCGCGCGGCCTCCAGCGCCGCGACGCTCGTCTCCCGCGCCGCGTCCGAGAGCGCGGGCGTGATCCCGGTGAGAAAGCAGGTGTCGGCGCTCTGCACCACCGACTCCGGCAGATCCTCGGGCGTCATCTCCGCGGCCGTCGACCCCGCGCGGTCGTAGTGGACCTCGCTCCCCCGCGGTTCGGTGCCCCGCTCGAGGTAGTAGCTGCCGAGTCGCCCGTCCGGCACCCACGTCACCCCGGTCCGGACGCCGTGAGCGTGGAGTTCGCGGACCACCCGTCGCCCGAGCGGAGAGTCCGGGAGCCGAGAGAGCCACGCCGCCTCGGCGCCGACGCTCGCGGCCGCGACGGCGGCGTTCGCCTCAGCACCCCCGACGTAGGCGTCGAACTCGCTCGCGGTCACCAGCCGGTCACCCTGTGGCGGCGAGAGTCGCAAGAGCGCCTCGCCGACTGTCACGATGTCGGTCACGCTACCCGCCGGTACGGGGCCGAGGGCATAAGTCGTCGGGCGTCAGTGGCGCTTGCTCCGCGCCTCGCGGACGTCGGCCCCGTCGCGCACCCGGTCCTCGCAGTCCGGACAGACGCGCGGATGTTCCATCCCGTTCGGGGCGAACACCCGTACGTACGCGTCGGTGACGAATCCGCCACAGTTCTGACACTCTGGCATTGCGCGGGGGGAGGAATCCTTCATTGTTAATTCTTTGCGAACCGGGGATCACTCCGCCCGGCGGCCGTGTCCCGGGTAGTCGCGCTCGAACCGCTCTTCCAGCTCCTCGCGGCCGACCCGAACCACCGTCGGGCGGCCGTGCGGGCAGGCGTACGGGTTCTCGCAGTCGTCGAGCGCCGCGAGGAGGTCGAGCACCGACCCCGCCGCCAGCGAGGTGTTGCCCGTCACCGACGGGTGACAGGCCAGGTCAGCGAGCAGGTCGTCCGCCACGGCGTCGACGGTGCTGCTCTCCGCGTCGCCCGCGCGCAGGTCGACCAGCGCGTCCCGCAGGAGCGACGGGTCGAGCGTCTCGGAGAGCGCCGCCGGAACCGTCCGGACCTCGACCGTCCGCTCGCCGGTCCGGGTCGCGCCGAACCCGAGCCTCGCGAGCGCGTCGGCGTGGGCCTCGAACAGCGCCGCCTCCCGCGCGGTGAGTTCGAGCGTCGCCGGCGTCGCGAGCGCCTGCGTCGCGGTCTCGCCGTCGAGCAGGCCGTGCAGGCGCTCGTAGTGCACCCGCTCGTCGGCGGCGTGCTGGTCGACCAGGACCAGCCCCTCGGGCGTCTCCGCGACGACGTAGGTGTCGTGGAGCTGTCCCAGGATCCGCATCGGCGGGAGCCGGTCGAACTCGCGGACGCCCGGCGACTCGCCGTCGAGCGTCCGCTGGCGCGTCGGGGCGACGCCGCGCCCGGGCTGTCGTGCGGCGGTGTCGCCGCCCGCGTCGTCGGGCGCGCCGGCGCGCTCGGCCCCCGACCGCGGGGGACTGGCGTCGGCCGCCGACGTGTTCTCCGCCCCGCCGGGCGCGGACGACGCCGGCACGTCAGGTGGGGACCCGGAGTCGCTCGACTCCGCCGTGGCGCGCGGCGCCTCACCGCCCGGTGTGCTGGCCGACGGGTCGGCCGTCGCCTCGCTCGACTCCGCCGCGTCGTCGGCCGGGGCGCCCGACGCGTCTGTCGACGCCGCGCTCGGCTCCGCGTCCCGATCCGGGTCGACGCGGGTCTCCGCCGGCTGGCTCCGCCCGCGCGGGGCGCCCGAGCGAACCAGGCCGTGGTCGACCAGCGCCGCTTCGACGGCGCGGGTCACCGCCGCGCTCACCCCATCGGGGTCGTCGAACCGCACCTCGGTCTTGCGCGGGTGGACGTTCGCGTCCACCGCGCCGGGGGGGACCTCGACGAACAGCACGGCGAAGGGGTAGCGGTCCGCCGCCAGTTGGCCGCCGTACCCCGCCACGACTGCCTCGCGCAGCGCGGCGGCGGGCACGTACCGCCCGTTGACGAACGTCGCGAGGTAGTCCCGGCCCGCGCGGGTGGTCTCGGGGTGGCTCACGAGGCCGTGGACCCGCTCGACGGGGCCGTCCGGGTCGGCGTCGAGGCCGACCATCGACTCGGCAACCTCGCGGCCGTAGACGGCGAGGACCGCGGAGCGGAGGTTTCCTCTCCCGTCTGTGGCGAACGTCTCCCGTTCGTCGTGGCTCAACGACACCGCCACGTCGGGGTTCGCGAGCGCGTACTGCGAGACGACGCGGTTGACGTGGTCGAACTCCGTCGCGGGCGTCCCGAGGAACTTCCGGCGCGCCGGCGTCTCGCCGAACAGGTCGCGGACCTCGACTACGGTGCCGGGCGGGCAGGCCGCCGGCTCCACCTCGCCGACCGAGCCGTTGTCGACGACGATCCGGTGCCCCTGGTCGGCGTCGGGCGGGCGCGAGCGGACCGTTAGGCGCGAGACGGCGCCGATTGTGTACAGCGCCTCGCCCCGGAACCCGAGCGTCCCCAGCGCGTCGAGGTCGTCGGCCGACCCGATCTTCGAGGTGGCGTGCTCCGCCACCGCGAGCTCTAGCTCCGCGGCGCTCATCCCGACGCCGTCGTCGCGCACCCGTAACAGGTCGGTGCCGTCGCCGTCGACCCGGACCGCGACGCGGGCGGCACCGGCGTCCAAGCTATTTTCCACCAGCTCCTTGACCGCCGACGCCGGGCGCTCGACTACCTCGCCCGCCGCGATGCGGCGGACGGTCTCGTCGTCCAGCCGTTCGATCGCGCCCCCGTCTCCCATGGTCGGAGGGTGAGCGGCGTGGGCTATGAAGCCGGCGCTGTGCGCTTTGCCGGCGCGACTCCCGGCCGGTCCGTGCGTCGGGCGGGTCGCTTCGTTCCGCGGCTCCTCCGTCGCCGCGCCACTCCGTGGTCCGCTCCCTCCGGTCGCGCCCCTCGCCTACGCGCCTCGGGCGGGTCGTTCCTCCCCGCCCTCCGT
>JAZKRX010000085.1:0-5898 GCA_036626375.1 Haloferacaceae archaeon
ATAACCGTTTCCCTCTCGCGCGCAAGGCTTAGGCGCGCCGGCGTCGACCCCCGACCGTGGACCGCGACCGCCTCGTCCGACTCGCCGCGGCCGCCCTGTTCGTCCTGACGCTGGGCGTCGGGGGCGCGTTCGCGCTGGGCGTCGTCGACCTCGACGAGGGGCCGACGACCGACGACGGCGCGGGCGGCCGGACGGTCGATCCGACCGCGACCGTCACCGTCCGGGCGCCGGACGGCACGCCACGGGCCGAACTCCGCGTCGCCGTCGCCGACTCACAGATCGAGCGGTACGAGGGGCTGAGCAACACGGCGCCGCTCGACGACGGCGAGGGGATGCTGTTCGTCCACGACGAGGAGTCGCGCTACGCCTACGTGATGCGCGAGATGAACTACCCGCTCGACATCGTCTTCGTCGCCGCGAACGGCACCGTCACGACGGTCCACCACGCCGAACTCCCGGCCGAGGGGACGAGCGGCGGGGACCTCGAACGCTACCGCGGGCGCGGGAAGTACGTGATCGAACTCGCCTACGGCTACACGAACGAGACGGGGATCGTGGCGGGCGACCGGGTCGTCGTACCCGCGCCCTACCGCTGACGACCCGTGTGACCACCCCCCACGAACGCTTTTGCGCGTCCGGGCGCTGACACTGGTAGTGGATATCGGCACGCCCGAGGAGGACGACCCGTTCGAGGAGCAGCGCGAGCGCACGGCCAACCCGATGCGCCGCCTGTTCGCCGAGTACGGTCGCCCCTACGCCGGTCAGTTCGCCGTCGGCGTCCTCGCCAGCGTCGGGGCTCGGGTGCTCGACCTCCTCCCCCCGCTCCTGCTCGGCCTCGCCATCGACGCCATCTTCCTCGACACCCGGCCGCTCGACCTGCCGCTCGTCCCCGACGTCTGGGTGCCGAACGGGCCCGACGCGGCGTTTCTCGGGTTCGCGGGCGGCGAGGCGCAGTTCGCCTTCGTCGTCGCGATAGTCGTCGGCTCGTTCGGGTTCGGGGCGATCTTTCACTACGTCCGCAACTGGGGCTGGAACGCCTTCGCCCAGAACGTCCAGCACGACGTGCGCACGGACACCTACGACCACATGCAGCGCCTCGACATGGAGTTTTTCGAGGACAAGCAGACGGGCGAGCTGATGTCGGTGCTGTCGAACGACGTGAATCGGCTAGAACAGTTCCTCAACGACGGAATGAACACGACGTCGCGGCTGGCGCTGATGGTCGTCGGCATCGCCGCGCTGCTGGTCTGGCTCAACCCCGGGCTCGCCGTCGTCGCGCTGCTCCCCGTCCCCGTCATCGCGGGGTTTACCTACCTGTTCGTGAAGACGATCCAGCCGAAGTACGCCGAGGTCCGCAAGTCGGTCGGCGAGGTCAACTCCCGGCTGGAGAACAACCTCGGCGGCATCGCGGTGATCAAATCCTCCAACACCGAGACGTACGAGGAAGAGCGGGTCGAGGACGTCTCTCGGGGCTACTTCGACGCGAACTGGGACGCCATCCGCACCCGCATCACGTTCTTCCCTGGCCTCCGGGTGCTTGCGGGCGTCGGCTTCACCGCCACCTTCGTGATCGGCGGGCTCTGGGTCCTCCGAGGGTCGGCGCCGCTGCCGTACCTCGCCGGCGAACTCCGGCCGGGCACCTTCGTCACCTTCGTCCTCTACACCCAGCGGTTCATCTGGCCGCTCGCCCAGTTCGGCCAGATCGTCAACACCTACCAGCGCGCCCGCGCCTCCTCCGAGCGGGTGTTCGGCCTCATGGACGAGGTGGGGCGCCTCGACGCGGACGCCGACGCCGCCGACCTGGTCGTCTCCGAGGCCGCGGTGGAGTACGACGACGTGACCTTCGGCTACGAGGACGAGCAGGTGCTCGCGGACGTGCGCTTCCGCGCCGAGGGCGGGCAGACGGTGGCGCTCGTCGGCCCGACGGGCGCGGGCAAGTCGACGGCGCTGAAGCTCCTCTTGCGGATGTACGACGTCGACGAGGGAGCGATCCGGGTGGACGGGCAGGACGTCCGCGACGTGACCGTCCGGAGCCTGCGGTCGGCGATCGGCTACGTCAGCCAGGAGACGTTCATGTTCTACGGGACGGTGCGGGACAACATCGCCTACGGCCGCGCCGGCGCGACCGACGCGGAGATAGAGGCGGCCGCGCGCGCCGCCGAGGCCCACCGGTTCGTCCGGAACCTCCCCGAGGGCTACGACACGATGGTCGGCGAGCGCGGCGTGAAGCTGTCGGGCGGCCAGCGCCAGCGCCTCGCCATCGCCCGCGCCGTCCTGCGCGACCCCGAGATACTGGTCCTCGACGAGGCCACCTCCGACGTCGACACCGAGACCGAGATGCTGATCCAGCGCTCGCTCGACGACCTCACCGCCGACCGGACGACGCTCGTCGTCGCCCACCGGCTCTCCACGGTCAAGGACGCAGACCAGATCGTCGTCCTCGACGAGGGACGCGTCGTCGAGCGCGGCACCCACGAGGAGCTGCTCGCCGAGGACGGCCTCTACGCCAGCCTCTGGGGGGTCCAAGCCGGCGAGATAGAGGACCTGCCCGAGCAGTTCGTCGAGCGGAGCCGCGAGCGCGGGGCGCGGCTGGTCGACCCGGACGACGAGGGCGGCCGCGCCGACCCCCCGGAGCCCGGCGACGACTGACACTGATAAGCGTCCGGCCCGACCGCCCGGCATGGACCTCGCCAGCGCGACGTGGACCGACGTGCGCGACACGGCGGCCGACGCCGCGCTCCTCCCGGTCGGCAGCACGGAACAGCACGGCCCGCACGCCCCGCTCGGCACCGACGTCTTTCACGCCGAGAGCGTGGCGCGAGCGGGCGCCGAGGCACACGACGAGGCGGTGTTCGTGGCGCCGGCGGTGCCGGTGGGCGTCGCGGAGGAACACCGTGCGTTCGACGGCACGCTCTGGGTGTCGCCGTCGACGCTCCGCCGGTACGTCCGCGAGACGATAGCGAGCCTCGCGGACATCGTCGAGACGGTTGTCGTGGTCAACGGCCACGGCGGGAACGTCGGCGCGCTCCGCGAGGCGACGGCGCGGGCCACGCGCGACGGCGACTGCTACGCCGTCCCGTTCACCTGGTTCGACGGCGTCGACGCCGACGCGGCGGCGGCGGAGGCAGGCGTCGACGAGGTAGAGCTGGGCCACGGCGGCGCAGTCGAGACCGCCCTCCTGCGTCACACCCACCCGGAGCTGGTCCACGAGAACCGGACGGCGCGGGCCCGAGACGAGGGCGCGCCGCGCTGGGGAGAGTGGGTGGCGGGGGTGAACCTCGCGTACGATTCCGACGAGTTCACCGAGAGCGGCGCGGTGGGCGACCCGACGGCGGGACCGGCCGAGATGGGCGAGGCGCTGCTGACGGCGGCTGGCGCGGCGCTCTCGGAGGTGCTGACGGCGGCGCGGGCGCGGCGCTGAGCCGGGCGCGCTAGTCGTCCTCGGCCTCGGCGGCGTCCTGGAGCGCCGAGCGGAGCTCCGGCATCGTGCCCGTGAGGTCGTTCACCCGCTCGCCGGCCTCGACGACGAGCGTCAGCGTCTCCTCGACGTCCTCGATGGCCGCGGCGAGGTCCGCGGCGTCCTCGAAGGCGTCGGCGCGCTCGCCGACCGCGAACCACTTTTTCGCCTGCCGGAGCTCCTCCTCGGCGTCGCCCACGTCGAGCGCGGCCGCGAGGCCGTTGAGTACGCCGAGAACGTTGTCGGCCTCCGTCTGCCACACCGCGTCGGCGTCGGGCAGTTCCGCCCGTGCCGCCTCCAGGTGGCTCTCGACGTCGCTTCGCATCTCGTCTGCGGCCTCCCCGAACAGGTCGTCGTCGCCGAGCGTCGACTGGCTCATACCCTCGCGAACGACCGGGTAGGACGTAAACCCCGACCCGAGAGCGAAAGTGAAATCACGCGCGCTCGACCGAGACCACCCGCATCCGCGGGTAGCCGTTCTCCAGACGCAGCTCTGCGTCGACCGTGACCCCCTCGTGCTCGACCCGGACGTCGACGTCCATCAGCCGACCCGTCAGCTCCGTGTACCCGTGGTCGCTCGCGGCCGCGACGGCGTCGTCGTCGATGCGCACATCGACGGACGCACAGGCCGGCTGGTTCTCGATCGACTCCGCGATCGCCCGCTCCAGGCTCCGCGTGTTCGCCGTGCTGACCGGCGTGCCCGCGAACTGGTGGTAGAGCGACCCGAACTTGATTCCGGCCTCGAAACAGGCGCGCTCGGCCTCGTCTGCGTCCATAGACGGGAGACGGGCGGCGGGCACTTAGCCGGTCGGCTCGGGCGCCAGACGGACGACTTATGCTCCCGCTCCCACAGGAACCGGACGAGAATGACGGACGATCCGGTGTTGCTCACCGGGGCGGGCGGCCGCGCCGGGCGCGCGATCCTCGAGGGGGTCGGCGACGCCCACGAGTGGCGGCTCCTCGACCGCGAACCCATCTCGACGAGCCGCCTCCCCGAGTCGGTCGCCGACGCCGAGCGGGTGATCGGCGACGTGACCGACCCACGGACCGTCCGCGACGCCATGGACGGCGTCTCGGCGGTCGTCCACCTCGCGGGCGACCCCCGTCCCGAGGCGCCGTGGGAGAGCGTGCTGACGAACAACATCGACGGCACGCAGAAGGTGATGGCCGCGGCGGTCGAGGAAGGCGTCGACCGCGTCGCCTTCGCGTCCTCGAACCACGCCGTCGGCGGCTACGAGACCGAGGAGCGCACCCCGGAGATGTACCGCGCCAGCGACGAGTTCCGTCTCGACGGAACGGAGTTCCCGCGGCCGAGCAACCTCTACGGCGTCTCGAAGGCGACCGGCGAGACCCTCGGGCGGCACTACCACGACACCTACGGGCTCTCGGTGGTCTGTGTCCGGATCGGCAACCTCACGGAGGGCCACCCGCCGCGGAACTACGAGCGCGGCCAGGCGATGTGGCTCTCCTACCGCGACTGCGCGCACCTGTTCGACCGCTGTATCCGCGCCGACTACGGGTTCGAGATCGTCTACGGCATCAGCGACAACGAGCGCCGGTACTACTCCATCGAGCGCGCCCGGGAGGCGCTCGGCTACGACCCGCGGGACGACTCGGCGGACTACCACCTCGACGGGACGCCGCGGTGAACTACCCCGCCCTGCTCGGCCTGACGGCCTCGCTGAGGGCAGGGCTTCCTGCTTCAACGACGCGCTTTGCAGATACAGGTGTATCCACAGGGAGCGCAGTCTCCACGGGCGTTCGTTCGGAGTGTCCCACTCCTAGTGTCTCGACGGGGGAGTCTCGTCGGACAGCGCACGCTTGCTGTCGCGTTTGAACGCTGTCCGTGTCCGTCAACTTCGCAAGGAACGAGTCGTTCCGTTCGGAACGACCAGCGAGTCGAAGCCGATGGCTCGGAACGCCCGTCTTCGTGGTTTGTCCGGCGTTTGATATTGTAAATGCTTGGTGGGCCTCTGCGGTAGCAGTAGAACGTGCGAGACAGACGATGACGGCACTGTATCCCCACCCTACTGCGTTCCTTGTCCCCTAGCGCGGACTGCGGTACTCGTTGAGCGTGGAGAGTTAGCGCGTATAAACAGGCTAAAACAGGCCGTCGACGTCCCGCTCTCTCGCCCGCCGCCGCTCGACCAGCGACGCCAGCCGGCCGTACGCGAGCCCCGGCTCCCGCCCGACCACGACGTCCGTCAGGAGCGTCCCGAACCGCCCGCGGCCCTCGTCGGCGTCGGCGCGGGCGTACCGCGCCGCGTCCGCGATCACGGCCTCGTCGGCGCCGGTCGTCGCCGCGACGGCCGCCGCCGCGTGCGACAGGGCCGCGGGCGAGAGCGCCTCGGGGTCGACCGGGTCGCCGTCGACCCGAAGTCGGGGTGGCGCGTCGGGGTCGAGGACGGTCAGCGCGGCGCGGAGCGGCCCCGTCTCGACGG
>JAZKRX010000086.1:0-5603 GCA_036626375.1 Haloferacaceae archaeon
CGGGCGAGAGCGGGAGCGGGAGCGCGCCCGCCGTGCCGACCGCCGGGCCGCCCGGAGAGCCGACCGTCACCGTCCCGCCGGAGCTGCTCGCCGCGCTCGCCGCCGTCGTCGTGGTCGCGGCGCTCGCGTACACGTACCGCCACCGGCGCGACGTCTTCGGGGTCCTCGTCGGCGCGATAGTCGTCTTCGGCCTCGTCGCGCTCCTGGTCGAACTCGTCCCGTCGCAGCGCATCCCGGTGGGATCGACCGCGGGCGGGGGCGGGAGCGGCGTGGAACTCCCGCTCGGCGGCGGCGGGGCGGACGGGCGGCCGGCCTCGCCGATTGCGCTCCCGCTCCTGTTCGGTCTCCTGGTCGCCCTCGCCGCGGCCGTCTTCGCGGTGGTGCGGAGCCGGGGGCGGTCGGCGAGGGGAACGGAGGCCGACGAGGACGAAGACGAGTCCGACGCCGCGGCCGTCGGCCGCGCGGCGGGCCGCGCGGCAGACCGCATCGAGGGCGACGAGGCGGGAGAGAACGAGGTCTACCGGGCGTGGCGGGAGCTGACCGCCCTGCTCGACGTCGAGTCGCCCGAGACGAGCACGCCGGGCGAGTTCGCGCGCGCCGCCGTCGAGGCCGGCCTCGGCCGCGAGGACGTCGACGAACTCACGCGGCTGTTCGAGGACGTTCGCTACGGCGACCGCGAGCCGTCGGAGGCGTACGAGGAGCGCGCCGTCGCCGTCTTCCGGCGGATCGAACGGCAGTACGCGGAGGAAGAGCCGTGACGCCCCGACGGCTCGCGCTGCTCGCCGGACTGGGCGCGCTCGTTCTCGCTCTCCTCGCCCTCGTCGCGCCGGGGCTCCTCGCCCTCCCGTTCGACCGGATTCTCGTCGGCGTCGTCGGCGTCGTCGCGCTCCTGCTGGCGCTCCGGGCGGTCCGGGCGCGCCTGTTCGGACGCCGGAGCGAGGCCGAGACGCCCGACCCGGAGCGGCCGGTCGCGACGCCCGCGCCCGGCGAGGCGTTCGAGGACGCCCTCGCGGCGTTCGTCGACGAGGGCGGCGGCTACCCCCGCGCGCGGCTCCGGAACGGCCTCCGGACGGCCGCGGTTGCCGTCCGCTCGCGGTACGGGACGGACGACGAGGCGGCGGCCGAACGGGCCGTCGCCGACGGGTCGTGGACCGACGACGACCGCGCCGCCGCGTTCCTGCGCGAGGGCGAGGGGCCGACGCCGCCGCTCGCCGCCCGCCTGCGCCGGCGCCTCCGCCGCGAGTCCACGCTCGAGGCGGGGATCAGACACGCCGTCGACGAGATCGCCGCGGCGGCCGGCGTGGCGACGACGGGGACGACGAACCCGTGCGACGAGGGTGACGCGGCGACGACCGCGACCGCGGTGACGGCCGGGACAGACGACGGCGCGGCGAACGAGTCGCGCCCGACGGGCCGCTGGCGCGGCGTGAGCGCCGTCGCGCTGGTCTGTGTCGGTGTCGGCGCCCTCTCGGGGCGTCCCGCGGTCGCGCTCGCGGGCGTCGTCGGGGTCGGCTTCGCGGCGTACGCGCGCCTCCGGGCACTCCCGCCCGGGCCCGTCACTGTGGAGCGGTCCGTCGCGACGACGCGGCCCGCCCCGGGCGAGGAGGTGGTCGTGACGGTGACGGTCCGGAACGAGGGCGACCGCCCCCTCGCGGACGTCCGCCTCGTCGACGGCGCCCCCGCGGCCCTGTCGGTGGCGGACGGCTCGCCGCGGCACGGCACGGCGCTCCGGGCGGGCGAGGCGACGACGTTCTCGTACACGGTCACCGCGCGCCGCGGCGTCCACGAGTTCGGGCCGACGCTCGTCGTCGGACGTGACCTCGCGGGGAGCACGGAGCGGACGTGGCGCGTCTCTGCCCCCGCGACGCCGACGCTGACCTGCGTCCCGCCGCTCCGGACGCTCGCCGGCCCGGTCCCGCTTCGCGGGCGCGCGAGCGCGTACGTCGGGCAGGTCGAGACGCCGCGCGGCGGCGAGGGAGTCGAGTTCGCGGCCACCCGGGAGTACCGCCCGGGCGACGCGCCGAGCCGGATCGACTGGAACCGCCGTGCGCGGACGGGCGAGCTGACCACCGTCGAGTACCGCGAGGAGCGCGCCGCGACGGTCCTCTGTCTCGTCGACGCGCGCCGGGAGGCGTACGTCTCGCCGGCGCCGAGAGACCAACACGCGGTCGACCGGTCGGTCGACGCGGCGGGGGGGCTGTTCGCGACGCTCGCCGCCGCTGGCGACCGGGCCGGGGTCGCCGCGCTGAGTCCGGCGCCGTGCTGGCTCGCGCCCGGCGCCGGCGCCGACCACCGGACTGCGGCGCGAGAGCTGCTCGCGACCAGCCCCGCGCTCTCGCCGCTCCCGACCGACCGTCGGACGAACCTACGGCGGGCGCGCGACCGGTTCCGCGGACGGCTCGCGACGGGGACGCAGGTCGTCTTTCTCACGCCGCTCGTCGACGACGACGCGAGCCGGTTCGCCAGACAGCTCGACGCCGACGGCTACCCCGTGACGGTGGTCAGCCCCGACCCGACCAGTGGTCGGAGCCCCGGGACCCTGCTGGCGCGGGTCGCCCGCGGGCTCCGGGTCGCCGACCTCCGGACCGCGGGCGTCCCGGTCGTCGACTGGCCGGCCGACGACGCCGTCGACGTCGCGCTCGCGCGGTACGCGGAGCGGAGGGGGCGGTGACCGTCGACCGCCGGCCGGCGCGGCTGAGCCGTGGGCTCGCGCTCGCGGCCGGCCTCGTCGCGGTCGCGACGAGCGGGGCGTACGCGCCCGGCGCGATCGGGGTCGGGGCGCTCGGCCTCCTCGTCCTCGCCGCCGGACTCGTTCGCGGGCGAGACGCCGCGGTGACGCTCGGAGCCGCCGGGGTGTTCGCCGGCGCGGTCGTCGCGGGCGTCCGGGGCGCGCCGGCGGTCCCCGTTCTCGTCGCGGTCACGGCGAGCGTCGTCGCGTGGGACGCGGGGGGGACGGCGATGGACGTCGGTCGACAGCTCGGCCGCGCGGCCGACACGCGGCGTCTCGAGGCCGTCCGCGCGGGCGCGAGCCTCGCCGTCGGCGCCGTGACCGCGGGCGTCGGCTACGCCGTCTTCCGGACCGCGACGGGCGGCCAGCCGGCCGCGGCGCTCCTCTTCGCCCTGCTCGCGGCGGCCCTGCTCGTCGTCGCGCTCGACTAGTCGAGCGTGGGGACGGCGACGTCGTCGAGGGCCGACTCGACAACCGCCGACTTCTTCACGTCGTTGACCCGGGCGTCCGCGGTGAGGACGAGACGGTGGGCGAGCACCGGGCGCGCGACGGTCTTGACGTGGTCGGGGGTCACGTAGGCGCGAGCCTCGACGACTGCCCGGGCCCGCGCGACCTCGAACAGCCGCTGGGTGCCCCGTGGCGAGACGCCGACCGCGACTCTGGGGTCGCGCCGGGTGGCACGGCAGACGTCGAGGATGTACCGGATCAGGTCCTCGTCGACCCGGACCGTCTCGGGGACGCACTGGAGGGCGCGGACCTCGTCGGGCGAGAACACGCGCTCGACCGAGGGACTGCGGTCCTCGCGGCTCGCCCGTCGCCGGAGGAGTTCGGCCTCGCCCTCGTAGCTGGGGTAGCCGACGCTCGTCTTCACCGCGAAGCGGTCGACCTGCGCCTCGGGGAGCGCGAAGGTGCCCTCGCTCTCGACCGGATTCTGCGTCGCGATGACGAAAAAGGGGTCCGGCAGCTCGTAGGTGTCGCCGTCCGCGGTCACCTGTCGCTCCTCCATCGCCTCCAGCAGCGCGCTCTGGGTCTTCGGCGGCGCACGGTTGATCTCGTCCGCGAGAACGACGTTCGCGAAGATCGGCCCCTCGGTGAACTCGAAGGTGCGGTCTCGCTCGTCGAAGACGTGGGTGCCGGTGACGTCCGCGGGGAGGAGGTCGGGGGTGAACTGCACGCGCGAGAAGGAGAGCCCGAGCGCCGTCGCGACGCTCCGGGCGGTCAGGGTCTTGCCGGTTCCGGGCACGTCCTCCAGCAGGACGTGGCCGCGCGCGAGGACGCCGAGGAGCACGGTCTCGAGGAACTCGCGGTCGGCAACGACCGCGCGCTCGACCGCGTCGAGGACGGCCCCACACCGCGCGCTCGCGTCGGCGACGTCGTCTGTCATCTGCCGGGGAGTGTCGCCCGGCGCGGATACGTGTGTGGGTCCGGGCGACCGGCGTCAGCCCCGCGCGACCGTCGCCTCGCTCGCTCCGAGCCCCCAGTCGAGACGCACGACGAGTTCGTCGCTCCCGCCGAAGTCGGCGACGAGCGACCGCGGCTTCGTCAGCCGTTCGCCGGCGCCGTAGGCGAGTTCGAGCGCCTCGCCCGCCGCCGCGGACGCGAGCCCCAGTTCCGCGACGAACCAGTCGCGTCGCCCGCCCGCGTTGTGGACCGTGATCCCGACCTCGAACTCCTCGCCCGGAGGGACCGCGTCGGGGGCGTCGAGCCCCTCGACGACGAACTCGGGCGGGCGGGCGAGCGCGTCGACGGTCCTGTCGCCGACGGTCCAGCGCACGGCCGGGGCGTCGGGGCGGTCCCAGACGACCGCGGCGGAGCCGGGGGCAGTCTCGAACGAGAGCGGGACCGGCAGGGCCTGGAGCGAGCCGGCCTCGCCCGCCGCGTCGAGCCGCGCCGGACACCCCTCGACCGGCCGCTCGCCGTCGACGGTCGCTGCGAGACAGAGGTCGACGGGCGCGGGCGCGTCCGGGCCGCTCGTCTCGACGCCGACCTGGAGGAACTGGCGGTCCCGAGGCATCACCGGTCGGCCGCCGTCCGGGGCGGCCGCGACGACGCCACGGCGGACCCGAAAGACCGCGACCCGGACCGTCCAGCCCGCCGCCGTCCGGTACGGCTCGTTGCTCTCGAGCGTCGTCCGGTCGGGGCTCGCCGGCGTCCGGGTCCCCGGCGGCGTGCGCGTCGGGGCGGCGGGCGCCTCGCTCGGCTCGCTCGCCGTCCCGCCGGCCGGAGCGCCCGTACACCCGGCCAGCCCGCCGAGGAGCGCGCCCCCGCCCAGCCGGAGGAGGGCGCGTCGACTCGGCGGGCTATCGTCGTCGCGCGACGTCGGCCCGGGGTCGCGCCGTCTCACCCGCCGCCGCCGGCGACGCCGCTCCCGATCGCCGCGCCGCAGTCGTTGCACGCGACGACGTAGAACCGCTTCGAGGACCGGAAGATCCCGGCCATCTTCGAGTCCAGGTCGACGAACTCGACGTCCGACTCCTCGGCTATCTCCGCGTCGCACTCGGGGCAGTGGACCATGCCCGCGGAACTGGACACGGGCCTGGTAAGTGTCTTGCCGAGACACAAACCGGGACTGAGCCTCCGCGGGGCGCGTCTCAGGCCGTCGGCGTGGGGACGTGAGTCTCGTGACAGTGCCGGAAGAACCGCGCGAGCGCGTAGATCTGGTCGAGCGAGTCGACCGCCGCGTGCTGCTCGACGAGGGCGGGCGTCCACTCGCCGGCCGCCTGTCGCTCCGCGACGAACGCCTCCAGGCGGTTGCCGACCCGGTAGCACGTCCCGGCGGCGCAGTCCGCGGTCGGTCGGATGCCGGTGACGGCGGCGACGAAGCCGCCGTAGCGGTCGAGGTCGAGTCGCCACGCCGAGCCGTCGTCGTCGAACC
>JAZKRX010000087.1:0-5585 GCA_036626375.1 Haloferacaceae archaeon
TCTGTAACATGTCCATCGAGGGCGGCGCGCGCGTGGGCTACGTCAACCCCGACGAGACGACCTACGACTACCTCGAAGGGCGAGAGTTCGTCCCCGAGGGCGACGAACTGGCGGAGCGAAAGTCCTACTGGGAGTCGATCCAGTCCGACGCCGACGCGGTGTACGACGACGAGGTGACCGTGGACGTCGACGGCCTCGCCCCGATGGTGACGTGGGGGACGACCCCCGGGCAGGTCGTCGAGGTCGACCAGCCGGTGCCCGCGCCCGCGGACCTGCCCGAAGACGAGCGCGAGGCCGCCGCGGCGGCACAGGAACACACGGAGGTCACGCCCGGCGAGCCGATGGCGGGCCACCCGGTCGACGTGGCGTTCATCGGCACGTGTACGAACGGGCGCGCGAGCGACTTCCGGCAGGCCGCCGCCGTCGTCGAGGGCAACGAGGTCGCCGAGGGCGTGCGCGCGCTGGCGGTGCCCGGCTCGACGACGGTGAAGCGGACGCTGGAGGACGAAGGGATAGACGAGGTGTTCGAGGCGGCCGGCTGGGAGTGGCGCGAGGCCGGCTGCTCGATGTGTCTCGCGATGAACGACGACGCGCTGCGCGGCGACGAGCGCTGTGCCTCGTCGTCGAATCGGAACTACGTCGGCCGGCAGGGGTCGAAAGACGGTCGCACGTTCCTGATGAGCCCCGCGATGGTCGCGGCCGCGGCCGTGGAGGGTGCCGTCGCGGACGTGCGCGAGTTCGACACGGGGGGTGCGCTCTGATGGACGCCCCCGACGCCCCGGACGACATGCGTGTCACCCGCGTGGCGGGCACCGGCGTCGCCGTCCGCGGCGACGACGTGGACACCGACCAGATCATCCCCGCCCGGTTCCTGAAGTCGACGACGTGGGAGGGGTTAGACGAGTACGCGTTCTACGACAACCGGCGGGACGACGACGGGGAGATCACCGGCGACCACCCGTTCGACCGGCCGGAACACCAGGGCGCGACGATCCTCGTCGTCAACGAGAACTTCGGCTGTGGCTCCTCGCGCGAGCACGCGCCGCGGGCGATCCGGCGGTGGGGGATCGAGGCGATCGTCGGCGAGTCGTTCGCAGAGATCTTCGCGGACAACTGCAAGTCGCTGGGGATGGTCGCCGCGGAGACCGACGCCGAGACGGTCGCCGACCTCCAGTCGTTCGTCGAGGAGCACCCCGACGCGGGGCTAGAGGTCGACGTGGCCGAGGAGCGCGTCGTCTACGACGAGCAGGAGGTCGACGTGCACGTCGACGAGGCGATGCGCGAGGCGCTGGTGCAGGGGATCTGGGACACGACGACGCTGATGCGGGACGCGCTCGACCAGAGTTACGAGGTCGCGCGCGAGCTCCCCTACGTCGAGGAAGTCGAGTGACCGAGACGGTCGCGGTCGTTCCCGGCGACGGGATCGGCCACGAGGTCGTGCCGGTCGGGGTCAGGGTGTTAGAGGCCGTCGGCGAGTTCGCGTTCGTCGAGTGCGAGGCGGGCGACGCCGTCGCCGAGCGGACGGGCGAGCCGCTCCCCGACGCGACCCGGCAGGCCGTCCTCGACGCGGACGCGACGCTGTTCGGCGCGGCGGGCGAGACGGCCGCGGACGTGGTGATCCCGCTCCGGCGGGCGATCGACTCGTTCGTCAACGTCCGGCCCGCCCGGGCGTACCCCGGCGTGGACGCGCTCCAGCCCGAGACGGACATCGTGATCCTCCGGGAGAACACCGAGGGCGTCTACGCGGGTATCGAGTCGGAGATCACCGAGGGGGTGACGACCTGTACCCGGGTCGTGACCGAGCGCGCGAGCCGCCGGCTCGCCGAGTTCGCCTGTGACTACGTCCGGGACCGCGAGGGCCCCGACGGGTTCACGCTCGCGCACAAGTCGAACGTGATGCGCGTCACCGACGGCCTGTGGCTGGAGACGGTGTCGGGAGTCGCCGACGGCCACGGCGTCGACGCCGACCCGGAGCTGATGGACGCGCTGGCGATGCGGCTGGCCATGGTGCCGGAAGCGTACGACGTCGTCGTCGCGCCGAACCTCGCCGGCGACGTCCTGTCCGACCTCGCCGCGGGGCTGGTCGGCGGCCTCGGGCTCCTCCCGAGCGCGAACGTCGGCGCCGAGGGCGGGCTGTTCGAGCCCGTCCACGGCACCGCGCCCGACATCGCCGGACAGGGCGTCGCGAACCCGCTCGCGACCGTCCTCTCGGCGGCGATGCTGCTGGAGTTCCTCGGCCACGACGGCGCGGCCACGGACGTGCGCGACGCCGTCGAGGCCGTGCTCGTCGAGGGGCCACACACCCCGGACCTCGGCGGGGCCGCGTCGACCGAGGAGGTCGGCGACGCCGTCGTCGGCCGGCTGTCGTAGGATTCACCACTGGGGGTGTCGTACCCCCAACCCATGCCCGAGGTTGAACTCGACGCGGAGACGGTAGAGCGACTCGACGGTCTCCGGGTCGAGGACGAGAGCTACGACGAGATCGTGACCGAACTGATCAACATCTACCAGGCGAGCGAGATGACGCTGTTCCACGCGGGCGAGGAGTACTAAGACTCGTAGCCCGCACACACCGTCTGCCACTTCCCGCGCTCCTCCAGCCGTGCCTGGAGCTCCTCGGCGTACTCCTGTGCGAGACGCTCGGCGGTCTCCAGGCGCTCGTCGTCCCCGCCGTCGCCGCCGAGGCCGAGTGCGCCCTTTATCGAGTCGACGACACCGCTCGATCCACCACCGCCGCCCGGCGCGCCGCCCATCCCGCCCATCTGCGAGCGGACGTTCTCTAGCTCCGGCATGATCTGTGGCACCTGCGAGGTGTCGGCGACGACCCGCGCGGTCTCGGGGTTGTCGGCGCCCTCGATCTCGAACTCGACGGCGGCCATCACCAGCCCCCACTCCTGCGAGGTGAACTCGGACGCGCGCACCCGCTCGCCGAACTCCTTGTCGACCGCCATTCTGTCGGCCGCGATCGAATCCGTCCAGTGACCCATGGCGGCAGAACGACCGCCACGGGTTTGACCGTTTCCCGTCTCCACGCTCGCGTCCCTGGCGGACGCGCCCGCGAGGCGTTCGTCGACCCGCCGGCGTGGCCGACGGGGGTCTTCACCTCCCCGTCTGCCCCGAACCGAGAGACGCCGCCGAGGTCACGCAGACCCGTCGGCGCGAAGGCGTCGGCCGACGGCCGTCGGAGCGGGGCTGCGAGACGAGCGAACGGAAAGTCTCGTCACCCTCGCCCGTCGAGTCCACCTATGCGCATCGACAGCCGCGAGCCGGGCGAGGAGGGCCGGACCCGGATCGCGCTCGTCCCGGAGACGGTCGACGACCTGTGGCACCTCTCGCACGTCCTGGAGCCCGGCGACCGTGTGAGCGGCGACACCACCCGACGGGTCCGCCAGGACGACGACAAGAGCCGGGACACGGGCGGCCGGCGCGAGCCAATGCACGTCACGATAGCGGTCGGCGACGACGACGTGGAGTTCGCGCGGTTCGCCAACCGCCTGCGCGTGGGCGGAGAGATCGTCGGCTGCTCGCGCGAGGACCAGCTCGGCCACCACCACACGCTGAACGTCGAAGAGCGAGACCGGATCGAGATCGAGAAGCGCTGGAAGCCCGACCAGCTGGCGCGCGTCGAGGAGGCAGAGGCCGCGGGCGAGCAGCCGGACGTGGCGATCGCAACCGTCGAGGAGGGCGCGGCGCACGTCCACCTCGTCGCGGAGTACGGCACCGAGGAGTACGGCTCGTTCACAAAGCCGACGGGCAAGGGGGAGTTCGCCCGGCCCCGCGCGGAGCTGTTCGACGAGCTTGGCGCCGCGCTCTCGCGGCTCGACGTAGACGCCGTGATCCTCGCCGGGCCGGGGTTCACGAAGGAGGACGCCCGGGACCACATCGAAGCCGAGTACCCCGAGGTGGCCGAGCGGACGACCGTGGTCGACACCGCTGCGGTCGGCGACCGCGGCGTCCACGAGGTGTTGAAGCGCGGCGCGGTCGACGAGATACGTGACCAGACGCGGATCTCGCAGGAGGCGGAGCTGATCGACGAGCTGACGAAGCGTATCTCGACCGACGAGCCGGCGACCTACGGGATCGAGCAGGTCGCGGAGGCGGCCGAGTTCGGCGCCGTCGAGACGCTCCTCGTCGTGGACGAGCGACTGCGCGAGGAGCGAGCGGGCGGCGAGTGGGACGCCGACGTAAACGAGGTGATAGAGTCGGTCGAGCGAAAGGGCGGCGACGTGGTCGTCTTCTCCGCGGAGTTCGACCCCGGCCGACAGCTCTCGACGCTCGGGGGGATCGCGGCGTTGCTCCGGTATCGGATATAGCGCGGCGCCGAGCGGAGCGGGGCCGCGAAACCGAGCGCGGGGCGCGTGGCCCGCTCCCGCCGGTCGCGCGCCACGCCTCCCGCCTCGGACGGCTCGTTTCACGCGCCGTCCTCGGTCTCGTGGCGCTCACGTCGTTCGCGCCACGCCTACTCCATCGCCTCACTCGCCGGCGCGAACTGGAGCGGCTCGCCGAGCCCCCGCTCTACGGCGCGCTCGTACAGCATCTGCGCCGACGCGACCGTCTCGACGGCCGTCCCACCCGAGTCGAACACCGTTATCTCGTCGCCGCTCGTCCGGCCCGGGACCTCGCCGGTCAACACCTCGCCCAGGTCGCCGTGGAGGTGGTCCTCGCCCACCGCGCCGTTCTCGACGGCGGCCATCAGCGAGGCGGCGTCGGCCTCGGCGCGGGCGCGCAGGTCGAGCACGTAGGTGGCGCCGGCGACTGTTGTGTCGTCGAGTTCGCGCCGTCCGACGGTGTAGTTGCCCATCGCGGTGACGTGTGCGCCCGGGGCGAGGAGGTCGCCGTCGAAGACGGGCTCGCGCGCGTCCGTCGCGGTCACGACGACGTCGGCGCCCTCGACGGCGGCGGCGCTGGAGGCGACCGCGGCGACGGTGGCGTCCACCTCGTCGTTCATCTCGGAGGCGAACGACTCGCGGTGCTCTTTCGTCGGGGAGTAGACGTCGACCCGGTCGAGGTCGCGGACGGTCGCGGTCGCCCGCAGCTGTCCTCTCGCCTGCGACCCGCTGCCGATCACCGCGAGCGTCGAGGCGTCCGCGCGAGCGAGCGCGTCGGTCCCCACAGCGCCGGCGGCGCCGGTCTTGTACGGGTTCATCTGCGCGCCGTCGATCACGGCACGGATCGCGCCCGAGTCGGCGTCGAACAGCGGCGTGACGAAGTGGGCGTCGCGGTCGCCGAAGCCCGCGGCGTAGGTGTACCCGCCCATCGCGCCCGTCTCGGGCAGGATGGCGACGTACGTCGTCAGGAGCCCGGGAGGCTCGCCGCCGATGAGCTGCGTTCGGGGTTCGGTCGGCGCGCCCTCGCCGACCTGGCGGTAGCCCTCGCGGACGACGTCGACGTACTCCCCGGCCGTCGCGAGGCCGCGGGTCTCGTCGCTGGTGATAAACAGCGCGTCTGTCACGGGCGAGCGTCGCGGGCGAGACGCAAAAGCGAACGGGTCGGGCGGGCGGGTAGTGTTGACATAAGCCAGCCAAACTGGGACCACTCGAAAGCCCCCGGCGTCTCGGCTCCCGGGACTCGCTGCGCTCCTCACT
>JAZKRX010000088.1:0-5478 GCA_036626375.1 Haloferacaceae archaeon
CGCCGCACCGCGCCGCCGTCGCCGCCGACGACGAGCGTCCGTGCGACCCGGGCGCGGTAGCCGCCGGCCGCCGCGCCGACGTCCACGACGACGGGCGCGCCGGCCCGGAGCGCTCCGGTGACCTGCACCGACGGCGTCGCGCCCGCCCCGGCGACGGCGCCCGCGACACGACGGCGGAGGCGCTCGTCGACCGGCTGGTCGGCGTCTCCTGCGACCGTCAGCCCGCCGTCTGCTCCCGCCGACCGCGCCGTTCGCGCCCGCTCGACTCCCGCCCGCGCGGCGCGAGCGGCGCGGTCTATCGCCGCCTGCTCGCGCTCACCTTTCTCCGCCCGGGCGTCGGCCACCGCCGTCGTCGAGCGGAGGTCGTGCCCCGCCCGCTCGACCCGGAGCGCCGCGTCGTGCGGGAGGTGTCGCGGCGCGCGCACGACGCCCGACCCCGGGAGCGCGTCGGCGAGCGCGGCCGTCGGGTCGCCGTCGCGCTCGACGACGCGTCCCGTCCCCGCCGGGACGTCCACACTCGCCTCGGGAGATGCGTAGAGCGTCGGCTCGTCGTCGGGGAGCAGGAGGTACGCACACGGCTCGGGCGGGAGCGGCGCGTCGACGAGCCAGCGCAGGTCCGGGTCGCCGGCCCGCCCGACGTGGACGAACGGCGCGTCGGTCGGAGGTCGGCGCACCGCCCTACTCGGTCGTGGCGGGTTCGGCGCGGAGCGCGTCGACGAGTTCCTGGGGGTCCCCGTCGCGGATCTCGTTGTGGAGGAGGACGCTCACGGGGAGGGTGGGGGCGCCGTTGATGAGGTTCTCCAGTATCACCAGGCGCTCTCGGGCCCGGGACATCCCGACGTAGAACACGCGGCGCTCGTTGTCGGTCAGGATGGGGACACGACTGGTCGAGAGGTCGAAGTCGGGCTCTGCCCCGTCCTGGGCGGCGCTCGCGGCCATCTGCTCGACCACCTTCTCGGTGAGGTCGGTCGAGAGGAAGACGTGGTCGGCCTCGCGGCCCTTCGCGCTGTGGATGGTGCCGACGCGCACCCGCGAGGCGTCCATCCCGACGTAGTCGTGCGTGAAGTACGCCTGGACGGACTTGCGCTGGAAGCTCGTGACCTTCCGGAGCATGTCGCCCGCGGAGGCGCGGTCGGGCGCGAACGGCGCGACCTCGGCGACCACCGCCGGGTCGACCTCGATCTCGGCGAGGTCGTCGGTGTCTGCGGCCTCCTCCAGTTCGTCGATGGCGTCGTACAGCTCGTCGCGGTCGTTCGAGCCGAACGCCGAGGTCTTGAACATGTCCGCGAGCCGGCGGGCCTCCAGCCCGGTGAGAGGCTCGCCGTCGTCGAGTTTCTCGACGCCCCGGACGTAGTCGGTGAGACGGTCGGTCCACATCCGCTGGTCGGTGAGACAGGAGAAGGGGATCCCTTTCGGCAGGAACTCGTCGATGAACTCGAACATCTGGTAGCGCGCCCGGAACAGGACCATCACGCTCTCGTCCGTTCGGTCCACGGTGTGGACGACGTTGCGCACGAGGTCGAGGGTGGACTTGTTCGCCTCCGCCTCGACCACGCCGCCCTCTTTCCGGGGGTTGAGGTCTTTCTCCTGGCGCTTGTCGATGTGACGGATCGACGTGTTCACCGCGTCGAGGACGTTCGACGGGAGGCGGTAGGAGTTCGGGAGGACGATATCCTCGTCGGGGTCGGCGTCGAGCAGGAGGTTCGGGTCTGCGCCCTGCCACGCGTAGACGACCTGGTCGTCGTCGCCCGCGATCAGCACCCGCTCCATGTGCGGGCGCCACTCCTCGTACACCTCGTGCTGGAGGGTGGTGATGTCCTGGAACTCGTCGATCACGAGGTAGTCGACGTGCGGGACGAGCGACCGCCCCTTCACCCGCTCCAGCATGTCGGCGAAGCCGACCAGCCCCTCGTCGCCCTTGTACGCGCGCCACGCCCGGATCACTTCGGGGACGTCGATCCGGTCGTCCGACGAGGGCCACGTCGGGGTGTACTTGTTCCCCTCCAGGGAGTTGGGGTCGATCTCCGGCGGGAGGCGAACCTCCTCGACGTCCCACTGGAAGGGGACGTCGTACCAGTCGGCGACCTCGCGGTTCGTCCGCTGGAGCCACTGGCTGGTCGCGATGATCTTGTTCCCGATGGTGGTCGAGCGCGCGGTGCGCCGGCCCGCCCCGGAGTGTTCGTCCTCGAACTCGATGCCGTAGTCCTCGCAGAACGCCTGCTTGTCGTCGTCGCCGACGACGTCGCCACGCGAGAGGTCGAGCAGTTCGTACGCCTTCGCGTGCATCGTACAGACGTTCCCCTGGAGGGCCCGCGGCGTGGTGTCCAGTCGCTCCGCGAGGCGCTCGCGAACCTCTTGGGCCGCGGCTCGGGTGTACGACACCACGAGGACGTCTCGTACCTCGACGCCGTCGCGGGAGAGTATCTCCTCGACGCGGTCGAGGAGCGCGGTCGTCTTCCCGCTCCCCGGCCCCCCGAACAACCGGGTAAGGGTCCCGCCGTCTTCGGACATTAGAACGTCTAACGGCGGCGGGACAGATAAGTGACGTGGCTATTCCCGTGCGGGCTCAGGGGTCCGGGCGCCAGCCACAGACCCCGCACGTCGCGGCTCCCTCGTCGTGGAGCGCTCCACAGTCGGGGCACTGAAGCTTGTTATACGATCGGTCCCAGCGTACCGGGTCGGTCTCGTGTCCACGGTCGGCCAGAAACTGGTCGAACAGCTCGTCGTCGTCGGTACTGGGTGCCGATGCCATCGCGTCCCACGGTACGCCGTCACACGGCTTATAGCTGACGCCCCTGCCTCCGCGGGGGTTTTAGATGTCGTAGAGCGCCCCGTACTTCGCGGTCACGTAGTCTGTGAACGCGTCGGCGGTGAACCGTGCGCCCGTTGCCGCCCGAACGAGCTCCTCCGTCTCCAGCCGCTTTCCGTGCGTGTGGACGTGCTCGCGGAGCCACGCCCGGAGCGGCCCGAACTCGCCCTCGCGCGCCCGGTCGGCCACGTCCACGTCGTCGCTCGCGGCCTCGTACACCTGCGCGGCCATCGCCGACCCGAGCGAGTACGTCGGGAAGTACCCGAAGTTCCCGTACGACCAGTGGATGTCCTGGAGACAGCCCTCGGCGTCGCTCTCGGGGCGCACGCCGAGATACTCGGCCATCTTGTCGTTCCAGACCGCGGGGACGTCCGCGACGTCGAGGTCACCCCGCACCAGGTCCCGTTCGATCTCGTAGCGCAGGACGATGTGGAGGTGGTAGGTCAGCTCGTCGGCCTCGACCCGAATCCGGTTGTCGGGGTCGACCCGATTCGCCCAGCCGTAGAGGGCGTCCACCGCGGGCGCGACGCCGAGATGTTCCTCCAGCAGGGGCCGCAGACGCGCGAGGAACGGCCGCGAGCGCCCGACGTGGTTCTCCCACAGCCGCGACTGGGACTCGTGGACCGACAGGTCCCGTGCCTCGCCCAGCGGCGTTCCGTAGTCTTCCTCGGGCAGGCCGAGCGTGTAGCAGGCGTGGCCGAACTCGTGGACGGTCGGAAAGACGCTCTTGACGGGGTCGTCGGGGTCGAACCGGGTGGTGATCCGCGCGTCGTACACCGTCCCCGTCGAGAACGGGTGTGGCGCCGTGTCGAGGCGCCCGCGGTCCCACGGATAGTCGAGGAGGTCCAGCACGTCCCGCACGAGCGACTCCAGGTCGTCCTCGTCGTAGGGGCCCTCGAACGGGTTCGACGGGTCGACGTCGCTCGCGCGCACCTCGTCGACGAGCGGCACGATGGCGTCCCGGACGTCGGTCAGGATGGTCTCCGCGCGCTCCAGCGGCAGACAGGGCTCGAACTCCTCGAACAGCACCTCGTAGGGGTCGCGGTCCGGGTCGACGTGGGCGGCGTACTCCCGCTTCAGCTCGACCAGGTCGCGGAGGTGCGGCGCGAACTGCTCGAACTCGTCGGCCTCGCGCGCCGCGCGCCACGCCTCCATCGCCTCCGACGCGCGCGCGGTCGTCCGCTCGACCAGCGCGGTCGGCACGTCCGCGCGGCGGTCGTACTCCCGGCCGACCTCGCGGAGGAGCGCCCGCTCGTCGTCGGTCTCGGCGTCGGCGGCGGCGAGCAGCTCGCCCGTCTCCAGGGCGGTGAACAGGTCGTGCTCGACCGCGGAGATGGCCGCGAGCTGCTGTGACCGGGCCGGCGCGCCGCCCGGCGGCATCTTCGTCTGCTGGTCCCACGACAGCACCTCGCCCGCCGCGCCGAGGTTCCGGAGGCGCTTCACGCGGCTCGTCAGCCGGTCGTACGGCCTGCTCTCTCCGTCCGCGTCGTCGGTCGTCGCCATGAGCGTCGCAGGGTCGCGGCGGGCTTGAATCCCGGCTTCGGCGGACGTCCCCGCTCGCGCTCCGCCACGCGGGTCCTACTCTCCCCGCTCGCGCTCCGCTATTGCCTCGTAGATCCGCCGACACCGCGACAGCACCGCGATCGAGGCCGACTCGTCCGCGGTGTGGGCCTCGCCCGGCTCCGCGGGGCCACAGACCACGCAGGCGGTCCCCGCGGCCGCGAGCCGTCCCGCGTCCGTCGCGTGGGGCTTGACGACCTGCTCCGGCGCGCCGTCCTGTGCCTCGCGCGCCGCCGCGAGCGCCGCGTCCGCGAGGTGGGGGTCGGAACACGCCATCGGCGGGAGGTCCTGGTCGACCCGCGTCGCGACGCCCTCGACCGCCTCGACGCGCCCGAGGTCCGCCCGTGCGCCCGGAACCGTCCGCTCGTCGACCGTCAGCTCGCAGCGCTCGGGCACGACGTTCCACGCCGACCCGCCCTCGATTCCGGTGACGGTCAGCAGCCCCGCCATCTCGTGGCCGAGAACGGTCGTCTCCGGCGGGTCGACGTCCCGGAGCTCCGCGACGGCGTCGCAGGCGCGGTAGACCGCGTTCGGGCCGGTGTTCGGTTCGCTCGCGTGCCCGGCCTCGCCACGAGCCTCGACGGTCACCGCGCGCCGGCCGCGGTGCGCCACCGCGGCGTCGGTCACGCCCGGCGCGGAGTAGCCCGTCGACCCCTCGGCCACGACGGCGTGGTCGGGCGCGAACCCGTCTTCGACTGCCGCCTGCGCGCCCAGGCCGCCCTGTTCCTCCGCGGCGAAGGAGGCGAAGACGAGATCGGTCGCGGGGTCGGCGTCGCGGAAGGCCAGCATCGCGGCCGCGAGCGCGCCTTTCATGTCCGCGGTGCCGCGGCCGTGGAGCCGCCCGCCGTCGACCTCGAACGTCGGCCGGCCGTCCTCGCTCACCTGCCGCTCCGCCGGCGGCACCACGTCGTGGTGGCCGACGAGCGCCAGCGTCGGTCCGTCTCCGCCTGCGCGGCGCGCGAACACGTTTCCGTGGCCGTCGCGGCGCACCTCGCTCTCGGTCTCCGCGCGGAGCCACGACTCGACGCGGTCGCCGGCCTCGCGCTCGCCCGCCTCCTCGTGGCTCGGGACCGTCACGAGGTCGCGCACCAGCGCGACGAGTTCGTCCT
>JAZKRX010000089.1:0-5463 GCA_036626375.1 Haloferacaceae archaeon
GCGCTCCGCTCGCCGCCGCTCCCCGAGCTCGGGGACGTCCGGGCGCCCGCGCTCGTGACCGCCGCGAGCGACGACCGCCTCGCCGACCCCGACGCGGTCGCCGACGCGGCCGCCGCTCTGCCCGAGGGCACCTTCCTGCGTCCGCCCGGCGACGGCCTCTCGACGCTGGGGCGTCCCGACGAGGATCCGGCGCTCCCGCACGAGTTCACGTTTCTCGCGGAGCTTGACTGACCGTACAGGATTAAGTTCTCGCGAGACGTGTCGAATAGCATGATAGACCGCCGGACGACCCACGCCGCCGTCGCCGCGGCCCTCGCCGCCGCCGTCGTCCTCTCTGCGGTTCCCGCGCCGGCCGCCGCGCAGTCCGACGGGCCGGCGTGGGCCGACGAGCTGTTCGCCGACCTCCAGACGATGGCCGAGCGGTACAACGCGAACGTCGACGGCGCGCGCGCCGAGATGAGCGGGCCGACCCGCGCCGTCTACGACCAGCTGAACGGCCGGACGGTGAACGTCTACCTCCACGGGACCGACGTGACCTACTCGTTCCGGATGACCGACGACGGCCGCGTCGTCGACCTCCAGCAGGGGACCCGCGACGACGCACACCTCGCGATGTTTCTCACCCGCGAGACGGCCGAGCGGCTGACGAGCGCCGACGAGCCCGTCCGCAGGTTCGTGACCGCCGTCCAGACGGGTCGGTTCGTCGGGAGCGGCGACGACCGGACCGTCCGCGGCGTGGTGATCCGCGGCGAGTCCGACCGGGTCGTCGAGCGGGCGAAGTGGGGCGCGATCAACCTCGCGAAGGGATTCCTGTTTTAACGCCGCAACCCTTTCCTCGCACTCTCTCCTCGGCGCGGTATGGTCTCGCGCACCGTCGAACTCGAGGGACACATCATCGACTCGGGGACGATGGGCCGGTGTTTCGGCATCGTGATGGATCTGGGCGGCGAGTTCGAGGTCGAGCAGTTCGACGTCGGCCGGCACAAAGACGAGACGTCGTACTGCCGGCTGACGGTGAGCGCCGACGACGAGGCGACGCTGACGACGGTTCTCCACGAGCTACACCAGAACGGCGCGACTCTCCCGGACCCGGTCGACGCCCGCCTCGAGCCGGCGCCCGCCGACCGGACGGTGCCCGAGGAGTTCTACTCCACCACGAACCACCCGACTGACGTCCGGTACGAGGGCGCGTGGCTCCCGGTCGAGGACATCGAGATGGACTGTGCGGTCGTCGTCGACCCCGACGCAGACGGGGGGCCACGCGCGGTCACGACGGCGCTCTCGGCCGTCGACGCGGGCGACCTCGTGGTCGCCGGCGAGGCCGGCGTGCGCGTCCGTCCGCCGGACCGGCCCCGTGGCGCCGGGGGGCCGTTCGGGTTCATGCAGGGCGGCGTGTCGAGCGAGCGGCCCTCGGGGTCGCTGATCGACGAGATCGCGGCGGCCATCGCCGAGACACGAGCCGAGGGCGGGTCGGTGCTCGTCGTCGCGGGGCCGGCCGTGGTCCACTCGGGCGCGGGCGACGCCCTGGCGAGTCTCGTACGCGAGGGCTACGTCGACGCGCTCTCGGCGGGCAACGGGTTCGCGGTCCACGACATCGAGCGAACGCTGTACGGGACGAGCCTCGGGATGGACGTCGAGACGATGGAGCACCCCCGGAAGGGGCACAAACACCACATCTACACCATCAGCCGGATCCGCCGCGCGGGCTCTATCCCCGAGGCCGTCGACCAGGGACTCGTCACCGAGGGCGTGATGTACGAGTGCGTCGAGAACGACGTTCCGTACGTCCTCGCGGGGTCGATCCGTGACGACGGACCGCTACCCGACACGATCACGGACAGCATCGAGGCGCAGGCGGCGATCCGCGAGCAAGCCCACGACGCCGACCTCGTGGTGATGCTCTCGACACTGCTTCACTCCGTCGCGGTCGGGAACTGTCTGCCCTCGACGACGAAGACGATCTGCGTGGATATCGACCCCTCGACCGTCACCCAGCTGCTCGACCGGGGCTCCTCGCAGGCGGTCGGGATGGTGACCGACGTGGGGACGTTCGTCCCGATGCTCGCGGACCGGCTGGTCGACGAGCCGTGTTGAGCGGCTATGCCACGACGACCGAGAGCCCCCTGTCGCGGAGCGCCTGCGCTCTCGCGCCGTCGCTTCCCACCAGTACCTCGCCCGCGCCCACCTCGTCTGCGACCGCGGCGACCTCGTCGACGACTCTCCCCTCGGGGCGGTGGAGCCGGACGGTCGTCCGGGCGCCGAGACGCGAGCGCACGACGTTGAGCGCCTCCTCGCCGTCGCGACGAGCGGTCGGGTCGGCGTCGGGCGCGAAGACGTGGACGGCGTGGACCTCGTCCGGCGGTCCGTCCGTGAGGTCGTCACAGAGCGCGGCGGCGTCGTTCACCGTCGCGACGGCGAGCAGAGCTGTCACGGGCGTCGTTTCGGCCGGACAACCAAACGTCGTTCGCTCCACAAGACACATACGGAATCCGGCGAGACCACGACGCCGTGCCCTCCGAACGACAGTTCCTCGCCGCGGCGGCGGTCGTCGCCGTCGTCTCCGCGGGGGTGGTCGCCGTGGCTCCGGGCGTCATCGCGACGCCGAGTGACGACCCGGTGCGTCCCGGCTCCGTTGACATCGTCGACATCGCCATCGCGGAGAACGGCGTGACCGGCGAGACGGCGACGCTCGCGGTCGAGAACCGCCTCCGGCACCGTGGTCCACCCGCCCCGAACGTGACCGTGACCGTGCGGGCGATAGACACCGACTCCGGGCTGCTGACGAGAGAGCGAACCGTCGAGGTCGGCACCCTGACCGGCGACCGCGAGGCCGTCGCCCGGACGAACCTGACCGTCCCCCGCGACGGTGGCTACCGGATCGAGACTGCGGTGTACGTCGACGGCCGGCGCGTCGAGACCGGCTCCCGGACGGTCCAGGGTCTCTCGGCGCTGACGCCGCCGCGCGCGCGCTCGACCGTCGCCTTCGCGACGGACGGTCCGATACCGCCGCTCTCCGTCTCCGTCGCGGAGGCGGGCGGCAACCGGACGACGCTCGCGGTCACCTCGTCGCTGGAGAACCGCGGCGACGAGGCGGTCGGTGACCTCGCCGTTCGGATCGTGGTGCGGCAGGCGGAGTCGAACGTCGTCGCCGCCGACCGAACGGCCGGGGTCGGGCGGATCCGACCGGGCCGGACCGACGGTACGACCGCCGAGGTGACGGTGCCCGCGAACTACAACTACCGGGTCGACGCCGTTCTCCTGCGCGACGGGGTGCGGCTCGGAGCCGCCCAGACGGTGGTGAATCTGAACCCGAGGCGGACGATCGAGGCCGACACCACGGACCAGGCGGTCCGGTTCGAGGCCGGCGAGTTCGAGCGCGGCGGCGCGGCGGGCGACCGTCCGCGCGCGACCGGCACGCCCGCCGCCTCCGCCGGCGCCCCGGGCTTCGGCCCGCTCGTGCCGGTCGTCGCGGCGCTGGCGCTCTCGGCGCTGGCGCTGACGCGGTCGCGGGTCGGAGGTGATCGAGGGTGAGCGAGAACCGAGCGGACGACGAGCCGAACGTGAGCGACAACGACAGCGAGGAATCCATGACGGAGACGGCAGGGACGGCCGAGACGGAACGCACGGACGAGGAGACGCCCTCCACCGCGGCTCGCGTGCGCCGCGGGGTGGACTACCTGCTGCTCGCGGGACTCGCGATATTCGCGCTGGTCGCCGCGATAGGCTTCTACACCTCGATGCAGGGCGTGATCCGGACGTGGATCCAGCCGGACTTTCGCCCGGTCGTCAACGCGGCGTTCAACCTCGTCGTGCTGTTCGTCGTGAGCGCCGGCCTCGTCAGACAGGTCAGACGGCTGAGCTGACGACGGTCCAGCCGACGAACACCGCCAGCCCGCCGAGCCCGGTGCTGGCGACCGCGTGGAGGCGCAGGCGGTCCAAGAGTGCGTGGTCCTCCTCCGCCAGCGCCTCGTGGACCTCGCTCCCGATCTCACAGCGTGGCAGGAAATCCATCGCGACGTGGAGGAACACGCCGGTTGCGAAGCCGAACACGAGCCCCCGGACCGCCCCGCCGGCCGGGAGGGCAACGGTCGCCGCGAGGACGCCACCAAGTCCGACCCCCGCCGCGGGGACGAGCAGGACGCTCCAGTGGGTCGCCGACCGGCTGAGCCGCGTCGCGGCGGCGTAGCCCGCCGGTCCCTTGTGCGAGACGATAGCGAGGCCGAGGAGCAGGCCCACGTCCATGTTACCGTAGACGACTCCGATCACCAGCCCCGCGGCGACGGCGTGGGCCGTCAGCTCCGCGACGGTTCGCTCGACCGGCAGGTCGACGTGCGAGAGCCGGTGGCCGATACTGTGGGCCGCGAAGCCGACGAGGAGGCCGAGCGCGACCCCGAACCCGCCGAACTGCGGGTCGTGGCCGAGCGCGGACGGGAGCAAGAAGACGGCGGCGCTCGTCACCATCGCGCCGCTCGCCAGCCCGTAGCCCCACACGAGCGCGTCGGCGCGCGGCGACGCACCCGCCCGCGCGCCCAGCGGCGCCGCGAGCGCCATCGCGAGAAACGCGGCCCACGCGACGACCACGAGCGTCGTCCGCCCCTCGCTCGCGGCGTATGCGGTGGCACCGACCAGCGCGAGCGTCGCGCCGCCGCCCGCGAGCGACGGCCGCGCCGGCGTCGTCCGCGTTTCGGTAGCAGTCACGTTACTAACTCGACAGCATAGGTTAATAACGGTGTCGGGTCAGCGCGTCGCTCGCTTCCAGGCCTTGAGGTCGACTATCTCGCCGTTTAGCTCCGTCTCGCCCGCCTCGGTCGCGGCCCAGCGGAACATCGGCGCCACGTCCGCCGGGTCACGGCCCGTCCCGCCCGAGAGGTCCGTGTCGACGAGGCCGGGGTCGACGGCCGCCACGGTCGCGTCCAGGTCCGCGGCGAAGCCCCGAACCAGCGCCTCTGCGCCCGCCTTCGAGACGGCGTAGGCGCCCATCCCCGCCGCCCCTTCGCGCGCGACCGACCCCGACGGGACGAGAACGCGCGCGTCGGGCGCGAGATGCGGCGCCAGCTCCTGGACGGTGGCGAACACGCCCCGGACGTTCGTCCGCAGGGTGTCGTCGAACGCGCTGTACGACTCCTCGTGAAGCGGGGTCTCGCCGGGCGGTCCGTGGTTGACGGCGGCGTTCGCCACCACGATGTCGACGGGGTCGTCGCTCGCGGCCGCCTCGGCGAGCCGTTCGAGGTCGTACTCGTCGCGCACGTCGGCGCGGAGCGCCGTCGCCGACCCCCCCTCGCTCCGGATCGCCTCGGCGACCGCGTCAACCTCGTCGAGCGTCCGCGCGCAGACGACGACGTGGGCGCCCTCTGTGCCGAACAGGCGGGCCACCTGTTCTCCGATCCCTCGGCTCGCGCCGGTCACCACCGCGGTGGTTCCGTCCATAGAGACGCCGGGAGCGGCAGGGTGGTAAACGCCTCG
>JAZKRX010000090.1:0-5251 GCA_036626375.1 Haloferacaceae archaeon
CGTCGTCACCGCCCTCGGTCTCGTGGCCCGGTCCTTCGGCCCGCGCCACGTGCTCGGCGCCACGCTCCGCGTACGCTCTGACGTCCGCCTCCGTGACGTACGCCTCGCCCTCGCGCTCCTCGCTCGCGGGCACACGGTCGAGGTCCACCCCCAGTTCGTCGGCGACGCGGCGGGTCGCGGGCGTCGCGAGGGTGCGGTCGCGGGGCCCGCCCGTGTCCGGGTCGGATCTCTCGGTCGCCGTCGGTTCCGCCGTGTCGGACCCTTCGCCCGCCGGCACTCGCTCACCGTCTTCATCTCGCTCGCCTCCCGCGGCCCGCTCCCGCTGGTCGCGCGCCGCGCGGTCGTCTGTACTGCCCGGCTCGCGGCGTCGCCGCTCGCCTCCCGCGGCCCGCTCCTGGTGGTCGCGCGCCGCACGGTCGTCTGTACCGCCCGGCTCGCGGCGTCGCCGCTCGCCTCTCGCGGCCCGCTCCTGGTGGTCGCGCGCCGCGCGTTCGACGTCCGTCCGCGTCACCCGCCCGCCGGGACCGCTCCCGTCGACGGCCGCGAGGTCGACCCCCACCTCGCGCGCCAGCCGACGGACCGAGGGCGGCGCGGGGACCGGCCGAGTCCGGCCGTCGCCGGCGTCGCCTGCCTCCGTGCGGTCGCTCTCCGCGTCGCCGGTCGTCTCCCCGTCGTCGCCCGTCTCGGCCTCGTCTTTCTCTGCCGGCTCGCCCGCGACCGCGTCGTCGCTCTCGAACCGCACCAGCACCTCGCCGACGGGGACGACCTCGCCCGCCGCGGCGCAGCGTTCGACGACCACGCCGGCGTACGGCGAGGGCACCTCGACGAGCGCCTTGTCCGTCTCGACCTCCGCGAGGACGTCGTCTTCCTCGACCCGGTCGCCCTCCGCGACGTGCCACGCGACCACCTCGCCCTCCGCGACCCCTTCCGCGAGGTCCGGGAGGCGAAACTCGGTCGTCATCGGTAGTCGACCACCCGCTCGACGGCCTCGCGGACGCGCAGTGCATTCGGGAGGTAGAAGTTCTCTAAGTCGTACAGCGGGACGGGCACGTCGTAGCCCGTGACGCGCTCGATCGGCGCCTCCTGGTAGGGTAGCGCCGCCTCCTGGAGCGTCGCGACCACCTCCGCGCCGACCCCGAGCGTCTTCGGCGCCTCGTGGACGACGACGCCGCGGCCGGTCTTCCGGAACGAGTCGACGAGCGTCTCGCGGTCGAGCGGCGAGAGCGTTCGCAGGTCTATCACCTCGGCGTCGACGCCGTCCTCGGCCAGGACCGTCGCCGCGTCGAGCGTCGGCCGCGTCATCGCGCCGTAGGTGACGACGGAGACGTCTCCTCCCTCGCGCCGGACCGCCGCCTCGCCGACCGGGACGGTGTAGGGCTCGTCGGGCACGTCCTCGCGGAACGCGCGGTAGATCCGCTTGGGTTCGAGGAAGACGACGGGGTCGGGGCTCCGGATCGCGCTCGCGAGCAGCCCCTTCGCGTCGTGTGGCGTCGACGGGATCACGACGGTCAGGCCGGGCTCGTGGGCGTAGAACGCCTCCTTCGACTCCGAGTGGTGTTCGGGCGCGCGGATACCGCCGCCGTAAGGGGCGCGGAGCGTCAGCGGCACGGTGACCGACCCCCGCGATCGTGTGCGGAGGCGCGCGGCGTGCGAGACGAGCTGGTCGAAGCCGGGGTAGAGAAAGCCCGAGAACTGGATCTCGGGGACGGGCCGGAGCCCGTATGCGGCCATCCCGACGCTCGCGCCGACGATGGCCGACTCCGCGAGCGGCGTGTCGATCACCCGGTCGGGGCCGAACTCGTCCAGCAGCCCCTCCGTCGCGCGGAAGACGCCGCCGTTCTCGCCCACGTCCTCCCCGAGGACGACCACGTCCTCGTCGCGCGCGAGCTCGCCCGCGAGCCCGTCGCGGACGGCCTGGACGAGGGTGCGCGAGGTCGCGCTCACTCGAACCCCTCCTCGCCGACCCGGTCGTACCGGTCGCGGAGTTCGTCGCGCTGGCGTTCGAGCGCCGGCGGCAGGTCGGCGTAGACGTCCTCGAACATCGCCTCGGGCCGGTCACGGCGCGTCTCCTCTGCGCGCGCTATCGCGTCGGCGACCGTCGTCTCGACCTCCTGCTCTATCGCCGCGACCCGCTCGTCGTCGAGGCGGCCGGTGTCCCGGAGGAACGACTCGTAGCGGGGGATCGGGTCGCGCTGACGCCAGCGCTCGACCTCCGCGTCGTCGCGGTAGACGCTCGGGTCGTCCGCGGTGGTGTGCGCGCCGAAGCGGTACTGAACCGCCTCTATCAGCGTCGGCCGGGGCTCGTCCGCGGCGCCGTAGCGCGCGCGCTCGACCGCCGCCTCGACCACCCGGTACGTCGCGAGCGGGTCCATCCCGTCGACGCGCACGCCGCTGAACCCGTAGGCGTCGGCCTTCCCCGCGAGCGTCTCGCTCGCGGTCTGGCGCTCCCGGGGGACCGAGATCGCCCACTGGTTGTTGTGACAGAGAAAGACCGTCGGGGTGTCGAAGACGCCCGCGAAGTTCAGCGCCTCGTGGAAGTCGCCCTCGCTGGTCGCGCCGTCGCCGAAGTGCGCGACGGTCACGAGGTCGTCGCCCGCGAGAGCGGCGGCCCAGCCGAACCCGACCGCGTGGGGGATCTGTGTCGCGATGGGGATGGCGAGGGGGAAGACGTTCCCCTCCTCGTGGCGCGCCCCTCGCTCGTCGCCCATCCAGTACCGCAGGATCGATTCGAGCGAGACGCCGTGGAGGTGCGAGGCGGCGTGTTCGCGGTACGAGGGGAAGATCCAGTCGCGGTCGGCGAGCGCGTGGGCGCTCCCGACCTGTGCGGCCTCCTGTCCCGCCATCGGCGGGTAGGTCCCCATCCGGCCCTGTCGCTGGAGGTTCACCGCGCGCTTGTCGAACTGTCGCGCGAGACGGAGGTCGCGGTAGACCTCGACGAACCGGTCGTCGCCGAACTCCGGCGGGTCGCCGACGACCGTGCCGTCCTCGTCGAGCACCCGGACGAGGTCGCCGTCGGGGACGCTCACGGCCGTGGTCTCCTACTCATAACGTGGACCGTCCGACGCGCGTGGCTTAGAGCTTTGCCCGCGAGGCGCGCGAGGCGCGCGAGCGGAGCGAGTCGGGCCTCGAAACTGACCGCGGGGAACGGAGTGACCCGCGCCTCGGACGGCGCACTGCGTCTACCGTCCTCGGTCTCGCGGGCCGGCGCTTCGCGCCGCCCCACGCACTCCGGAACCCTTACGCGGACGGCTCCCCCGGAGCCGACAATGAGTGAGGGCGAGGCCGACCGCGCCAGAGTCGCCGACGTCCTCCCCGCGTTCGCCGACGCGTTCCCGTTCGAGCGGTTCAACGCGATGCAGCGCGCGGCGCTCCCGGGCGTCCTCGAAACCGACGAGAACGTCGTCGTCTGTGCCCCCACCGCGAGCGGCAAGACCGCGATCGCAGAGCTCGCAATCTGTGACACGCTCCGGGGGGGCGGGACGGCCCTGTTCGTCGCGCCGCTGCGCGCGCTGACCAACGAGCGCGAACGCGAGTGGGACCGCTTCGAGGAGCTCGGCTACTCGGTGTACGTCGTCTCGGGCGAGCGCGACCTGAACCCCCGGCGCGCGGAGCGCGCGGACGTCCTCGTGACGACGCCGGAGAAGGCCGACTCGGCGACGCGGAACCACGACTCGTCGCGGTACGCCTTCGTCACCGACGTCGACTGCGTCGTCGTCGACGAGGTCCACCTGCTCGACTCGGACCGGCGAGGGAGCGTCCTCGAAGCCGTGGTCTCGCGGCTCCGGCGGCTCTGTGCCCCCCGCGTGGTCGCGCTCTCGGCGACGATGCGGAACGTCGCGGACGTGGCCGAGTGGCTCGACGCGCCGCCGGAGACGACCTTCGACTTCGGGGAGGAACACCGACCCGTCGACCTGACCGCGACGGTCGCGACCTACCGCCACGGCGAGAACACCTTCGCGGACAAGTACCGCCGGCTCTACCGCGCGCTCGACCTCGTGGAAGACCACGTCCGCGCGGACGGACAGGCGCTCGTGTTCGTCGCCTCGCGACAGGACACGGTCCGGGCCGCGGGGAAGGCGCGAGACGTCCTCGCCGAGCGCGACGTCCCCGTCGGCGCGCGCGGGGACTACGACCTCCACAACGAGGCGAACGAACTGGACGACGACGACCTACGCCACGCCGTCGTCGACGGCGTCGCCTTCCACCACGCCGGGCTCTCGAAGGCGGACCGCGACCGCGTCGAGGCGTGGTTCCGCGAGGGGACGATCGAGATCCTCTTCTCCACATCGACGCTCGCGTGGGGCGTCAACCTCCCCGCGCGCTGTGTGGTCATCCGCGACACGAAACGACACGACCCGCTGGAGGGCGAGGTCGCGGTGTCGCCGGTCGACGTCCTCCAGATGCTCGGGCGGGCGGGTCGGCCGGGCTACGACGACGAGGGCTACGGCTGGATCGTCTGTGACGAGTCAGACGCCGGGCGGTACCGCCGGCTGCTGGACGAGGGCGTGCGGATCGAGTCCCGGCTCGCGGCCGACCTCGACGCGCACCTGAACGCCGAGATCGCCACCGGCACCGTGGACGACCTGGACGACGTGCTGTCGTGGCTCGACACCACCTTCTACGCGGTGCGGGCGCGCGCCGACCCCGAGCGCTACACCGACGACCTCCGGGGGCGCGCCCGCGAGACGCTCGAATCCCTGGTCGACCGCGGGTTCGTGACCTTCGACGACGACCTCCGGGTGGAGGCGACCGCGCTCGGGCGGCTCGCCTCCAAGTACTACCTCCGGCTGGACACCGCCGCCGCGTTCCGCGCGGTCGCCGACCGCGACCGGATGGCCGCCGCCGACCTGCTTTCGGCGGTCGCGCGCGCCGGCGAGTTCGGCTCCGTCTCGATCCGGTCGTCGGAGGCCGACGCCGTCGCGAGCGTCGTCGACGACACGGACCTGGAGGGCGGTCCCCGGAAGGTCCTCGCCATCCTCCGCGCGGGGATGGCCGGGTCGACACCTGAGGCGCTCCGGAGCGACGCGTGGGTGATCCGACAGAACGCGACCCGGCTGCTCTCTGCCCTGCGCGCCGTCCTCGCGGAGTTCTCGGGCCCGCGCGCCGCGAACCTCGCACGCCGGGTCGAGGCGCGGGTCGAACACGGCGCCTCGGGAGACGCCGTCGGCCTCACCGCCGTCGACGGGGTCGGGGCGGGCCGGGCGCGCACGCTCGCCGGCGCGGGCTACCGGGCGCCGGGCGACCTCGTGCG
>JAZKRX010000091.1:0-5208 GCA_036626375.1 Haloferacaceae archaeon
TCACGGCGGACCCTCCGGCTCCGCCCACGTCACGGCGTTTATACCGAATCCGCCCTAACAGCTTCTATGTCAGTCGCCGACGACGACCTGAACGCGGTCGACGACCTCTCTGCCGTCGCCGGGAGCGACATCGTGGTCGTCGGCGGCGGGTTCGGGGGGCTCTCGACGGCCTGTTACCTCGCCGATGCCGGCGCCGACGTGACACTAGTCGAGAAAAACGAGCAGGTGGGGGGGCGCGCGAGCGTCCTCGAACGCGACGGCTTCCGCTTCGACATGGGCCCGTCGTGGTACCTGATGCCCGACGTGTTCGAGGACTTCTTCGACAACTTCGGGCGGTCGGTCGAGGACTACTACAGCCTCACCCGCCTCGACCCGCACTACCGCATCTTCTTCAAGGACGGCGACCGGGTCGACCTGCGCGCCGACTTCGAGACGAACGTCGAGACGTTCGAGTCGTACGAGCCCGGCGCGGGCGAGGCGCTCCGCGAGTATCTCCGGAAGTCGGAGGAGAACTACCGGATCGGGATGGAACACTTCGTCTACGAGGACCGCGCGTCGTTGCGCGACTACGCCGACCTCGACGTGGCGAAAAACGCCCGTGGGCTCTCGCTCGTCGGGTCGATGCAGGACCACGTCGAGGGCTACTTCGACCACCCGAAGCTCCAGCAGATCGTCCAGTACTCGCTGGTCTTCCTCGGCGGGTCGCCACACAACACCCCGGCGCTCTACAACCTGATGAGCCACGTCGACTTCGGGCTCGGCGTCTACTACCCGGACGGCGGCCTCGCCGCGGTGGTCGACGGCGTGGCCGAGCTGGGACGGGAGCTCGGCGTCACGTACCGCACGGGCGAACCGGCCGAGGCGATCCGCGGCCGGAAGGGTGGCTTCCGCGTGACGACGAGCGAGGGCGACTACTTTCCCGACCTCGTGGTCTCGAACGCCGACTACGCCTACACCGAGCAGGAACTGCTCACGCCGGAGAAGCGCCAGTACGACGCCGACTACTGGGACTCGCGAACCTACGCTCCCTCCGCGTTCCTCCTCTACCTTGGCGTGGAGGGCGACGTGGACGACCTGGAACACCACACCCTCGTCCTCCCGACGGACTGGGACGACCACTTCGCGGCCATCTTCGACGACCCCGCGTGGCCGGACGACCCCGCCTACTACCTCTGCGTGCCGAGCGAGACGGACCCCTCGGTCGCGCCCGAGGGCCACTCGAACCTGTTCGCGCTCGTCCCCGTCGCGGCCGGGCTAGAGGACTCGCCCGACCTGCGCGAGTCCTACCGCGACCTCGTGCTCTCCGACATCGCCGCGAACACGGGCGTCGACCTGCGCGACCGCATCGTCGTCGAGGAGTCGTTCTGTGTCTCCGACTTCGCCGCGCGCTACAACGCGACCCAGGGGACCGCGCTCGGCCTCGCGCACACCCTGCGCCAGACTGCTCTCCTCCGGCCGCCGCACGCCTCCACTGCGGTCGACGGGCTCTACTTCACCGGCTCGTTCACCACGCCCGGAATCGGCGTACCGATGTGTCTCATCAGCGGCCAGCTGACCGCCGAACGGATGGCCCGCGACCTCGCCGCGGACCCGCTCCCGCGGGTCGCGGCCCGTGGCGACTGAGATGGGCGACACGGACAGTGGCGCGCCGGGCACGAGCGCGAACGCGAGCGCCGGGACGACGGCCGAGACGTCCGCCCGCGGCGTCGGCGAGCGCCTGCGCTACCTGCTGAAGCTCTCGCGCCCGCGGTTCTGGTTCTACCTCGCCGGCCCCGTGGTCGTGGCCGTCGCCTACGCCGCCGACACGGTCGCCGACCTGTTCGCGCCGCTCGCGGTCGGGCTGTTCGTCTACTTCCTCCTGCCCGCGAACGTCCTGCTCTACGGGATCAACGACGTCTTCGACGCCGACGTAGACGAGGAGAACCCCAAAAAGGAGGCGAAGGAGGTGCGGTTCGAGGGCGACCGGTTCGTCGTCGCCGCCGTCGTCGTCTGCGGACTGGCCGGGCTGGCGCTGTTCCCCCTCGTTCCCCGCGTCGCGTGGGGGTATCTCGCGGGCTTTTTCGCCCTCGGCGTGGAGTACAGCGCCCCACCCTTCCGCTTCAAGACGACGCCCCTGCTCGACTCGATCTCGAACGGACTGTACGTCCTCCCGGGCGCGGCGACCTACGCCGCGCTCGCCGGCGCGCCCCCGCCGCTGCTCGCGCTCGTCGGCGGGTGGGCGTGGACGATGGCGATGCACACCTTCTCGGCGATCCCGGACATCGAGCCCGACCGCCGCGCGGGCATCGAGACGACGGCCACCGTTCTCGGACGGGACTGGTCGTTCGTCTACTGTGGCGCGCTCTGGCTGATGGCCGCGGTCCTGTTCGCCGAGCTGGACGTCCGTCTCGGCGTCCTGTTGCTCTCGTACCCGCTCGTTCTCGTCGGCGTCTACGGCTCCGGCGTCGACGTGGACCGCGCGTACTGGTGGTACCCCGCGCTCAACACCGCGGTCGGGGCGATGCTGACGCTCGGCGGACTCTGGCTGGTGGTCTATGGCTGACGCCGACGCGGGGGCGGAGACGACGGCCGGCCTCGTCCGCGACCTGGTCGACGGCGACCGGCGCGGCGTCGAGAACCGTCTCGACGCGCTCGTGCGCCAGAACCGCTTTACGATCGCCGTTGTCTTCCCCGTCGTCGGGGCCGTCCTCCTCGTGGCGAGCGCCGAGGGGCTCCCGCAGGCCGCGCTGTCGGCCGCGCTCGCGCCGCTCGGAGGCGCCGAACTCGGGCGGGCCCTCGGCCGCGCCCTCGCGTTTAACCCGTGGCTCGTCCTCGCCGGCGTCGTCGTGATGCGCGCACCCCTGCTCGTCGGGGTCGCGCCCCTCGTGGACCGCCGCGCGGCGGGATGGCTCGGCGCGCTCGTCGCCTACGCCTACGCGGTCGAGTACGTGGGGATCCACACCGGCTGGCCGTACGGCGAGTTCGCCTACGGCGCGAGCCTCGGACCGACGCTCGGCGGCGTTCCCGTCGGTCTGCCCGTCTTCTTCGTGCCCCTGGTGGTGAACGCCTACCTGCTCTGTCTCCTGCTTCTCGGCGATAGCGCCCGCTCGCCGGCCGTCCGTCTGCCCGTCACTATCGGCGCCGTCGTGTTGATGGACCTCGTGCTCGACCCCGGCGCGGTGTCGCTCGGCTTCTGGTCGTACGCGGGCGGCGGGTCGTACTACGCCGTGCCCGTCTCGAACTTCCTCGGGTGGGTGCTGTCCGCGACGGTGGCTGTCGTCGCGCTCGACCGCGCGTTCGTCCGGACGGCGCTGCTCGACCGCCTCGCGACGTGTGAGTTCGCACTCGACGACCTCGTCTCGTTCGTCCTGCTCTGGGCGGGCGTCAACCTCTGGTTCGGGAACCTCCTGCCCGTCGCGTTCGCGGCGCTGTTCGGCGCCGGCCTCGTGCGGACCGACCGGTTCGACGCGGGGGCGCTCCGGCCCTAGCGCGTCGGGAGCCAGTCGAGCAGACTCCGCCCGGCCTCTGTCGGCCCCGCGTCTTTCCCCGCGCTCGCGGGGACGGCACTGACGCGGTAGAAGACGGCCTCGGGATCCCTGAGAACGACCCAGTTGAGCGCGGTGCGTGCAAAGAGAGAGAGCTTCCGCGCCCGCGAGAGCTCCGGCGTCTCCGAGAGCACGTCGTACCCCCGCTCGCGGATCAGCCGGTGGTGGTCGGCGTACAGCACCGCCGCGAGCGTGACGGCGAACTGGCAGTCGCGGGGAAGCGTCGCGATGCCGGCCACGCCCTCCTGGTAGAGCCCCTCGGTCCGCTGTACCTCGTGGCGCATCGCGTCGGCGAACGACTCGGAGAACTCCAGGTCGAGCACCTGCCCGACGGGGACGTCGTACTCCGAGAGCGTCTCGACCGGGAGGTACACCCGGTCTCGATCGACCACGTCCTCGCGCACGTCCCGGAGGAAGTTCGTCATCTGGAACGCCTCGCCGAGCGCCGTCGCGTGCGGGAGCGCCGTCTCGGGGTCCTCGGGGTCCATCACCGCGGTCATCATCCGCCCGACGGCGGCGGCGGAGCCGTCCATGTACGCCTCTAGCTCCTCGTACGTCTCGTAGCGGTCCGTGTCGACGTCGGCGAGCATCGCGTCGACGAACGCGTCGACGTCCGCGTCGGCGATACCCTCCTCCTCGCGCACGTCGCTGAACGCCGCGACCACCTCGTCGTCGCCCTCGCGCTCTCCGAGCGCCGCCTCGCGGAGTCGTTCGAGCGTCTCGCGCTGTGTCTCCGGGTCGGCCTCGGACTCCGGGTCGTCGACCACCTCGTCCGCGACCCGGAAGAACCCGTAGAGCACGTAGGTCGCGTGGCGCACCCGCTCGGGGAGCACCCGGGTCGCGAGGTGAAAGGTTCGTCCCGTCTTCCGCTGGATCGCCTTGCTCCGGGCGACCCGGTCGTCGCTCACCATCGCGGTCGCCTCCGACTACCGTCCCGGTGTCGGACCACGCGCACATACCCCCGTGGCATACTAACCGTTGTAGTGTCGCCACGCCCATAACAGTTCGTAACGACCGGGCGCGGGCGGCGGGTTTGGTCGTGTCGCCCCGGCTGGGACGCGCTACCAGAACGTGTCGCTACAGTCGTAGACGACGCCGTGGCGCGGACAGACGTACTTGCAGTGCCGCCGGGCCATCGGCTCGGCACAGAGCGGGCAGGGGCGACCGCCGGAGGCGTCCGTCGACCCCTCGCCCGCCGTCATCTCAGCTCAGCACTCCGACCAGCCACAGGAGCTACACGTCTTGCAGCCCTCCGCGTACTGGAGCGAGAGCGACCCGCACTCGGGACACTCGGGGTTCTCGCCCGCCGCGAGGAGGTCGTCGTCGCTCGACCCCGCGGTCGCGATCGCGCCGCCGTCGGGTTCGGGCGCGTCGACCGGGTCGTCGGCGTCCGCCTCCATCCGGGCTCGCTCCTCGTCCGACACCTGGTCGATCGTCTGCTGTTGCGGGTAGGCCTTGTCGACCTCTCCGTCGAGGTAGCGCCGCAGGGCGGTGCCGATGGCGTCCGGGATGGAGTTGATCTGTTCGCCCTTGTCCCAGGCGACCTTCGGCGACCGGATGCCACGCAGTTCGTCCGCGATCTCCCGCGGGTCGACGCCGGAGCGCAGCGCCGTCGAGATGGTCTTGGCGAGCGCCTCGGTGAACGAGGCCGTGAACCCGCCGGAGTTGCCGATGTTGGCGAACA
>JAZKRX010000092.1:0-4809 GCA_036626375.1 Haloferacaceae archaeon
ACAGCGGCTTCGGCGAGAGGTTCTCCGCGGCCATGAACGCGATCGGGACGCTGAGCACGATACCGGTGAGCGTCGAGACCATCGCGATCGCGACGCTTTCGAGCATCTTGTCCAGGATTCGCTGGGCCTGCTGCGGCGTCGCCGAGGGGGGGAGGAAGTCGCCGACGAGCGAGACGGAGCTCCCGAGCCCTCGTGCGATCCGTGCCGGGTCGGCACCGACCCCGAAGCCAGACCAGACAAAGAAGCCGACGATGCCGGCGTACACCGCCCACTTCACCTCCCGTCGTGCGAAGACGGTCGGCCGCTCCCAGGTGCGGCTGCCGGCGGCCACGCTACGTCTCCCCCGCCAGCGGACGGTCCGTGTCCACCGCGACGTCTCCGTCGGTCTCTCCGTCGGTGTCTCCGTCCGACGCCCGCCCTCTGTCGGTGTTCTCCGGGACCTCCGCGCCGCGGTACACCTGGTCTAGCCCCCGTTCGTCGAGCTCGTCGGGCGTCCCCTCGAAGACGAGTTCGCCGTCGTGGAGGCCGACGATCCGGTCTGCGTGCTCGATCGCGAGGTCGACCTCGTGGATGTTGATCAGCACCGGCACCTCGCGCTCGGCGGCGATGTCGGTCAGGAGCCGCATCACCGTGTCGGACGTCTCGGGGTCGAGGCTCGACGTCGGCTCGTCGACCAGCAGGATCTTGGGCTGCTGGATCACCGCTCGCGCGATCCCGACGCGCTGGCGCTGGCCGCCGGAGAGCTCGTCGACGCGTTTGTTCTCCATGTCGCCGAGACCGACCCGCTCGAGGATCTCGTAGGCCCGCTCGATGTCTTCGGGGGGGAACGACCGCCGGAACGCCTGCCAGGCCGAGACGTAGCCCAGCCGCCCCGTGAGGACGTTCTCCATCACGGTCAGCCGCTCGACCAGGTTGTACTCCTGGAAGATCATCCCGATGTCGCGGCGAGCCGACCGGAGCGCGTCGTCGCCGAGCGCCGTCAGCTCCGTCTCGTCGAGGGAGACCTCGCCGCCGCTGGGCTCGGTCAGCCGGTTGATACACCGGATGAACGTGCTCTTGCCGGCTCCGCTGGGGCCGATCATCGCGACGGTCTCGCTCCCCTCAACCGACATCGTGACGCCTTTCAGCGCCTCGTCGCCGGTCGGGTAGGTCTTCTGCAGGTCGGTGACGCGCAGCATCTACGATCCGAGCGCGCTGCGCTCGTACTCGACGCCATTGTACCCCTGGATGATCATGATGTCCTTGAACACTGTCCGGTACTCGATGGGGACGAACTGGTCGTATTCGGTCCGTTCCTGGAAAGCCGTCCCGGAGAAGTCGGAGTCGAGATACGCCCGCCTGATCCCCTCCTGGATCTCGGGTTTCAGGTTGTACCGGTACGCGACTGGCCCGTTCGGGAACGGTGCCGACGCCCAGACCACTTTGAACTCGTCGAAGCTGAGGTCGCTCGTCCCCTCGACGGTATCCTTGAGGCAGGTCGAACAGATCGGGCCGGCGTCGTAGTCGCCGGCCGCGATGCCGCGGGTCGTGTTGCTGTGGCCGCCCGAGAAGTTGACCTCGTAGTCCTCCTCGGCGGTCACATCGAAGTACTGGTCGAACAGCGCAGACGGCGCCTGGTGGCCGGAGTTCGAGGCGGGCTCGGAGTGGCCGATAACCACGTTGTCGCGGGCGAAGTCGTCGACGCTCTGGATGTCGTCGGCGTCGGCCCGGGTCGTCGCGAACAGCCGGTAGCCGAACAGTTTGTCGGGCGTGAGCCCGGCGGCGAACGGCACCGCCCCGGCCAGGTTGACGGCGAAGGCCGTCGTGCCGGTCGAGAAGTTCGCGATGTGGGCTCGCTCGGAGCGCATCGCCTCGACGGACGCGGCGTAGCTGTCGACCTTGCTGAACTCGACCGGTTTGCCGGTCTCCTCCTCGATGCGGTCGAAGACGGCCTGGAAGTCCTCCTCGAACCGGCCCTGGACGTCCTCGCTGGGGCTCTCGGTGAAGACGAGCGTGTCGGGGTCAAGCAGCTCGCTCTCGTCGTCGGGAGTCTCCCGAACCGGCTGGCCGTGGGGGACCTCCTCGACCTCCCGGTTCTGCATGTTCTCCAGGTCGACCGTCGAGCCCCGCTGGTAGTCCGCGTCGATCAGGGGCGTCGTGAGGTAGTTGTGCTCCTCCCACCCGGGGTTCGCCGGGTCGAAGCTGCTCGCGTCGGCCAGCAGCGGGTCGCCACCGGAGCCACCGGACCCACTCGACGAGGAACCACCCGAACCGCCCGAACCACCCGAACCGCCCGCACAGCCCGCGAGTCCCGCCGCGAGTGCCGCAGCGGATCCTTTCAGGAACGCACGCCGCCGATTGGAGTTATCCTCCGACATCACGTGAGACTCCGACCGCCCCTGTATAACCTGTTATATTTTTTATATATACTCCAGCCGATCTCTATCGTTCGTTCCGCTACGCCCGGGAGCGCGCACGTGCGCGAGGTACCGCTCCGGAGCGGTACGCGCCTGGTACCGAGCGATACGTACAGCTCCCGAGCGGTCACGATCCGGGCGCGAACGCCTCGCGGTCGCGTTCGAGTTCGACCACACGGGCGTCACAGGCCGCACAGGACCGGGCGAGCACCTCGACCGACCGGCAACAGGAGTCCACGGTCGCGTTCGAGTCGACGACGTTGCCGCCACAGGCCGGGCAGTCGTCGACGAACCCCCGGACTCGACCGGCGAGGTCCGCGCGGGCGGCGTGGTCGAGGTCGGTCCACGCGGGACGGGCCGAGAGGACCGCGTCGGTCGCCGCGTCGGCGACCAGCGCCGCCCGCGAGGGCCACGCGCCCACCCAGTCGCCGTCCACGGTGGCGACTACGCCGTCGCCGTCCGGGGCGGCCTCGAACGCGACCGAGGCCGGGTCGACCGCGAGCGCGTCGCCGACGTAGCGCGCGAGCGCGGCCGCGTGGCGCCGGCGGAACCAGGGCGTGAGCGACGGGTCCGCGGGGTCGTCGAGGACGCCGAGGGCGACGAGCGCCGCCCCCGGGTCCTCGGTCGGCACGTCGCCCGCTTCGAACAGCGCGTGGATCCGGTCCGGGAGGCACCGGTGCGTGAGCGCCGGGGTGCCGGGGACAAGGTAGCCACGGAGCGCCACGACGGCGGCGGCGACGACGAGAACGAGGACGGCGAGCGGCGGGCTGACGACGGCGACGAGGCCCGCGGCGGCGGCGGCGAGGACGGCGTTGACGACGGTACAGGCGGTGCAGCGGTTCCGCCCCGTGTACGCCGGGTCGCGGACCCGGTCGTACAGGCGCCGGAGCCCATCCATACCCCGAGTCGCCGGCCGGGGGTGCTAAGCGTTCTCCCCGGTCCGCTCGCGCGCCGTCTCGTACCACGGCGGGGCCGGGACGGCGGCGGGCGAGCCGAACCGCGCCGTGACCGACACCCGCGCCCCCGTGGTGGGGTGGTCGTACCCCACCGACAGCCGGGTCACCAGCCCGTCGGCCGCCACGCGTGCGGCGGCCCGGTAACCCCGGACCTCGTGGTCGAGGCCACGCGGCGACCCGGTCGCCACGACCCGGTACCTGGCGTCCGCGTCCGCGGACAGGCGCTCCACGCGCGTCCGGTTCGTCGTCAGGTACCGCGGGAGGAGCCGGCGCGACCAGTCCGCGGCGAACGCCCGGCCGCTCCGGGTCACCGCCCGGCGCTCGTACCGCAGGGACGGCTCGCCGTCGATCCGGACGTACTCCGTCCCGCCGTCGGCGTACCGCGCCACCGCGACCCGGTCGCGGATCAGCGGTCCACCGGCGAACGACGTCCGCCGCACCGACCGGTAGCGCCCGTCCGCGCCGACCCGCATCGACACCGACACCACGTCGTCGCGGTCGTAGCCCGACCGCAGGGTGTCGAAGCCGGTGAGGTGTCGCGGGCCCGCGAACGTCGCGTTTAGCCGGACCGAAGGGCGCGCTCGGAGCGCGGCGAGGTGGCCGCGCGCGACCGTCTCGGAGTCCCGGAGGTCCGCCGCCGTCACCGGGGCGGGTGTCGCGTCCCCGGCCCTCGCGGATCCGGCGTCGCTCGCCTCTCCTCCGGGGCCGACCGGCACGGAGAGCGCGAGGGCGGCCACGAGACCGGCGGCTGCGAGAAGGACGAGGGTCGCGGCGACGCGGCGTCGTCGCGTGTGCCCCCCGTCCGACGCGTCGAACGGGACGCCGAGGTGCGCGCGGCAGAGGCGTGCGGCCGTCTCACGGTCGACGCCGTAACACAGGCGGTCGTGGAGAGCCGCGGGGCCGAGGAGGCGGGCGTCGATGCCCTCGGCCCGCGCGCGGTCGCGGTCGGTGACGACGACGACGGCGTCGGCATCGACGTTGTCCGCCGGCGGTCCGACGACCACGCGCCGGAGGCCGGCCGGGCCGTCGACGACCAGTACCGGCCCCTCCCGCGCGACCGTGACCGCGTCCCCCCCGGCCGCGTACAGCGCGGCGACGAACGCGACGCGCGCATCGTGGTCGAGCCGCCGGAGCCGGCGCGCGACCGTCGCCGCCGAAGGTGGCACGACCGGCGGTGGGCAGCCGGGCTACAAAAGCGTCGGCCCGCGGGATTGATGCCCCGGCCCGGTCCACGACGGGACGATGACGACGGAGGGCGAGCCGCCCGTGACCGACCGCATCGTGGGCGATCCCCCCGTCCGCGACGCCGCGACGGTCGCGGCCGGTATCGACGCCGACGCCACCGTCGCGGTGAGCGGCTTCGGGAGCGTCGGCTACCCGAAGGCGGTGCCGCTGGCGCTCGCCGACTCCGGCCGCGACCTCGCGCTGACGGTCGTGAGCGGCGGGTCGACGGGCCG
>JAZKRX010000093.1:0-4788 GCA_036626375.1 Haloferacaceae archaeon
GGCGCGAGCGCCGCGAGGTCGGCGGCGTGGACGAGCGCCGGCGCCTCCCGGCTGGCGCGGTCGGCGGCGTCTGCGATCCGGCCCGCGGCGTCCTCTGCGGACCGCCCCGCGAGCGCGCTCCCGTCGAGCCGGACGTACGCGGCGCCCGTCTCGCCGACGAGCGCGTGGATCACCTGGGTCTTGCCGACGCCGCTCGCCCCCGCGACGACGACGCCGGTTGTCGGCGGGCGACCGTAGCGTTCGTACGCGCCCGGGTCGGTCAGCGGGTCGACCACGAGTTCGGTGAGGCGGTCGACGGCGGCGTCGAGGCCGCCGACGTCGTCGAGGGTTAGCCCGCGGAGCCGCGCACGCCTGTCCGCGGCGTCGTCGGCGGGCGCCTCGCGGAGCGTCAGGTCGGTCTCGGGGCCGACCGCGACGACCTCGTGGGGGTCGGTCCGGACGACGACGAACGGGAGCGTGAGCGCGCCGTCGAACAGGTCCACGCGGACCCGGTCGCCGGCGACGAGGGGGAACTCGCCGGCGGCGGCGCGGACCGCGCGCTCGCCGCCCCGGAGCGCGAGCGACTGGACGGGCGCGAAGACGACCGAGTCGGCGGGCTGTGGCGTCGCCTCGGCCACCGTGACGCGCTCGCCGACCTCGACGGCGGCGTTGCGCCGTCCCGTCGGTCCGAGCGCGACCTCGTCGTCGGCCACGGCGTCGAGCGTGGCGACGAGCGCGGCGGTTCGGCGACCCCCCTCGACCGTCACCGCGTCGCCGGCGTCGAGTCCCATCGCGGCACAGGTCGCGGGCGAGAGCCCCACCCGCTTGCCGGTCGTCTCCTCTGCCGCCGTCACGACCAGTCGGCGGCTCATCTGGGGGCACACGCCCGTCCGGTTCCTCGTTCCATCGATCGCACGAGTACAGGCCCGGCGACGGGATAAGTGCCCGGCCGTGCCGACCCGGGGAGTGAAGTGCTATCCCGTCGAGCGAGGCGCATGGAGGTCGCGATGCTCGGCTGGGGGTTCCCACCGAACGTAACGGGAGGCCTCGACACGTACGTCGGCGAGATATTCGAGGGACTCCGCGACGAGGGCGTCACCGTTCGCCTCGTCCTCCCGGCCGAACACGCGCCGGAGCGAGAGGGGGTGATCCCCGTCGAGACGGGCCGGGGGGACATCCTCACGCGGGTCAACCGCATGACGGACGCGTTCGTCGACGCCGCCGCCGGCGCCGACGTGATCCACACACACGACTGGTTCGGCTACGGGCCGGGGTCGCAGGCCGCCGCCGCCCACGACGTGCCGTGGCTCACCACCTTCCACTCGCTGTCGAGCGACCGGAACGTCGACCCGCCGGAGCGCGAGGTCGAGACCGAGCGGCGGCTGGCGCGCCGCGCCGACCGCTCGACCGCCGTCTCGAAGCTTCTCGCGGGCCGCGTGCGCGAGCAGTACGGCGCCGACCCGGACGTGGTGTACAACGGCTTCTCGACGCCGATCCAGACCGGCGCGGACGTGCGCGAGCGCCACGGAATCGGCGACGACGACCCGATGCTCTGGTTCGTCGGCCGCCACACCCACCAGAAGGGGATCGACCACCTGTTCTACGCGCTCGAACACCTCCAGCAGGAGGACCTGGCCCTCGTCGTCGGGGGGACGGGCCACCTGACGCCGCGCCTGGAGCGGTTCGCCGAGGTGCTCGGCGTGCGGGACAAGGTCGTCTTCGCGGGCTACGTCCCCGAGGACGAACTCGGCGACTACTACGCGGCCGCCGACCTGTTCGTCTCGCCGTCGCTCTCCGAGCCGTTCGGCATCACCATCACCGAGGCGCTGATGGTCGGGACGCGCGTCGTCGCGACCGAGAGCGGCGTCGGCGAGATCCTGCCGACCGACGCGCTCATCGAGGTAGAGGTGGACTCGCGTTCTATCGCCGCGGGGATCACCCGTGGGCTGGCGCTTCCGGGCGAACCGGAGTTCGAGCCGCGGCCGTGGTCGGCCGTCGCGACGGACACGCTCGCGATCTACGAGGAGATGGCGGGCTAGCGCAGGACGCGCACGTCCTTCGCGGGGCTGGGGTGGACAACGCGGAACCCGTCGGCGGTGGCGTGGATGCCCGGCTCGGGGCCCTCGTCGCCGCCGTAGGGGCTGGTGCCGGGTGACCCGCCGCTGTAGGGCGTGGTCTCGTCGCCGCCGCTCGTCCCGTCGCCGGCGGTGCCGGCGCCGCTGTACGGGCTCTCGCCGGGGTCTTCGCCGCTGTAGGGCGTGGCCTGCTCCTCGCTCTCCTCCTCTGCTTCCTCGACGAGCGGCAGGTAGATGCGCTCGCCGGCGACCGATCGAACCACGACCGCGGCCGCGTCGTTCCCGCTGTACTCCACGACCGTCCGGTCGGCGGTCACGGTCGTGTCGACGTGCGCGTCGGTGTCCATAGCCCCGCTACTCTCCCCTGTCACTTCAGTCCTCCCGCCGGTGGACAGCTTCTTGACCGGCCGGAGCCCACGTCCGTCCGCGATGGATATCGACGACCACGCCGAGGAACTCGCCTCCGACCTCGGTGTAGACAAAGAGGAGGTCGCAGAGCAACTGTCGAACCTGCTGGAGTACCGCGTGCCGGTCGAGGAGGCAAAGAGCTCCATCAGGCGGAAGTACGGCGGCGACGACGGCGGGAGCGCCGCCCCATCGGCCGCCGCCGTCGGCGATATCGGCGTCGACGACGGCCCCGTGACCGTCACGGCGCGGGTGCTGACCGTCGGGACGCGCTCTATCCGGTACCAGGGCGACGAGCAGACGATCCGCGAGGGCGAACTCGCGGACGAGAGCGGGACGATATCGTACACGATGTGGGAGGACTTCGGCGTCGAGGCCGGAGACTCCGTCACGATCGGGAACGCGAGCGTCCGCGAGTGGGAGGGTGAGCCGGAGCTGAACGTCGGCGGCTCCTCTACCGTCACGGCCGCCGGCACGGTCGAGGTCCCCTACGAGGTCGGCGGCGAGCGCGCTCTGCGCGACCTGCGCCCGGGCGACCGCGGGCGCGTCGTCGAGGTCCGGGTGCTGGATGCGAGCGACCGGAGCATCGACGGGCGCGACGGCGAGACGACGATCCGCGAGGGTGTCCTCGGCGACGAGTCCGCGCGGCTGCCGTTCACCGACTGGCAGTGCCGCGACGTGCTCGTCGAGGGGGCGACGCTCCGGCTCTCTGACGTCTACGTCCGGGAGTTCCGGGGCGTCCCGCAGGTGAACCTCACCGAGTTCACCGAGGTCGAGCGGCTGGACCGGGCGGTCGACGTGCCCGAGTCGGCGCCCCGGCTCTCCGTCGCGGAGGCGGTCGGCTCCGGCGGCCTGTTCGACGTCGAGGTGGTCGCGAACGTCATCGGCGTCCGGGACGGCTCCGGGCTGATCGAGCGCTGTCCGCAGTGCTCGCGGGTCGTCCAGAACGGCCAGTGCCGGTCACACGGCGAGGTCGACGCCGAGGACGACCTGCGGGTGAAGGCGATCCTCGACGACGGCACCGAGACGGTGACGGCGATCCTCGACGACGAACTCACCGCCGAGGTGTACGGCGGCGGGCTGGAGGACGCCCGCGCGGCCGCGACCGAGGCGATGGACCGCGGGGTGGTTCAGGAGTCGATCGCGGAGTCGATCGTCGGCCGGGCCTACCGGGTGCGCGGGAACCTCTCGGTGGACGAGTACGGCGCGAACCTCGACGCGACGGAGTTCGAGGCGGTCGAGGAGTCGCCCGGGTCGCTCGCGCGGGACCTGCTCGCGGAGATGGAGGCGGCAGAATGAGCGAGTCGGACGACGGTCCCGGCCGCCGCGAGGTCGCCCACCGGCTGTTCGCCGCGGAGTTCGAGGACGTGACGGTCTCGTACCGCGAGAGCGACGAGGAGCGCGCCCCGAACTACGTCGTCCTCCCGACGGGCGCGCGGGTCAACCGCGCGTTCGCCGTCGGCGTCCTGACCGAGGTCGAGCCGGTCAACGAGGAGGTGGTGCGCGCCCGTATCGCGGACCCGACGGGCGCGTTCGTCTCCTACGCCGGCCAGTACCAGCCCGAGGCGCTCGCCTTCTTCGAGCGCACGACGCCGCCGACGGTCGTCGCGATCACCGGAAAGGCCCGGACGTTCGAGCCGGAGGACGGCGATCGGGTGTTCTCCTCGCTCCGCCCCGAGTCGGTCAACGAGGTGGACGCGGACACCCGCGACCGCTGGATCGTCGACGCGGCCCGCGCGACGCTCCGGCGGGTCGCCGTCCTCGCAGACGCGCTCTCGCGCGAGGCCCGCGGTGACGACCTCCGGGCCGAACTCGCGGCCGAGGGCGTCGCCGAGTCGCTGGCAGCGGGCGCCCCGCTCGCGATCGAGCGCTACGGCGTGACCGAGACGTACCTCGAGGACGTGCGCCGGATGGCCGTCGAGGCGCTCTCGGTCGTCGCGGGCGAGCACGACGCGGTGACGGCGCTCTCGACCCAGCCCGGCGAGGGCGGCGCGGCCGAGGTCGGGCCGTTCCCGGACGCGGTCGCGTTCGCGCCCGCCGACTCGGCCGACGCGGCGCCGACCCCGTCGGCGGCTGACACGCCCGCAGGCGCCGAGACGGAGGCAGCGGCCGTCGAGACGGGGACAGCGGCCGTCGGGGAGGCCGAGGCCGCTCCCGAGTCGACGAGCGAGGCCGAGGCAGACGCCGCGTCGCCGGACACGGAGCCGGCGTCCGGCGTCACCGACGACGCGTCGGAGCCGACCCGCGAGGCCGGGACGGAGCCGGCCGAGGCGTCGCCGGGCGACCAGGGGACCGTAGAGTCGACGCCGACGCCCGACTCCGAGTCAGG
>JAZKRX010000094.1:0-4549 GCA_036626375.1 Haloferacaceae archaeon
TCAAGAACGGCTGTACGGTCATCGCGTTCGAGGAGTTGACCGGCATCCGCGACCGGCTTTCTGGTGCGTCGTGGGGCCACAAGTGGGCCTTCGAGCGGTTGTCCGAGTACGTCGAATACAAGGCCGAACCACGCGGTATCACCGTCAAGCAGGTAGACCCGGAGAACACCTCGCGGCGATGTTCGACGTGTGGGTTCACGCACCCGGACAACCGCGACGGCGAGGAGTTCGCGTGTCTGAACTGTGGCTACGAGAACCACGCCGACTACAACGCCGCGAAGAACATTGGACTGCGGTATCTCCGCCGGAACCAAACTGGCGACGACGGAGGCGCACCCGTAGGCGTGCGCTTGAATCGCGGGACGCTGAACGCGAACGGAGAGTATGAACCTCCTGCCGGGGAGTCCGACCAGAGCGGGAGTCCACGCGAAAGCCCCACCCGCAACGAAGCGAACGGCGAAGCCGCGAGCGAGTAGGGTGGGGTAGTTTACTCCTCGGAGCGGTCCCGCGGCGGGTCGACCACGACCGTTTCGTCCGGGTCGAGCGCGAGGAACTCCTCGCCGGTGACCGTCACGCGGACCCGGTCGTCGTCGGTGACACGGGCGAACTCGCAGGCAGTCAGGGCGTCGAGCTGTCGCTCGACGGCGCGTTCGTTCGCGTCGAGAGCCGCCGCGAGCGTCGAGAGCGTCGTCGTCTCGCGCCGGGCGGCGTCGCTCGTCGCCGCGAGACGCTCTAAGACCGCCAACCGCGTCACCGACATCGTCGACGGACCCGTCTCGTCCCGCCCGAACGCGACGCCGCCCCCTCGCTCTGGCCGTTGCGTGCCACGGTCACGGCGCGCGAGACGGACGCGTGGCTCGGCGGCGACGCGAGCCGTGTCGGGTCGGTACCCCCCGGTCGGACGGCCGTCACAGTACGACTACCTGCGCCGGCGTGGTCTTAACGGTTCGGCGGGCGTGGAAGCCAGCCCAACGGCCGGCGTGGCGGTGGCGTTCGCCGGCGTCGTCGGGCCGACAAGGCGCTCGCGCAGAACCTGCCAGTACGGTCCCGCGTCGCCACACGGCGCTTCGGCGAGGCGGTCAGCCTCGGGGTGGTCGTCGAGCAGGCTCCGCTGGGTCCGCGATCCGAAGAAGCGACACGACTCGATCGGCTGCGCCGACCAGTAGAGCCGCTCGCGCTCCGAGGCGGTCGAGGGGGGGAGCCGGTCGGTGGCGGTCGGCTCGACCGGGTCGTGTCGGACGAGCGCGCTCGGCGCGAACAGGGGCGCGAGCGTCAGGCCGAGGACGAGGACGGCCACGAGCCGCGCACGCCGGGGGAGCGCCCCGACGACGAGTCCGACGCCGACGGCGGTGAAGACGAGGGGGCCGGCGACGTCCCAGAGCCCGTCGAAGTCGACGAAGACGACGACCAGCGCCGTCAGCAGTCCGCCGAGCGCCAGCGGGCGCGCCGCCGCGTACTCGTCGCGGACGAGCGAAAGCGCCAGCCCGCCGGCGCCGAGGGCGGTGGCCCAGTAGCCCGTGTGGCCGGGGAAAAACAGGACGTACGTCCCGGGGTCGAACGCGGCGCCCTCGGAGCGGAGGACGAGCGGACCGAGCACGACCTGCGCGAGGAAGCCCTCGGGGTCGGCGTAGAGGAAGACGGCGACCAGGACCGCGGCGACCGCGGCCGCGCCGCCCGCGAAGTGCCGTTCCGCGGCCGCGCGCGAGCGCGTCCGGAGGGCGTAGGCCGCCGTCACGGCGGGGAAGACGACGCCGAGCTGCCAGACGCCGACGGCGAGGCCGGCGAGGAACCCCGAGGTCGCCGGGCGGTCGCGGAGCGCCTGGTCGACCCCCGCGGTTCCGAGCGCGAAGACCAGGATCTTCGCCTTGTAGCCCATCCATGGCCGGAAGAGCAGGTCCGGGAGCGCGAAGAAGGCGACCCCGACCGCGAGGCCGGCGAGCGGCGCGCCGGTCACCGTCCCGACGGCCCGCGCCGCGAACGCCGCCGTCAGCGCAAGCCCGAGCGCCGTCGTCGCGATCCCGAGCAGGTGGAGGGCGTACACGTCGCCGCCCACGAGGCCGGCGAACAGATACGAGGGGAGAAAGGCGAGGGGCGGCTTGATCTCCCAGACGTCGACGTAGAGGGTGTTGCCGCGGGCGACGAACCAGCCGACGTACTCCAGGATCACCGTGTCGGTGTGGGGGAGCGGCGCGTCGAGGCCGTGGCGGCGCACGAACGGCCGCCCCATCGCGAGGACGCCGCCGAGGACGAGAAGACCCGCGCCGATCCAGTAGTACCGCCGCCACGCGGCGGCGAGCGAGTCGACCGGGACCCGGGCGCGCGCGACGCGACGCAGGACGTCGACCCGATCGTGACGGTCCCGGGACACGTGCGGGCGGTGACTCCGCGGACGGACGAATGCCTTCTGGTGTGAACGATCGCCGGTGCCTCGGTCGTCGCGTGACCGGACCGAGGCGAGCCACGCACTCGCGCCGGTGGCCGCCCGAACCAGTTCGCGACCGGAGCTTTTCACCCCCCGTGCCGACGTGTGGCCAGGATGATCGCCACACTCGGCGTCCACGACTCCGTCGACGCGGTGTTCCCACCGACCGTCCTCCGAGACACACTCGCCGAGAGCCATCCCGACCTGACGGTTCGGGTCGTCGAAACGGACGCGGCCCTGGCCGCCTGTGACGCGGCCGTGACGTTCGCGTACGACCCGGCGCTCCTCGACGCCGGCCTCCGGTGGGTCCACTCGATCCAGTCCGGCGTCGACCGCTTCCCGCTCGACGCGTTCGACGCCGCGGGCGTCGCGCTCACGAACAGCACCGGGATCCACGGCGACGCCGTCGGCGAGGCGGCCCTCGGGACGATGCTGATGCTCGCGCGACGGCTCCACGTCTACCGTTCGAACCAGGCGCGCCGCGAGTGGGACCGGCCCGACTGGGACGAGCCGTTCACGCTCGGCGGCGAGTCGTGCTGTGTCGTCGGCCTCGGGACGCTCGGCCGGGGGATCGCCGTCCGGGCCGACGCGGTCGGGATGGACGTCTCGGGCGTCAAGCGGACGCCGACGCAGGTCGACGGCGTCGACCCCGTCTACCCGTCGACCGAACTCGACGAGGCGGTCGCAGACGCGCGGTTCGTCGCGCTCGCGGTGCCGCTCACCGACCGGACCGAGGGGCTGGTCGGCGCCGACGAACTCGCGCAGATGCGCGAGGACGCGTACCTCGTCAACGTCGCGCGCGGCGCGGTGGTCGACCAGGCCGCGCTCGTGACGGCGCTCGAGGACGGCGAGATCGCCGGCGCGGCGCTCGACGTGTTCGAGACCGAGCCCCTGCCCGCCGAGTCGCCGCTCTGGGCGATGGACGACGTGATCGTGACGCCACACGCGACCGCGGCGATCCGGACGTACTACGAGCGGATCGCGGCCATCGTCCGCGAGAACCTGCGCCGGCTGGCGGCGGGCGAGGCGCTGGCGAACCGGGTGGCCTGAGCGGCCGTCGTCGTGCCGTGCGCTCGTCGCGACCGCCGGCGACGAGCGCCCGGAGCGGGTCCCGGGCGGGCGGCCGCGCGTCGGCACGCCACGGCGGGACCGACGACGGGACCCGGTCCGGGAGCCCCGCGCCGGTCACGGCCGTGGCGCCGCCACACCTGTGCCGAGAGCGAGCGTCGGGGCGACTGACTCCGTCACAGAACGCCGTCTAAGAAGGAGCCGAACGTCAGCTCCAGCGACTGCCGAAGACCGAGGTTCTCGACGGAGATCTCGCCGTTGTTCCGTGCTATCCTGAGGGCCTCCCGGGTGTTCTCGTGGGCGTCGACTGCGCAGAGCGTCTGGGCGTCGGTGTAGAACGTGGGTCACAATCCCCCAGATTTGTACACAGGACAGTCGGGGGCTGGTCACGCGGTGTCCGAGGTCGTACCCCGGAGAGACAGCCGTCTCGCCTCACGCTCACGACCGGCACCGGCAGCCAGGGCGACGTCGTCGGTGAGACGTCGATCTGGACGTACTACGAGCGGATCGTGGCCGACGACTTAGTCGGGGGTCGGCGGCGCCTCCTGGTAGGCGAACCACGCGCCCGCCCCCATCACGACGAGGTTGAACACGAAGACGACGGCGAGCACCGTCGCGATCGTCGTCCGCTGGAGCGCCATCCCCGCGGAGTCACAGCTCCGATCAAGGAGCAGTGTTCCGACCAGGTTCGGGGGACGAGGCGCTCCCAGTCGGTGGGAATCGACGACAGCGTTTCGTGGCAGAGCGGCGTTACCGAACGGGCAGATGACCGCCCACGGAGAGCTCGCCCGCCCGGAGTTCGAGTCGGTCGACCTCACGATCGACACCGAGACGACGGAGACGCGCATCGAGGAGACGGTCAAGGGACTCGCGGCCGCGGAAGCAGACGGGGTCGTCAACTACCGCACGCGGGGCGGAACGCTGGTCGCCGTGGTCGGAGCGCCGACCGAACGGGAGGGCGCGACGTTCGCCTACCGGACGGCGCCGGCGGCCGACCCGGCGACGCGAAAGGCGTCGCGGCTTCGCGAGGCGGTCGACGACGCCGTCGTGGAGTGAACG
>JAZKRX010000095.1:0-4200 GCA_036626375.1 Haloferacaceae archaeon
CCGACCGCGCGGACGAACAGGCTGGCGTCGCCGGCGTCGACCCGCCGGCGCGGCGGGAGCGCGTCGTAGCGGGCGCGCCGGCGCTCGCGGGCGGCGCCGTCGAACTCGCGGTCGATGGCGTCGCCGAGGCCGGGGCTGGCCTCGAAGCTCACGGCGAGAACGGGGCGTTCGGCGGCGTCGTGGAGGTCGTCGAGCGCGAGCACGTCGAACCACGGGGGCGCGACGCCCGCGAGGAGGAGGTGGGTCGCGTCCGGACGGTCCGTCCGGTCGAGGAGGGCACGGACGGCGGCGGTCGCGGCGCCGTCGCCGACCGGGCGGGCGTCGAGGGAGAGGCCGTCGACGACGCGGTCGGCGCGGACGACCGCGGCGCAGGCCACGAGCCGAGCGTCCGCGTCGTCGCCCGAGAACGCGATCCCGAGGGCGCGGGCGCCCGACTTCACCTCACTCGTCGTCGTCTTTGATCTCCTCGAGCTTGTCGAGCAGTTCGTCGTTCGAGGCGCCGATGTCGAACTCCACGTCGCCCTCGTGGTCGTTCTCGCTCGTCTTTACCCCTTCCTCGTCGTCGTCGAGGTCGAGTTCCTGGTTCTCCTGCTCTGACTCGTCGTAGCTCCCGAAGCCCATCTCACTCTATCCTAAACGTCCCCACCAGAAAAGTCGCACGGGCCGCGGGAGGGTTTTACCCCCCGCGGGCGTGGAGCCGGCGTGAACGTCGTCAACCTCACCGCGGACGCGGAGCAGTTCACCTGTAACGCGTACCTCGTCACGGGCGAGCGGCCCGCCCTCGTCGACGCCGGGACGGTGCCGGGCGTCGCGGACGCGGTCCGCGACCACGTCGACGGCCTCGACGCCGTCGTCCTCACTCACCAGCACGGCGACCACGTCGAGCGGCTGGACGAGGTGCTCGACGCCTTCGACCCGACGTGTTACGCCCACGGCCCCCACCCGCGCCGGGACGAGAGACTGGACGACGGCGACGAGGTTCGGCTGGGCGGCGAGACGTTCGACGTCGTCTACACCCCGGGGCACGCCGACGACCACGTCTCGCTCGTCTCCGACCGGACGCTGTTCAGCGGCGACGTGGTCGTCTACAACGACGGCGCGTTCGCGGACGGGAGCTTCGGCCGGACGGATATGACCGGGCAGTCCCGCGAACGGCTGATCGAGAGCCTCTACGACCTGCTGGAACGGATGCCCGAGACCGTCGCGGCGATGTACGCCGGCCACGGCGACCCGTACGTCGCCGGCGAGACGGCCGACGAGTCCGTCCGCGAGGTGATAGAGCGCGCGCTGACGCGGGCGGAGCGCCGCGAGCCGAAGTACCCGGACGAGTAGCGAGACTCGTCGGGAGGCCGACGCTTATGTCCTCAGCCCCCCTTCTGCCGGTATGGCTACGCAGACGGATACTGCGGGCGGCCTCGCTCTCCAGACCGACTCGCTGACGACCGTCCACTGGGTCGGCGTCGTCCTCGCGCTGGTGTCGGGCGCGATCCACCTCTATCTCGGCGTGAGCTTTCTCTCCAGCCCGCTCGGGATCGCCTTTCTCCTCGCCGGCCTGGGCTTTTTCGGCGCGGTGGCGCTCGTCCTCCTCGACGTCCGGCGGCGACTGGTCTACCTCGCCGGCGTCCCGTTCACCGGCCTCCAGATCGCGATCTGGTACCAGGTTCAGGTGGCACAGAGGGGGCTGTTCAACCTCGGAGCGCTCGACTACGTGGACAAGGCGGCGCAGGTGGGCCTGATCGTTGTCTTGCTCTATCTCATCCGCGAGGAGCGATAACAGGCGGTCGAGCGGTCAGGCGCTGCGGCGCTCTTTCGCCTTCGGCCGGAGGCTCTTGTAGCCACACTTGCGACAGGACGTCGCGCGCTGCGGGTTGCGCGCGTTGCAGCGCATACAGATCTGCTTCTCCAGACGCCGGCGCGTCGCGTGTTCGAACCGTGGCATGAGTGAACGGGCGCGGCCGAGTCCGTTAACTCTTGCGAGAGGGCCGCGCGGCGACGCCGAACAGGCCGCCGCCGAGCGCGAGCGCCACGCCCGCGACCGTGATTCCCGCCCGTCCGCCGGCGACGACGCCGAGGCCGACGACGGCGACGCCCGCGACGGCCAGCCCCGCGACCGCGCGCCGGCGGGTCCGGCGCGCCGGGGGGACGCCCGCTGCAACGGCGTAGCGCGTGCCCGCGAGTCCGACCGCGAGAGCCGTCGCGGCGCCGAGAACCGGGTTCGAGAGCGCGAGGCCAACGGCGAGGACAGCGACCGCGAGAACGCCGGCGCCGACCGCCGCCGGGCGCGGGGGGACGGGCGGGCCGTCGTAGCGCGCGAGGTACGAGAGCGCGGGGAGCGAGAACGCCACGGCGAGCGCCAGTCCCGCGGGCAGGCCGGTCAGCCCCTCGGTCAGGAGCGCGTCGACGAGGAGAACGAGCGCGAGGAGCCCGGCGACGGCGGCGACCGGTCGGGGCGGCAGGACGGTCGTCGGGTCGTCGGAGTGGCGGACGGCGTAGCCGAGGAAGGGGGCGAGCGCGACGGCGGCGAGGACGAGGGTGGCACGGAGGCCGGCGCCGAGGAGGACACCCCCGGCGACGGCGGTGAGCGCGACCGCGACGCCGGCCGCCAGCGCGAACTCGGGGACGTGCGGGTCCTCCTCCGGCGGCGCCTCTCGTTCGACCCCGATCCGTCCGCTGTCGCGGCGCATGAGTGTGCAACTGACCGACGGGACCTGTGCCTTTCGGCGGCCGGACGCAAGGAGTTTATAGCCGCCGGGAGTAGCCGGTTCCATGGCGGACTGTCCACTCGCCGACGACTGCCCCCGGTACTCCGAGCGGATCCAAGGCATGGGCTGTCAGTACTACGGCGACCGGGGCGGTGCCGAGTGGTGTGAGAGCTACGACATGCCGATCCGCGACCTGAAGGCCCAGCCCGTGAAGCCGGGCGAAGAGGTCGTCGTCGAGGTGGACGACATCCACGAGAGCGGCGCGGGCGTCGGGCGCACCGAGGACGGGTTCATCATCCTCGTCGACGGCCTGTTGCCGGAGGCCCGTGCGAAGGTGAAGATCCACCGCGTCAAGTCGAACCACGCCACCGCACAGGAGGTCGTCGAGCGGCTCCCGATGGACGAGACGGACGACGAGGCCGACGGCGAGACGGAGAGCGAGGAGCGGAGCAGCCGGCGCGACGACGGGCGAGAGCGGCTGGGCAGCCGCGAGGACTTCTGGGGCGGGTGAGGCGGTGGTGGACGCCGCCGACCTCCTCGACCGGACCGGGTTCGACGCCGAAGAGAGCGTTCTCACCCGCCGGCAGGCGGAGGTGTTGGCGCTCCGCGAACACGGGCTCACCCAGTCGGCGATCGGTGACCGTCTCGGCACCTCGCGGGCGAACGTCTCCGCCGTCGAGCGGGCCGCCCGCGACAACGTGGCGCGAGCGCGCGAGACGGCCGCGTTCGCGGACCTCCTCGCCGCGCCCGCCCGGGTGACCGTCGACGCCGGCGACGACCTCTACGACGTGCCCGCGCGGGTGTACGACGCCGCCGACGCCGCCGACGTGAAGGTGAGCCAGACCGCCTCCGACCTCCGACGAACCGTCGCGGCGGCGGCGGGCGACGCCGTCGACGGCCGGCGCGCCGTCGAGCCGCTTCTCGTCGGCGTCACCCGGGAGGGACGGGTCCGGGTGCGGCGTCGCCGATAGCTTTTCGTCGTGCCGGCCGACGCGGGGGCATGGACCTCGGACTCGGCGGCGACGCCGCGCTGACGCTTGCCTCGAGCGCCGGCCTCGGCGGCGCGAGCGCGGAGTCGCTCGCCCGCGAGGGCGCTGACGTGACGATCTGTGGCCGTGACCCCGACCGCCTGGCGACGGCCGAGGAGGGGCTCGACGCCGTCGGCCCGGGCGACGTGCTCGCGCTCCAGGCCGACGTGACCGACCCCGACGACGTCGAACGGCTCGTCGCCGAGACGGTCGAGGCGTTCGGCGGGCTGGACCACCTCGTCACCAGCGCCGGCGGGCCGCCGCCGGGGAGCGTGCTCGACCTCGGCGACGAGGAGTGGTACGCGGCCTACGACATCCTCGTGATGAGCGTCGTCCGCGCGGTCCGGGCGGCCCACCCCCACCTCGCGGACGGCGGCGGCACGATCACCTGTATCGCCTCGCGGACGGTCCGGGAGCCGAGCGAGGGGCTGGTGCTGTCGAACGCCGTCCGACGAGGGGTGGTCGGGCTC
>JAZKRX010000096.1:0-4125 GCA_036626375.1 Haloferacaceae archaeon
GACGGCGACCCGCCCGCCTCCGCCGACGACCCCCCCGCGCCCGACGCCCCCGCCATCTGCGCCCTCCCCGACGTCGCGGCGCTCGACGACGCGCTGGCCGGCGTCGAGCGGACCGCCCCGACGCTCCTCGTCCTCCCGGCGCTCGCCGTCGCGCACGACCCGACGCGGCTGGCGAGTTCTCTGCCCGGCGCGGCGCAGTTCGGGCCGCTCGTCGTCCTCGCCGGGGGCCAGCCGGCGGGCTACGCGCACCGCTGGGACTGTCCGGTCGAGGGGGGTAACAGCGAGCCGACCGCCGTCCCGGTCCACGGCCTCGGGGCGACCGACGACGCGCACGTCGCGGCGCTCGCGCTCGGGCCGAACGGCCGGGTCGCGGCCGACCGCCTCGCGCCCGACTCGTTCGGCCTGCGCGCCGTCGCGGGCGTCGGCCCGGCGACGGCCGACCGCCTCCGCGAACGCGGGATCGAAACCCGGGCCGATCTCGCGGCGACGAGCGTCGCCGACCTCGCCGCCGTCGAGGGGGTGGGCGAGACGACCGCGCGCCGGATGGCCCGCGGCGTCGAGGTGATCGACTCCGGCGAGCCGCTGCGGACCTCGAACGCGAGCCTCCCGGGCGAGGGCGGCCCGACGCCGGTCTGTCTCGACGTCGAGACAGACGGGCTCACGCCGACGATCGTCTGGCAGTTCGGCCTCTACGACCCGCGGACAGACGAGTACGTCGCCGTCGTCGAGGACGACGACCCGACCGACCCCGGGCCGGTCGTCCGCGAGTTCTGTGACCTGCTGTTCGCGCGCTTCCCCGACCGGCCGATCCTCGCGTGGAACGGCGACGGGTTCGACTTCCCCGTGATCGACCGGTTCGTCCGCCGGCACGCGCCCGGCTACGCCGAGGCGTGGGCCGACGCCCCGACCGTCGACCTGCTCGCGTGGGCGCGCGACCACGCGCTCCTGCCGGGGCGAACGAACCGACTGGACGACGTGGCGCGCGCTCTTGGCCACGAGAGCGCGGGGACGGGCCTCTCCGGCGCGCGCACCGCCGCGGCCTACCGCGCGTTCCGCGCCGCGCCCGACGACCCTGCCGCCGAGCCGGACTGGGACCGCCACCGCGCGTACTGCGAGGACGACTGTCGCGCCCTCTGGCGGGTGTACGAGGCGCTCGCGGGCGCGGACCGGCGCGCCGCGGCGGGCGGCGACGACCGGCAGGCCGGCCTGACGGAGTTCAGATGACCCCGCCGACCGGCGACGACGTCGTCCGGACGTTTCCCGGCGACACCGGCGGCGTGACGGTCCACGAACGGCCCGCTCGCCCGGCCGAGACGGTCGACCCCGCCGACGTCCTCCGGCCCGAACTCGCCGCGCGCTACCCGCACGAGGGGCTGTACAGCCACCAGGCGACGGCGCTCGGGGCGCTGGGCGCGGGCGAGGATATCGCCGTGGCCACCGCGACGGCGAGCGGCAAAACCGACGTCTTCGCGCTCCAGGCCGCCCGCGACCTCTTAGACTCCGGTGTCCTCCGGGGCTCGGGCGAACGGACCGGCGCGGACGGCGCGACCGCGCTGTTCGTCTACCCGATGAAGGCGCTGACGGGCGACCAGCTCGCCAACCTCCGGGAGCTGTACGACGAGATGGGGCTGCGCGTCCGCGTCGAGCGGTACGACGGCGACACGCCGCGTGCCGACCGGCGCGAGATCCGCGAGGAGGCCGATGTGGTTCTCACCAACCCCGTGGGTCTGAACGTCTACCTCGGGCACCACGACCGCTGGGCGCGCTTTCTATCGAATCTGTCGCTCGTCGTCGTCGACGAGTCCCACGAGTACACCGGCGCGCTCGGGGCGCACGTCGCGTGGATCCTCCGGCGCCTCGCGCGGGTCGTCGACCACTGGGGCGGTGACCCGGCGTACGTCCTCGCCTCGGCGACCATCGGTAACCCCGGGGCGCACTCGCGGGCGTTGACCGGGCGCGAGGTCCGGGTCGTCGACGACGACGGGAGCCCCCGCGGCCCGCGCGACGTCGTGCTGTGGAACCCGCCCGCCACCGAGGCGGACGACGAACGCGCCGTCGACGACCCCCAGCGCGCGCCGGGCGCGGGGTCGGGCGTCGCGAACCGGGTGCCCGCGAGCGTCGCCGCGCCGCGAGTGTGGGCGCACCTGCGCGCACAGGACGTGCGCTCCCTGCTGTTCTGTCCCTCCCGGAAGCTCACCGAACTCGCCGTCGGACGCGCCGAGACGTGGTGGGGCGAGCAGTCCTACGGCGACCTCACCGACCTTCGTGTCGCGCCGTACAACGCCGGTCTCGGGAAGCGCACGCGCCGGACCCGCGAACGCGAACTGCGGACGGGGAGCCTCGGCGGGCTCGCGACCACCTCGGCGCTCGAACTCGGTATCGACGTTGGCGACCTCGACGCGACGGTGCTCGCGGGCTACCCCGGGACGCGCCGGGCGGTCGCCCAGCGGTTCGGTCGGGCGGGCCGGGGCGAGCGGCGGAGCCTCGGCGTCCTCGTCGCGGACCACGCCACCCTCGACCAGTACGTCGTCGACCACCCGGAGTTCCTGCTCGACGGCGAGCCGGAGGACGCGGTCGTGGACGTAGACAACGACGCCGTGTTCGCCCGGCACGTCCTGTGTGCGGCAGACGAACTCGCGCTGACCGGGGGCGACGCCGGCGCCTTCGCGGACGCGGAGCGCCTGGAGCGCGCGGTCGAGATGTGGCGCCGCGTCGGGCGGATTACGGGCGACCTGACCGGGGGTGCCCACCACGTCGGGCGCCGGCCACAGGCCGACGTGAACGTCTACGGCGTCGGGGACGTCGAGTACGACCTCGCGGTCGCCGAGAGCGCAGACGCCGAACTGGACCTCGACACCGTCTCCGAGGCCAGGGTCGCGCGAGACTTCCACGAGGGCGCGGTCCGCCTCCTCGACGGCCGGCAGTTCGAGGTCGTCGCGGTGGACGACGACCCCGTGCGCCGGGTGACGCTCGCGCCCGTCGACGTCGACTACTACACCCGGACGTTGACGGACGTAAACGTCGTCGACGCCGAGAGCGAGGCGTCCCGCGAGACGAACGGCTTCCGTCTCCACCGCGGGACCGGCACCGTCGTCGTCCACCACCACTCCTACGACCGGGTGGACGCGACGACAAACGACCCGCTCGCCCGGGGCCTGCCGACCGACCGGCCGCCGGTTCGGATGGAGACACAGCTCTGTTGGGTCGAGGTGCCCGCCGACGTCGAGGCGGCCCTGATCGACCGCTACGCCGACGCCGGCGAAGACACCGGGACGGACGAGGAGCGTCTGCTCGGCCTGCGCGAACTCGGCTACGTCGCCGGCCTCCACGCCGCCGAACACGCCGTCATCGGCGTCGCGCCGCTCGAACTGCTGGTCGACCGCGCGGACCTGGGCGGCCTGTCGACGCTCGTCCTCGACGCGCACTACCGGCGCGAGGAGGCGACGAGCGAGCGGGCGACCGAGAGCATGGCCGCCGTCAGGGCGGCCGTCGAGTCGCGCGCGAGCGAGGGCGGGGCGGGCGACCCGCCCGCCTCCGGCTGGTTCGTCTACGACGGCGTCGAGGGTGGGCTGGGATTCTCGCGCGCCGTCTACGACGAGTTCGAGTCGCTCGCGGCCCGCGCCGCCGACCGGCTCCGGTCGTGTGACTGCGGGCGCCCCGACGGCTGCCCGGCGTGTACGTACAGCCCCAACTGCGGGAACGACAACGCGCCGCTCCTTCGCGCCGCCGCGGTCGACGTGCTGGCCCTGCTCGCGGGCGAGACGTCGCTCGACGCCGCGGGCGAGCGGACCGCGCGCCGGCCGACGCTGTTTTACGCGTGACGGGCGCGACCGTTTTGTCGCTCCCGTCCCTCTCTCGACCGTGACCCACCCCGAGTCGGCGTGGCGCGACCGGCTCTCGCCCGAGCAGTACCGCGTCCTGCGCGAGGGCGGCACGGAGCTCCCCGGCACCTCCGACCTCCTCGCCGTCACTGCTCCCGGACTCTTCCGGTGTGCGGGCTGTGACCGGTCGCTGTTCGCAACGAGCGAGAAGTACCCCTCCGGCACCGGGTGGCCGAGCTTCACGGCGCCGCTCGACGCGGGGGGCGAGCGACGGCGGAGCGAGCGGCCCGCGAGACAGACCGCG
>JAZKRX010000097.1:0-4007 GCA_036626375.1 Haloferacaceae archaeon
GGTGAGGACGCGGCGCGAGCGTAGCGAGGGCCGCGAGGCCGAGCGCGGGGAGGGACGACCCGCGTGAGGGGCGGTGAGGACGCGGCGCGAGCGTAGCGAGGGCCGCGAGGCCGAGCGCGGGGAGGGAACCGAACCGTCCGAGGCACGCCCCGGACGGTCCTCGTCCCGTCTCGCGCAACCGCTGGCGTCTTGTGGCCGCCGCCCTCAGCCAACGTATGGATTCGATTACGGCGCGTCTCGACGACCCCGCGGGGGCGCGCGAGGCGGGCGACCGGAAGCTCGACTGGGCGCGCGAGCACATGCCGATCCTCGCCGCGCTGCGCGAGCGGTTCGCGGCGGAGCGACCGCTCGATGGCGAGCGCGTCGGGATGGCGATGCACGTCGAGGCGAAGACGGGGGTGCTCGTCGAACTCCTCGCCGCCGGCGGCGCCGAGGTGGCGATCACCGGCTGTAACCCGCTCTCGACACAGGACGACGTGAGCGCGGCGCTCGACGCGCAGGCGGGGATCACCTCTTACGCCCGCCACGACGTGGACGACGACGAGTACTACGGCGCGATGCACGCGGTGGCCGGGTTCGAGCCCACCGTGACCGTCGACGACGGCTGTGACCTCGTGACGCTCGTCCACGACGAGTACCCCGGCCTGATCGACTCGATCCTCGGCGGCTGCGAGGAGACGACCACGGGCGTCCACCGCCTGCGGGCGATGGCCGAGGACGGCGCGCTGGAGTATCCGGTGTTCGCCGTCAACGACACCCCGATGAAGCGGCTGTTCGACAACGTCCACGGCACCGGCGAATCCGTGCTGGCGAACGTCGCGATGACGACCAACCTCACGATCGCGGGCAAGACGGTCGTTGTCGCGGGCTACGGCCACTGCGGGCGCGGCGTCGCGCGGAAGGCCGAGGGGATGGACGCCCACGTCGTCGTGACGGAGGTCGACCCCCGGAAGGCGCTGGAGGCGCACATGGACGGCCACGAGGTGATGCCCATGCGCGAGGCCGCCGCCGAGGGCGACCTGTTCGTCACGACGACGGGCAACCGCGACGTGATAGTCGACGACCACTTCGACGCCATGCAGGACGGCGCCGTGCTCTGTAACGCCGGTCACTTCGACGTCGAGGTGGACGTCGACGCGCTGGGCGACCGGGCGACCGCCCGCCGCGAGGTCCGCCCGGGAATCGAGGAGTTCGAACTGGCCGACGGGCGACGGCTCCACCTCCTCGCCGAGGGGCGGCTGGTCAACCTCGCCGGGCCGCTCTCGATGGGCCACCCGGTCGAGGTGATGGACCAGAGCTTCGGGGTCCAGGCGCTCTGTGTGACCGAACTGGTCGCGTCGGACCTCGACCCGGGCGTCCACGACGTGCCCGACGCCGTCGACCGCGAAGTCGCGCGGGTGAAACTCGACGCCGAGGGGATCGACCACGACAGCCTGACCGACCGGCAGGCCGAGTACCTCGACTCGTGGCAACACGGGACGTGAGCCCCGTCGGGCGGCCGGCCCCGACCGACGGCTCTTCCCGCTGGCCCGCCCAGCACGGCCCATGAGCGCGAACCGAAAGGGCGACCGGCGCGAGCGGGAGTTGGTCAACCTGCTCGACGAGGCCGGCTTCGCGGTGATGCGCGCGCCCGCCTCCGGGAGCGCGACGGAGCGAGACCTGCCGGACGTGCTGGCCGGGAACGGCGAGCGCTTCTTCGCGATCGAGGCGAAGTCCTCGTCGGGTGACCCCATCTACCTCGACGGCGGAGAGGTGGAGTCGCTGCTTTTCTTCTCGCGGAACTTCGGCGCGAAGGCGCGCGTCGCCGTCCGGTTCGACCGCGAGGACTGGTACTTCTTTCACCCCGGCGACCTCTACACGACCGACGGCGGCAACTACCGGGTAAAGCTCGAAACCGCGCTCCGGGACGGTGCGGACCTCGCGGAACTGACCGGCGCCTCGGAGCGCACGACCCTCGACGACCACTAACCGTCGGCGGGGTCGACGGGGACCAGCCGCGAGACGGGGAACGTGTAGCGCCGGCCCGTCGAGACGCCCTCGCCCGGCCGAAGGCTGTCGAGGTAGACCGCCCGGACGACGGGTTCGTGCCCGCCGAAGTTCGCGTTCGTCGCGAAGTCGGAGACCAGCCGACCGCCGGTGACGCGGGTTTCGTCCGCACGGTCCCCCGGCGCGCTCACGACTATCAGGCTCCCGCCGCGCACCCGGTCGCACACGAGGTCGCCGGGGCGGCGCTCGTGGGTCTCACAGAGGTTCGGGCCCGGGTCGTGAAACGGGACGAACAGCCGTCGGCCGCAGACGGCGCAGGCGCTCGCCCGGCGGTCGGGCGCGGGGACGCGGTCCTCGGTCACGTCGATGGCGACCCGGCGGAGGTGTTTGCAGGTCGCGCCGCGGACCGCGTGGTCGGGGCAGGTACACTCCCGGGCGTCGAGATCGACGACGTAGGTGCCGCCCTCGGTCTCGACGACGTAGCGGCCGTCCCGGAGCGGCCGGACGGTCATCGGCTCGGTCCGGGCGCGGCTCGCGCGGTCCTCGTCGTCGGTCGTGGGCGGCGTGTCGGCGGTGGGGGCCATGAGCGTCGCCTCGCGCGCCCGTACGTGCCGGACGGCAATGACCCTTCGTTTCGGGTGGAACCGCCGCTCACCGGGCTATCGAAGTCCTTTTGCCCCGACCGGCGCTCGGCGAGGGTATGGAACTGGAGGAGGGGATGCCCCGAAAGATCGGGCTCTCCGTCGGCGTCGTCCTCGTGTTCATCGTCGGGATGGTGGGTATCGGGCTCCAGTTCAACGACAACGGCCTGACCGAGACGGGTGGGCTGGCGCTCGTCGCCGCGATGGTGCTTTTCATCTTCGCCTTCGCCGCCGTTGGCCTCCTGTTGAACGACTAGTCCGACGCCTCGCGGTAGTACGCGAGCGGGTGTGCGACCCGGTCACAGACCGCGTCCGTGTTCACGCAGTCGCCCTGCGCGTCCATCGTCTCGCAGGAGGGCATCGGGTACTGGGAGCCGTCTCCGTCCGCGAGGACGGTCACGGGGAACTCGACTGCCGCCGGGTCGAGCCCCGTCTCCTCCGCCACCCGCTCTTTGTCCATCCCGAGGTCGACGAGGAAGGCAACGAGCGCGAACCGCGAGCGCGGCGGGAGCGCCTCGCCGGCGCGGGCGCGCTCCAGCAGGGCCTCGACACAGGGCGGGAACGCCGACTCGTCGACCGGCCCCCGCTCGACGGTCGGCGCGCGGTCGGCGAGCAGCGTCCGGAGCCGGGCCACCTCCTCGGCCAGCGCGTCGGCGAGTGTCTCGCCCGCCTCGCCGCCGACGGGGATGGGCAGGCCCTCGGCCACGCGCGCGCGAATCCGCGCCTCCAGCAGTTCGAACAGCTCGTCGCGCTCGACGGGCACCCGGCCGTCGGCGAGCTCGCGGTTGACCAGCCGCCAGCGCTCGCCCGCGGTCGGGTCCGAGAGCCGGAGGTAGACGTCGACCTCGACGCCGAACCGGCCGTCGTCGCGCGCCCGCACCGCGTCGCCGACGTCGAACTCGCGGAGGGCGTCGGTGAGCGAGAGCGTCCCCGACTCGACGGTCCGCAGGTCCGGGTCGTCCGCCTCGGCGTCGGCCTCCAGCCGCGTCCGGGCGGTTGTCGCCTCGGCGGCGGCGTACTTCCGGGCCGCGGCGTCGTCGCCGAGCAGCGAGACGAGGACGCGCGCGACCGGGTAGGAGAGGAGTTCGTCGCGCGGGCGCCACCGCTCCGGCTCTTCGGCGTCGACCCGGCCCGCCATGAGCGCGCGCTCGACGCGCTCTGCCCCCCGCTCGACCGCTGGGGCGTCGGCGCGGGCGAGCTCCGTCGGCGCCACCGAGAGCGCCGCGACGGCCTCGCGCGCCCCCGAGAGAAAGGGGTAGCGGGCGTGACGCGGGTCGACGTCGGGCATGGCTCGGCGGTGGGGGACGGGGCGCGAAAAGGGTGGCGGGCGTGGCGCCGAGCGACCGAAGGGAGCGAGGGGCCACGAGGCGGAGCGGCGAC
>JAZKRX010000098.1:0-3791 GCA_036626375.1 Haloferacaceae archaeon
GTACGGCGCCGACTGGGCCTCGAAGTCGAGCGCGCGGTCCCACTCGAAGGTGATCCCCTTCGTCGGCTGCTTCGAGACCACGTCGTAGCGGACGGCGCCGACCCCGACCTGCCGGGCGATCGTCTCGATCTCTTCGTCCGCGACCGCCCGGTCCCGCCCCTCGCGGCGGCGCTCCACCTCGTCTCGGGCTCGCGCGACCGCCTCGTCGAGCAGGTCGTCGAGGTCGACGCCCGTCCCCTCGCGCGTGCTCATCCCGCCCTCGGGGAGGTTGACCCAGGAGTAGAACACCTGGTCTAAGGGAGCCGTCTCGTTTCCGAGAAGCTCGAGTGTCGTCCGGATCTGGTCGGCCTGGAGCCGGTGGTCCTCGCCGAGGACCGTCACCGCGCGGTCGTACTCGGCGAGCTTCCACTCGTGGTAGGCGAGGTCCCGGGTCGGGTAGAGCGAGGTGCCGTCCGACCGGAGGAAGACGAGGTTCTTGTCGATGCCCTGCTCCTCTAACTCGAGTTGCCACGCCTCCTCGTCGTAGACCGCCTCGTCAAGCTCCTTCAGCCGCGCCACGAGCTCCTCGGTGGCGCCGGAGCGGACGAACCGCGACTCCTTGACGAACTCGTCGAACTCGGCGGGCAGGCGCGCGAGCGTCGCGCGCATCCCCGCGAGGACGGTGTCGACCACCTTGCCGACGCGCTCGTAGGTCGCCTCGTCGCCGGCCTCCAGTCCCTTGATGATCGACGTCACCTCCGCTTCGGCGGTCGCGACCTCGTCCGGGTCGCCCTCGTCTAATAGCTCGTTCCCGGCGCGGTAGTACCGCACGAGGTCGTAGTCGGGCTTGTCCCGTTCTGGCGCCGGGAGCTCTGCCTCGTCGAAGTGGTCGTACGCCCACGTGAACACCGCCACCTGCCGCCCCACGTCGTTGACGTAGTACTGCCGGTCGACGTCGTTGCCGGCGTAGTCGAGCAGTCGGGCGAGCGCGTCGCCGATGATCGGGTTGCGCGCGCGACCGACGTGGACCGGGCCGGTCGGGTTCGCGGAGGTGTGTTCGACCACCACGCGGTCGCCGGTCGGCGGGAGGCGTCCCCACCCGTCGTCGCCCGCCCCGGCGAGCGTGTCGGCGAAGTAGCGGTCGGTGACGGTGAAGTTGAGGTAGGGACCGAGCGTCGTCACCTCGGCGAGGTAGTCGTAGCCGTCGGTCGAGAGCGCCGCGGCCACCCGCTCGGCACACGCCGGCGGCGGCGCGCCGAGTTCGCCCGCCAGCCGGTAGGCGACGCTCGACGCCAGCGTCGCCGATACGTCCTCCGGCGGGCGTTCGACCCCCAGATCGTCGGTCGGCAGGTCGAGGTCGGCGAGCGCCTCGGTCAGCGCCGCCTCGACCTCCGTCCGGAACTCGCGTCTCACGCGGCGGAGTTCTGGAGGCGAGGTGAAGGGGGTTGCGGAACGCGCGTCTCGATTCTGGAACGCATATCACGTTCGGTACGCTTAACAGCACGGGTCCCCGGGATCTGGCTATGTCAGAGACGACGGCCGCGGTGGGGCCGGACGAGCTCGTCGCGCTGAAGCAGGTGGCGCTCGCGGGCGGGCTGACGGGGGCCGCCCACCTCTCGTGTGCGGGGCTCGGCGAGTCGCTCGGCGTCTCCGACCAGACCGCCTCGCGGCGCCTCCGCGTGCTGGCCGACGCCGACCTCGTCGACCGGGAGGTCGCGGGCGACGGCCAGCACGTCTCGCTCACCGGCGACGGCGTTGCGCGCCTCCGCCGCGAGTACGCCGACTACCGTCGGCTGTTCGACGACGACGCCCTCTCGCTCGCCGGCCGCGTCACCGGCGGGATGGGCGAGGGGCGCCACTACATCACCCTCGACGGCTACATGCGCCAGTTCCGCGAGCGGCTGGGCTACGAGCCCTACCCCGGGACCCTGAACGTCGACTTAGAAGAGCGGAGCGTCCGCGCCCGCGCGGAGATCGGCGCGTTCGAGTCCGTTCCCATCGACGGCTGGGCGGACGAGGACCGCACCTTCGGTCCCGCGACCTGCTTCGCCGCGACGGTCGCCCGCGCCGACGACGGCCGGCGCTACGAGGGCGCCCACGCCATCGTCCCCGAGCGCACCCACCACGACGAGGACCAGATCGAGGTGATTGCCCCCGACCGCCTGCGAGACGACCTCGACCTCGCGGACGGCGACCGGGTCGTTCTCCGCGTCGTCGACGCCGAGAGGGCAGACCGGTGAGCCGGTCGAACGCCGACGAGGCCGCGAGCGGCACCGCCGTCGCCCGCGCGGTCGCCGCCTTTGCCGCCGGCGACCCCATCCTCGTCCACGACGCCGCGGACCGCGAGGGCGAGACCGACCTGATCTACCCCGCCGGCGCCGTCGACCACCGCGCGGTCGGCCGTCTCCGCGCGGACGCCGGCGGCCTCGTCTGTGTCGCGCTCTCCGACGCGGTGTGTGACGCCCTCGACTTGCCGTTCGTCCGTGACGAACTCGACCACCCCGCCGCGAGCGGCCGCCCCGACTACGACGACCGCTCTGCGTTCTCGCTCACCGTCAACCACCGCGAGACGCACACGGGGATCACCGACCGGGACCGCGCCCTGACAATCGCGGAGGTCGGCCGGACCGCCGAGCGCGCCGCCGGGGGCGAGAGCGGCCCCGCGGCGTTCGGCGAGCGGTTCCGCTCGCCCGGGCACGTCCACCTCCTCCGCGCCGCGCCGCGTGGCCTCGACGACCGGGAGGGGCACACCGAACTCGCGCTCGCGCTCGCCGACGCCGCTGGCCTGCCGCCGGCCGCCGTCGTCTGCGAGATGCTCGACGCGGAGACGGGCCGCGCGCTCGCGCCGCCCGACGCCCGGGCGTACGCAGAGCGGGAGGGGCTGGTCTACGTCGAGGGTGCGGCCCTGCTCGCGGCGTTCCGAGACTGACGCGGGGCCGAGCGTAGCGAGGGCCCGCGAGGTGGAGCGGCGAACGTAGTGAGCCGCGGAGCGAGCACAGTGAGCGAGGGCCCGCGCCCGTTGGTCGCGCGCCACGCTTCGCTCCGCGGTCGGTTCCTCCGTTCGCCGGTTCCACCGCCTCACCCCGCGACCCCTCGCATCGGCCGGTGCCGCGTATGCCCCGCGCTCCGAGCGTAGCGTTTTATACTCGACCCTCCCCTCGCCGAGGTATGGGCTTCGACGAGATGGACGTCGAGACGATCTGGATGGACGGCGAGTTCGTCGACTGGGACGACGCCCAGATCCACGTCCTGACACACGGTCTCCACTACGGCACGGGTATCTTCGAGGGCGTCCGGTGTTACGACACGGAGCGTGGCCCCGCGATCTTCCGCTGGGAGGACCACCTCGACCGCTTTTACTCCTCTGGCCGACCGTACGACCTCGAACTCCCCTACTCGCGTGGGGAGCTCACCGAGGCGACGCTCGAGCTGATCCGCCGCGAGGGCCTGGAGTCGTGTTACGTCCGGCCGATCGCCTTCTTCGGCTACGGCTCGCTCGGCGTCAGCCCGACGGAGTGTCCCGTCGAGACCGCGATCGCCGCGTGGCCCTGGGGCGCGTACCTCGGCGAAGAGGCGTTAGAGCGGGGCGTCGAGGTGATGGTCTCCTCGTGGCGCAAGCACGCGTCGTCTCAGATCCCGACGAACGCGAAGACCACCGGCCTCTACGTCAACAGCCTGCTCGCGGGCGAGGAGGCGCGCCGGAACGGCTTCACCGAGGCCATCGTCCTCAACAAGGAGGGCCAGGTCGCCGAGGGCCCGGGCGAGAACATCTTCCTCGTCCGCGACGGCGAGATCTACACGCCCGGGCTCTC
>JAZKRX010000099.1:0-3684 GCA_036626375.1 Haloferacaceae archaeon
GAGGGCGTCGACGGGCTCGAGGAGCCGATGCCGGTCAAGCCCGGCCAGCACTACGCGATGGGCGGCGTCGAGACGAACGAGCACGGCGAGACCACGGTGTCGGGGCTGTACGCGGTGGGCGAGTGCGCCTGCGCGTCAGTCCACGGCTCGAACCGGCTCGGCGGGAACGCCCTGCCCGAACTCATCGTCTTCGGCGCCCGCGCCGGCCGCCACGCCGCGGGCGGCGAGTTCGAGCCGGCGAAGATCACCGTCGGCGAGACGGACGGCTCGGAGGTCGGCGAGGTGGACTCGCCGGTCCAGCTGGGCGAGGTCGGCCTGACTAGCGGCGACGTGGCCGCCGACGGCGGCGCCGCGGCGGCGCCCGGCGGCTCCGCGCTCGGCCCCGACGAGACGGTCGAGCGGGCCGTCGAGCGGGAGCGCGCACGGATCGACCGCCTGCTCGGGAAAGAGGAGGGGGTCAACCACGCCGAGGTCCGCGCGGAGGTCCAGCGCACGATGACGGAGAACGTCAACGTGTTTCGCGAGGAGGGGGCGCTCAAGGACGCGCTGGCGGACATCCGTGCCGCCCGCGAGCGCTACCAGGACGTCTACGTCTCGGACCCCTCGCGCACGTTCAACACCGACCTGATCCACACCGTCGAGACGCGGAACATCCTGGACCTCGCGGAGGCCATCACGCTCGGCGCCCTCGCGCGCGACGAGTTCCGCGGCGCCCACTGGCGCAAGGAACACCAGGAGCGCAAGGACGACGAGTGGCTCAAGCACACGATGCTGACGTGGACGGACGGCGAGCCCCGTCTCTGGTACAAGCCGGTGGTGCTCGAGGGCGAGGACAAGACGTACGAGCCGAAGTCCCGGAGCTACTGAGTCGCCCGCCGGCGCTCTACCCGGGCTATCTCCGCGTCGAGCCCGTCGGTTCGGTCGTTCAGCAGGTCGGCCTCGAGGTCGCCGATAGTGCGTTCGGTTTCGGCCGCGAGCGCCGCGTTCCGCGCCGCGAAGTCTTCCGTGCCGGTCCGGTCGGAGAGCGTCGCGGACGCGGTGCCGGTCACGAAAGAGGCGGCCGATCACACAGGGCGTACGCTCGCTGACAGGGTACCTCCAGCCGGGGAGGCACCACCGCGCTTACTTTGCCCACGCCCCACGTCGACGTATGGACTGGAAACGCGAGCGGGACGGACTGGTGGTCGTCGGCGCCGCAGTGCTCGTCCTCGTGCTGGTCGGCACCGGGCGGGGCGCCGGACTGGCGTCGACGTTCGTCGCGACGTTCCTCGGCGTCCTCGCGGCGCTTCGCTTCGACGAACTGCTCGGCGGCCGAGACGAGGAGCCGACCACGACCGACGACGCGCCGACGGCGCCCGCGGCGGCGGTCGACCCGGAGCGCACCGACTGACTACGGCTCGCGGAGTTCGCCGTCGGCCTCGGCCAGCAGTCCCCGGTCGACACAGAGGTCGAGTAGCTGTTCGCACTCCTCCCGGTCGAGGTCGTAGGCGCTCGACAGCAGGTCCACGGTGTCGGAGCGTGCCATCGGGAACTCCCGGTTGCGGAGCAAGCGGAGCGCCTGTCGGTAGGTCGAGCGCGCGCCTCGGCCGGCGGCATCGAGGCCTTGGACGTCGGCTGCGGCGGCGTCGTCTGACTCGGAGTCGTCCGCGTCGCCGGCGTCGTCGTCTGCCGCCGCGGGCACCGGGCCTGACCGCTCCTCGGTCGCAGCGCGCCCGTCGGCGTCGTCGCCCGACCCGCGGGAGTCGGCAGTGGCCGTCGACGGTGGCGTCGAGTCGGCCGGCGCGTCGAACGAGACGGGCGTCGCGTCCGTCGCGTCCACCTCGCCGTCGGAGGCGGTCCGCAGGCGGGCGAGTTTCTCCTCGCAGCGGGGACAGAGCGTCACGTCGACGCCCGAGACGGACCGGGGCTCGACCGTGCGGCCGGCGACGCCACAGAAGTAACACGAACGAAGCTCCATACCCCGTGGTCGGGCGCCGGAACAAAAGGCGGTCGGTGGCGGAACGTTTAGGCCGCGAGTGACCGTCTGTCGGACCGATGAGCGACACGACCCACGTCACCGCGTTCGAAGACCACGCCAAGCGCGCGAGCGTCGACGTTCCGGACGGGGTTCGGGACGCGCTCCCGTTCGGGACGGGCGAGACGCTCGGCATCCGCGAGGAGGAGACCGCGGTCGTGATCCACGCGGACCCGACGTTCAGCGGCCCCCGAGCGGTGCTTCGCGGCACCGAGTCCGGTCTCCGGCTCTACGTCGACCGGACCGTCGCGTACGAGGCCGACCTGCTCGGCGCGGACGTCGCGCTGACGGCCGGCAACGACGGTCTACGCCTCGAACGCGCGGACGACGGGTAGCCGACGGGCCAGACGACACGGACGAACGTGAGTCGCTAGCAGAGCACGACCGCGGCGCGAACCGCCTCCTCTCGCGCGTCGAAGCCGACGCCGACTGCCGTGGCGTTGCGCCGGAGCAGTCGTTCGCGTGCGGCGTCGTTCTCCGTCAGGCTCTCGACGAGGAGGCCGGCGAAGCGTGCCTCGTCGTCCGGCGGCGACCGGACCGTCGCGGTCAGGACAGTCCCGGAGCAGTTCGCCCGGGCCTCGCCGCCTCCGCTCCGGGTTCGCGCGACCTCGTCCAGCCGCGGCGCCGCGGTCAGCGCGGGGCGGCCCCGTCCGGTCCGGAACTCGTTTATCCGTTGGACGGTCGCCGCCCGGGCGGCGTCGCGGTCGAACTCGCCGTCGCCCGTCGGGAGGAGCGACGGCGCGAAGACCGCGAGGCCCGCGAGCGCTCCCACGACGAGGACGGCCGCGACGACGAGCCGGACGCGAAGGCGCGAGGTCACCGGCTCAGGCGAACTGCTCGCGGGTGTGGGGGAGCTTCCCGCCCGCGGTCAGCAGTTCGCGCTCGCGGTCGTTCGCGTCGAGATGTGCGGTCGCCTCCCACTCGTCGTTCACGCGGACCGTGAGCCGCTCCTGTCCGCTCGCGACGGCCGCGCGGACGTCGTCGACGACCTCGACGTCGTCACCCTCCTCGATCCGCTCGTAGGTCTCGGCGTCGATGGTCAGCGGGAGGAGCCCGAAGTTGAACAGGTTCGCCTTGTGGATGCGGGCGAAGCTCTGCGCGAGGACGCCCTCGACGCCGAGGTACATCGGGCAGAGAGCGGCGTGCTCGCGCGAGGAGCCCTGGCCGTAGTTCTCGCCCGCGACCAGCCAGCCGCCGTCGGCCTCGAGCGCACGCTCCGCGAACGTGTCGTCGACCCGCTCGAGCGTGTGCGTCGAGAGTTCGGGGACGTTCGAGCGCAGCACCGACACCTCCTGTGTCGCCGGGATCACGTGGTCGGTCGTGATGTTGTCCGGCATCTTCAGCAGGGCCTCCCCTCGGAGGTGGGCGCCGAGCGGGTCGCCCAGCGGGACGGGCTTGATGTTCGGCCCCTTGACCGGCGCGTCGTCGACGGCCTGGTCGGGGTCGATGATGTCGGCGTCGCTCGCACCGATGTACTGCTCCGGGAGTTCGAACCCGGGGGCAGAGAGGCCGAGGTCGTCGGCGACGTCCCGCGGGTCGGTGATCTCGCCGGTCAGCGCGCTCACCGCCGCGACCTCGGGCGAACAGAGGTAGACCGCGTCCTCCTCCATCCCGGAGCGGCCCTCGAAGTTGCGGTTGAACGTCCGCAGGGAGACGGAGTCGGAGGCGGG
>JAZKRX010000100.1:0-3513 GCA_036626375.1 Haloferacaceae archaeon
TGCGGGACGGCGGCGCGGAGGGGCGTGCGCCCGGACCCGACGGCCGTCGCCGTAGACCACGACGCGCCCCTCGGCGCGAGCGGCCTCGTCGCCGCGGGCCCGCGCGAGCGCGGCGAGGAACGCGGCGTACCCGGCGTCGTCGAGGCCGGCGAACCGCCGCGCGAGCGCTCCGACCGACGGTGGCATCGGCGCGGGGTACGGCCCCACGGCTCAAATGCGTTCGCCGCGACGAGACGGTCGGCCTGTCACACGCCGTCGACCCCGCGGTCGGCGACGTCTTCCTCCCGCCAGTCGGTGACAACGAGGACGGACTCGCCCGGCTCGACCGTCGCACACGTCGGGCCGACCCAGGTCCACAACGGGTTTCCCGGTGTGGTGCCAACTCCTCTGCGTATGACCGACGGTGGCCTGCGGGTCACGCTCTCGGTCGGATCGCCCGGTGATTGCCCGGTCGCGGCAGTCGCCGACGGACCCGCCGAGGGCGTGACGTGGACGAAGGGGGACCCGGTGGTCGAGGAGTTTCGTGCCGAGCCGTCGGACGTGGACGCCGACAGCGACCCGGGGGTCGACCGGGTGTTCTCCTACGACGACGAGACGGTCTACCAGTTCGAGCGCGACCCCGAGTCTGCCTGTGTCTGCGAGCGGATCACCGCGCTCGACTGCCCCGTCGCTGACGTGTCGGTCGACGACGGCCGGCTCGAGCTCACGCTCCACGTCTCCGACTCGGAGACGTTCCGGGCGGTGCTCGACGACCTCCGCTCGGCGTACGACGACGTGACCGTCGGGTCCATCCTCCGGACCCCGCCGGAGGGCAGCGACGCCGACCCGGTGGTCGTCGACCGCGGGCGCCTGACGACACGACAGGCCGAGGTGCTGGCGACCGCCCACGAGATGGGCTACTTCGAGTACCCCCGCGAGTCGAACGCGACGGAGGTGGCCGAGTCGCTCGGCATCGGCCCCTCGACGCTCGCGGAGCACCTCGCGGCCGCGGAGTCGAAGCTGGTCGGCCAGACGCTCGACTGAACGCCGCGTCGGATCAGGGCGCCAGCCGCGCTCGCTCGCCGCGCAACAGCCGCTCCCAGACGCCGAGGAGCGCGCTGTCCAGCCCGTACGCCGCGTCGAGCCCCCGGACCCACGCGTCGTCCGCGAACAGGGCGTGCTGGAACCGCCGGACGTCCGGGGAGAGCACCGACGGGTCGCGCCGCGCGCGGTAGTACCGGACGCTCTCGCGGCGGGTCCGCGCGACGAGGTCCGCGGGCACCGCGACGCCCGCCGCCCGCGCGACGTGGACGTACCAGTCGACGTGGAGGACGGCGTCCGCGAGGAGAAACCGGTCTGAAAAGCCCGAGACCCCACGCGTCGCCGGGTCACCGTCCACCAGCAGGTCCCGGGGTCGCGGGAACCGCGGGGCGTCGACGCCGTCGAGGCCGGCCGCGTACCGCCCGGCGACCGCGCGCAGGCGCCGCGTCGCGACGGCGTTCGCCCCCGCGAGCGCGAGTTCGTACCAGACGGGCGTGTACTCACAGAAGGGCGCGGGAAAGGCGGCGTCGGCGAGGAGCGTGGCGACGAGCGGGCGCGCAACGACGGCCGGCACCGCCCGCTCGTCCTCGCGGAGCGCCGCGACGCCGCGGTCGAGCCGGTCCTCCAGGTCCGCGGGGGCGTCGAAGCCCATCGCCCGGGTCACCGTCGTGACGTACTCGCCGCCGAGGCGCGCCCAGGCCGCGAAGTCGGGCGGGGTGCGAAGCGAGAGGAGCCGCAGTACCGTCACTGCGTCCCCTCAGGCGGCTCCGCCAGCTGGTCGGTCAGTCCCCACTCCGCGGCACGGGCCTCCGCCTCGGCGCGAGCCCGCTCGCGGATCGCCTCGATCCGCTCCTCGTCGGCGAGAAACGACTCGACGGCGCCGGGGTCCTCGTTGGCGTCGAGGCGGTCGTCCGGCGCGCGCTCGCGGGTCCGCGCCGCGAGCGCCGGGTCGTCCGCGAGGCGTTCGGCGGGCGCGCCCGGCGTCACCGCCAGGCGGCCGTCGTCGCGGTCGTGGACCCGGTCGATCGCCGCGCCGACCGCGTACAGTTCGGCGCGGAAGGGGCCGGGGCCGGCGAGGGCGTCGAGCGCCGCCCGGCCGCCGTGGTCGCCGCGCTCCTCGTAGGCGAGGACGGGGACGCCGTCCGCGACGGTCACGACCCCCGCCACCTCCTCGTCGAGCAGGAGCGAGCCCTGGGGCTCGAGGACCAGGTAGCCGTCGAGGCCGCGGTCGAGCGCCGTCCCGAGCGGCTCGCCGGGGTCGTCGACCACCCGCGAGCGCACCACCTCGCCGCGCGGCAGGTTCACAGTTCCTCGGGGACGACCGCCGAGCGAAAGCGGTCCGCGACGTTCTCGGCGCCCACGTCGCGCACCTCCAGCCGCGCGGCGGCGCGCCGGAACGCGTCGGCGGCGGCAGAGTCGGGCGCGTGCGCGAGCAGCGGTTCGCCCGCCCGCCGCGCGGCCCGGACGGCGTCCGACTCGGGCACGTCTCCGAGCCGCTCGCCGCCGAAGTAGCGCCCGGCGTGCTCCGTGACCCGCTCTAAGTCGGTGTCGTCGTGGACCCGGTTGAACAGGACGCCCGCCGTCTCCGTGCCGTACGACCGACCGTACTCCTGGACCTTCAGCCCGTCCGAGAGCGCGGGGATGGTGGGCTCGAGGACGACCACGGCGCGGTCCGCGAGGACGACCGGCAGGACGGCGCTTTTCGAGCCCAGCGCCGCGGGCGAGTCGAGCAGGAGGACGTCCGCGTCGGCGGCGAGCTCGGAGACGACCGCGCGGAGCCGCTCGGGGTCGGCGGCCCGGAAGTCCGCCAGGCTCGTCCCGCAGGGAACGACACGCATCCCGAAGCGGTCGTAGGTGGCGTCGGCCACGGCCGCGGCTCGCCCGTCGACCAGCAGGTCGTGGAGCGTGACGTCGGCGTCGTCGAGGCCGGCGTGAAAGAGCAGGTTCGCCATCCCCGTGTCCGCGTCGACGACGGTCACGTCCTGGCCCGCCTCCGCCAGCGCCATCCCCAGCGCGAGCGTGGCGGTGGTCTTGCCCGTCCCCCCCTTGCCGGACGCGACGGCGAACGCCTCGACCATACGCTGGGTGGCGCGCGCCGACACTTGAATACTATTCTAGAATCAACCCGAACGGAGTTCGGCCAACGGTTATCCCCGTCTCGGGAGTCCCGATAGTATGGACAACGTAGCGAGCGGCCTCCGTCGGCGCGTGGCCGCCGGCGACGCTCTCGTCGCGCTCGCGACGGGCGCCGCGGCCGTCGCGGGGTCGTACGCCGTCGCGGGGTTCACGCCCGCGTTCGTCGGCGCGCCCGTCGAGGGGGCGCTCGCGCGGGGGATGCCCGGCGCGGTCGTCACGTTCGCGATCACCGTTCTGGGCTCGCTCGGCCAGCAGCTGAACCTCCTGACCGCGCTCGCGCTGGCCGCGGCCGGGCTAGGCGCCCCGGCGCTTCTCGCCCGCCGGGCCGCGCGCGGCCGCCCGCCGGCCGCGACGGTC
>JAZKRX010000101.1:0-3390 GCA_036626375.1 Haloferacaceae archaeon
CGTCGCCGTCGAGACACTCGTGAGCAACCGCGAAGACGTCGACGTGGGTGCGGCCCTCGGGCCCCTCGACGACGACGCGCCAGCCGTCGTCGCCGTTCGTCCACTCGCCGCCGTGCGCGCGGACCAGCACCTCCCCGAAGTAGCAGGCCGACCCGGCCGCGGCGGGGCGGAAGGCCACGGACTCACCTGCGTCCGTCTCGGCGCGAACGTAGTCGGACCGCGCGCGCTGTCGCGCGGTCAGCGAGTCGAGGCGCACGAGCGACGACGGCCGGTAGTCGAGGTCGTACGCGCTCCAGTAGGCGACGAGGTCCTCGGCCTCGGCACGGAAGCCGGCGGGACACCCGCCGACGACGTCGGCGACGGGACCCCCGGCCTCGTCGGGCGCTGGCGTCCGTGGCGCTGGGTCCGGCTCCGTCTCGGCGGCGTCACCGCCGATCCCTCGGAGCCAGTCGAACAGGCCCATCACCCGATTCGAGGGACGCCCCCCCGGTATTGGTTGGGTTAGAGGACGGTGCCGTGTTTCCGTTCCGGGAGCGACCGCTCGACGTCCTCGTAGAACGCAAAGCGGGTGACCAGCTCCTCGCGGAGGTCGCCCGGCGGCACCACCTCGTCTATCACGGTCTCGCTCGCCATCCGCCGGGCGTCTATCTCCTCGCGGTACTCCGCGCGGAGCTCCTCCTCTCGCGCCCGGCGCTCCTCGGGGTCGTCGATAGCGTCGAGTCTGTTCGCGTACACCGCCCGGACCGCCGCCTCCGGACCCATGATCGCGATCTCTGCGCTCGGGAGCGCCAGCACGCTCTCCGGCTCGTACGCCGGCCCGCCCATCGCGTAGATGCCCGCGCCGTAGGCCTTCCGCGTCACCACGGTCTGTTTCGGCACCGTCACGGCCGAGGTGGCGTAGATCAGCCGCTTGCCCGCCTCGAGGATCCCCTCGCGCTCGACCGCGGAGCCGGCCATGAACCCCGGGGTGTCACAGAGGTAGAGCAAGGGCACCTCGTAGGCGTCGCAGGTCCAGACGAACTCCGCGGCCTTCCGCGCCGCGTCGGGGAAGATCGCCCCGGAGCGGGCGGCGGGCTGCGAGGCGACGACCCCGACCGGCCGCCCGTCGACCCGCGCGAACGCGGTGAGGATCTCGGACCCGTACGCCGGCCGGAGCTCGAACAGCGAGTCCGCGTCGACGACGTGCGCCAGCACGTCGCGGACGTCGTACGCCCGGCTCGGCGACTCCGGGATCGCCTCGTCGAGGAGCGCGGGGTCGGCGCCCGGCGCGCGGCCCTCCGTTCGCGGTGGTGTCTGGCCCGCACGGTCCGGAAGGTACGAGAGCAGGTCGGCGACGAGGTCGCGCGCCTCCGCCTCGTCCGCGGCCACGAGGTCCGCGGAGCCGGTGTGGCGCGCGTGGACGTCCGGGCCGCCGAGGTCTTCGAGGCTGATCTCCTCGCCCGTCACCATCTCGACCATCCGCGGCGAGGCGATGGCCATCGCGGACATCCCCTCGACCATGACGGTGAAGTCCGCGAAGACGGGGGTGTACGCCGCGCCCGCGATACACGGGCCGTACAGCACGCAGATCTGCGGAACCCGCCCCGAGAGCATCGAGTGGTTGTAGTAGTACCGCCCGATCCCCTGCCGGTTCGCGAAGAAGCCGGTCTGCTCGTCGATGCGCCCGCCCGAGGAGTCCATCAGGTAGAGGACCGGGCGCCCGGAACGCAGCGCTCGCTCCTGCATCCGGAGGAACTTCTCCACACCTCGGCGGGCCATCGACCCCGCCTTCACGGTGTAGTCGTTCGCCATGACGTGGACGCGCCGCCCCTCGAACGTCGCGAGGCCGGTGAGCAGTCCGTCGGCCGGCAGGCGCCGCTCGGGGTCGTACTCCACCTCCGGACTCGACGGATGCCAGTCGTCGTAGGCCGCGAACCGGCCGTCCTCGGCGTCGAAGCCGTCGAACCAGAGGTCGAGCCGGTCCCGGACGAACAGCTTGCCCGTCTCCGCGAGGCGCTCGCGGTACTTCTCCGGCCCGCCGCGCCGGATCTCGGCTATCTCCTCGCGCAGGCGGCGCTCGCGCTCCGTCGGTGCCCCCGCGCCGGGCGGCGGGTCGGCGGCCGCGACCACCCCGTCGACGCCGGCGCGGACGGCCTCGACGCGCTCGCCGAGGTACTCCGCGAGCGCCGTCGTCAGCGCCTCGACCTCGTCGGCGGTCGCGTCGTCGGAGACGGTGACGCGCATGCCCGGTCTGCGGCGGGCCGGGGCAAACCCGTTACGGTGGGTCCGGGCCGACGGCGACGTCCACGGCGACGCGCGCGCCGCCGTCTCCGCTGGGCTCGGTCCTCACCCGCCAGCCGTGCGCCGTGGCGATGGCCGCCACGACGGCCAGGCCGAACCCCGTCCGGTCGTCGGCGGTCGTGTAGCCCGGGTCGAGCAGGCGGTCCGCCGCCTCGGGGTCGAACCCGGGGCCGTCGTCGACGACGGCGAACCCGTCGGCCGTCGGCTCGACGGTCACCGTCGCCTCCGGTCCGGCGTGGGCGACGGCGTTCTCGAACAGCCGACGGAACAGCTCTCTGAGGCGGTCCTCGTCGGCCTCGACGGTCGTTCCCGCGACGGACGCGGCGTCGAGCGTCGCCCTCCCCGTGCCGACACTGCCCCACGCCATCCGTGCGGTGACCGCCAGGTCGACGGGCGTGCGGTCGGCCTCGCGGACGTGCTGCCCGCGCCGCGCGAGCGCCTGGACGTCGTCGACGAGCCCACAGAGCCGGTCGGTCGCCCGCCGCGCCGGCTCGACGTGCGAGAGGTCGCCCGTCTCCTCGGCCAGCTGGAGCCGTCCGGTGACGACGTTCAGCGGGTTCCGGAGGTCGTGGCTCACGATGCTCGCGACCTCCTCTAACCGCTCGGCCCGGCGTGTCAGCTCGGCGGTGAGGAGTTCGCGGTCGGTCACGTCCCGGACCGCCACCACGACTGCGTCGAGGTCGCCGTCGACGACGACCGGCGCGACCCGGGTGGCGAGCCGCCTGTCCGACGCGGTCTCGTGCTCGAACGCGACGACCGCCTCCGGGTCGGAGACGAGCCCTTCCGCGGCGCCCAACACGAGGTCGGCGTGGCTCGCGTCGAGCACCGTCGTCAGCGGCTCGCCGACCAGCGGCTCCGGCGGGTCGTCGGCGAGCGCCACGAAGGCGTCGTCGGCCGTCCGGATGTCGCCGTCCGCGCCCACCACCGCGGTCGCGTCGGCGACGGCGTCGACGACCCGTCGACGGCGTCCGAACGCCGCGGCCCGCGCGGCGTCGACGACCCGCCGGGCGACGCGGTCCGGGTCGTCGGCGACCGTCTCGGGCGCGAACACCGCCCGCACGCCGGCGTCAAGCGCGACCTCGCGGCGCGCCGGGTCGGCCGTCACCGCCA
>JAZKRX010000102.1:0-3111 GCA_036626375.1 Haloferacaceae archaeon
CTCAGCGTCCCGATCGCGTTCATGGCCGCGGAGAACCTCTCGCCGAAGCCGCTGTACGCCGTCAACAGGGGGTTCATCTCGATCTCCCGGGCGTTCAACGCCATCATCGTCGCCATCATCGCGGTCAAGGCCATCGGATTCGGACCGCTCGCGGGCATCCTCACGATCACGTTCAAGACCGTCGGCTTCTTCTCGAAGCTGCTGGCCGAGGACCTGGAGGATATCGACATGGGGTCGGTCGACGCGGTGCGGGCGTCCGGTGCCTCGCCGATCCAGACGCTGCTGTACGGGGTGGTCCCCCAGATCATCCCGCGGTTCGCCGGCCTCTCGGTGTACCGGTGGGACATCAACATCCGCACCTCGACCATCATCGGCATCGTCGGCGCGGGCGGGATCGGGTCGGTCCTCCTGACCGCGTTCAACCGCTACGACTACCAGTACGTCACGGCCATCCTGGTCGCGATCATCGCGGTCGTGCTCGTGGCAGAGGGTGTGAGCGCGCTCGTCCGCCGGAGGTACAGCTGATGGCGACGAAACGACGGGAGTGGGAGCGGTTCGACCGACGGCGGCGGCTCGGTCGGTTCGTTCTCACCCTCGTCGCCGTGGTCGCCGTGGTCGGGTCCTGGCAGTTCATGGACATCGGCGTCACGAACCCCGACACGATCCCCCGGGAGGTCGGCGACCTCCTCACCCGGATGTATCCGCCGGACGTGGCGTATACCGCCCGGATCGTCGACCCGCTGATCGAGACGGTCCAGATCGCCGCGCTCGGCACCCTCGGGGCGCTGGTGCTCTCGATTCCGGTGGCGCTGCTCGCCGCCGAGAACACCACGCCGAACGTCGCGACCTTCTGGCTCGGGAAGCTCATCGTGACCGTGAGCCGGTCGGTCAACACGATCATCTGGGCGCTGTTTTTCGTCGTGCTGTTCGGCTCGGGACCGCTCGCCGGTGCCGTCGCTATCGTGTTCCGCTCGGTCGGCTTCCTCGGGAAGCTCCTCGGCGAGGAGATAGAGGAGATCGACTTCGGCCAGGTGGAGGCGGTCCGTGCGTCCGGCGCGTCCTCGGCGCAGGTGCTGCTCTACGGCATCCTCCCGCAGGTGAAACCCGCACTCGTCGGGCTCTCGATCTACCGGTGGGACATCAACATCCGCGACTCGACGGTGCTCGGGTTCGTCGGAGCGGGCGGCATCGGTGTCCAGTTGTTCCGTGCGGTCAACGCCTTCGCGTGGCAGTCGGTCGCGACGGTGCTGATCGTCATCCTCGGTGTGGTCGTCGCGACCGAGAGCCTCTCGGCGTACACCCGGGGACTCGTGCGATGAGTCCGGATCCCCGGCCGCCCGAACGAGCGTCTGACGGCGGAGCCGGGGCGGACCGGCCGGCGCTCCTGCTCGACATGGACGGCGTGGTGCTGTCGGGTCGCGGAACCGACCCGGTCGTCCACGAGCGGGCGCTCGCCGACACGCTCACGGACTACGGGCTGACGCCCCCGGAGCCGCAGCGGACGGCGCTGTCGGGCTACGAGTACACTGAGACGTTCGTCGACGCCTGCCGCGCGGTGGGTGTCGACCCGGAGCCGTTCTACGCCGCCCGCGAGGTCCACAGCGCCCGCCGGATCGCCGACCGCATCGAGGCGGGCGTTCACGGGCTGATGCCGGACGCCGACGCGCTGGCGACGCTGGCCGACGAGTACGAACTCGCGCTGGTCAGCAACAACTACAACCGGGTCGTCGAGACGGTCGTCGGCCACCACGGCCTCAACGTCTTCGCGGCGGTTCGGGGCCGCGAACCCGGCGTCACGGGGTTCCGGCGGCGTAAGCCGGAGCCGTACTACCTGCGCGAGACGCTCGACCGACTCGACGCCGACGCGGGGCTGTACGTCGGCGACCGCGAGACGGACCTGATCGCCGCAGACCGGGCGGGACTCGACGGCGTGTTCCTCCGCCGCGAGCACAACGACTGGGCGGAGCTGGAGGCCGAGCCGGCGGCCGTCATCGACTCGCTGGCCGAGGTCGAGACCCTGCTCGACGCGTGACGTGAGCGGACACTCCGGTCCCGACCACGGGGCCCGCACACGACGCCTGTTGCGCACGCGGGTCGCCCCGTGACCGAGCCGACGGCCTCACCGGACCTCGTCCGCAGCCGCGACCAGCCGTTCCACCCGCTCAACGTCGACCGGGTTCCCCGTTTCGCCGCCCTCTTTGAGCGACGTCCCGACGACGACGCCGTCGGCCACCCGAAGCAGGTCGCCGACCGTCGCGGCGTCCACGCCGCTCCCGACGAACACCGGCGTCCCGAGGCCGAGCGTGTCCCGGCGCTCGACGGTCTCCTCGACTGTCTCAACCGGCGTCGCCCGGCCAGTCCGCGCGCCCGTGACGACGACGCCGTCGGCCAGTCCGCGCTCTGCCGACTCCGCGACCGACTCGGCCTCGTAGCCGTCGACCGCGAGCGGCGCGGAGTGTTTCACGTCGACGTCCGCGAGCACCGCCACGTCGGCGTCGATCCGTTCTCGGAGCCGCATCGTCTCGTGGGCGCGCCCCTCCAGCACCCCCTGGTCCGCGACGCGCGCGCCGACGTGGACGTTCACCCGAACGAAGTCGGCGTCCGTCGCGGCGGCGACGGCCACCGCGGCCGGGCCGTCGGTCCGGAGGACGTTCACGCCGGTCGGGAGCCCGCTCGCCTCGCGGACGGTCCGTGTCAGCGCCGTCAGGTCCGCGGCCGTGTGGACCGGCACCTCGTCCGGGTAGAAGGGCGCGTCGCCGAAGTTCTCGACCATCACCGCGTCCACGCCGCCCGCGGTCAGTCGCTCCGCGTCCCGGCGCGCCGCCTCGTGGATGGCTGTGCGACCGCGCTCGGAGTCGTACCGCGGTGCCCCCGGAAGCGGCGGCAGGTGGACCATTCCTACCACCGGCCGTCGTGTGCCGAACGTCTCCGTGGTCTCCATACGACGGCGTCGGCCGCGAGGGAGATAAGCGACCGTCCGGCGCGCGAGCGCCGTCGGCCGGCTGCTCGGACTCAGTAGCACGTCCGGCCCGCCCCCCGCGAGTCCTCCTACCGCAGGACGACGCCACGCGACCGGAGCTCGTCCGCGAGGTTGCGGGCCGACGCAGCGAG
>JAZKRX010000103.1:0-3041 GCA_036626375.1 Haloferacaceae archaeon
CGGCACTCTTAGGCCCGCGGCCCGCGCGACTCCCACCCGAGCCGTGAGTTCGTCAGACGACGCGCTGGGCGGGCTGGCCGAGAGCGCGGCTGTCGTCTTCGTCGGCCTCGTCGCCGGGCGGCTGCTCAGCCTGCTCGGACAGGTGCTGGTCGCACGGACGCTCGGGCCGACGACGTTCGGGCACGTCGCGCTGGCGTACACCGTCGTCGCCACGCTCGGGACGCTCGCGCTCCTCGGCACGCACGAGGGGGTGACCCGCCAGATGTCGGCGGCAGATTCGCCCGCGGCACGCCGCCGAATCCTCCGGAGCGGGTACGCAACGGCGCTCGTCGGCGCGCTCCTCGTCACCGCCGTCGTCTATCTCGCCCGGTTTCGGATCGCGGCGGCGCTCGGTGACGACCGGCTTCCCGGGCTGCTGGTCGTGTTCCTGCCGTTTCTCGTCGCGAACGCGACCGCACGGGTGTCGTTCGGTGCGCTCCGGACGTTCGGCCGGTCGGCCGCGGCGGCGGTCGCACGTGACCTCGGACCGCGGGTGGTGGCGCTCGCGGCGTTCGGGCTGTTCGTGGTCGCCGGCGACGCCGTCGGCGGCGCGGTCGCGTACTGGGTCGCCGCGCCGGTCGTGATGACGCTCCTCACCGTCGTCTACCTCCGCCGAGAGCTCGCGGTCGACCGGGTCGTCGCCCGGCTTCCGGACGCCGAGACCACCCGCCGGCTGTGGTCGTTCTCCTGGCCGCTCGCGGTCGGTTCGTCGTTTTTCGTCGTCCTCTCGAACGTCGACGTCCTGATGATCAGCTACTTCATGGATCCACGGTCGGTCGGGCTCTACCGCGCGATCCAGCCGCTCCAGCAGGTGACGACGTTCGTCCTCGCCGCGTTCACCTTCCTCTTTCTCCCGCTGGCGACCGGCTACTACGAGCGCGGCGAGTACGACGCGCTCGACAGGCTCTACACCGTCTCGACGAAGTGGGTCGTCGCGCTGACGTTCCCGGCGGTCCTCGTGTTCGTGCTGTTCGCACCGGACGTGGTTCGTGCCTTTTTCGGCGCGGCGTTCGTGCCGGCAGCACCCGCGCTGGCCGTGCTGGTCGCCGGGCTGTTCGTCCGGACGCTCGTCGGACTCAACGGCGACGTCACGAAGGCGATAGACCGACCCCAGATCGAGCTGTACGCCGTCGCCGTCGCCGTCGTCGTCGACGTCGCCCTGAACGCGGCACTCATCCCGCGGTACGGCATCGTCGGCGCCGCGGCCGCGACCGTCGTCGGCTACGCGACCTACAACGCCCTCGAGGTGGCCGCGATCTACCGGGTGGCCGGCACGCATCCGTTCGCGGCGAACACGGTCAAGCCGCTCGTGCCGACGACGCTGGTCGCCCTCGGCGTCGAGCGGCTGACCGCCGGCGCCCCGCGCACGCTGCCGTTTCTCGTCGGGATCGGTGCGCTCCTCGCGGCGGTTCACCTCGCGTCGCTCGTGCTGACGCGCAGCCTCGACGCCGCCGACGTCACGCTGTTCGAGCGTCTCGAAGACCGGACGGGCGTAGACCTGGGCCGGGTCAAGATGCTCCTCCGTCGGTCTCAGTGACTCCCCTGGCCCGGATCGTGACAAGAGTTTAACCATCCTGTTCAGTAACCCACGGCAGATGCAACTCCTCGACGAGCAGGGTCGCCTGTTCGGGGTCGTCAACGTAGTCGACCTGCTCGCGGTGCTTCTCGCCCTCGCAGTCGTCGTCGCGGGCGTCGCGGTCGTGCTCCAGCCCGACGGGTCGAGCGAGAGCCCGGAGCTCGTCACGCGCCACGTCACGCTCGACCTCGGTTCGCAGCCGGAGTACGTGACCGAACGGATCTCTGCGGGCGACGTCGCGCCGCTCGGCGACGGGCCGGGGAACCTCACCGTCACAGACGTGTTCGTCACCCCGGGAGGCGGCGGTGGCTCGTCGGTCACGGTTCGGGCGAGGGTCCGGGGGCAGCTAGAGGAGAACACCGAAGGCGAGTCACCGACGGTTCGTCTCGCCGGGGGGCCGCTCGTCCTCGGGCGACAGCTGTCGGTCGCGACGTCGGAGTACCGGGTCGGAGGGGTCGTGACTGCGGTCGAGCCCAGCGGGGAGTCGCTCGACGTCTCGACGACCGACGTGGTGCTCACGACGACGATGCCGGCCGACGTCGTGGCCGACATCTCGGAGGGCGACCGGGCTCGCGCGAGCGGCCAGAACGTCGCGACCGTCGAGTCGGTGACCGTCTATCCCACGGGCAACCCGACGAGGCGGCAACTCCACCTCGGACTCTCGCTCCAGACGATCACGCGCCAGGAGCGTGTACAGTTCGGCGGGACGCCGGTCGGCGTCGGACGGACGCTCGCGGTCCCGTTCGAGCGATACGACGTGCGGGGGCAGGTGTCGGCGGTCGGACGGCTCGAACCGGCGGGGGACGTCGAGACCACCCGGGCCGTCGTCCGTCTCTCGAACGTCCCGCCGGAACGGGCGGCGAACGTCCGACAGGGCATGACCGAAACCGTCGGGAGGACGCAGTACGCACGGGTGCTGAGCAAACGAGTCGAGCCAGCCGAGGTGGTGCTCCGGAGCCAAGACGGGAACATCTTCGTCCGCGACCACCCCCGAAACGTCGACGTCTCGCTCACCGTCGACCTCCAGACCAGAGCGACGACGACGGGGCTCCGCTTCCACGGCCGGCCGCTCCGGCTGAACGATCAGATCACGCTGGCACTCGGCCCGGTCACGGTCCGAGTCGAGGTCATCAGGATTCGCTGAGCCCTCGCGGGGCCGGCGCTCAGCGGATCTGGAACCCGCCGAACTCGGCGGTGCCGCGGACGTCGGTCTTGCTCCCCCGGAGGAACACGCCGATGTCCTGCGTGCTGTTCGCCTCTGGGATCGTGACGCTCCCGACGGTCGTCCAGGTCGACCCGCCGTCTGTCGAGTACGCGCCCGTGAACTCCGTGCCCGATTTCGTGAGTCGCAGGTCGGCCGGGTAGCTCACCGACCCCTCGTGCTTGCTGGTGTCGACGTAGCCGTCGCCGTCGTCGTCCCACTGCA
>JAZKRX010000104.1:0-2840 GCA_036626375.1 Haloferacaceae archaeon
CCGGGCCGACGGCGACGTTCAGCACGACCGGCAGCGCGGGGGTCGGTGCGCCGCCGCCCCCCGCGAGCGTCGCGCCCAGCCCCGCGAGAAGCGCGCCGAGCGCCGGGAGCGCGAGCGGGCGCGCGGCGGGCGGCCCGAACCGTACGTTGACCCGCGTCCACCGCGCGTAGAGCGCACTCGTCCCGCCGACGCCGACGCCGAACGCGAGGAGGCTCCCGACGACGAGGCTCGACCCGCGCCACGCCGGGACGGCCGCAAGCAGCGACGGGTAGACGACGCCGAGCGCCTGTGCGGCGCCCTCGGCGGCGACGACGAGAGCGAACGCGCCGGCCGACGCGCGCGGGTCGCCCGCGACGAGCGGCGAGTCACCCACCGTCTCGCTCGTGCCACGCCGTCTCTGCGCGGCGGGCGGCCTCCCGCACCGTCAGGTCCGTCGCGCGCGCGACGGCGAGCGCGTCGTCGTGTTCCGCGCTCGCGTCGAGGAGGTCGCCGGCCTCGTCGGTCGCCACCTTCACCCGCACCGCGTGGGACTCGCCGCCGGCCTCGACGCTCACCTCCTCGACCCGCCGCTCCGCGACCCAGCGGTGGCCGGCGCCGTGCTCGCGGACGCCGAGCGTCCCCGTCTCGGCCGCGAGCGCCCGCGCGGCCCGGGCTGCGTCCTCTGGCCGGACGACGACTCTCACGAGGTGGCCGGGACGGGACTTTTTCATCGTCGCCGGCAGGACCGACACGTCCCGCGCGCCCGCCTCGCGCAAGCGCTCGTGGAGGCTGCCCAACACCTCCGGGGGCGTGTCGTCGACGTTCGTCTCCAGCACGGTGATCGGCTCGCGCCGGAGCGACCGGTCGCGCTCGCCCACAATCGCGCGCAGGGCGTTCGGGCGGTCGGGGGGGTCCGCTGCGCCCGCGCCGAACCCCTGCTCCTCGACCCGGAGCGTGGGGAGGGCAGGGACGCCCGTCGCGTGGTGGGCGAGCACCGCCGCGCCGGTCGGCGTCAGGAGTTCGCGGTCGCCCGCGCTCTCCGCGAGCGACCAGTCCGCGCGCGCGGCGAGTTCGACCACCGCCGGCGCGGGGACGGGGTAGGTCCCGTGGCGCATCTCGACCGCGCCGCCGCCGGGGGCGAGCGGCGTCGTCACGACGTGGTCGGGGTCGAGGTCGTCGAACAGGAGCGCCGCGCCGACCACGTCTGCGACCGCGTCGTCTGCGCCGACCTCGTGGAACTGCGTTCTCTCCCTCTCTGTCCCGTGGACCGCCGCCTCGGCGTCGCCCAGCAGCTCGAACGTCGCGAGCGCGTCGCGCTCGACCGGACCGGGCAGCCCCATCTCTTCGACGAGGGTGACCACCTCGCCGTAGTGCCGGTGGCCTCTCTCGCCCTCTATCGGCTTGCCGTCGCGGGTCACCTCGACCCGGGTCGCCGCGACGCCCGCGCGGTCGGCCTCGCTCGTCCGGTAGCGGACGCCGAGTGCGTCCTCGACGGGCGCGAGGACCCCGCGGTCGGCTCCGACCGCGAGGAGGGCGCCGAGAACCATGTCGCCGGCCGCGCCGGCGCGGCCGTCGAACGCGATCGTGTCCATACGCGTCGGTTGTCCGTCGCCGGTAAAAGCCGACTGACCGCCGCCGAACGGAGGCGCTTTACCGCTGCGCGCGAATGTGAGCCCGTGACACGGACCGGACGACTCGCCCCCGGCAAAGAGCTTAACCGGGGAGCGAGCGGACCTTTCGAGGAACGACGACCGCCATCATGAACGAGGTTCAACTCGAAGTGGCGAAGGCCTACCCCAACGACTCGGGGCGGGGGATCGCCAGACTCGACCCGGACACGCTGTTGCATCTGAAGCTCTCGCCCGGCGACATCATCGAGATCGAGGGCGGCTCCACCACCGCCGCGAAGGTGTGGCGCGCCGACCGGCAGGACTGGAACACCGACACCGTCCGTATCGACGGGTTCACGCGGCAGAACGCCGACGTCGGCATCGGCGAGCGGGTGACGATCCGGAAGGCCGAGGAGCGCAAGGCCGACAAGATCGTCCTCGCGCCGCCGGAGGAGGCGTCCGTCCAGTTCGGCTCCGACGCCGCCGGGATGGTCAAACGACAGATCCTCAAGCGCCCGGTCGTCGAGCGCGACATCGTCCCCGTGATGTCCTCGACGAACCACCCGTTCATGCGCTCGCCGGGGCAGGCGATCCCGCTCATCGCCGTCGAGACCGAGCCCGACGGGGTCTGTCTCGTCACCGAGGACACGGAGGTCGAACTCCGCGAGGAGCCCATCTCCGGCTTCGAGAAGGCCGGCGGCGGGATCACCTACGAGGACATCGGCGGCCTCCAGAGCGAGATCCAGCGGGTCCGGGAGATGGTCGAACTCCCGATGAAGCACCCGCAGATCTTCAAGAAGCTGGGGATCGAGCCCCCGCAGGGCGTCCTGCTCCACGGCCCACCCGGGACGGGCAAGACGCTCTTGGCGAAGGCGGTCGCCAACGAGACCTCTGCCAGCTTCTTCTCCATCGCCGGTCCGGAGATCATCTCGAAGTACTACGGCGAGTCCGAACAGCAGCTCAGAGAGATCTTCGAGGACGCGAAGGAGGACTCGCCCTCGATCATCTTCATCGACGAACTCGACTCCATCGCGCCCAAGCGGGAGGACGTCACCGGCGAGGTCGAGCGCCGGGTCGTCGCACAGCTCCTGACGATGATGGACGGCCTCGAGACCCGGGGCCAGGTGATCGTCATCGCGGCGACGAACCGCGTCGACAGCGTCGACCCCGCGCTCCGCCGTCCCGGCCGGTTCGACCGCGAGATCGAGATCGGCGTCCCCGACGAGGTGGGCCGCAAGGAGATCCTCCAGA
>JAZKRX010000105.1:0-2656 GCA_036626375.1 Haloferacaceae archaeon
TCCTCGTGGCTCGGGACCGTCACGAGGTCGCGCACCAGCGCGACGAGTTCGTCCTTGGTCACGGCGGCGGATCGACGGCTGGGGGCTTGGCTCCGGCGACGTACGCGCCGCGCGCCTCGCAGTTCGGCCTGCGCTCTGTCTCGCGACCTCTCAGTTCGTTCGCGCGCCACGCGCAACGCCCTGCGGCTCACTCCGTTCGCGCGCCACGCACACGCGGTTCCGCGGTTCGGCCTGTCGGGCCTCACCGCTCCACCTCGTGGCCCCTCACTCCGTTCGGCGCCACGCACACGCGGTTCCGCGGTTCGGCCTGTCGGGCCTCACCGCTCCACCTCGTGGCCCCTCACTCCGTTCGGCGCCACGCGCACGTCGTACGCCTTATACGACTTCCCACCCGACTCCCGGTCATGAACGTCGTGCCGGACACGAGCGCCGTCGTCGACGGTCGGGTGACCGAGCGTCTCGACGCCGGCGAGTACTCGGACGCACGGATACTCGTCCCGGAGGCGGTCGTCGGCGAGCTCGAGTCACAGGCGAACGAGGGCCGGGACAGCGGCTGGGACGGCCTCGCGGAGCTGCAGCGCCTCGTCGACCGCGCCGAGGACGGCCTCGTGGTCGAGTACGTCGGCCGGCGAACGACGGGCGACGAGCGCTCGGCGGCCCACGAGGGCGACATCGACGCGCTCATCCGCGATATCGCGGAGGACCGCGACGCGACGCTCCTGACGAGCGACGGCGTCCAGGCCGAGGTCGCCCGGGCGAAGGGCCTCGCGGTCGACTACGTCGAGCCGCGGGGCCGGGACACGGAGTCGCTCCAGATCGAGTCGCTGTTCGACGACACGACGATGAGCCTCCACCTCCGGACGGGGACGCGCCCGAAGGCGAAACGCGGGGCCATCGGCGACATGCACTACGAGACGATCCGCGAGGCGGTCACGACGGACGACGAGATGCGCGACTACGCCCACGACGTGGTAGAGAGCGCGCGCGCCAGCCCGCAGGGGTTCGTCGAACTGGAGGAGCCGGGCATGACAATCGTCCAGTTCGGGCAGTACCGGATCGCGGTCGCGCGCCCGCCGTTCGCGGACGCCTTCGAGATCACCGCGGTTCGGCCGATCGTCAAGACCGACCTCGACGACTACGAGTTCGCCGACGAACTCCGGGACCGGCTGGCCGAGCGCCAGCGCGGCGTCCTCATCTCGGGCGCGCCCGGCGCCGGGAAGTCCACCTTCGCACAGGCGGTCGCGGAGTACCTCTCTGCCTCCGACTACGCGGTGAAGACGATGGAGAAGCCCCGCGACCTCCAGGTCGGCCCGGACGTGACCCAGTACACCGAACTCGGGGGGTCGATGGCGAAAACCGCCGACTCCCTGCTGATGGTCCGCCCGGACTACACCATCTACGACGAGGTGCGCAAGACCGCGGACTTCGAGGTGTTCTCGGACATGCGCCTCGCGGGCGTCGGGATGGTCGGGGTCGTCCACGCGACCCGGGCGATCGACGCCCTCCAGCGGCTGGTCGGCCGGGTCGAACTCGGGATGATCCCGCAGGTGGTCGACACCGTGGTCTACATCGAGGCCGGCGAGGTCGACACCGTCTACGACGTGACCACGGAGGTGAAGGTGCCCGCGGGACTCACCGCCGAGGACCTCGCCCGGCCCGTCATCCGGGTCCGAGACTTCGAGACCGGTCGGCCCGAGTACGAGATCTACACGTTCAACCGGCAGGTCGTCACCGTCCCCGTCGGCGACGAGGACGAGAGCGAGGAGTCCGGGGTGAACCGCATCGCCAAGAAGGAGATCGAACGCGAGATCCGGTCGGTCGCGCGCGGCGACGTGACCGTCGACCTGGAGGGGCGCGATCGCGCGGTCGTCTACGTCGACGAGGACGACATCTCCTACGTCATCGGCAAAGGCGGCGGCCGGATCCAGGAGATAGAACAGACCCTTGGCATCGACATCGACGTGCGAACGCACGACGAGCGGCCGTCGACGGGCGGCGCGAGCGGCGGGAGCGACGCTGGCGCCCCGACAAACGACGCCCACGGCGACCCCGTCCAGCCCGAGGTGACGAACAAACACGTGATCCTGCCGGTCGACGGGCACGTCGGCGAGACGGTGGAGGTGCGCGCGGACGGCGAGTATCTGTTCACCGCGACGGTCGGCCGCGGCGGCGAGGTCCAGGTCTCTCGCGGGTCGGCGATCGCGGACGAACTAGAGGCCGCGCTCGACCGGACGGCGCAGGTGACGGTCCTCCCGGCTTAGTCGCACTCGGCGCAGTCGTCGACCTCGACGCCGCCGTCGGCCTCCGGGGCCTCCGCCGGCGGTTCGGTGAGGCGGTAGAGGTTCTGGCGGGCGTCGGCGAAGTAGACGTCCTCGTCGACGATCCCGATCCGCTCCAGTCGCTCCAGCGCGTACCGGACGGTGCGCGCCGAGAGCATCGACTCCTCGACGATCCCTTTCTGCGTCAGTGGTCCGTCGTACTCGAGTACCTTGAAGACGAGTTTCGCACTCGGCGGGAGGTCGTCGAGATTGTCGGCGTCATCCCCTCCGGTCATTGACCCAAGGGAGTATGCCCACGGGGATAAAGATTGAGGCATTCGCTCGCGACGCCCGCAACGCCGCCGCTCTCGGCGTCTCGTGACGTCGCCGTTCTCGGG
>JAZKRX010000106.1:0-2534 GCA_036626375.1 Haloferacaceae archaeon
CTACACCCCCGGGCTCTCCCAGAGTATCCTGGACGGCATCACCCGCCAGACGGTGATCGACCTCGCCGAAGAGCGGGGGTACACGGTCCACGACCAGGCGACGATCTCGCGGGGCGAACTCCACACCGCCGACGAGCTGTTTTTCACCGGGACCGCCGCGGAGGTCACCCCGATCAGACAGGTGGGCAACGTCGAGATCGGCGACCGCGGCCCGGTCACCGAGGAGCTCCAGAGCGCCTTCTTCGACCTCGTGGAGCGCCGGACCGACGCCCACGACGACTGGTTCACCTACGTCGAGGAGGCGTAGGGCGACTCAGGCGGCCCGCTCGTCGGTCTCGCCCTCGTCGACCACGTCGGCCACGTCCTCGACGGCGATCTCCGTCCCGGCCTGTTCTGCGAACCCCGCAGACAGCACGCGGGTGAGCGCCTCCTCCACGCGCTCGTCGGTCGGCTCGATCCGTTCGGGCTCGACCTCGATCACGAACCCGGTGGTGATGTTCGGCGCGGTCGGCATGAAGATGACCTCCCGGCCGTCCGCGGTCTGTTTACCCGTCTTGAACGCGGTCATCCGCATTCCGGGCCACGTCTCGATCCGGACCGGCGCCTGGAGCTCGTCGGTGCCGGTCAGCGCCGTCTCCACCGCGAGCTTCGAGGCGTTGTACACCACGCGGACGAGGGGGACGCGGTTCATCGTCGCGTCGATGTACGACTCGACGAGCCGGCCCGCGGTGGTTCGCATCAGGTAGCCGACCGCGAATGTGAGGGCGATCAGCACGATGATCGCCACCGTGACCCGGAGCGCGACGGGCTGGATCTGGGTGACGAAGGGGAGGTCGGCGATCTGGCGGAACACCCAGTTCGCCACCAGCAGAATCACCAGGAGCGGAACGAGCACGACCAGACCGCTCGCCGCGTCCCGTTTCCACATCGACATCTACCGGCGATCCGGCCGCCGGGGTTAAAACGAATTGGAGACGCCCCGGCGCCAGTCTCCGGAGCGGTACGCATTACTACCGGAGGGTACTGAACCCGACAGAGATGTCGGGGGACGCCGACGCCGGCGACGAGGTGGGCGCCGAGAGCGCACTGGTCGAGTACGGGATCGAGGACCGCCCGCCGCTGCTCCGGTCGCTCGGGTTGGGAGTCCAGCACTACCTGACGATGGTCGGGGCGAACATCGCCGTCCCGCTCATCCTCGCGGGCGCGATGGGGATGCCCGAACAGTTCGTCCCCCGCTTCGTCGGGACGTTTTTCGTCGTCTCGGGGGTCGCGACCCTCGCGCAGACGACGTTCGGGAACCGCTACCCGATCGTCCAGGGCGCGCCGTTCTCGATGCTCGCGCCCGCGCTCGCCATCGTCGGCGTCGTCGCGGCGAACCCCCCGGCCGGCGTCGAGGCGTGGCGTGCCGCCTTGCTCCAGCTCCAGGGGGCGATCGTCGTCGCCGCGCTGTTCGAGGTGGCCGTCGGCTACGCCGGCCTCGTCGGGCGCCTGCGGCGGTACTTCTCGCCCGTCGTCATCGCGCCGGTGATCGTGCTCATCGGCCTCACGCTGTTTACCGCGCCGCAGGTCGCGAGCGCGACACAGAACTGGCCGCTGCTCCTGCTCACCTTCGGGCTCATCCTCCTGTTCTCGCAGTTTCTCGGCACCAGCGCGCGGGCGTTCCAGCTCTTCCCGGTCCTGCTCGGCATCGTCGCGGCCTACCTCGTCGCGCTCGCGCTCTCGCTCGGCGGCGTCTACGCGCCGAACACGCCGGGCTACGTCTCGCTCGCGTCGGTGGCCGACGCGCCGCTCGCGGTCGCCATCTACCCGCTCCAGTGGGGCGTCCCGCAGGTGACGACGAGCTTCGTGATCGGGATGCTCGCGGGCGTGATCGCCTCGGTCGTCGAGTCGCTGGGCGACTACCACGCGGTCGCGCGGCTCTCCGGCTCCGGCGCGCCCTCCGAGCGCCGGATCACCCACGGCATCGGGATGGAGGGGGTCGCGAACGTGTTCGCGGGCCTGATGGGCGCCGGCGGGTCGACCTCCTACTCGGAGAACATCGGCGCAATCGGCCTGACGGGCGTGGCCTCGCGCTACGTCGTCCAGGTCGGCGCGGCCGCGATGCTGATCGTCGGCTTCTTCGGCCCCTTCGGCGCGTTCGTCGCGACCATCCCCGACCCCGTCGTGGGCGGGCTCTACGTCGCGATGTTCGGCCAGATCGTCGGCGTCGGCCTGTCGAACCTGGAGTACGTCGACCTGGACTCCCAGCGCAACCTGTTCGTGCTGGGTGTCGCGCTGTTCGCCGGGCTCGCGGTCCCGGAGTACTTCTCGAACGTCGCGGCGGCGGCGCCGGACGGCGTCGGCGGCGCGACCTACTTCGCTCGGAGCCTCGCGGCGGTGCCGGTCCTCGGGCCGGTGCTGGGCGCCGAGGTCGTCGCGAACACCGTGTTCGTCGTCGGCTCCACCGGCATCAGCGTCGGCGGCGTCGTCGCGTTCGGCCTCGACAACGTCATTCCCGGCACCGACGAGGAGCGCGGGCTCGCGGAGTGGGCGCG